>JAFSLV010000017.1 GCA_017448245.1 Lachnospiraceae bacterium | reverse complement strand
TGAAGTCCAAAAGAATACGGAGCCCGATCCGCAACGACGGGTTCGCTTTGAAAGTGGCTTGCTTATCTCTCGCCTGACAGATCCGAACACGCCGTTTAAGGATGTGGAGGATGTTGTATTTGTTTACATTTCCGGATTTGATCCGTTCGATCTTGGAAGAAGCATATACTATATTGACCGGGTTGTTCGCGGACTCGGCAACGTGGTCTATAACGGATTCGAAGAGGTATATGTAAACGCTGCCGTAAAGGACGGTACCGATGTGGCCGCACTAATGAATGTCTTTACAGAAGACGCGGCCTATGATGACAGATTTCCGAGAACTTCAGAAATCAAGAAACACTTCAAGCTCACCGAAGAAGGGAGGCAGGAGATGACAGCCGAATTAGAAAAAATCATGATTGAAGAACGAAATGAAGGTCGTACAGAGGGTCGTATTGAGGCAATGATCAATCTCGTCTCAGAAGGGCTCTTAACCATCGCTCAGGCTGCGGCTCAAATTGGAGAATCCGAACAGGACTTCTCCAGACGACTGCACGCTTAAAAACCTATTTGTTATTTTGGACAAGTGTCTTTTCGAAATGACCGGACCTCTGCCGCGAACGGACGGGTTTCCATGCCCGGCCGTTTTTTCTCCAAAACATCTGATCTAAGAACCGAACGCTGTCAGATACACCATCGCGATCATACTGAAGATACCGAACCACACGGCAAAACTAAGTGGCGGTTTGAACAAAAGGACAAGGATCGTCTTCAAAATGGAGCGCTTCGGCGGCAAAACGATCTTTTTCCTTTGCTTATAACGTTTTTCCCTCCCGTACGCGTCAATCAGATATACCCACGGGTTGTCGTACAGCTCCGTGATCCCTTTGATCAGATATACCGGCACAATCGGAACCGCAATACAGAACCAGACCGCAGAGCCACCAAGATCCAGCCGTTCAAAATCAAAGCCGTTGATCAGCAGCGCGAGGATCACGGGGAAAAAGAGCGCCACCAGCGCCACGGCAAGTGTTTCTATCATACGCAGCAACGGTGTAAAGCGATAGACAACCGGACGCATCACACCGTCCAGCTGCTCCAGAAAGACCGGCGTGTCCACCTTCCGTTCCAGAATCGACTCGTCCAGAACCAGCACGCCGCCCTCCCGTCTGAAGGTTCTGTCGCCCGATGTGAAAACCTTTCTGCCGGACACAACGGCAAATTTGTTGCGCACGGTATCGCTGAACAGGCAAAGGAGGATCACAAGCAGCGTAAATCCCAGCATCCCGCAGATCATCGCGGCCGACGCAAAGTCCATACCAAACAAAACCATGACGCCAAGAACCGTGAGCGTGACAGCGACTGTTCCCAGGATTGCCTTGAGCCACCACGGGAGAAAAATATAGTGGGAGTCCTTTTCCGCGCGGACACTCACCTTACCGGTCTGTCCGTTGACGGCGGCGCAGACGTTTCCTTCATTGATAAAGTAAACCGGCAGCAAAACCGGATAACGCATGGCAGAAGATACATCCGCATTGACATTCACCGCTTTCGATTGCAGCACCCTTCTGACCGCAGGCAGATACGTTTCGGCCGCTTCCGCGCCGACACGCGCTTCGAGGTTTTTGTCTGCCATATCCGGCGTTTTGACGCGGTGTCCCGCCACATAGGCAAAATCAAATGCCACCATCGCCGAGACGTCAAACGGTTCCATGCCGTCCAGCAACAGGTTATCCAGCTGGGAAGAGCGGTTTACGAAGGCGTCATGCAGAAAGCCCTCGCAGGTATACGGTCTCGAGCCTGACATACGTCTTACGCGCATGTGCACCGGTCCGCACACCAGCTCATACGGCAAATAAAATCCCTTCAGCTTCGGAATCAGCGCCTCCAGGTGCTTTGCCTCCTGTTTCCTTCTGTTTTTATGACACCATTCCAGGAGACGCGCACGCGCTTCGTCTTCCGTAATACGGAAGGGTATCACGCTCTCCGGCATATTCTTTGTATTCAGATAGTCCTGCCGGACCAGGCTTCTGCCGCAAAACGCACAATTTGACAGCGCTTCCCCTTCCTCAAACACGAGCTCCGCGCCGCATCCGCTGCAGGATGCCCTGGACAATCTGTACTGTCTCACGCTGTTTTGCAGATGTTCGCTGCGCATCTTCCGAAAGCCCTGCTTCAGTTCCCTGGCATGGGCAATGGTCACGGCTCCGTCGCAATAGCCGCACTGGTACTGCTGTGTCATGATATTAAAGTTTGCGGGTGCGCCGCAGTTCGGGCAATAGATGTCCGTCAGCTTAGTCATTTTCGTTCCCTCCGAACAGAATCACAAATTGGTATTCACCATGACTCTTTTTTTCCACGCAGATTCCAATGGTATGAAAAGCAGAATCCAGAATTAGCTCTCTGTGTGCTTCTGATTTCATGAATGTCTGAGTGACGTTTTTGGAAGCACCGTTTGTTCTGAAAAAGATTTCTCCCAGAACCCGGACGCTGCCCTCATATTCCACGCCCCAGAAGGGTTCCCCATTTGGTCTGGTGTGTGAGAAAGATCTGATGATCTCTCTGATTCTTACCCTGCCAAAATCCGAAAGGTTCGTTGAACAGGCCAGCTCCTCGCGTCTGCTTTTCTTCCGCTCCGCATTGATCCCGTCAAACAAATCCTCCGCCATCCTGCTGATTTCTTCCGGCAGGACGGGACCTGTCCGGGACATGATTTCTTCCATCTCTTTCTCATATGCGCCGGCCTGTTCCGTAAACGTCTCCGGCGGACGGCGTCCGGCACCGTCGTCGATTTCTAAATGTCCACCACATGCGGTCAGGAGCATGACACCCGCCATAGGCAGGCAAATGCGCCTGAATGCGATCATACCCTGTTTCATTGCGCCTCCTCTTATATCATGGCCGCCCCACCAAGAATATCTTATCGCGGTCTGACAGCATGTAATGCTCTCAAGGCATCAACCTGCATCACGGTTCAAACTCCCCGATCGGTGTAAACGGGATGATTTTACACGCATCCTCCATACCATGCATAATTTCCCAAAACTCATTCTGTGTGATGTCCAGTTTTTCGGAATCTGCTGAATCTGAGGAGCCTGTCGTATTATAGAAGATCCCCAGTCCGTCCGGAAACACTTCATCTGTCAGATAGACTTCATCCCAGATCAGTTCCGTACCGTCTTTACTAAGATGTGCCCTTGCAAACAGGCTGTTCGACGCACCGCCCGAACCGTAATGGAAGAAGCTGTTAGCACTCATCCACTGATAGCTGCTGCGTCCCCATCCTTCAAAAATCTCAACCAATTTGCCGTCCCTGCAGGTATAGGCTTTGAAGATAAAACTTTTTTCGCCCTCATTATCATATTCATAATCAGCCGTTTCACCGATCAGAAGTTCCGGAATACCGTCGCCGCTGATATCCTCTATCAGGTATCCCACACTTTCCATGAGGTTTCTGTTTTCCGGATACATCAGGCTCTCCATCAGCCCTGACGACAGGTAAGAATAGTCCGCATTTTCATCCCAACCGTTCCGGACAATTTCATATGTTTCCTGCAGGACCGGACGGTACAGGCCTTCCTCTGCATCCGCTTTCAAATCCCCGTCTGTTGCTTTGGGATAAGGCTTCGGATCAAGATGCTGGTATATTCCGTTTTTCCCTTCCCAGGGGCCGATGATAAAGCCATGCTCTTCTTCGATCCAGATCAGGGGCGTATTGTCATCCTCGTCCGTGTCATCCTGATACAGATACACCATTTTAACCATCTCGCCGTCACCACGATCCGCATATACCGCCTCCCAGGTTCCGCTCTCCTCAAGATTCGTTCTCAGCGTACGGGACTGATACGAACCGTCTGCATTGATAAAAATCACCCACGGCATCTCCCGGGATTCGTAATAGCCGGCCATTGCGGCAATATCTTCTTTCGATACTTCCGCAACAGACTGATCTGTAGCCCCGTCATCCGATGTTGTTCCGGTTGTGTTTTTGGTTGTCGCTTCCGTGGACGCTTCACGCGTCACCTTTGTATTGCTGGTATTCCCTTCGCCTCCGCCCGGCTTGCCGCGCAGCAGCATGAACCCAAGCACGGCGATCACCGCGATGAGCACCACGATGCCGGCAATCAAAGCGATGACAAGTCCCTTGCCGCTCTTCTTACCGTCATTTCCGCCACTGTTCATGCCGTATCCACCCGATATGTAGCCGGTGGGCGTGTACCGTCCCCCGGACGCTTCTCTTGGCGCACCCTGCATCGATTGCTGTTGATACATCTCCTGCAGCGCATCCTGTGTTGGCGGCGACTGCATCCACTGTGGCTGCATCTGCGGTGCCTGCTGATATTGTTGCTGCATATTTTGCCGTGTCCCGCAGTTGCTGCAAAACGCCGATCCGTCCGCAATCTGTGCACCGCATTTGATACAAACTGCCATCGTTGTCCCTCCCTTTTCTTAGACCAAAACAATGGTGAAAGATCAATAAATCCGCCGGTATATGTTATCTCCGAAAAACAGAACAATCTCACCTTCCAGATTGTGGCTGTAAACCAGCTCAAATTCGGTAAACACGCTGCCATCCTCACGATACATAGTAAACAGGAAGGGGCGATGCGGTCCATACAGATCCGCCCGGAATTCATAGGTTCCGATTGCCTCCACAACGCCGCCCATACCTTCCACGGCAATAAAGGTACCGTCTTCCCACAGATCCACTATCGCGCTGTTTTCATCGCCGTTCTTGGCCCACATGGTACCGTATACATACGCAATGAATTCCTCTCTGGAATAGCCGCCGTGTGAGTATCGGAAGTTTTGTTCGGCAATGTCTTCTTCATCCTGCGTCCCGCCGGCCTCATCGTCTCCCGCAAGAAGACGGTACAGATAGTCCACCTCCAGAAACGGACGCAGCGCTTCCTGATAATCCGCGGCTTTCCCCAAAGGCATCATCCTGCTTATTTCAGGAAATACAAAATCATCCAGACGATCCGCATAGGCATCCAGCGCACGCTCGTATGCTTCCAGTGTGACCTCCTCTTTATCAATTGTGTATGTATAATCGTAGCTGTCGTTTTCCGGATAATACACTTCCTGTCGCGCAATGCTCCGAGTCCATTCGACCTCCCCGTTCTTTAATGTGGCGTAGCTTTCAACCTCCACGCCCATCCACATATAATACGTGCTGATCAGCCCCTCCCGCGGCAGATAACGCATAAAGCCGCCGTAATGGCCAAAATAACCGCAATCAATCACACTGCCATCTTTGAAGGCATACACGTGAATGCCGTCAGCTTGACCCGAATTCTCTGCAACCAGAAGCTCCGGTATATCATCGTCATCTATATAGCCCATGGCAAAGGATGCCTCCTCACTAATGTCTTCCATGCCCGCCGTTTCCCGCAGGATATCCGCATACGCTTTTAAAATCTGTTCCGTATCCGGGGCACTGACCTCATCATCTCCCTCCTTCTCTGTCGAAATCAGTTCGCCTCGCATGGCATGGGCTGTATCCATCAGTTCCTTCAAATGTTCCAGGTCTTTCTTTTTATAGCGGCGAAACTCAGTTAAACGGACGTTGTCCTTTTCGAAAACAAACTGATATGACCAAGGGCTGTAGTCTGTAACAAGCCGCTCGCTCTTCCTCCGGTTTTCCAGATCCGTAAGATCGTATTCCCGAATGATATCCTCCAGTCTTGTCAGCGCATCTTCCGGCATGTCATAGGTTCTGGTTACTGCAGGCTCATTAAAGCTTTCCCGATCCTTAATCACATAAACAACATCACCATTCTCATCCCGTCTGACGGTTTCGCTGTGGTATTCGCCGTCCATATCGCCATAGCCGGGTGAATAATGGATAGCCTCAAGCTCACCGTACCGGTCCCGCTTTTTCTTATTTCCTGCATCGTTCCCCCCGCCGGAGGATTCCGTACTTTCGCCGCCTCCGCCGTTTCCACGCCCCCCGTTTCCGGTCCCGGTACACCCGGAAAGCAGGGCGGCAACCAGCACAATGCCTGCCACAAGTCTGATTGTTAATCCCCTTTTTTTATACATCCTGTCAGCCTTTCTTTATAAAGAAGCCGGAAATGAAACTTCCTGATCCAATCCGGATATACCGGATTATTCCGCATGCGGTGACATCGGACGCGATTGCAATACAAGCGGTTTATCCGTTTGCGATGTCCCTGCGTCAACAAGACCATACGGATCTGCTGTCAAGCGGTATGTCCTGCTGTCACCGTCCACCGGGGATGTTACCCGGATTGTTTCATCCGCCATCACCGTCATTTCCGATCCGGCGGGACAGGAATATGTCAACACCACTGCTCCGTCCTCACCGATCGTATGGATTGCACGCACTTCCTCATCCAGCATCACCAGCATTTCGTTCGTTCCGTCACCGTTCAGATCATGCAGCGCGAATCTCATCCGCTCATCGCCGTCCGGATATCCCGCATCCAGATAGCAGGCGGAAAGCCCGCGCGCCGCAAGTTCCGTTTCATCGGCCTGACAACTGTATGCCCACAGATACCCATATCGTGTATTAAAATACAGCGCCTCCTGCCTGTGACCTGTTTCAGCGGGTTTATAATGCCAGGTTGCTGCATACCCGAAGCGGACAGAATCATACAGCTCTTCCATATCGTCGTAGAACCGCTCCGCTTCTGCGGCAGTTTCAGACGTCGAAAACTGCACCCCGCCGGGAATCTCAGCGGTCAGATGATAGACCGAATAACCGTCCATCAAAAGCGTGCCGGCAATCTCATAACGCGTGGGCAGGGCTGTCGGGTTAAGCCTGATTGCCAGTCTGCATAGCATCCCGCCCGCGTTGTTTTTCAGTTCTTTCTCCGACTTCAGATAAAGCGTCAGCATTGTATCCAGTGTCTCTCCCCCATCGTCATACGCCGGTTCTGTCTCCCAAATAATCCGGTTCTCCCACTGTTCTGGCAGGCGGACGGAATACTCAAAATAGCCGCCGACCGCGATCTGTTTTGAATCCCGCTGCCCGGATTCGGTTTCATCCTCTGTTTTCTCCTGCAGCTTAGACACCAGCTGTCTCAGTTCCTCCGCCTGTCTGTCGGAAGCATATTCGAACCGTTTATCCTGCGCCCGCTTTCTCTGTCCGTCCCAGGTCAGACTGCATATGGAACGATATCCGCCGCCGCCGTCCATGACACCCGGCGGCGCAGACTCCGTGTGGCTGTATGCCGCGTCCTGATCCAGTATGTTGCCGCCGTCCACACAGGAAAGAAACGTCTCCCATTCTTCCTCTGTCAGCGTCCGTTCCACCTCGGTTCCGATCTCTCTTTCTACTTCAGAGCCGTTGCCCTCCCTGTAACGAAACATCGGTGTTCCGTCTTCCAGCCGGAACGACCAGGCTTCACCGTGGTAATCCGCCATGCCGCCTGAAAACGAAAACAAGTATTCAAAGCCGGTGACATCCGACAGCGCAATGTCCTCACCAACCACAAACAACACTTCAGCCTGTACCGGGGCATCTGTTTCTCCTTTGCCGGAATCACCACCGCCGCCGGATAGTCCGCCTCTGCGCACAAGCAAAACCGTCAGTACCACTGCTACAATCAGCAGCACCGCAATTCCCGTCACAAGTCCGATAATCAGTCCTTTGTTTCCCTGCATCCTGTTATCTCCTGTCGTTCCTCATTATCATAACGCGTTATCCGTCCCCCTTTGGTTTAAAACAAAACATCCCGGAAACATACACGCTGCTTCTGTTTGTCGTAATCCCAGCTGTGACAGGCGCCGCCATGGCAAAAGCCTTCCCATTCACAAGCGCGGCAGGTTCCGTTTCGCTTCGAAAAATCTTCCCGGAATATCCTGAATTCCTCCTTCCAGACGCGGGTAAAGTCATCCGTCAGGATGTTGCCGAAGGTTGTCTCCGGCCGGCGCTCAATATCAAGACACGCGCCGATGTCGCCGTTTGCGCGTACCGACGCGGTATAGACTCCGGCGTTGCAGATAAAGTAAAACTCGCGCACCTCACACTCATATTCCAATCCAAGGAAGTGGCTGCACCCATACAACACGGGGATATTCGCCCGCCGCTTTACGCGAATAAATTCAAACAGCCGCCGGTAGTCTTCTTTTTTCAGCATCAGCTCCGGATGCTCCAGCGCCCTGCCGATCGGCTCTAAGTTAATCACGCGCCAGGAATCGATATCCACATCCTTGAAGATGTCATACATCGCGTCCAGTTCATCGATGTTTTGTTTGTGGACAACCGTTGTGACCTGTATGGCGGGAAAGCAGTTCTCATCAATCAGGTTTTGTACCCCGCGCATGGAGCGTTCAAACGAGCCCGGCGTCCTGCGGAACGCTTCATGCGTGCCCGGCAGACCGTCAATCGAAATCGACACGGTTCTCATCCCGGTTTCCCGTAACTTCCGCGCCACCTCTTTTGTGATCAATGTTCCGTTGGACGTCATGCCCCAGCGGAATCCGAGCGATTTGGCATACGCCATGATTTCAAAGAAGTCTTCCCGCAAAAGCGGTTCGCCGCCGGTCACCGCAATCCGTGGAAGATCGTCCGCGAAATCTTCCCGCACTTTATTCAACAGACGCTTGAAATCATCCGCCGAAAGCTCCGGCGACAGCGTCTGTACCTCACAGGACGATCCGCAGTGTACGCAGCGTTCGTTACAGCGCAATGTCAGCTCTAAAAAGAGCGTATCCAGATGCGGCGACTGTAGCAGTGCCCTGCGGTTTTCCGCATGCCTCTTTAACTGCGTCTTTTTTAACGCGTGCAATTCTTCTTTCGTAATCATCTTTATTCCCCGGACGTTTGACTGTTTCCCGCATCCGGTTTTTCCTTAGACGTGGCGTTGTCGTCCGGGTCCGGCTGTTCCTCTGTCGTGTCCTGCGGCGGTCCGTAGACATCCTCGTTCATTTCCCTCGGCGGTCCATAGACACCCGTAGTTTGCTCCATCCTGTCACACGCCGTCAATGACAGTGCCATCGCCAACATTCCCGCACCATACAGAATCTTGTGTTTTGGTTTTTTCATGATACCCCTCCGGTTCAACATATACTTTATAGACCAAAAGCAATGGTTTATCTTACATGAACCGTCCCTTTTGGCTCATCCCGCAAATACGTCTCGCTTCTTGACCTTGCGTCCTCTTCCCAATACAAAGGATAGAACAAGGATAACCGCCCCGGCGGCCGAAAACACGGTGCCAATCACTCTGGATGTCTTATCCTCTCCACTGATAGCGGACAGGAATTCCTTTCCGGTCATCTTCCCCTCACGAACCTGCTCGTGTTCGTCAACAATATCATCTTCCTCCAGCACAATCCTGTCCCCGCGCTGACGTCCGACAATGGTCACGGGACAGGTTTTCTTCATCTTGTCATAATAAACCTTCACCCGTATGTCACCGATCTTGTCCCCGGAGACCAGCATGAAGTCGCCATCAATCCCGTCTTTTACAATCTCCAGGTTGATTCCGGTATCCCGCATATATCTGTCACGCAAATCTGAAAGCTCCGCCTCTGAAAACCCGAAGCGTTCGGTTTCGACTTGTTTGTAAACATCAAGCGGCTCGATCTTAAAATCACCGATATAATAATCATGTGACACATACAATTCGTCCAGTTCTGCTTTCGGCGGGTTTTCGAAGGTTTCGCCGAGCAAATCTACATCCTCATGCTGATAATTTGCACTGCCCCATACCGCTCTGACAACCTCCTGTATTTTCGTTATATCGTCGGATGTGTCCAACGGTTTTTCCCCCTCATCAACCACTACTTCCTCTTCTACGACCGCGTAGACCTTCTGTTCGGGCAATCGGCTGTAACGCACCACGTCTTTTGCCCGCAGACCTGCATATGCGTCAACGACATCCGCATCTTCCACCAGCTGCGGTATTCCGGACAGGATAATCAGCTTGCCTTCATTCTCCGGTGAAACCACTGTCGTTTCCACCAACTGATCCGCGATGTTTTCAACCCTTTCGGATTTGTTTGCATCCGATATCGCCATTCCGAAACCAAGGATAACCAAACCCGCGATAATGAGTATGACCCTGGTTTTTTTGCTGATCTTTTGCCCCTCCGCCGGTCTTCCCGCGGGATGCGCAGCGCGGGTCCGTGAACGGGATCTGTTGCCATGGGGTGGATGCATCGGAGGCTGCTGATACTGTGTCTGCTGCGGCTGCGCCGGAGATTGCTGATACTGCATTTGCTGCGGTTGCACCGAAGGCTGCTGATACTGCGTCTGCTGCAGTTGCACCGGAGATTGCTGATACTGTATCGCCGTCCCGCAATACTCACAAAACCTTGTGCCTTCTTTGTTCTCTGCATTACAATTCGGACAAACCATTTTGATACCTCCTACCTTGGTTCAAACGCGCCAAGAGAAAGACTTCCGTCCATGCCGCTCACCTCCAGCGCATAATAATGTCGTGTTCCGGTTTCATCGGTATAAGCGATGCCAAAATGCGGCGTGTCGCCGGGAAACACCAACTCCACATATAAAGCCTGCCGTTCATCCATCCTCTCCAGGCTGTATTCTTCCCGGACAGAAAAACGGGAGATGCCATCCTCGTAAGTGAAATCATCGAGCTTCAGGAAAGAAACATCCTTAAGCGGCCCGCCCGGTAAAAACACCACGATTGTCCCGATTGTCTCATCCCATTCGTATGTATAGACATATTCATCCCTGCCGTATTCGTTTTCAAAATCCTCCGCATACCGTACGGACATTTGCTCGCCCATCGTTTCCGCGTTGGGCTTATCTTCCGTAAAAAGAAGTGCGCCTCCGCCGTCAAGCATGGCGAGCTTTCCGGCGTGGACGCCTTCTTCTTCCAAAGCAAGCGCCAGATTCAAAAAATTACCGTCATCATCGTACATCTCAAACCGCGGTCCGTCGATCAGTCCCGGGGTGCCCCAGTCCGCCTCGCCGTCTTCAAATTTGAGATATCCGGTGATAACAACACCTTCGTCATCATCCGGGTAGAACCGTTTCCAGGCAAACGAGCCGTCGCGCTCAACAGTCAGCGACTCCCCGGAATAATCCCCCTCCGGATACCACGTTCCCAAAAGATCATCGTACACGGTCAGCCCGTTCGGCTCAGGCGGCAACATTGTATTGCGCGCCTCCACATGGATGGTGACATTGTGCGCCGGCATCGTGAATGTGAGAACCGCCTCATGGCCTTCATAGTCCTCCTTAAAGTCCACGTCATCGCTGGTAAACCAGTAATCCATGTCCGTTGCAAGCGGATATGTCACTTTCACCTCTTCTCCGGCTACAAACCGGCCTTCCGTTTGTCCGTCAAAAGAAACCTTATATCTTTTCCCGTCGCCGGTATTTCCTTCCCCGGAAGTGCCGCCGCCGCGCAGAAGCATAACCACAAGCACGGCAACCACGACAACCAATATAGCTGCGCCTGCGACCAGACCGATGATTAGGCCCTTGCCGCTTTTCTTGCCGCCAGCCCCATTTCCGTAGAGCGGCATCTGCGACTGCTGATACGGTTGCTGCTGATACATCCCCTGCGACGTTCCCTGCATCGGTGGCTGCTGCGGCGGCGCAACAGACAACGCCCTCCCGCAGTTTCCGCAAAACCGCACGCCTTCTGCGTTCATAACATTACATTTCGGACAAATCATCCGTCTTCCTCCTGTCGGTACTCAACCCAAAACAATCCGGCTTACCAGGTTGCAAACAGCTTCAACGGCGGCTGCACCAATTCCTGCGACCAGACCTCCGTGAAATACCATACTTCCTCAAAATCCATGTCCAATCGCTCCGACGATGCCATGTCCCATTCCCCGGTGGTGTTGAAATAAAAGATCGGCTCACCGTCTTCCGCAGGCGCCGAAAAATAGAAACTGTCCCATTTCGTCTCCGTTCCGTCTTCGCTCAACCGGAACGTGCCGAACGAAACGTTTGACGCGCCGCTTGATCCGCTGTAATAAAAACGGTTTCCGCCCATCCAGGAATAACTGCTGCGGCTCCGGCTCTGAAAAACTTCTGTAAGTTCTCCATCCTTTACGGTAAACAACTGAAGCGCTGACCCCGGCCATATATTCGTTTCCAACGTTCCTCCGATCAGAAGCTCCGGGATACCGTCGCCGCTTAAATCCTCGATCATGTATCCCGCTCCGTTTTGGATTTCCTCTTTGTCATAATAATTCAGAACCTCGACCATGCCCATTGAAAGATACTGATAGGTTTTATCATTGTCATATTCCCATATAGCATTCCGGTACTCTTCGATTACCGGTGCATAGATCTCTTCCGCAGCCCCTGCAGCACCGATTCCCGGATACATCCAGATCTGATGATTGATGTATTCCAAATGGGTATTGTCCATCATGGAAATCACGCCGTTTTCATCCGCCAGGATCACCATCGGGGCACCAATGGAGGCAGAATAGTGAATACCGTATCCAATGTTCTCCGGCAGTAGTTCATACGGCATCCGGTATGTATGCACCTGCGGCGCACCCTCGTAGGAATATGTGACATAGGTGTTATTCTTCGATGCGCCCTCGAACGGTTGACTGACCGCTTCTTCTTCCATGTGTGAAAGATTCACGCGAAGCATGCCGTCACTGTCCATCCCCGTTGTCCATACAAACGCGTAAAAATACGAGCCAAGGATCAGATCCGTTTCTGATTCCGTTTCGGTTTTGCTGTCAGTTGTCCGGGCATACAGCCAGGGTGCATCAAATCCGTAATCGTGTTCGGGATCGGCAACAGACTGCATCCCGTCTTCTGAAAAATCAATGCGAAAAAACGCGTCGTTCATAAAGGTATTGCTATCGTTGCCCCCCGGATAAATCATCAGATAATCGGGGCTCTCCGGCGATCCGCAGCCAAGATAAAACAGATAGTCGCCCTCCGCTTCCGGATGCGCACCTGCCACTTCCGGATAGCGCGGTTTGACGGTGTCGGGAATGTCTTCAAATGAGAGCGTCAGCATATCCGGAAAATCTGCATCGGCATCGCTGTACCCGATATCAAATGTCCCGGTACAGGTAACCGGCTGCTCCTCGTTTTCCCCATACTCGAATGACGGGGCAAAATAATCCACCGTACCGTCTTCATGAAACCGGAAGCGCGGTCCCGGCGGTCCGGGCGGTGTCTTTTCCTGGTAACTCCACTCTCCTCCGGCAAGAAACGTCGCCACATCCTTTGAGGTGGCATCCGCCGCCAGGCTTTTGCCGTTACCGCCTGTCCCATCCGTTGCTGACTGACCGGAATCCGATGTGTCCGTCTGTTCCGGTTTCGTTTTTCCGGTATTGGCATTGCGCGTTCCGTAGCTGCCTCCGTCATTAGAAACATTCGTCCCCTGCGAACTTCCGCGTAGCAGCATAACCGCAAGCACGGCAACTACGACAACGAGTGTGGCCACGCCTGCGACCAAACCGATGATTAAGCCATTGCAGCTTTTCTTAGCGCCGGAGCCGCTTCCGCTGCCATTCATTCCGTATCCACCCGAAGTGTTACCGGCGGGCGTGAACCGTCCCCCGAACGCTCCACTTGGCGCACCCTGCGTCTGAGGCTGCTGGTGCGCCCCCTGCGGGGTCCCCTGCATCTGTCCATGCTGGTACGACACCTGCTGTGCGCCCTGCATCTGCGGCTGCCGGTACATCCCCTGCGGCGCACCCTGCATCTGCGGTTGCTGCGGCATCTGCTGTACCGGCGGCGCAACCGACAACGCCGTCCCGCAGTTTCCGCAAAACCGCATACCCTCCGCGTTTATCGAATGACACTTCGGACAAATCATTGCTTACTCCGTTTCTTATAGTAAACCAAAACATAATCGTCATCGGTCAGCGTCAGAAGATTGACATTACAGAAATACGAATAACTGTCGCCTGTGTCATTTACTCGTCAGCGCGTTGTCCCAGATGTACGCGAACCCGGTCGGACTGTCGGGATAGACAATCACCGCCCAGTCCTTCTTTTCATCAATCCGGTCATCCCGACTCCTTTCTTACCTGCTTCATTCGTCATAACGCACCTCTTCTCTATTGATACAGATACAGAAGATCATTGTCCGGGATCTCGTTGTTCAGCACCGCTCTGGTCGTGCCCTGGTGCAGCGGCTGGAAATCACGTGTAAAGTCCGCCAGAAATTCCTTCATGGTCCAACCGTCCGGCAAAATGACAATCTGGTTGTACAAAGGAAGGAGATCATTGTCAAACTGATCCACCGGCAGATCGCCCGTTTCCCATAACTGTCCGAATTGCTTCAGATACATGGTGAACAGCTCTTTCCCGTCCTGCGTCTCGCCACGGAATCTGATCACACCCGTATCCGGATCCGGCGGATCAACATCCGCGTACCATTCCGTTTCTCCCAGAATACCGCCTGCGACCATCCACCCATCTTCATCGAATATGGCAACCGATCCTTCAAAATTCATCTGGTCATCGTTCGTATGACGGAACCAGACCAGCGGTTCGCCCTCCTCATCAATGACCATGCGCGCAAAGGCCGTGATTTTGACGTTGGAAAAATCCTCTCCGAGATAATACGCTCCCTCCGGCATCACGCAGAACCCGTGCCAGTCGCCGACATACTCCAGCGCCGTCTCAAAGTCATAACCGAAGAGCCCTGCGTCTCCCGCATCCGTGTCGCCGGATTTCTCTGCCAGATATGCCTGCCATTCCTTCCAGGGCGCGGAGCCTTCCTTCGCATAGATATAATTGATTTCATCATTGATATTTAGAAAGACGCTTCCGTCTGAACGGAATTCGCCAACATTGACATTGCCGTTCAAATAGACCTTTCCATCACGGATCTCCGTCGAGAAGTCATTCTGCTGCATACCGTCATCCGTTTCAAAAAACATCTGTATCGTATCATCTTCCCCGATGGTCATGTAGTCTCCCTCGGGAATCGGTATCTCGTCTTCCTCTCCTGAGGGATTCACGGCAATCGCCTCATATCTTCCGTGTATTGGCTGCCCGGCATCTTCCACGGCGTCTGTTTGATCTCCGCCGGAATCTCCGCCTTTCCCTGACGACTTCCGCATCAGGCTCTTGCATTCCAACCGGATATCGACACCGGAACCCATCAGATTGGTCAGCAGAAGTGCGCCGTCTTCCACCGTGCCCTCCAATTCCGCACCGCCGCCCTTGGCCTGGAAGTCTTTCCCGTCATGCGACCACTTCATTTTGTAATCCTTGCCTTCCAGCGTAAAGACTGCCTTGCCGCCGTCCTTTAATTCAATCGACATCCCGCCTTCATACAGTTCGTCTATTGCCATCTCCAAACCAAACGCCTTTGCGCTGACAGCCTCATAGACGCCGCTGTTTTCATCCGGCTCCGCACTGCCGCCGCAGGCGGAAAGTGTAAACGCTGCAATCGCAAAAATCATTGTAACAAAAAACGTTCTTAATCGTTTCATCTTGTACCTCCCGAATCTGCAAGCCGTTCCATGATATAGGCTACCGTAAAGCCTGAAAGCGGATCGTTTCCGACGGCTCTTTTTCGTCCGCCGCTGTATACCACGCTATCCTTTACGGGGAATTCTTCCCGAAGCTTCTCCGCACATCCTCCGCAGATCATGCCGTCTGCAACCTTCACGGAATCATCCAAAAAACCGCCTTTGTACGCGCCGCCGCAAACCGGACAATTCTTTCCTTTTTTTGGTCCAAACAATCCCATCATGACCCCTTTCTTAGCGGATGGCGATCAGGTCGCCATCCTTCACACCGCTTGAAACATCCAAAATCAGCCACGCATTGGTGTCAGCGGCCGCTTCCTTTTTGTGCATGTTGGATTGCAGGCTTGTTTTAAAATCCACGACGCCTTCACAGGGGATGACATCCAACACAGTGACCGGTATTTCATTCCCGTCATGAACAATCACGGCAGCATCACCCTTACAAAATGACCCGGACTGAACCAACCCGCGTACCACCAGCTTGTTCTTCATCTCCTTTGCACGCTTTAAGCCGACCTCCGTCGCCTTCGGAGTAATCATAAACACTTCATCCGCCGTCAAAAACGAGCGATACGTCCCGCCAAAATCGGCAACCGCCTTGGCCTGTGTTTCCCTGAGCTTCTCAATCAGGCTTTTGATCTGGCCAACCGTCATGTAGCGGAGCGGATCATGGCGCTTTTCTTTTACATCGTTGATGTCAAAGAAACCAAACTCCACGATGGTTTCGACGTCAAACTTGCCTCTAAGCATCAGCTCACAGTCATGACAAATGATACCGTCCGCAACCGCCTTGCTGTTGCTTAAAATCCCGCTGTCCATCTCCCTGCCGCATACCGGACATGGCTCCGTTTTCTTTTTTCCGAATAATCCCATCATTCTGCACCTCCTATGAAAACAGATTTTGTTGTTCCTTCGGGCAGCTTGCGCTTCTCGTTATAAAAAAACAAATGCATCCGGCGGGAAATCCATGACGATCCCGCCCGAAGCATCTGTTTGTTCCGGTTTGGCGTTATGCGTATTGACAGACAGCGTTACCCTGTCTGTCTGTCTGTCTGTCAACATTGTAGTCCTCATATTGCGTCTGTCAAGTTAAAATGTAAACTGTACCCATAAAAGTGGACACTTTTCCCTTTTGTTTTCCCTGTTTTCGGACTCTCATGATCATCAGATGATGTTTGACGCATCTCATATCTTGCCATCCATCAAGCGCGTTCTTAACATAGTCTACTATAAATAAATAACCGGCACATCCCCCAAAAGTAGGGTTTTTTATTTCGATAATTTGTTGCCGTTATTTTGTTTGTTCTTTGTGACAGGGCGCTTGTCTCGTATTGAATGTCAACTTTCAAACAAACAACAGTAAAAGACTCATTGTTATAAAAACGCCTTTTCGCATTATCGGACGGAATGAATAAGAAAAAGAGACTGCGGTGTTTCTTACAGTCTCTTTCATGATTGTGGTAATGATATTATTATGGTATGTAAGATAGGGCTTTGATCAGTGCTTGCGCCTGCCTCTGCGCGCTCTTCTGCGCAGCTTGTCGCGTTCGCGCTCCAGGTTTATTTTGTAATATGCCAGACCTGCACCCGCCAGCGATAACAGCATCGCGATCGCGTAAAACCATACGTGGTTGTTGTCACCGGTTAACGGTGCGGTTGTTCCGGTCGCTCCTGCCGTGCGTGTTGCGCCAAGCACCTGTGCCGTCGGCTCGTCCCCGCGCGATGCACCGAGCATCTCGCCGCCATTCGTCTGCGTTGCACCGGATGTAACGGTACCGTTGGTTTCTGTCGTACCGGAAGTGCCTGTCGTGTCATTTGCGGTATACGTCGTATAGGACGCATAGTTATTCGTGACATAGTGGTCTGTCGTGCCGGTGGTTGTTCCGCCATTGGTCGTAGTCGTTCCGCCTCCGGTGGTCGTCCCGCCTCCGGTCGTTGTCCCGCCGCCGGTTGTGCTTCCGCCTCCGGTTGTCGTCCCGCCGCCGGTTGTCGTCCCGCCTCCGGTTGTCGTTCCGCCGCCGGTTGTTGTCCCGCCGCCGGTTGTCGTTCCGCCGCCGGTTGTCGTTCCGCCCCCGGTTGTCGTTCCGCCGCCGGTTGTACCGCCGCCGCTTGTACCGCCGCCGCTTGTGCCGCCGCCACTCCCGGACTTCACTTCCAGTTTATCGGTCACCATACCGTCATCAAACATAATCTTTATGGTATGTACACCTTCCGATAACTCTTCCAGAACAGCTTCTTTTATGTATACGATGGTGCTGCCTGACTTCGCGTGGAATTCCGAATTTTTGTATAATGCCCTTCCGTCGATTTCGACACCGCCGTCTTCATATTTAAAGTGTGCAAAGCAGGTGCTGTCATCCGGTGCGCGCTTGACGGTCAGCACATAATCCTCTCCGCTTCCTTTTATCCAGGACTTATCTGCCGTGACCATGTAGACAATACTGCCCTTAGGGATACTTGCGGTTTCCTTCGCACCGCAGTCTATGCATCTGTGTTCCTTGACGCCCTCACTTGTTTCGGTCGGAGGTGTTTTTACACTCCATTCATCAAAGCGGTGTGCCAGCGGTTTTCCCTTCGTTGCTTCACAGCTGCTTTCACCCACACACTCCAGACTGTGCGTACCGTCTCCATTATCATGATACTCTCCAAACACGTGCTCTGCGTTGATGTGAACGATTCGTGTCTCAACCTTTCCGTATGTATTAGATACCTCACACTTAAGCTCATACGGGCAATGACAGGCATCTGTCAGAACATAATACTTCAATTCGGAAGTCTTTGTTCCCTTTGCATAGACGAAACCATCCTCACAAATCTCTTCTTCAAGAATCTTGAACTCCCCCAACTCTCCCAAGTTATTATAATACCACTGGTACTGAAGGTCCTCTCCGCCTGCAACCACTTTGAGCGTTGCCCAATAATCCTCGCCGCCTATATGAGACGTGCTTACTTTACCCGTATAATCCTGTGGTTCGGTAAGGATATACGGTGAACCGTCATTTGCTATCTCTTCCTTGTTTTTTGCGTTACAGAATTCGCATTTTTGTTCCTTCAGCCCCTTTTCGGTTCCGGTCGGCACCTTTACGGTTTTCCATTCACCGAATGTATGGGCTTTTGCTTTCCCTCTGGTTGCATCACAACCGTCTCCCGTGCAACACAGTGTATGCGTACCGTCACCATTATCCCAGTAGTATCTAAAATCATGAAGTGCGTTCAGCTCTGCTTTACGCGTTACTACTTTTCCCCTAATGTTACTGACCTCACAATAGTATTTGTAGTCATCGACACATCCGCTTGGAGATACCATGATAGTAAGCGTATCTGTTGTTGCCCCGCTGATGTCATACTTTCCGGATTCTTCAAACCAGTATTCGCCCTTTTCATCCACAAGTTTTTTTGGCGTTCCGTTTTCATAAATCTCGTACCATTGGTATTTTAAATAATTTCCGCCTGCTTTTACTTTGAAGGTCGCATAACGCGGAACCCCTTCATATAGTACATCACTCACCTTTGTCGTATAATCCTGCGGCTCCGAAATAATATACGGGCTTCCGTCCGTTGGAATCTCCACACACGGAATGGGTTTCGTGCCCAGATCATGTCCGCAGGTTTCGCAGGAGACTTTCGCCAGGCCTTCTGTTTTGTTCTCCAAATCCGGTTCCTTGATGACGCTTTCCTTTTCAACGTGTTCTTCTTTGTTTACCTTTGCACCGCAGTCCTTGCAGGTTTCCCAGTGCCCCTTTCTGTCGGAAGACAATTTGTCGTTAAGATGCTCATGCGTGCAGGTGTCGTCGTGTCCGCCACCACAGCAATCCGAACAGAGATTGCAGTCGTCACAGAAGTCGCTGTCACAGTGATCACAGTGTTCTTCGCAGTCTTCGCAGATCACCGCACATGCCTCGCAGGTATGGCAGCTGTCATTCCCGCACACTTCACTGCATTTGCTGCAGGCGTCTTTGCATAACGGGCAGATGTCGGCGCAGTTTTCGCAATGGTTGCAGCTTTCGCACAGATCCGCACAATCCGTGCAAAGACCGCAGTCCGGGCACACCGTTCCGCATTCACTGCAGGTATCTCCGCAATCCGGGCAAATCTGATCCGTGCAGTCATCGCAATGAAGGCAGGTGCCGCAATACGCGCTTGCGTCCTCCAGACAATCCCCGCAGTCCGGGCAATGCAGCCCCTCATCTATGGCGCAGTCGACACACATTTTACAGTCGTCGCAATGTCCGTCCCCGCATTCTTCACAGCGATGGCACTTTTCACATTCGATGTGCTCATCATGGATAAAACAGTTTCCACAGCCACAAGCCACACCGTTGTCCTCATGGCACTGCAGACAGACATCCGCGCAGTCCTCGTTGCAATGACCGCCGCAATCAAAGCACCGGTGGCAGATCGGACAGAGATCTTCATCCACAATATGGCATTCATCGCAATCCGGACAATGAAAGCCGTATTCCGCTGCGCAGTCATCGCACATCAGACACGTATCACAATAACTCTCGCATTCCGCACATTTCTTGCACTCGACACACCTGTCACCATCCTCATCCTCTACATAGCATTTTCCACAATCCGGGCATGCCAGATCATGCTCCAAATGGCACTCAAGGCATTGATGATCGGTACCCTCGGAGCATTCACCGCCGCACTCATAGCATTTTCCGCATCCGTCGCACATTTCGTCTTCGTCTTTGTGTTCTCCGCAATCCTCGCAGTGGTATCCTTTTTCCTTTGCGCAGTCTTCGCACAGATTGCATTCCTCGCAAAAATCACCGTCGGATTCGCACGCGCAACACTCCAAACAATGGTGAGCCTCAGCGCAACTACCTAAGGCGCAGTGATCGCCTCCGTCACAAAGGTAGTCATCCCAACAATACTCACCGCAATACTCGCACTCAGCACCGTCCTCCCGGTCCGCATGCGCCGTGAGCGATGACAGGTTGAACAACATGAAACAACACAACAACATACTGATGATTCTGTATCCCCTACGTTTCTTCACAGTTATCATTTTCCTCTCCTTTGCTAATTTGAAAAACACATCGGACTTACGTCCATTTCGAAAACAATGGTACAAAAAGAGGCATTTCCCCACCACCTCCAAAGGTAGGAATATTTATCATTCTTGTGCGTTTTAATTTTTCCGGGTGCCCGTTTTATGATTGTTGCGTTTTCCTTGCCATCTTCGATCTCAATATTGACCGCGTCGGCATTCATTTGATACGTGATTTAGGTTATATCGTTTCCGGAAAGCAAAATCCCCGATTAGAATTCTTCGTCGGGGATTTGCATAGTTTTCTTTATGAAGTTACGATGTGCGGAATTAGTAGTGAGAGTGGGTTCGCGCGTCCGACAGATAGTTCATCATCGTCATATACCTGTCAACCACCTGGTCGTCGGGGATATCGTCGATGTTCTCCCCATAGAAACGGTATTGTCCGATCTGTTCCATCTTGCGCATGTATTCCCGTGTTTCCTCAATCGTCATCATCATGGCTTTTTCCTCCGTTTCACGTGTTTTTCATTTTCCGTAAGTTTCCTGCTCGTATCGGATCTCAGCGTCTGGATTGTGCTTTTCCTTTCCATATGTATGGTTCCTGTTTATTAGGAATGACCAGTTTTATTCCTGGCGGTCCGCCGCGGGCTACGGCACCTCAAGGACCGGCACCACCTCCTACAGCACCAGACAGTTCTATGCGCGTAAGGAGCTTTTGAGCAATTATCAGGGTGTACCGCCGACGGCCACGGGCACCACTCCGCCCACCGTGACCTTTACGCCGCTTTTGACCAACGGCTCAACGACCACCTATCACGTGCATTATTTTCTGAAAAATGCGGCCGGTGAATATGTGGAGAGTAATGAGTACAGCCAGGATCTGGATGTTCCGAGCGCCACCATCAATCCAAAGTCGATCGTCGGCTATACGCATGTGCGCACCGAAACTCCTTCCACGCCCGCGAATACATATAACTTCTATTACGACCCCGAACCGCGCGAGGTCATCCTGCACAATTATAATACCGTCAGTACGATCACCGGTCTCGTGACGGGGCAGGAGCTGAGCGGACACGCAAATGATGACATCGTGAAGAATCCCGATCATCCCGAGGGGCTCGAGCCGTATTATGAATTCCGGGGATGGTATACCAACCGTTCCTATGCGCCGGAATTTGAGTTTGATTTTACCTCGGCGACCATGGGCAACCGCAACATCGATCTCTACGCGCTGTGGGAGCCGCGGACGATCACGGTTACCTTTGATCCGGATCCGGAGAATTCGGCGGAGCGCCCGGGACACTTTTTGGATTCCTATCTCGCTGCCCTGCCAAAGACCATCGCCGGCGTAACCGCCACCCGAGACGGCAACAAGGTCGTCATCACCATGACTGCGGGGCAAAAGATCCCTTCCGAGCTCGTTCCCGCGCAGCCGGAGCGCGACCTGCATACCTTCCGCGACTGGCTCTACAATGGCACGCGCGTGGATTTCGGACAGCGTGAATTCATCGAAACCATCAAGCTGAATGCCAGCTGGGAAAATGACGAGGCGGTGGACGTCTATTATTTCCGGACCAGGGAGGAGGCGCTTGCTTTCATCCCGACGCAGGCGACCGCAAAGGATGAGGCGATCCTGGCGCGGGCGGGAGCGCTGCCGATCTACGCGGGTGGCGCAAGAGTGCGCGAATACCGTTACAAAGCGCACATGGCGCTGCTTGCGGAGACGGACAACAATGTGCTGCCGACCAGCTACAACGTGCAGGATCCGTCGACCGGAGAATATACCGTATATAATTTTACCGGCTGGCGGATGGTCACCAATTCGCAAACGGTTACAAATGGTGAAAGCGATCTGTACGCGCCGGCGGATCTGGTGATGATCGAAGACGAATCGGAGCTGGTCACCCTGTTTCATAAGGGTACGGATGCAGAAGTGGACGCGATCCGCATCTACGCGGTCTATGATTCCAGCACGCGCCACAAAACCTCGATCACGTTCTATCCCAACTACCCTGATCCGTATACCGCCTATAACACGGAGCAAGAGACGTTTACCATCGATCGAAATCAGGAAATCGATGCCTATACGGAGCACAATGCCAACGGCACCGATTATCACGTGACGTCTCTTCTGGAAAACCACGAAGTGCGTACGCCGACCGCGCAGGAGGTATCCACGGCGGAGCGTTTTGCGCATATGGGAGACATCATCGGCTACCGGTTGACCGGATGGAATACGCAGGCGGACGGCAGCGGCACCGCCTTTGCTCCCGGTGACAGCATCTCCGCGGACAAGGTGGGAGAGTCGTCGGATCCGTACAATGACGGCGGCGCCTACAACCGCCTCTATGCGCAGTGGGAGCCCGTGCCGTATACCTATACCGTGCAGCATGTCGCGCCTGCCGTAAGCGGAACGGGCACGGAGATCATCGAAGAGTATACGCGCACGGATGACTGGCACAGCGTCGTCAGTGCCGTGGCGCACAGCTATACGGGACTGACCTTTGACTGGGAAGCGACCAAAGCCGCCGCGGAGGGCGCTGCTCCGCGGCAGGCATGGAGCGATGAGACGACGACCGGCGGAAATACCGAACTCATCACCGGCATCACTTCCTCCGGACAGCCGACGATCTACGGGCAGGTCAACGAACAAAACAGTCTCGTGCTGACGCTGTATTATACGCGCAATACCTACAAGGTGACCTATGTCTACGAGGGCGAGATTCCGAAAAATCCTTCGCCTACCGAGGCACAGCTCGCCAATGCCAATACGACGGACGCGAACGGCGTGCATTATTATCAGGAAAACGTGCCCTACGGGACCGTGGTGCGCGTGGCCGCCGATGCAACGCTGGACCGGAACGCCTATGGCGCGGGGCAGGTTCCGTATACGTTTTCCTCCTGGACGACCGACAATGCCAATATCTCCGGCGGTACCTTCACGATGCCGGCGCAGGATGTGACGCTGCACGGACGCTGGAGTGCCAACGCAAACGGCACCGCCTTTACGATCGTGCATAAGGGCTTATCCTCCTCCGCCGATGCGGCAAATCCTCCGGATCTGTCCAGGTATACGACGATCCTCGACACCTATGACAGATACGGAACGGCAAAAGAGCAGGGAACGGCCGTGCCGCAATCCTTTGCGGGATATACCTTTGATCCGGCAGCGACACAGGCGGGGGTTGCCGCCTGGAATGCGGCGCATCCCGTCAGCCAGCAGACGGGAACGGAGAGTGAACAGCAGAGCTTTGCGGATAACACCACGCTGACCGGTTACATCTATCCCGAGAACGAAAGACATCTGACGCTGACCCTCTATTATACGATCGACAGCTACAACGTCGTCTATCATTACGAGGGCACGGTGCCCGATGGCGCGACCGATCTGAACGCGGGGACGGCAGGGTCGGAAGGCACCTACAACTGGAACGGCACCGACGCAAACGGAAAGAAGTATGACTACGGCAAAGAGGTGCGCGTGGCACCGGATGCCGCGGCGCCCGGCTATACCTTTAGCGGATGGGAGACGGTCACGGGCTCATCGCTCGTGATCTCCGGAAGCGGCGGGAGCAGGACCTTTACGATGCCGGACCGCAACGTCGAGCTCATCGGACATTTCACGGCCGATACGGATACGCCCTATACCGTATATCATCTGGTGGAGATGACGCCGGGCAGCACGGCGCTGACGGACGCCTATACAGCGCGGCAGGTCGCGGGAGGCACGGGATACTATGACGGAGATATCCTGCGCTATTATGAAAAAGGCGGCACATGGTATGTCCTGACCGCCATGAGAGAGCTCACCGGCACAACCGCGGACAGCGTGACCGCGGAGCCGATGCCCTTTACGGGCGCCTTTGCGGGCGTTGCGCTCAACACGTCACTCAATGACGAAACGGCCCTTCCCGCAAGCGGCACCATCAAAGGAGACGGCTCGCTTGCGTTGTATCTCTTCTACGACCGCAACGAGTATCAGGTCTACTATTACTATACCAATGCGGTGGTGCCGGAAGGCGCGACCGATCTGAACAGTGCGCAGGAAGGCGCGCAGTACAACTGGAACGGAAAGGACGCGACGGGCAGATCCTTCCTGTTCGGACAGACCGTGACGGTGGCACCGCTCCCGAAGGTACCCGAGGGCTATACCTTTGACGGCTGGAACAAGGCGGCCGGCAGCTCGCTCGTCCTGGATACCGGCTCAGGAGAGACGACCTTTACCATGCCCGCACGGCGCGTGGAATTCCATGGCACTTTTTCCGCGGACGAGGATACGGTCTATATCGTCAAGCACTACGGTGAGATGCTGTCCGCACCCGTGAATCCGTCACAGACGGTGACGCGCCGCTTTACGATCACGGAAGGCGGCACGCCGTTTACCTATTCGTATACGTACAACCGGTATATACAGATCGGGGAAAAATATTACGAGGTGCTCGACGCGTATCCGCATACCGGAACGACCGATGATACCGCGACGGCCGTCATGCACAGCTTTACGGGCTATGCGCCCGACTGGACGGCGACGGCGCAGGCGCAAGAGAATCGTGTCGCCAATACGCATACCGGACAGGCCAATACCGTGACCGGAAATACAAGCGTCACGGGCCGCATCTCCGGCGATGATGTCCGGTATCCGCTGGTGCTCGCACTTGTCTATCAGCGCACGACGCACCGCGTGATCTACCGGTATGATGATGAAAATAAAGTTCCTCAGGGCACCGTTCCCGCGGATAATGCCGCACTGGCTGAGGCAGGCTACGGCGGAGACGGCTACCGGTACGGTGAGACCGTGCGGGTGATGGGAGAGCCTTCGACGGTGCCTTCGGGCTATACCTTCAGCGGCTGGCAGTCCGTCACGGCGGACGTCACGGGAGACACGTTTGTCATGCCGGACGCGGATGCCATCCTGATCGGTTCCTTTACGCCCGATACGGATACGGTATATACGATCAATCACTGGGTGGAGGCGCTCGGCACGGAGTCTCCTTCCGATTATAAAGATCGACGGGTGGTAGGCGATACGACCTACATCCTCTATGAGGATACGGCCTATACCTATACGCGCACCGGCACGACGGATACGCGGGTATCCGCCGCGGCCAGGACCTTTGAGGGATTCACGTTTGACGGTACGGATACGCAGGCGGAAGCGCTCCGCAACGGAACGGAATATGCTCCCGCAGGAAGAACCGTCAGCGGCAACCTTGCGGGCGATGAAACGCTTGCGCTGGAATTCTTCTATAAGAGAAATACCTATGCGGTCACCTATGCCTATAACGGGCATGTACCGACGAGCGATCTGTCGCCGACCGTATCAGAGCTCGGCCTTGCTCCTTACTATCAGGCGGCTGTCAAATACGGCGCTTTGGTTGCCGTCGGAGCGGATGCTTCCGCAAGCGGTTTTGTCTTTGACGGCTGGTCCTCCATCAATGTGGCGATCGTGAAAAATACCGGCACCGGCGCGTACAATGATTTCACGATGCCGGCCTCCGATGTGCTGATCACCGGATCGTTTACGCCGGTTACGAATGGTACGGAATATCGCGTGCGCTATTACATCGAGATCCCGGATGGCAAAAGACAGGCGGATATCAACGGACGTACGGTGGATGCCTCTTCGGGTAGCTTTCAGACAACCGCAACCTCCCGGACGGACGGACGATCCTATCCGCTTGTGTACGATCTGGAAGTGGACGGGAGATATTTTGAACTGCCGGATCATGCCGCGCAGGGACATATGCATGAAACGGTGCACGCGGGCACCGCGCAACAGAGCGTGACGATCACGCCGCCGGAATATCCGGGCTATACGCTGGACTGGGGATTGACAATTGCGTCAACGGACAATACGGGTAATACTCTGACGGATAGTAGCGGCCATACGATTACCGCAACCATCGCGGACAACCAGACCACGGTCATCTCCTTCTATTACATACCGAAAAAGTATTTCGTGGAATACGAATACGAGGGCGAGGTGCCGCAGGGCGCAATCCCCGTAGCGACAGCGACAGGAACAGGAACGGAAGATGCCCTTGGCACGTATAAAAGGGAGTTCTTCACCGGCAATACGGTCGATCTGGGGGACGGGACAGACGGCGCGCCGCAGGTCACGGCACCGGCCGGCTACAGCTTTAGCGGCTGGCATCGTGTCAATGACTCAACGCTCGTGATCAACAATCTGCAGACGACTCCGGCAAGTCCGACGCCGGGACTTCCGACACGGTATACGACGACCGGTACCTTTACGATGCCCGCACGCGATGTGGAGCTGGTGGGCACCTTTACGCCCAATACGGATACGGCGTATCAGGAAGAGCATTATAAAGAAATCTTTGACAGTGTGCGGGACGCGAATCATCTGACGGAGAATACCGTCACATGGTCGCCGGTGACGGATACCGCGGGTCAGACGGTGAGCGGTCTTGAGCAGACAACCGCGGGAAATACGATCTACTTCCGTGCGGCGGTCAGCCCCGGCAGCGGGTCAACGGACACCTACCGCTATTACACGCTTGCCGCGAAAGAGGATAAGACCGGTACGACCGGCGCACAGGTCAATCTCGTCTCCAAAGCCGCCGACTATGCCGCGGAAGGCTATGTGATGGCACAGGATATCACGGCGGAGCGTTTCGGAGGACCGGTGGCGGGCGACGGGTCGCTTGTCCTGCGCGCCTTCTATGATCTCCGGGAATTTACGGTCAGCTATTATTATCTGACGACGCCCGCAGGCGTCACGGTACCGCAGCTGCCCGCGCCGGCAACGGTCCAGGCGGGCGCGACGGTCACGGTAGCGCCGGCGCCAAAGGAAGGCGATCAGGATTATCCCGCGGGCTACAGCTTTGACGGCTGGAACAAGCGTCAGGAATCCACGCTCGTCATCAACGAGGACGCGGCAGGAAACCGTACCTTTACCATGCCGGTGCGCGATGTCACCTTCTCCGGCAGCTTTACGGCCAATACCGATACCGTCTATACCGTCAAGCATTACGGGGAAGTGCTGCCCGGCGTGACACCGGATATGTCCGCGCAGGTCACCTACAACGGAGAGACCTGGAATAAATATACGACGGCAACGGTCGGGGGCACCACCGGGTATTACGAACTCCTCGATGCCTATTATCATACCGGAACCACCAATACGACGGCGACGGCGGTGGCACACAACTTTACGGGCTTTGCGATCGATCCCACGGCGACCGCCGGGGCTGGGGAAAATACGACAGCGAACGCCCTGACCGGAGTCGCCAATACGGTAAACGATACCACGGGCGCGGTCACGGGCACGATCGCTGGCGATGGCAAGCTCGTGCTTGCGCTGGTCTACAGCCGCAACCGTTATCCGGTCAATTATGTCTATACGGCGCCGGTGCCCAAGGATGCGCCTGACATCAATACCCTGCAGGATACGGGAGGCTTTGAGGCTGCAACCGGAGATACGAACGGAGGAAGGTATTACGCCTACGGACAGACGGTCACGATTCAGTCCGATGATATCGTGACACCGCATGCGGGGTATGATTTCAACGGATGGGCAACACGCAATCTCGCCGTGGAGACAGATACGGGGACGGGTGCAAGAACCTTTACGATGCCTGCGCGTACCGTGACGCTGGAAGGTTCCTTTACGGCACGTAACGATACGGAGTATACCGTAATCCACTGGGTGGAGGCGCTGGATCAGAATATCGATGTGAACAGTCTTCCGGACGGCGTGATGGCCAAAAAGGCAACGGTCGAAGGCCGCGGAGAAGTGGTCTTTATCGTCGATCGCTCACAGAGCGAATACTATTACACGCGCACCGGCACGACGGATACGGAAGTGTCCGCCGTGGACAAGACCTTTGAGGGCCTTACGTTTGAACAGAAGGTGACGCAAGACAATGTGACGGCGAGAGTAAGCGCGGCTGCTGAGGGTGCAAACGACAAAACGCTGAAGGCTGCGCCGGCCGGAAACGATCTGACGATCAGCGGCAATCTCGCGGGCGACGATTCTCTTGAATTGGAATTCTTCTATACAAGAAAGACCTACAGCGTGACCTATGTCTACGACGGACATGTGCCGTCGGGGGGGATCACGGTGACGCCCCTGCAGGCGGATTTGAATACGGATCCCATATACGCCGGAAACACGTTTAAGTACGGACAGTCTGTCCCGGTGCGGGATGATGCGTCGATTTCTGATACATCTTATAGATTCAGCGGCTGGTCCTCCATGAATGTCACGTTGCAAAAAACCGCAGAGGGAGCAACTACCTACCATCCCTTTCCGATGCCTGCGACCGACGTGACGATCCACGGGGCATTTTCTCCGGTGTCCGGCGGCGCGGATTACCGCGTGCGTTATTATATGCAGATCCCGGACGGCGGGACGACGGCCGATGTGAACGGGACGCCGGCCAATGCCGCAGCCGCCGGCGGCACCGTGATCCGGACAGTGACTTCGGCGGGCGGTACCTCCTACCAGACCACCTACCATCTGAGCGGCACGGAAGGCGGCGTGACCAAGTATTTTGAACTGCCGGATCATAATACAAGCCTCGGACATCGGCATGAGTATGTGTATTCTGCCACGGCCGGAAATACCGTGACCGTCACGGCGCCGTCCTATGACGGCTATACGGTGAACTGGACGATCACGCAGGATTCGGCGGACAATGTGAACGCGGTGCAGAGTGAAGTACAGGGAACAGAGATAAAGAACACTGTCACTCCGTCCTCGAATACCATATCCGCAACCGTGTACGGTGACCATTCCACGGTGATCGCGTTCTATTACACGCCCGTCACGTATCATGTGGAATATGAATACGAGGGCACGGTACCGGAGGGCGCAACCCCTGCGGATCAGGCCGCACTGGAACGCGAGCAGGATACCGTGGCGAGGGGCGATACCTATGATCTGGAAAGAGACGCGCCAAAGGTCACAGCGCCCGCGGGCTATATCTTTAGCGGCTGGCACCGGACGGATCTGTCATCGCTCGAGATCACGGGCCTCGGTGTGTCTCCGCTTCGCCCGAACGCCAATCAACCGACGGAGTATATCTCCACCGGTACCTTCACGATGCCGGCGAGAGATGTCGAGCTGGTCGGTTATTTTACGCCGGTCTCCGGCATCGGATACAGGGAGATCCATTATAAAGAGGTCCTGGACAGCGTTGCGGAATCGATCAAGGCAGGCACCTGGACAGCCTCGCCCTATGACAGCGAAACCGGGGAAGATCTGCAGATCCACATTGCGGGCGGAACGACCTATTACCGCGCAAAAGCAAGCGGGACAACCGCGACGGGCGACGGATACCGGTATTATACGGTGGCGGATATCGTGGACCGGACAGGCACGACCGGTGCGCAGGTCTCGCTGGTATCAAAGAGTGATGTCTATGAGGAGGAAGGATACGCACCCGCACAGGATCTTTCGACCGCGGCGCAGGTACTGACGGGCAGGGTCAAAGGCGACGGCTCACTGACGCTTCGCGCCTTTTATGACCTGGTCGATTACAACGTGACCTATTATTACACAACGGACGTTCCCGCAGGAGCGGGTGCCGCACCCACAGTGCCGCCGTATCAGGCGGGTGAGCGGGTGACGGTCGCGCCGGTCCCTCAGACGCCTCCCGGCTATACCTTTAACGGATGGAACAAGCGCGAAGGCTCTTCCCTCGTGATCACCACGGAAGGGTCGGACCGGGTCTTTACGATGCCCGCGCGCAATGTCACGCTCTACGGCGGCTTTACGGCCGACAGCGATACGCGTTATGCGATCAAGCATTACGGGGAAGTGCTGCCCGGCGTAACATTGTCAGCAGAAGAGCTCCTAGAGAAGGTCACCTACAGCGGAGAGACCTGGAATAAGTATACGACGGTAAATGACGGGGGCACCCCCAGGTATTACGAGCTCCTCGATGCCTATTATCATACCGGCACCACCGATACTTTAGCAACGGCCGTGCCGCACAGCTTTACGGGCTATGACGAGGACTGGACGGTAACGGCTGCCGCGCCGGAGAATACTGCGACCGGAAACAGCACAGACGCGGCGGCCCATACGGTGCAGGGAAAGATTACCGGTGATGAAAAACTGGTGCTCGCGATCCTCTACCGTCGCAATACGCACGATGTCATCTACAGGTATGAGGGCAACGTGCCGGCGGGCACAACGCCGGCATCGACGACGGCTCTTGAAACGGCGACGGGCTACAACCGGACCGCGGTATACGGTGAGACCGTGACCATCGCGAACGATCCGGGCTATCCCGTCGGTTATACCTTCAGCGGCTGGGTACCGACCTCGGTGTCCGTCACCGGTAATAGCTTTGTCATGCCGGATACGGATGTGACGCTCGTCGGTTCCTTTACGGCCGATACGGATACGGAGTATACGATCATCCACTGGGTGGAGGCGATCGATCAGACGATCACGACAGTGCCCGCGGGCATGCTCCTCAAAACAGTACAGGTCAACGGTACTGATGTGAAGTTTATCGCCGATAAGGCGCAGAGCGAATACTACTACACACGCACCGGCACGACGGATACGACGGTGTCCGCGATGGACAAGACCTTTACGGGCTTACAGTTTGAGCGTGCTGCCACAGAGGCAAATGTAACCGCGAGAAAAAACAGCGCAAGTACCGGCGGCAATCCGAATGACGCGTGGCTGAATTATCAGGAATCCGGCACAAACGACCTGACGATCAGCGGCAACCTCGCGGGCGACGGGAAGCTGGAATTGGAGTTCTTCTATACACGGAATACCTATCCGGTGACCTATGTCTACAGCGGACATGTGCCGTCGGGGACGGGGATCACCGTCACGCCGGCGGCGACAGCGCTGAACAGCAATTCGACCTATACCGGCTCTTTCAGGTACGGCGTGCCCGTGCAGGTACAGCCGGACGCGACACTGTCCGCCGGCTCCGGCTACCGTTTCAGCGGCTGGTCTTCGCTCAACGTGACGCTGACCAAAAACGCGCAAAATACCTATAACAGCTTTACGATGCCGGCGGGACCCGTCACCATCACGGGCTCCTTTGTCCCGGTCACGGGCGGCTCCGAATATCGTGTGCGCTACTATATCGAGATTCCGGACGGCGGAAAAGAAGCGCATATCGGCGGCGGAACGACGGTGAATGATGTGACGACGCTGGCCGATGGCATTTATGGAACGAACGTGACTTCTTCCGCGAACGGCATCACCTATCCGCTGAAGTATGATCTGGTTGTGAATAACAGATATTTCGAGCTGCCGGATCACAGTGCGCAGGGACATGCGCATGAGGTGGTCTACACAAGTACCGCGGGCGATCGCGTGACGATTACGCCGCCGTCTTATCCGGGATATGAGCTTTCGTGGCAGATCACAGGGTTGTCTGCGGATAATACAAACAGCGCACATGCGACGGATGATCCCGCGCCGATCACGCTGAATGCGGATCAAACGATTTCCGCAACCGTTTATGCCGATCACAGCACCGTCATCTCCTTCTACTATGTGCCGGTGGCATACAACGTCACCTACAGCTACGAGGGAGCGGTGCCGGCAGGTACGGCGCCTCAGGCAGCGGATCTGAATACGCCTCTCCGCAGCTTTGCGACGGGCAACACGGTCGATCTGTCCGGCACGAACGGTGCGCCCAAGGTCACGGCGCCTGCCGGTTACAGCTTTAGCGGCTGGCATACCACCGGCGGATCGACGCTCGTGATCAGCGGATTGCAGACAACACCGGTCAGTCCGACGCCCGGACAACCGACACAGTATACCACCGCCGGCACCTTTACGATGCCCGCGCGCAACGTGGAGCTGGTCGGTACCTTTACGCCGAATACGAATACGGCCTATACGGAGGAGCATTATAAAGAAGTCCTCGACAGCGTGCGGGACGGGAAGAAATTGACAGACAATACGGTCGTTACATGGGATCCGGTGACAGATGCGAATGCGGCAGAAGTAAGCGGTCTTGAAAAAGCAACCGTCGGCACCGAGACCTACTACCGTGCGGAGACCACCGGCGGCGACTACCGCTACTACACGCGGGCGGAAAGCGTACCGAAGACGGGAACCACCGGCGCGACGGTCAATCTCGTTTCCAAGGGCGCGGAATATGCACAGGAAGGCTATACGCCGGTGAATGATCTTGCGGCGGAGGCCTTTACCGGAACGGTCGCGGGAGACGGGTCGCTGGTATTGCGCGCCTTCTATGATCTCGATTCCTACACCGTCACCTACTATTATCTGACGGCAAAGCCTGCAGGCGCGATGGAGCTGCCCGAAACCAAAACGTATCAGGCGGGAGAGACGGTCACACTGGAGCCGGTTCCCGGAAGCGACGCGGCGCATCCGCTTCCCGCGGGCTATACCTTTAACGGATGGAACAAGCGGGAGGAATCCTCGCTCGTGATCACGGAAAACGCGGGCACGAGATCCTTTGTCATGCCGACGCGTGCGGTGACGCTCTTCGGATCCTTTGCCGCCGAGAGCGTCAGCTATACGGTCAAGCATTACGGGGAGTCGCTTCTGACGACGCTCGATGAGAGCGTGAAGATCGAATTGAACGGTGTGGAGTATCAGCGCTACATCCGCATCGACGGCCGGATCTATGAACTCATGGATGCGTACCGTAATACCGGCCTGACGGACAGCAGCGTCAGCGCGCAGCCGCATTCCTTTGACGGATTTGCAATCAACTGGACGGCGACGGCGGATGCCGGAGAAAATACGACGGGCAATGCCACGCGCGCTCTTCCCAATGTCGTAAACGGCTCGGCACAGACGGTGTCCAGCACCGTGGAAGGAAATAACAATCTCGTTCTGGCGCTCGCCTATGACCGTCTGCGTTACAGCGTGACCTATGCCTATGATGAGACGGATGTCCTGCCGGCAGGCGTAACGCCGATCGGTGAGCTGCAGGATACGACGGGCTATGCGCAGGCTACGGGCGCTGCCACCGGCGGCAGCTACCACGCGTACGAAGAAACGGTACGGATCCGTCCGGACAGCGATGTGTATGTTCCCCCGGGCTATGTCTTTGACGGATGGCGCACGATCACGTTGGACAGCACGACGATCGGCGTCAATCAGACATTTCAGATGCCCGACAGAAACGTGACGATCCTCGGTTCCTTCAGCGCAAGGACGGATACGCCGTATAAGGTGCAGCATTATGTCAGCGTGATTACGGATCCGACCGCGGCACAGCAGGCCGAAGAGGTGACGCTGAACGGCGTGTCATATAAGAAGTATCTGCAGGCGGGCGGCCGATGGTACGAGCTGCGCGATGCGTATCAAAAGACCGGCACCACGGACGACGAGGGAACGGCGGTCAGCCTGACCTATGAGGGCATGCGGATCAATCCGCAGGTCACAAGCAGCTATGCGGGCACGCTGGGCGTCAGCGCGACAACAAGCGGCACGGGCGCCGATGCCGTGGTCACGCTGGAGGGAACCATCAGGGGCGACGGTTCGCTCCTCCTGCCGTTCTTCTATGACAGACAGAAGTACACGCTGACCTACCGGTATGAGGGACATATTCCGGCAGGCGCAACGCAGCTGAACGATGCGGCCGGTATCTATAACGGAACCTCAGGTTTCAGGGAATACTATTACGGTGAAACCGTGAAGGTGGCGACCGATGTGCCGGACATCACATCTACCACGGGAGGTACCACACATACCACCTATACCTTTGACGGCTGGCGGACACAGCGGTTTTCCTTTGACCAGGCGACGAGGGAGTTTACGATGCCGGCCTTTGATGCCTATATCAACGGCTCCTTTACGCCGGTTCCGGGCGGCACCGTCTATTATGTGCATCACTACGCGGAGATGCTTGCGGGCGAGGAAACCGGTGTGCTGTTGACTGAGAGCAGTGAGGGTACGAATGTCGCGCTGAGTGCGTTGCAGAACGGCGGTTACGGAACAGACGCATCGGGCACCACATATAAGAAAGTCGGCGGCATGTATTACAAAGACATGGTTCCCGCGGAGCAGCACGGCACGGCGGGGCAGATCATGTCGGCCTCGGCGCGTAACTTTACGGGATTTACCTTTGCGTCCGGCATCACCGATGCGCAGAAGCATACGGCGGTATACGAAAATACCGACCATATGAACTCTGTATCGGCTGCCGGAATAACGGACGATACAAAACTCGATATCACGTTAACCGGCACGACCATGACCGGCAGAGTGTTGGATGCAACGGGAGACGGACCGCTTGTGCTGCAGTTCTTCTACAGCCGCAACCGGCACAGCGTGACCTATACCTATGAAGGCACGCAGCCGGCGGGCGCACCCGCGATCACGCAGGATACGCGGGGTTACAGCGCTGCGACCGGGACGGCGACAGGAGGCGCGTACTACGCCTACGGTCAGGAGGTCACTATACTGGCGGACCCTAATGCTGCGGCGCTGCCCGGCTATACCTTTAACGGCTGGCATACGATCGGCACCTCGACCGATCTGACGGTGGCGGATGCGGACACCGTGTTTGTCATGCCCGACCGGAATGTCATCCTGCAGGGATATTATACGGCGGATGAGAATACGCCGTATACGGTGTGGCATTTTGACGAGATGACGGAGACGGATGCGGAAACGGTCAAAGCCGCTGCCGGATGGACCACGTCGCCCGCGGATCATGCGACCTACGAGAATCTGGCAGGGAACATCTACTGCTATTATGACGGCAAGGTCTACCGGCTGCGTCCCGACGCGTCAAAGACACTGACCGGAACGACAAATACCAAAGCCTATCCCGCGGTGGTGACGCCAGCAGGCTTTACGTCGCATACGGCTCGCAGCGGTAAGTATACGGAAGGCACCGCCACCTTTACGCAGGACGCGGCATACTCTTCCTCGAACGGGGTCACGATCGCGGGAGACGGACAGACGCAGGTGCGCTTCTTCTATAACCGCAGAAACTATACGGTGACCTATGCGTATGCGGCGGATTCGGTTCTGACGCAGCGCACAAATCCCGGGGCATCCGGCTATCATGCCGATCTTCCGGATCTGACCGGCTCTGCATACAATAACGGCACGGTCGGAAAGAGCTATCCTTTCGGCACGCGCGTCACGATCGCGGGCGCATCCGATGCACAGATCCCCGGCTATAGCTTCAGCGGCTGGAACAGTGTCTCCGGATCCGATCTGGCGATTGACGAAACGGATCCCGCAAACCGTACCTTTGCCATGCCGGCAAGAGGCGTACGGCTCGAGGGCAGCTACACCGCGATCGATACGCCGTACAAGGTGCAGTATTTCCGCGAGGTGCATCACAGCGCGGCGGTGTATACACAATTAAGCGGGCTGGAGAATACTGCATGGTCGGAAGATGATGATAAAAACAGTACATGGACAGACACGACGACCGGAACCGTTTATTACCGGAAGGCACCCACAGCCGGCGGAACCTACAAGTATTATACGCTGCATCAACAGAACATTCTGAGAGCCACGACCGGCACGACGGTGACGGCGGATGAGACGGTCTTTGCCGGCATGCATTTTGACGCGGAACGCTCGGAACAGACGGGGACGGTGCAGGCGGCCTGGGTCAATGCCGCGGATCACTCGCAGGGCACAAAAGGCACCCTGGTCCTCAGGATGTACTACGACGTCGACACCTATCCTCTGATCTTCCGTTACGAGGGAATCGTGCCTGCCGGTGCCAACGCGCTGTTGCCGGTGCGCAGGGAATATGAATACGACGAAGAGATCATCGTCAACACAACGGGCGGAAAAGGCCTTGACCGGAGCGGTGTGACGGACAGCAATCTGGCATCCCCCGGCGCAAACGCAGACGAAACCGTGGAAAGCATGGTGGCGGGCTATACGTTTGACGGATGGAAGACGGAGTATGACTACAACCGGGCGCACGGAACCGGTACGGAAGGCGTTGAAGAGCTGCATGTGGACGCGGCAACGGGTGCGTTTACGATGCCCGCCCCGCCTATCTGTACGGCAGCTTTACCGCGAGAAACGATATTCCTTATACGATCGAGTATTACCGGATGGAGGCGGACGGCACGTATCCGGCGGTTCCCGCAGAGTCCGTGCTAAGAAACGGCACCACGGGACAGCGCGTCACGGCGGATCCTGCGGAAAAGAGCTATGCGGGCTATGTCTTTGACGAGGACAGCGAGTCCAATCTGCTGAGCGGTGTGGTCGGCGCTGCCTTTGACACGTCGGGGAATACGATCGGCACGCTGACACTCAGAGTCTACTACCGGCGCAATACACGGAATGTCTATCTCGATAAGCCCGCGGGATATGAGCTTACGGACGCGGAGGTATCGACGGAAAGCTCCAGCAATGAGAATACCTGGGACGACGAGCCGGGCAATGTGAGCGATTACTGGAAGCCGGGACGCAGACAGGGCGATACGGTGACGCTGCCGACGGTAAAGGATATGCCGACAGGATATGAGCTGATCTGGAGCGTACCGCTTGCGGACGGCACGCACAGCTACCGCTGGGACGGAACAGACTGGACGCATATACTGCCGGACGGCACGCAGGATCCGGCAGCTTCCTTCGCGTTTATCATGCCGGACCGCGATGTCAATAAGATCACCGGACGCGTGGCGCCGAGGACGGATACGCCGTACAAGGTCATCCGCCATGTGGATACAAACGGTGACGGGAATTATACGGATGCGACTCCGGATTACGTCCGTACGGAAGACCGCAGGGGCACGACGGATGACGATGCGAGACTCACGGGCAGCGATCTGACGTTTACGGGTTACGACCTGGCGCTTGCCAGGACCCTCGAAGGCTTTACCAATGGCAGCCTGAACGTGACCGGTACGACACCGGAGTCTGCGATCACGGACGGCACCTATACGAAAGCTGCCGGCACGAAGTCCGAGCAGCGGATCGTGGTCTCCGGCGGACAGATCACGTCGGTCACGGGTAAGATCAATGCGGAAAGCACGCAGGAGATCCATCTGTATTACAAGAAAAAGCAGCAGGGAGAGGAAGACAATTACGGAGCCGGTAAGATCATCACCGAGGTCGATATCGAACCCGGCGCACCGGTGGATACGGTGGAAGGCCTGAACGTCGATCTGGCAAAAGATGAGCTGACAGAGGAGGAACTCGATACAGAGGTCTTTGTTGATGGTGATACCGCAAAGATCTGGCTGGAGATCGTGCCGAAGGATCCCGGCGATATACCTGATGAGGATCGTATCAGATTACGGGATGCCGCCTCTCTGATTGATGCGGAGAACGCCACCAGGGACGGCAAGCCGGCCGGTGTTATCTACATGGATATTTCGCTGCATAAGCGTTTGATCGACAGTGCGGGAAATATAATGCCACAAAAAAATGATATTCATCTGAATTACTTCGGTGACAATGCGGAAAGCGATGATCCGAATGCACCGCATGCGGGCACTTATGATCAGAGAACCGTCCGCGTCACGGTTGTGGTACCGAAGGACATTGTTGCGCAGGCGGTTGCCCCGGGGCACCGGCGCGAGTACGCGGTCTTCCGTATCCATGAGTATCATGGCGTGGGCCTCGACGGCAAGCCCGCGGGCAAGCTCGCGGAAAAGCTCGCCGGCTGGACGACGGATACGACACTCGTCTTTGACACGGGCCTCTTCTGCACCTACGCCCTCGTGTGGCGCGATGTGGTCATCCCGCCCGCGACACCGGCAACCCCGACCCCCGGCGGCGGGGGCGGCGGCGGAAGCACCCCGGATACCTCGACACCGCCCGCGGGAGGCGGCACGGATACCCGCGTCACGCCCGCTTCGCAGAACGCGATGTCACTGCGCGGCGCCGGCTCGTACAACACGGACGTCAACGCGCGCACCGGCAAGACCGGCGAGTCGCGTGATCTGATGCGCCGTTACTGGATCCTGTGCATCGCGATGTTCCTGCTGCTGATCCTTACGGCCGGCGAATGCAGGGAGTACCGCCGCCGGTAGGCCAAAGGGGACGGTTCTCATTGGCTTGTTTCCGGTCAAAGGGGACGGTTCTTATCATCCGCGCGGCGGGGCCTTGCGATGGAAAAAAACGGCAGGGCATGGTAGAATAGAGACACAAAAAGTCGCGCCGCAAGGCGCCGGAGGATACCATGAAACGAGTTATTGTTACCGTCGTCGGAAAGGATACCGTCGGCATCATTGCCAGGATCTGCACCTATATGGCAGAACATCATATCAACATCCTCGACATCTCGCAGACGATCGTCTCCGGCTTTTTCAACATGATGATGATCGTCGACATGGCTGCGTGCGACACGCCGTTTGAACAGGTCTCGGACGACCTTGCGGAGAGCGGAAAAGAAATCGGCGTCATCGTGAAGTGCCAGCGCGAGGAGATCTTTGACAGCATGCATCGCATCTGAGATCTGTCCCCTTTGACCGGAAACAAGCCAATGAGAACCGTCCCCTTTGGCACATGAGAACCGTCCCCTTTGGCACATGGAGCAGCCATGATCAATCAGTATGAAGTGATAGAAACCAATGAAATGATCGAGAAGGAAAACCTCGACGTGCGCACGATCACGATGGGGATTTCGCTGCTGGACTGCCGTGCGCATGAGGCGGAGGAACTGGCCGTACAGATCTATGACAGGATCTGCAAAAAGGCGGAGCACCTCGTGGAAACGGGTGAGGCGATTGCTAAAGAGTACGGCATACCGATCATAAATAAACGTATTTCCGTAACACCCGTAGCACTCACGGCAGGTGGTGCCTGCCGGACCAAAGAGGATTATCTGCGGATCGCGAAAGCCCTCGATGACGCGGCGCGCACGACGGGCGTCAATTTTATCGGCGGATTTTCCGCGCTGGTGTCCAAGGCGATGACGCACGCGGACGAGATGCTCATCCACGCAATCCCTGAAGCGCTCGCTCAGACGCAGCGCGTCTGTGCGTCCGTGAACGCGGGCTCCACCAGAACCGGCATCAATATGGACGCGGTCAGACTCCTCGGAAAAATCGTGCATGATACCGCGCAGGCGACCGCGCAGAACGATTCGATCGGCTGCGCCAAGCTCGTCATCTTTTGCAACGCGCCCGACGACAATCCTTTTATGGCGGGCGCCTTCCACGGCGTCACCGAGGGCGACAGCGTCATCCATGTCGGCGTCTCCGGCCCCGGCGTCGTCAAGACCGCGCTCGAAAAGGTGCGCGGCGAGAGCTTTGAGGTGCTGTGCGAGACGATCAAGAAGACGGCCTTCAAGGTCACGCGCGTCGGACAGCTCGTGGCGATGGAAGCCTCGAGGCGCCTCGACGTGCCGTTTGGCATCGTCGATCTGTCACTCGCGCCGACGCCCGCGATCGGCGATTCGGTCGCGGATATTTTAAAAGAAATCGGTCTCGAGGAGGTCGGCGCACCCGGCACGACCGCCGCGCTCGCGCTGTTAAACGACCATGTTAAAAAGGGCGGCATCATGGCGGGCTCCTACGTCGGCGGCCTCTCCGGCGCCTTTATCCCGGTGAGCGAGGACCAGGGCATGATCGCCGCGGCAAAGAGCGGTGCGCTCACGATCGAAAAGCTCGAAGCGATGACCTGCGTCTGCTCCGTCGGTCTCGACATGATCGCGATCCCCGGCGATACGTCCCCCGCCACGATCTCCGGCATCATCGCCGACGAGATGGCGATCGGCATGATCAACCAGAAGACGACGGCCGTGCGCCTCATTCCGGTGATCGGCAAGACGGTCGGAGAGACGGCTTCCTTCGGAGGGCTCCTCGGCGAAGCGCCCGTGATGCCGGTCAACACGTACCGCTGCGACGATTTTGTGCACCGCACCGGGCGCATCCCCGCGCCGGTTCATTCCTTTAAAAACTAAAGACGGAAACACAAGTCATCTCCCCTCTTTTCCGCGAAATGTGCTATACTTAGGATATGGCAGCACGCAATCGCAAAACCATTTTTCATATCGATGTCAACTCGGCGTTTTTGTCATGGTCTGCGGTCAAACGGTTAAAGGAAGACAGGGACAGCGTCGATCTGCGCACGATCCCGTCGGCAGTCGCGGGCGATATCGACACGCGGCACGGCGTGATCACGGCGCGCTCCATTCCCGCCAAAAAATACGGCGTCCTGACCGGCGAGCCGGTCGTCAAGGCGCTGACGAAATGTCCGGAGCTCACCATCGTGAAGCCCGATTTTGCCACATACAAAAGATATTCCGCCGCCATGATGAAGATCTTAAAGACCTATACGTCCTTTGTCGAGCAGGCCTCGATCGACGAAGCCTATCTCGACATGACGGGCACGGAATCGATCTATACTGCGGCGGAGGACGAGGACGCGTTTCCCTTAAATGTCGCGACGACGCTGAAAAACGAGATCCGCAACACCCTGGGATTTACCGTCAACGTCGGCATCTCGACCAACAAGCTCCTCGCCAAGATGGCGAGCGATTTTGAAAAGCCCGACCGCATCCATACGCTCTATCCGGAAGAGGTCGAGGAAAAGCTCTGGCCTCTTCCGATCGAGCGTCTCTACGGCTGCGGCGAAGCGACCGCGGAAAAGCTGCGCTCCCTCGGCGTCCGGACGATCGGCGACGCGGCGCTCATCGACGAGGCGGTCCTGCAGTCGCATCTGGGCAACAAGGCGGGCGCCTATATCGTGCGCAGCGCCAACGGCGTCAGCGACACGGAGGTCGCGCAGGCAAGGGAAGACGCCAAGGGATATTCCAACGAGGTCACCCTGCCGCACGACATCACGACGGATACCTACGACGAGGAGGCTCCGGCCGTGCTGCACGCGCTTTGCGAAAAGGTTGCGCAGCGGCTTGCGGCCGACGAGGTCTACGCGCAGACGATCGGCGTGCAGATCAAGACAGACCGCTTTGTCCGCCACTCGCGTCAGATGAAGCTCGCGGACTCCACCAACAAAACCGACACCATCTACGAGATCGCCTCGCTCCTGATGAAGCGTCTGCTTTTCGGCGAGCAGGGCGTCTTTTCGCGCAACTCGAAGATCCGCCTGATCGGCGTCTCCGCAACCAGGCTCGACAAGGGACTGTACCGGCAGATGAGTCTCTTTGATCTGTGACGATGGCAGCTGTGGCACGGGAAAAAGACATAACACCGATGACCGCATCGAAATGGGAGCCGTACGCGACCTATGCGACGACCGGACAGTTCGGCGCCCTCGACAAGGGCTACGTGCGCCACTGCGGGCCGACCGCGATCGCCAATCTCCTCATGACATTCGAAAACAGATACCCGCTCTTTCCCGGGAAAAGGATGCTGCCCAAAAAGATCTTCCGGCGGATCGCCCTGCTCGGAAGGGAGAGACATTATTATTTCAACATGGACCGCCTGAAGATCCTCGGCGGCACCTTCAACGCGGCAGCGCCCGCCTATATCCGCCGTGCGGCCGCGCTCTACCAAAGGGAGGATCTCGCCGTGGGCTTCGCAAGGCCCTCGCTGTCCGTGTTCCTCAAACGAGCGCTCGATGGGGATGCCGTCATCTATCTCGAGACGATCCTGCATAAAAAATACGGCAACCACCATCTGCTGCTCTATGGCTACCGGGAGAGGGAGGAAGCGGGCAGCGCATCCAAAAAACGTAAAATCACAGAGTTCCTCGCCGCGGACGGCTGGAGCGACATCCCCGTCTGGCTCGGGGCAAACAGCATCCGGACCGGGTTTTTTCATCCGGTGAAAAAGAGGCAGACATGAAAAACGACAAGAGTGTCATCGCTGCAAAAACCGCATGGGACAAGGCATCCGCGCTTGCGGACGAGACGTACGGCCTGCGCATGGAGAAGAAGGTGTTCCCATGGCTGACCAGCGCGGTCAAGGCCGGAACCATGGAAGGAGAGGGCGGTCTGACCCTGCAATATTATACGGCCATCCCCGAAGACATGAAGGGCGGCATCGTTTTTTCCCACGGATATTGTGAGTTTTTCGGCAAATATCATGAAATGGGCGCGCTCCTGTACGAGGCGGGCTACGGAATCTTCTTCCTCGAACACCGCGGACACGGCCGCTCGGGACGGCAGGCGGCCTCGCCGGAGGTCGTGCACGTCGATGATTTTGCGGAATATGTCGCGGATCTTAAGCGTTTTTATGATAGTGTGGCGGTGCCCGCCGTGCCTGCCGGAAAACGCTTTCTTTTTGCGCATTCGATGGGGGGCGCGATCGGTGCGCTCTATCTGGAGAAGCATCCGGACGATTTTGACCGGGCCATACTTGATGCGCCGATGCTCGCGATCACCTTTGGCGGGCTCCCGTTCCCCCTGGTAAAGGCGGCGATTCTCAAGGCGAGGCTCTTTGGGCAGTTAAAGGACCCTTCGCCGGGCGCGCACGCCTTTGACCCGCATCTGCCGGACGAAGTGCCGCCGTATACGGACGCCGGGCGCAATGCGTATCAGTTTTACCAGCGGGTTGCGGACCCCTGTTACCGCACGTGCTGTGCCTCCTCCGGCTGGGTCGATGCCGCGATCCGGGGGATGGAGTGCGCGGTGCGCGATGCCGCACGGATCCGCACGGAGACGCTGCTGTTCCAGATGGAGCATGATACGCTCGTTTTGCCGGGCGCCCAGGAGGAGCTGCTGCGCAAGGCGCAGGCGGTCGAAAAATATCTGGTCGAAGGCGCGCCGCACGAGCCGTTTAACGGGGACGAAGCCCTGCGGGCAAGGCATTTTTCGCTCATCACGGAGTTCTTCGGGGAGTAATCCCCGTGGGGCCCCCCGTCCGGTGCGATCGCAGCGGACAGGACCCCGGAAAAAGGGTATCAAAAAAAATCAAAAAAAATTCCAAATATGATCGATTTTATGATAGATTATGTGGTATACTAAGAGTGCGCTAAAAAGATCGTCTTTTTGTGCGTTCGATCATTGACTTATGATTGTGTAATGTTATAATAATGAAGGAGAAATTTATCATGGGAGAAGCATTGGTCAGATTTTTCGCGCCTAACCTGGTGACTGTCTGCGTGAACGGTAATTCCGGCGGAGACTATTATGGGGAGTTATGGCACCAGTACGCGACGCGGCCCCAGTCATTTTCAGGAATCATGGACATGGTCTTCCAGATGGAAGAGATGTATGACCAGTGGAATTTCCCGCAGCGTTCCACAAACTGCAGGACATTCAAAAACGTGCCCCCGCAGGAGGAACGGACGCCTAATTTCAAGAGGGGGAAGGCGATGAACTTACACAACGTACAGGACAAGAGAGGAAAGCAGGGCACATTTATCGTACAGGTCCAGTACCGGCAGAACTCCAGCTGGCAGGGTCAGGTGATCTGGGCGGAGCAGAACAAGAGAGAGCATTTTCGCAGCACCCTCGAGCTGATGAAGCTGATCGACTCCGCACTCAGCGAGGAGGAGGCCATGCGCATGGACTCCAAGGCCGTGTGAAAGGACTTTTGACGCAGCTGATTGAAACATGATATGATGAAGCAGAAGGTCTGTTAGTTGACGAAGAACACAGACCTTCTTTTTTTGAAGAAGACAGGGGGAACGGGATGGAACAGTTTGACGCGCGCATCGACGGTATCGTCGGGATGATTTTAAAAGACTACGGCACGAGCGGCAGGCATATCGACAAGCTCGATCTTTTTTCACAGCCGGACCAGGAGCAGATCGCGGACATCGTGCGCAAGATGATGATCATTCTTTTTCCCGGCTATTACAGGGACAATGTCTATCGCAGCTATTCGGACAGGAACCGCCTCTCCGTCCTGATCGAGGATGTGCTCTTCAATCTGCGCAAGCAGGTGCGGATGGCGCTGGCATACCGCGAGGATACCAAAGGGCTTACGGAGGACCGGCTGCATGAGATGGCGGGCGACATCTGCCTGACGTTTTTTGAACAGATCCCCAAGGTGCGCGCGATGATCGATACGGACATCCAGGCGACGTACGACGGCGATCCCGCCTCCTTTGACATCGCGGAGGTGATTCTTTCGTATCCGGGGCTGTACGCGACGAGCGTCAACCGCATCGCGCACGAGCTCTATCTGCTGAAGGTGCCGCTGATCCCGCGCATGATGACGGAGATCGCGCACTCGTCGACCGGCATCGACATCAATCCGGGCGCGACGATCGGACCGTACTTTATGATCGACCACGGCACGGGCGTCGTGATCGGGGAGACGGCCGAGATCGGCGAGCATGTCAAGATCTATCAGGGTGTGACGATCGGGGCGCTTTCCCTGCGCGGGGGACAGACCCTGCGCGGACAAAAGAGACATCCCACGATCGAGGACCGCGTGACGATCTATTCCGGCGCGTCGATCCTCGGCGGAAAGACCGTGATCGGACATGACGCCGTGATCGGATCCAACGTCTTTATCACGCAGTCGGTGGGGCCGGGGACGCGCGTGATGGTCAAGAACCAGGAGCTCGTCTACCAGAACGACCGCGAGGCGCTGTTTGAGGACTGCGGCGGCTGACGTGCCCGGCAGACAACGAGCCCGGCAGAGAACGCATCCGGCAGGCAACGAGCCCGGCAGATAACGCATCCGGCAGAGAACGCATCCGGCAGGCGATGCGTAACAAGGAGGAAATACATATGCATGACACGATCATCATAGGAACCGGCCCGGCCGGCATGAGCGCGGCGATCTACGCCGTACGCGCGGGACTGTCTGTTCTGTGCATCGAGCAGAATCCGATGAGCGGCGGACAGATCGTCGATACCTATGAGGTAGACAATTATCCGGGGATTCCGGGCATCAACGGCTTTGATCTCGCGATGAAGCTCAGGGAGCATGTCGACAAGCTCGGCGCGACGGTAAAGAGCGCGGAGGTCAGGGGAATCCGCCGCAAGGAAGCAGACGGCGGCGACAACGCCCCCATATATATAGTAGAAACGGAAAAGGAAGAGCTCGAGACCAAGACCGTGATCCTCGCGACCGGCGCGACCCATGCGCATCTGGGCGTGCCCGGCGAGACGGAGCTGGCCGGCAAGGGCGTCTCGTACTGTGCGACCTGCGACGGCGCCTTTTTCCGCGGGAAGACGGCGGCGGTCGTCGGCGGCGGCGACGTGGCGGTCGAGGACGCGATCTTTCTGGCAAGAGGCTGTGAAAAGGTATATTTGATCCACCGCCGGGATGAGCTGCGTGCCGCAAAGATCCTGCAGGACGAGCTGAAAGCCCTTCCCAATGTCGAGGTTGTCTGGGACAGCGTCGTCCGGGAGGTTCTCGGAGAGGACGCGGTCACGGGGGTCCTCGTTGAAAATGTCAAAACCGGGGAAAAGAAGGAGCTGGCAAGCAGTGCCTGCTTTATGGCGGTGGGGATCCTGCCGCGCTCCGGGTCCTTTGGCGGACTCTGTGACATGGACGATAAGGGCTATATCATCGCCGATGAGAGCGGCAGAACGTCCGCCCCGGGGATCTTTGCCGCGGGAGACGTGCGCACCAAGCGCCTGCGCCAGGTCGTGACGGCGGTCGCGGACGGCGCCAATGCCGTGACGAGCGTCACGGACTATCTGGTCGGAAGAGATTACTCCGGCCGCTAAATATCGCAATTCCGGCTTGTCTGAATGACGACCTGCCGCGCCCGCAGGGTTGCTTGACAACCCGGGAAATGTAGTGTATAGTCTTAAAGGCGTAATAAATTTGTAACAAATGCAGTAAAGTTGTAAAAGTTCGGAGGCAGTACCGTAATGCGTTTCAAAAAACCGATCTATTCCGGCGCAGCGTTTTTGTGCGCCGCTTCCATATGTCTGTCGTCGATCCCTGTGTCTGCGACACAGCCGACGTCACCGGTCGCGGACTCCCTGCCCAGCGCCGGTGCGGGAATCTACTTCTCACCCCAGAGGGTTTCCCTCTCTTCCATCCAGAAGACGACACAGACCGAGCGCCGTACGACGTTCCTCGCCTATGCGGGAGCGGCGGCGACGACCGTTATCGCACAGGAAAAGCCCGTCCGTGAGATCGCGACACTGGCCCCTGCTTCCGCCGATACCGTGGCGGTGGTCAGGAGCGCGGCCGAGGAGCGTACCGTCGAGCCGATGCCGGAAGAGCTCCTCTATCATACGACCGCACCGGTCGTGCCCGCGGCGGTCACAACCGGCGCCACAGAGGAAGAGACACCCCTGACGGAAGGAGCGCCCGCGGCGGACGGCACGATGCAGGAGGCACCTCAGCAGCCGGCAGCGGACATGTCCGCACCGGACGCACAGGAGGACCATTCCATCCTGTCCCGGCTCCCTTCGGTCACGCCGCACGATGTGCCGCTGACGGTCAGCAATATCCTGCCGGGGATCGCTGCCCACGCACCGGAAGGTGCACAGCCGCAGCCGCAGGAGGCGCTGACGGACACGGAAGTCCCCGAGGGAGACGCCTTACAGGAGGCGGAAGCGGGTGCCGCGCAGGCGATGGCGCTCACACCCGACAGTACACAGCAGGAAACGGCACAGACGACGCCGCTGACGAGCGGCACGGTCGTCGCCAATGTCGATGATTATGTCAATATGCGCGCGGAGCCGAATACCGAGGCCGAGATCGTCGGCAAGTTTTACGCGGGAGCCGCGGGCAATCTGCTCGATTATACGGAAGGCTGGTATCTGATCGAATCCGGTACGGCCACCGGCTATGTCAAGGAAGAGTACTGCGCGGTCGGCGACGAGGCGCAGGCGATGCTGCCTTCGCTGATGCGCAGATATGCGACGGTCAACGTCTTTTCCCTCAACCTCCGCGAGGAGGCCTCCACCGATTCCGAGGTGCTCGACATGCTCGAGGTCGGGGACAAGGTCGAGGTCATCGAAGAGAGTGACGAATGGGTCCTCGTCATCAGCTATGACGGCGAGCAGGGCTATCTGTTCAAGGAATATGTCACCTTAAGCGACGAATACCGCACCGCGGAATCACGCGAAGAGGAAGAGGCGCGTCTCGAAAGAGAGCGCCAGAAGGAAGAAGAGAGGCTTGCGGAGATCGCCGCGGCGTCCCAGCGCAATGCGGGTGCCACGGGCGTGACCCAGAGCTATACGCCGGCCGTCAATTACGCGACGAGCTATTCCGACACGGGCGCGGCCGTAGCGGCCTTTGCCCTGCAGTTTGTCGGCAACCCCTACGTCTGGGGCGGATCGTCCCTGACGAACGGCGCGGACTGCTCCGGCTTTACGATGGCGGTCTATGCCAACTTTGGCATCTCGCTGCCGCACGGCTCCTACTGGCAGCTCGATTACGGCACGCCGGTCGAGAATCTCGAGGTGGCGGCTCCCGGCGACATCGTCGTCTACAAGGGCCATGTCGCGATCTACATCGGCAACGGGCAGATCGTCCACGCCTCGCATCCGGGTGTCGGCATCATCGTCTCGAGCGCCTATTATTCGACGCCTCTGGGCATCCGCAGGTTCTTCCTGTAGCCCCCCGGACACTTCATAAAAAGATTCTGAAAGCGCGGCTCTTTAAGGGTCGCGTTTTTTTTTCAATTGTGTTATACTGTTATGCACACGGGCATTTTCACCTGATTCATGGGAGCCCGGGGATGGCCTGATGTCCCGTCCAATGACACACTGAACGCCCTTATCGGACAACCGGGTCCTGTAAGAAGCGGCAATTCAATCAGGAGGAGATCTATGAATATCACGATTGTGGGTAAGAATGTCGACGTCACCAACGGTCTCAGACAGGCGGTCGAGGACAAGATCGGCAAGCTGGAAAAGTATTTCACGGCCGATACCAATGTCAATGTGGTCTTAAGCGTCGACAAGGAGCGTCACAAGATCGAGGTTACGATTCCGCTCAAGGGAAAGATCATCCGCTCCGAACAGGTTTCCAACGACATGTACGTCTCCATCGATCTGGTGGAGGAGATTATCGAGCGTCAGCTCAAAAAGTACAAGAGCAAGCTGATCGACAAGCATCAGGAAGCCAAGACCAATTTCAAAAGAGAATTCCTGGAAAAAGATTATACGGATGACGACGAGGTCAGGATCGAGCGCGTCAAACGCTTTGACATCAAGCCGCTGTATCCGGAGGACGCCTGCGTCCAGATGGAGCTTTTGAGCCACGGCTTCTATGTCTTTGTCAATGCGGAGACCGACGAGATCAACGTCGTCTACAAGCGCAAGGGCGGCACCTACGGTCTGCTCGAGCCCGACAACTGAGAAAATGCGTCTGCGGTGTACGGACGTTTTTCTTCTATAGTAATGCTATGACGCGCGACGTTTTTCTTGGAGCGCGGCGCGCGCGTCATTCCACGGAAGGCGCTCTCAAAAGGAGGAATCTATGTCTAAAAAGGTAGTCATTGCAAGTGCATGCAGAACCGCAATCGGCAGCTTCGGCGGCACACTCTCCAACACCCCCGCACCGGAACTGGGCGCGGTCGTCATCAAAGCGGCGATCGAAAGAGCGGGCCTCAAACCCGAGCAGGTCGACGAAGTCCTGATGGGCTGCGTCATCCAGGCGTCCCAGGGACAGAACGTCGGCAGACAGGCGGCCCTCAAGGCCGGTCTTCCCGTCGAGGTCCCGGCACAGACGATCAACGTGGTCTGCGGTTCCGGTCTCAATGCCGTCAACATGGCGGCGGAAAAAATCATCGCGGGCGGCGCGGACATCATGGTCGCGGGCGGTATGGAAAATATGTCCATGGCCCCGTTTGCCCTGGAGAAAGCGCGTTACGGCTACCGTATGAATAACGGCAAACTGATCGATACGATGATCAAGGATGCCCTGTGGGATGTCTACAATGATTATCACATGATCCAGACCGCGGACAATGTCGCCAAGGAATGGAATCTCACGAGGCAGCAGTGCGACGAATTTGCCGCTTCCTCGCAGAACAAGGCGGAGGCCGCGCAGAAGGCGGACCGCTTCAAGGAAGAGATCGTGCCGGTCGAATACAAGGTCAAAAAAGAGACCAAGATCTTTGACAAGGACGAGTTCCCGCGTGCGGGAGTGACGGCGGAAGGCATCAGCGGCCTGCGTGCGATCAACGAAGGCGGTGTGACGACCGCGGCCAACGCGTCCGGCATCAATGACGGTGCGGCGGCCGTCGTCGTGATGAGCGAAGATAAGGCCAAGGAGCTCGGCATCAAGCCCATGGCGACGTGGCTGGGCGGATGCCTGGGCGGCGTCGATCCCAAGATCATGGGTGTCGGCCCGATCGCTTCGACGAAGAGACTGATGGAGAGACTCGGCATGAAGATCGAAGACTTCGATCTGTACGAAGCCAACGAAGCCTTTGCGGCGCAGTCCCTTGCGGTCGGTAAGGACTTAGGCTTTGATACCGCCAAGCTCAATGTCAACGGCGGCGCCATCGCTCTGGGCCATCCGGTCGGCGCATCCGGCTGCCGTATCCTCGTCACGCTGCTGCACGAGATGGAAAAACGCGACGCCAAGAAGGGTCTCGCGACGCTGTGCATCGGCGGCGGCATGGGCTGCTCGCTGGCCGTGGAGAGAGAATAATCAAAAAACACCCGCAGGGGTCATCCCTGCCTATCATGGAGGAGAACATCTATGGCACTGGTAGAATATGAAGTCAAGGGAGCGGTCGGCATCATCACGATCAACCGTCCCGAAGCGCTCAATGCCTTAAACTCCGCCGTGCTCGAAGCGCTCGACGCCGTCTTTGACGGCGTCGACCAGGGCGCGATCCGCTGCCTGATCCTGACGGGCGCGGGCGACAAATCCTTTGTCGCGGGGGCGGACATCGGCGAGATGAGCGATCTCGACAAAAAGGGAGGAGAGGCCTTCGGCAAGAAGGGAAATGACATCTTCCGAAAGATCGAGACCTTCCCGATCCCTGTGATCGCGGCGGTCAACGGTTTTGCCCTGGGCGGCGGCTGCGAGATCTCGATGGCATGTGATTTCAGGATCTGCTCCGACAATGCGATGTTCGGACAGCCGGAATCTGGCCTCGGCATCACGCCGGGCTTTGGCGGCACGCAGCGGCTCGCACGTCTGGTCGGCCCCGGTATGGCCAAACAGCTGATGTATACCGCACGCAATATCAAGGCGAACGAAGCGCTGCGCATCGGCCTCGTCAATCAGGTCGTGCCGCAGGCGGAGCTCATGGCAACGGTCGAAAAGATCGCCTCCGGCATCGCGCAGAACGCGCCGATCGCCGTGCGTGCCTGCAAGAAGGCCGTGAATGAAGGACTCGAGCTCGACATGGATGCGGCGATCGCCCTCGAGGCCAGGATCTTTGGCGACTGCTTTGAGACGCATGACCAGAAGGAGGGCATGGGCGCCTTCCTCGAGAAGCGCAAGGAAAAGACCTTTACCAACAACTGATGAAACCCGTGCCTGTGGGCATGCGGAAACGAAGGAGGACACGATATGAAAGTAGCAGTCATCGGCGCGGGCGCCATGGGATCCGGCATCGCGCAGGTTTTTGCCCAGGCGGACTTTGTGGATACGGTATATCTCACCGATATCAAGCAGGAATTTGCGGACGGCGGTAAGGCCAAGATCAAAAAGGGCCTCGACAAGATGGTCTCCAAGGGTAAGATGGAGCAGGGCGCCGCGGATGCGATCGATGCCAAGATCAAGACGGGTCTGGCGGACATCTGCACGGACGCGGACCTGATCGTCGAAGCGGCGATCGAAAACATGGAGATCAAGAAGGAGACCTTCAAGAATCTCCAGGAAAACATCGTCAAGAACGACAAGTGCATCTATGCGACCAACACCTCCTCGCTCTCCATCACGGAGATCGGGGCGGGCTTAAAGCATCCGGTCGTCGGCATGCACTTCTTTAACCCGGCACCCGTCATGAAGCTCGTCGAGGTCATCGCGGGCCTCAATACGCCGGAAGAGATCACCAAAGAGATCGTCTCGATCTCTGAAAAGATCGGCAAGACCCCGGTCGAGGTCAACGAGTCCGCTGGCTTTGTCGTCAACCGCATCCTGGTGCCGCTGTGCAACGAGGGGATCTTTGTCTACAGCGAGGGCGTCGCCAATATCGCGGGCATCGACGCGGCCATGAAGCTCGGCTGCAACCATCCGATGGGGCCGCTCGAGCTCTCCGATCTGATCGGCCTCGATGTCGTGCTGGCCATCATGGAGGTACTGCATAAGGAGACGGGCGACGACAAGTACCGTCCCGCGCCGCTCCTGCGCAAGATGGTCCGTGCGGGCAAGCTCGGCATGAAGACCGGCATCGGCTTCTACAATTACGCCGACGGCGGCAAGGTACCGACCGACCAGAAATAAGTTCATCGCGTAAAGCAAACATACGTTTTTCACAATCCGGGTGACTTGTCACCCGGATTTTTTTTCTGCGGCCGTTTTTTCTGATTAAACGGGTGAGATTTTCAAAATAATCAAAAATATCATATTATCTCACTAAAATCCAAAAAAATATGATCGATATAAATTGTGAACAGGATCACATAACGCAAAAGTGATTCTGATGAAGACAAGAATTTATAAGGAGGTATAATCAAATGAAGCAGCATTCCTTCATAAGAAAAGCCATCTGTGCGACCACCGCACTCCTTATAATCCTCACAGCGTTTACCACTGTCCGGATGGAGTCCCAGGCGAGAGCACTGGCAAGAACACATCAGGCGACGGCACAGGATATTCTGGATGAACTCAATGACATCCGCGAAGATTACGGATGCGCGGACCTCGCGATGAGCGACGAGCTGACGAGATGCGCCGCGATCCGCTCGACGGAGATCAGCACTTACTTCTCACACACGAGGCCCGACGGCAGCCAGTGGTATACGATCAACGCCTCGCTGCAGTACGGCGAAAATCTCCTCAAGACGCAGATCAACCACGAGGCCGACGACATCGTGCAGATGTGGATGGACAGCCCTTCCCACAAGGATCTGATCGTGGACGGATATTACAGGACGGTCGGCATTGCGAGATATCACTACGGTGAAACGGATTACTGGGTGCTCGAGTTCGGATACCGTTAATCGTCCGTCTCCGTAAAGGTATACACCGTGCGCTTACGCGCTTCCTCATCCGCGGCGAGATACTCGTCATACGTCGTCACCTTGTCGATGAGCGACCCGTCAGGCATGATCTCCATGATGCGGTTGGCGGTGGATTCGACGATCTGATGATCCCTGCAGGCAAAGAGCTCCACCCCCGGAAACTTTACCATTCCCGTATTGAGCGCCGTGATCGCCTCCATGTCGAGGTGGTTGGTCGGCTCATCAAAGATCAGCACATTCGCCCCCGAAATCATCATTTTGGACAACTGACAGCGCACCTTTTCGCCGCCCGATAATACGCGCAGCTTTTTGATGCCGTCATCGCCCGCAAAGAGCATACGGCCGAGGAACCCGCGCACATAGGTCGTGTCTTTATTTTCCGAATAACCGGTCAGCCATTCGGTGATCGTGTAATCCTTGTCAAATTCTTTGGTATTGTCCTTTTCAAAATAGGAAAGAGACGTCGTGACGCCCCATTTGTAGGTGCCCTCAAAGTCCTCGTCGAGACCGGCGAGGATGTCAAAGAGCGCGGTCTTGGCCTGCTCGTTGCCGCCGACAAAGGCGATCTTGTCGTCATGCTGCACGACAAAGGAGAGATTGTCGAGCACCTTTACGCCGTTCACCGTTTTGGTCAGCCCCTCGACGGTCAGCACCTCGTTGCCGATCTCTCTGTCCGGGCGGAAATCGATGTAAGGATACTTGCGCGAGGAAGGCTTCATTGTCTCGAGCTCGATTTTTTCCAGCGCGCGCTTGCGGCTCGTCGCCTGCTTGCTCTTGGAAGCGTTGGCGGAGAAGCGGGCGATAAATTCTTTTAATTCCTTGATCTGCTCCTCCTTTTTCTTGTTGGCCTCCTTCATCTGCCGGATCATGAGCTGCGAGGACTCATACCAGAAATCGTAATTGCCCGCATAGAGCTGGATCTTGCCGTAGTCGATGTCCGCGATCGCCGTGCAGACCTTGTTCAAAAAGTAGCGGTCGTGGCTGACGACGATGACCGTGTTGTCAAAGCCGATGAGGAATTCCTCGAGCCAGTTGATCGCGTCGAGGTCGAGGTGGTTGGTCGGCTCGTCGAGAAGAAGGATGTCGGGATTGCCGAAGAGCGCGCGTGCGAGCAGCACCTTGACCTTCATCGAGCCGTCGAGCTCCTTCATCAGTACGCGGTGGTATTCGCCGGGAATGCCCAGGCCGTTTAAGAGCGTCTCCGCGTCGGCCTCCGCCTCCCAGCCGTTCATCTCCGCAAATTCGGTCTCGAGCTCGGAGGCGCGGATGCCGTCGTCGTCACTGAAATCCTCCTTGGCATAGATCGCGTCCTTTTCCTTCATGATCTCGAAGAGCCTTGCGTTTCCCTGGATGACGGTGTCGAGCACGACCTCCCCGTCATACTTGAAATGATCCTGTTCAAGAAAGGAAAGGCGCTCGCCCGGTGTGATCGACACATCCCCGGACGTCGTCTCGAGCCGGCCGGACAGGATCTTTAAAAAAGTGGATTTGCCCGCGCCGTTTGCGCCGATCACGCCGTAGCAGTTGCCCGGCGTAAATTTGATGTTGACATCCTCGAACAGCGCCTTCTTGCCGACGCGCAGCGTCACGTTATTTGCCTGAATCATAATCGTCCTCCGTATGGCTTCGTAATTTGCACCTATGAATTGTACCACACTCCCCTCCTGTCACGCCATCCCTGTCTGTGACTCTGTGCACATAAGACCTCTCAAATTTTTTAAAAACAAAGTTTTTTAAGCTTATCTAATGATACTTTAATCAACCCCCTTCCCACGCCCGCAAAGATATGTTACGATCATAATCCGCTACCGATGGTAGAACGGTGCGAAGGGGGAGGGGAATTCCAAAAAAAATCAAAAATTCACCCCGGATATGATCGATTGTATGATAGGAATTCTGTTATAATGTACCCCGAAGAGGGGACATATACCAGATATGGTGGATGGGCGCACGGGCGCACAGAGTCCCCGAAAACAGCAAAAATGGAGTAAGTGCCGGCATGACGGACAAAGAATTACGCAAGCTGAGTCGTGCGGAACTGCTCGGTTTGCTGGTAGAAGTAACGGAAGAGAATGAAAGACTCACCGCGGAACTGGCGGAGATAAAAGAAAAAGGCATCATGCCCGGGGACCGGGACGGCGCGGCCCCGGAGGAAACGGAAGAGGTGCTGCGTTCCGCGAGCGAAGCGGCGAGCGGATTCCTCAAGGAAGCGCAGCAGATCGCACAGCAGATCATCGCCGACGCGCAGCAGAGCGCAAGCAGGATACGGGCACAGGCCGGAGGGCATGAAGCAAAACCGGCGACAGCAGCCGGAGAGATCGTTTCGGCACCGGCGGAGGCAGAGGAAGTACCCGCGCCGGCAGCAGAGGAAGTGAAGGCACCGGCGGCAGAGGAAGTACCCGCGCCGGCAGCAGAGGAAGTGAACGCACCGGAAGCGGTCACGGAAGTGCCGGAAGAAGAGCAGGACGAGCTTGTCGCACTCGACGCACTTGAGGATGAAGTTGAAGAATACGAGGGCGAGCCTGCGGAGACGGAAGAGCAGGACGAGCCTGTCGCACCCGATGCACCCGGAGATGAAGTCGAAGAATACGGGGGCGGGCCTGAGGAGACGCAGGAGCTGAGCGCGCCGGAGGCAGCGGAAGAAGCGCCGGAGGCAGCGCCCGCGGAGACAGCGGCGGAAGAAGTGCCGCAAGCAGCGCCCGCGCGGGCGGCAGACGACGTCGATGCGCTGTTAGACGAGCTCCTCGGGGACGATGAGATACAGGAAGCGGAGGCCGCTCAGGCGCAGATGACGCAAGCGCCCGCGTACGGCACACCGCAGACAGAAGAAGCGGGAGCGCGTCCTATGACCGCCATCGAGATGCTCATGCAGATGCAGCGCAGGGGAGGCGGACAGTGAGACCGACCAGCGTCCAGCTCAAAGAGGAGCTGAAGCGCGAAACGGACCGCAAGCGGTACAGCCGGGCACTGCGCAGCACGATCGCCATCCTGATCCTGGTCGCCGCGGCATCGACCCTGATCGCTGTCTATTTTGTCAGGGTGCTGCGTGTCAGGGGAGATTCGATGTCCCCCAACCTCAACGAGGGAGACCTCGTGGTGGCGATGCGCACGAGGCAGTTTGATCCGGGCGACGTGATCGCTTTTTACTACGGACCGAGCATCCTGCTCAAACGCGTCGTCGGGAGTCCGGGCGACATGATCGATATCGATGAGGACGGCAATGTCTATGTCAACGGTGTGATGCTCGAGGAGCCGTACCTCTCGTATAAGGACAGGGGCGATTATACGGATATCGAGTATCCCTACCAGGTGCCCGAAAAGAGATATTTTGTACTGGGAGACAACAGAAAGGATTCGATCGATTCGAGATCTTTTGAAATAGGGGCCGTCACCGGCGAGCAGATCATAGGAAAGCTGCTGTTTCGGATCTGGCCTTTAGGGGAATAAAAAAAGAAGAGCAGAGGGGAGTTATCCACGGCATGCAAAACAAGCTCCAGCAGCGCATCACAGGGCTACTGAACGCGCACAGGGTGAAACGGAAATGGAAGATCCTGACGATCGTCCTTTCCGTTATTGTGTTGTGTAATACGTTTTATGCATTGCAGAACGCGGCGGTCGCGCTCAATGACAAGAATGAAGAGCAGCAGTTTGAGCAGACGATCGATCACGTACAAAACGGCGCGGGTAACGATATCGATATCACGGGAGTTCTTGAGAGTAGCCGGACGGAGACGTCTTCCGGAACAGGCACGGAAACGGCAGGTGACGGAACGGGCGCCGCAACGACCATGCCGGAAGGGACGGAGAGTGCCCCCTTGCAGGGTACGGGCAGCGGAACAGAGAGCACCGGCACGGACGAAGCGGGTACCGGAAGCACCACTCCGCTGGTGACGGAAGGTCTCGGCGGAGGTGTCGAGCAGGGAGACGGTACGATTCTTGACCAGTCGGGCGATACGGTTCCGGATCCGGGGACTCTTCCGGAAGGATATCTCCCTGCGGATCCCGCCACGGATCCGTGGTATGAAGAGGGGGTTGTTTCCTCCGCTCCTCTGATGTTGAGCCTTGCAAGGGTGCCGGCGCGCGCCTATACGCTGCCGGTGAATAACCGGATCGCATCGGCGGAACCCTTTGATCTCCGCATTACGGATATGAGCGGACTGCCGGTCAGCCGTGCCACGACCAGCGAGGCGCTGATCGTTACGGTTGGCTGGAAGGTCACCGATTCCACGCAGATCAAAGCGGCGGGTGATTATCTGGATGTCGTACTGCCCTCCCAGATCAATTTTGGCGCGGACCAGTTCCGCGACGGTTCATACAGATTGTTGGAGGATACCCGTATTTTCGGCGGTGAGGTGCTGCCTGCGGGAACATCCCTTGCAGACTACGAGGTCTCCTACAGTGATACCTACGGCGCCTATGTGCTGAGAATCGTCTTTACGGCGGCGGGTGTCAGGGCCAATGCCGCGGGGATGCTGACGACGCCGGCATTGCAGGATGCGATCCAGTGGTCTGCCATCCGTTTCGAGGGAGTCTATTTTGAACAGACAGGCACCTTTACGCCTGCCATTACCGCTTACGGGTCGGGAAAGACGGTATATAACAGCCGTCAGATCACCGTGATCGAAAAGAAACTCGGACAGATCAAAGACGTCCGGATCGATTCCTTTGCCGTGAACGGTGTCGTAAACGGCACGGGCGTGAGCGTGGGCGCGGAGGATCCGCTGACGCTCGATATCGCGTGGTCCTGGAAGGATCTTTCCGCATTTCTTTCAAGCGGTGACTATTTTGAGATCGCATTGCCGGAGAGTCTTGTCATTACACCGTTTGATACGCTCGGTACCGATACGCTCGGCAATGTGATCCGCAAACAGGTCTATCAGAACGCACAGGGAGCTTACATCCTGCGCATTACCTATGAGTCAATCGGCACCGGATACAACGAGTTTTCCGGCAATATCAGCCTGCTCGGCTATATCCGGACGAAGCCCGTATTTACAAACGGCACCGCCAATATGACACTGACGGTCTCCGTTGTCGGCGGCACGTCCTACCGGCGCGCACAGATCACCGTCAAGGAACAGGGGAGCATGCTTCCGGACGGCGTATGGCGCGTGCGTCATGAGGTAAAGGATGTCAGGTTCTCGGACGGAACCAGGCAGGATCTCGTGCACTTTTACGATTATCATGTGGGAATTGACCGTTATAATATCGAAACAAATCAGAAGGTGGAGTTATTTGTCATAGCCTCTCACGGAGGCGCCCTCACGCCGGATGATCCGCTGACGGACCTTCCATATGATAAACAGAGAGGAAAAGGAGAGGTCACGAGACAGGATCAGATCGTGCAGTTCATTCCCGGCGTCTCCAACTTTATCGATGCGTATTGCGCAAATCCGTTTTTAAACATGCACGGTGCCGGTTCAAATGGTTCCGATATCACGCTCACGCGATATGCGCTTGAGAATTACAGCGGTTTTAATAACAGTCAAAAAACAATACTGAGAAATATCATGTCCACGGCCTATCCGTATGTGTCACTCGAAACGATGGCCGCCAATCTCAGAAGTCAGACCGGATATAGTACGATTTCCAGAGAAGAGGCCGTCGTCGCCGTACAGCTCGCGATCTGGTGGACCTATGATGAGAGTGAGACACTTCGCAAGATTACCTATTATCCGGATTACTCCGCAAAGACACGCGTCGAGACTATCGCACGGGCGCTCCGGAGATATAATGCGGGAACGGGAAGCGGATCCGCCGCGACGAATTATTCGATCAACAATGTCAATGTGACATACAATACCGACGGCAGCGCAACCGTGACGGGCCGCGTGTCGCCGACGCCGCCGTCCGGATTGACGGGAATACTGTCCAATCATATCTCCACGCAGAGCTTTACCGTCGGCAGTGACGGAAGATTCTCCGTGACGATGGCGGATGTGTCCCGTGCGGACGATCTCAAGATCGTGATCAGCGGATATGTGACGGGCGCGGGTGCGGTGAAGGTATGGATATTTGATCCCGGGCATAACCAGCAGCCCATGATCGCCGCGGAATGCGGATCGTATCCGATCCGGATCGAGTGGGAAAAGCCGGGCAGCGGTGAAGTGTCCCGGAATATCAGGATCGTCAAGCGCTGGGTGGATGCGGAAGGAAATACCATGACGACGCTTCCGAACCAGCCGGTGACCGTTTCCCTGTACCGGAGAGTGGTCGTCAACGGAACGGAGTACGCCGAAAAGGTGGAGACGGTGACGTTGCGAAGAGGCGGACAGTTCGGTGACTATACCTGGACGATCAGCCAGCTGCCCGTGAAGGACGCAAACGGCAATGTCTATGACTATTACATTACGGAAGACAGCGCGCCGGCAGGATATACCTTTGTCGGTATCGAGACGGATGTGGCGGATGGCGGACAGACCATCATCTACACGGCCGTCAACCGGGAGGAGACGACCCGGGTCAAGGTGGAAAAGGAGTGGGAAGGCGTAGCGGATCCTGCCGGATATGCGGTACGCGTGCAGCTCTTTGTCATCGTGAACGGCAGGGAAGTGCCGGTTTACCTGGACAAGAATCCGACAGACCGGAACAGCTATACGATCGAAAACGGCATCCGCACGCTGCACGGACCGTACTATTTTGAAAATGCAGCAGACAGATATCCGGTCATTGTCTATCTGAACAGCAAGCCGGATGAGGGGCTTTCCTACATCTTTGACGGTCTGCCGGTCAGGCTGGACGGCAGGAGGCTCCAGTATGTCGTGCGCGAGATCAGCGCGGGTCCCGCAGGACACGCGGACCGTTGGACCGTGACCAGGGACCAGAGTACCGGAACCGACTGGGCGGGGAGCTTTAAGGTGTCCTATACGCCGGCTTCCGCGGCGCCCGACATGGATGCGCCTCTTCCGACCGTGACGATCAAAAACGCGATCGAGGATACCGGAATCACCGTCGTCAAAGAATGGACAACGCTTCCGGAAAATGTGAAGGCACTCTCCGCGACGGTTGTTTTGTGCAAACTCGTCAAGCAGGACGGCAAGGATGCGTTGGTTGCGGTACCTCTCTATGTCAATGTCGCGGACACCATCCTCGACACGTCGGGCGACGTGATCGTGGGCAGCGCGTATGCAACGGAAAAGCTTCCCGGATATACGAAGGCCGAGTGGGTACTGGCGGGAGCAAACACACAGGGCATCCATAACAATTCATGGAGGGTGACATACCGGGGTCTTCCCAAATACGAAGCGGACGGCGTGACAATAGCCCGTTACACGTTTGTCGAGACAGGTTATTCGGTCCTTGAAAACGGCACCGTCCGCGCGTATCAGGTGGAGGAAGGCGCGACAGGCCCTGTCACCATTGCGTATCAGCAGGCGGACATGGATGCGGAGCAGCCCTCCGTGACGATCACCAATACGTACGACCGCACAAGAGTCATCGTAACCAAGGCCTGGGAAGGCCTGACGGAAGCGCAAAAAGAAAACTACCGCGTCGTCGCGGGACTCTTCAAATATGATCCTTCGGGAAGAGGCGGTCAGGGCGCCAAGTGGCCGGTCTATGTGCGTACGGACAGCATCCGTACGGAGGTCAACGCGCAGGGACTTGTGTATACGGGAACCTATTCCATCGAAGATCTGTCGCAGAGGCCGCATCCGGAGTACAGCGAAGTAACGGTGGAGCTCTCCGCGGACAATAACTGGACGGCGCTCTTTGAGGATCTTCCGAAATACGAGGCGGACGGTAAGACGCCGGTGCAGTATATCGTCAGGGAGCTTGCCGTATATGACAAGGACGGCAATGACGTGACACAGAGCTTTAATCTCCGTTATGCGCAGTATACGAAGGTGATGGGCGACCGGCAGACCTATGCGTGGGCAACTGAAGCGCAGGAGGGCGACGGCACCGCGCGTGTCGACATCACCAATACGATCACGAACGGGACGATCACGGTTGAGAAGAAGTGGCTCAACTTTGACGGCACCGGATGGTTCTGGGCAACTCCCGCATGGATTGAAGTAAAGCTCACCGCAAAGAGAAACGGCGCGGAGATTGCCGACAATTCCGATTTCTGGAAGGGGATCACACAACTCGTCCGGCTGGATGAGACAAACGGATGGAGTTATACCTGGGAGAATATCCTCGAGGAGAAGGGCGTTACCTATTACATCGAAGAGATCGCGGTGGTATATAACAGGAACGGAAGAGAGATCCGCATTGACGCCAAAGACTATACGGGCTTTATCGGTCCGGACGGTCCCGTCGAGGTGGTAAAAAAGAACGGCGGCGGATTTGAAATCACGGGCCTTGAAAACCGCAGGGAGACGACGGAGCTCATCATCATCAAGGAAGACAAGACCGATCATTCCCGTTTGAGCGGTGCGGAGTTTACGCTCTACCGGATCGAGGAAGGCGTGGAAGTATTTGTTGGCACATTTAAGACAGGTACCGATACGTCGCTTCCGCAGGGATATCAGGAAGGCGTCGTTCTGGTCGACGGGAAAAATCACGAGGGTCTGCTCTTTGGCTATCACTACAAGCTCGTGGAAACAAAAGCACCGGAAGGCTATGTGGATCCGCTCAACAATGCGCCGTATATCATCTTCACGATGAACGGCAGCGGCACGCCGTATGATCCGTCCGATGACTGGATCGAGGTGCTCGGCAGCAATGAAAACAACGATGCCGTATGGGAAACAGCGAATGACAAAACACTCGGCATCCGCTGGCTCAGGGTCGAAAATACGCCGAGCGGCTATATCTTACCCGAAGCCGGAGGTTTCGGCACACATCCGTATACGACAGGAGGCATGTCGGTCATGATGGCAACACTCCTGATGTATGGTACTTACCGTTTTATGTACAAAAAAGAAAAAGGGGGGCGTAAAAATCAAAGGCATACATAAGCGGGGGTAGTAGTTACTATATTTGGAAGCAAGCAGTATATTTCCACAACCAAAAGCAGTTTTGGGAAAGTTTTGTTGAAAGGAAGGAAAACACAATGAAAAACGCAAGAAGATTACTGAGCATGCTGTTGGTCAGCATCATGGTACTCACGATGAGCCTTCCGGTCTTCGCGACGGACGTGACCATTACGGGCAGAGGCAAGACGTATGCGGCGTATGAACTGTTAAAAGAAGAGTCCCGCTCGACGGACGGCGTCATCTATTCCGTCAGGGACGAGTATCGTGCGACCCTGCAGGCGGTGACGAAAAAGACCACCGACAAGGAGATCATCGACTATCTGGCAGGCCTCAACGGCAACCAGACAGAGATTGACAAGTTTGCGAAGGAAATGCACGCGGCTCTTTCGAGTGGTGCCGCCACGCAGACGCTTGCGGGTTCTGACACCGGCGTGACGTTCACGGGCCTCGAAGAAGGTTACTATCTCTTCCTCGAGCTCGAGCCTGCCGATGAGTGGAAGACGACCGATCCGGTGACCGGTGAATTCATCAACCACGCGGACGAAGTATCCAAGGCGATGCTGCAGCCCGTAACCGGCGAGTCGATGACGATTGCCGCAAAGGAAGACGAAGTCACCAGCAAGAAGAAGGTACAGGAGACCAACGATTCTACGGGTTATACCTCCGACTGGCAGGATGCGGCCGACTATGACATCGGCGACCACGTACCGTTCCAGCTGAGCGGCAAGATCAGCGGCAACTATGACGAGTATGACACCTATTTCTTTGAATTCCAGGACAAGATGAGCGCGGGCCTGACCTTTGACGGAACCGTCGAGGTGTATCTCAATGACACCACGCTCATTGATCAGTCCGCTTATGTGCTGACCAAGATCAGCGATCAGGAATTCACGGTCACGTTTGATGATCTCAAGACACGTGTGCCCGCTGCCAAGGCCGGCGATGAGATCTATGTCTACTTTACGGCGACGCTCAATGAGAATGCCGAGATCGGTGCGACGGGCAATACCAACGAGTCCCGCATCAGATATTCGAACAATCCGAACAACAAGGACGACTTTGGCTTTACGCCGTGGGATCTCGTCATTGTCTTTACCTACACGGTCGAGGCCAACAAGGTGACGGACCAGGGTGATGCGCTGGTCGGCGCGAGCTTCGAGCTGTTCAAGGTGCTGGCGAACGGTACGGAAATCTCCCTCGGCGAGATCGACGGCACGCAGCTGTCCACCTTCACCTGGAAGGGCATCGATGCCGGCAAATACATCCTGCGCGAGACGCAGACACCGCCCGGCTACAACACGATCGCCGACATCGAATTTGAAGTGAAGGCCGAGTATGAGACGATCGCGGAGAAGGCCAAGCTGACGAGACTGTATGTCGAGCCTTCGGATGTTTTCACTGCCACGCTGACCCAGACCGGCGAGATCTCCGGTATGCTCGAGGGCGACATCGTCAACGAGTCCGGTATTGAGCTGCCTTCGACCGGCGGCATCGGCACGACCATCTTCTACGTGGTCGGCGCCCTGATGATGATCGGCGCGGGTGTGGTGCTCGTGACACGCAGAAGAGTGCAGAAGTAAACACAACGTATATGTGGAAATATATGTAGTGCATACCCGGGGCGGGGTCCGCTCCGCCCCGGGAGTCTGGAGTTTATGAGAGATGAAGTCAGGGAAGCGACGGAGTAAAATCACAGCCCTTTTGGCGGCGGTATGCATACTGCTGCTGGTGCCCCTGCGCGTATTTGCGGCGGAAGGGGATCCGATCGAGCAGCGGACAGACTGCGTGATCTCGCTCGCCTATAAGGACCGGAACGGCCGTCCCATCACGGGGATGCGTGTGCGGCTCTTTCATGTCGCGCATGTAACGGGAAAGATCATGCAGAACGCTGTCAGCGGATATGACATCGACTATACGCTGACGGAGGAGTTCAAGCAGTTTGATGAAGTCACCGGCTCGACAAGAGTTGCGGGCTTTTCCGAGAAAGGGATCAACGAAGCGCTCAAGATCAAGGACGGCGAGACAAGCGCACAGCGCAGACAAAGGTGGCTCGATATCGCTTCCACCCTGAGATACTATGCAGTAACGGATGTGACACCGACAAAGGATTCGGCGACACTGGATGACGGCACGATCCGTTTTACGGGTCTGGAGACCGGACTCTATCTGCTGGTCGTCGACGACACGGTGGTCGAGGAGACGGGCGCGAGCGTGCGTTACCGTTATCTGCCGACCTTTGTGACGCTGCCGCAATATGACAACGGAACATGGAATTACGGTTCCGACCTCGATTACAGCGAAGACAATCCGACGCTCCGCGCAAAATATTCCTACCAGGTGGTGGAGCGCTCGTACGATTATGAGATATATAAACGATGGGCCAATGACACGGCTGTTGTGAGACCGGAAAGTGTCCGTGTCGACCTCTATCGTGACAACGCGTTTTATCAGACGATCTATCTGAATGAAGCCAATAACTGGACCTACCAATGGACCTCGCGCGGCCAGCACTCATGGTATGCGATCGAGCGTACGATCAGCCCGGGCTATGCCGTGACGATTGCGACGACGGGAACGGCGATGACATTTACCAATACCTATACGCCGCCGCCGGAGACCCCGCCGCCGCCCGTGGAACCGCCGCCGCCCGGAGATCCCGGTGACGTGCCGCCGGTGTTCGCGGGAGAAGTACCGGACGTGCTCGGCGCAAGGCGCATGCTGCTCGGCACCGACGAACCGCAGGTGCTGGGGGCGAGGAGACTGCCCCGCACGGGACAGCTCTGGTGGCCGGTACCGGTTCTTGCCTGCACGGGACTCCTCCTGTTCACGGCAGGATATGTCAGACACAGGAATTAAAAAAAGACAGAGGGACGGTTCTTTTGTCCTGATGCATGATGAAGAAAAAGTTACCGACAATCATATTTATATGCATTTTTGTCCTCGGACTGCTGATTCTGCTCTATCCGACGATCAGCGACCGGTGGAACCGCCGTACATCGAGCCGTGTCATCGCTTCCTATGACGAAGCGCTGGCACTGCTTGGCGTTGAGGACTATTCCGCGTGGTGGGAGGAGGCGGAGCGCTACAACGGACAGATCGTGGAGAAGGGGATCCTCTCCGCGATGACCGAAGAGGACATGGACACGTATCTCTCCACGATCGATCCGATCGGCACGGGGATGATGGGCTACATCGACATCAATAAGATCGATGTGCATCTGCCGATCTATCATACCGTGGATGAGGGCGTGCTGCAGATTGCCGTCGGGCATCTGCCGGAGACGTCGCTGCCGACCGGCGGCAAGGGCAATCATATCGCGCTGTCCGGACACCGGGGACTGCCTTCCGCGACGCTTTTTACCGATCTTGACGAGCTCGTCGAGGGCGATCTTTTTGTTCTGACGGTACTGGACCGCGTACTGACATATGAGGTCGACCAGATCCGCATCGTCAATCCCGACGAGGTCGATGATCTGGAGATGGATCCTCAGGAGGATTACTGCACGCTCATCACATGCACGCCGTACGGCGTCAATTCGCACCGGATGCTCGTGCGCGGTCACCGCACCTCCAATGTCGAGGGCGTTACGAGGCGGCTCGTCGCGTCCGACGCCACCGCGGTCGATACCTTCTTTGTCGCCACGGCGATCGCCGTGCCGGTGCTGATCGCGCTGGTGATTGCTGTGTTTGTCACTACTTCCAGGAAAAAAGAACCGTCCGGAGAGGCGGAAGAGAAGAAAAACGGGAGTGAATGACCGGTTGTCAATGTGCTGTGGTGCAACGAAACAGAAATCGAAGGGAATGATCAGGTGGATGATGCAGTCGGGAGAAAAAAAAACGCAAAGGGTGTAGTGCTCATGCTACTCGGGGTCCTGCTGGTGATTGCCGCGGCGGCCCTTGTTTTTTACAACCGCCGCCAGGACGAGCAGGCGGGAGAGGAGGTCGCGCTCATCCTTACGCAGCTGGAGGAGGCGACGAGCGAGACCCAGCTCGAGAGTCCCGACACCACGATGCCGGTGATCTCCATCGACGGCAGGGACTATATCGGCACCCTCCGGGCGGAGGGCGTCGGCATCGATCTGCCGATCATCGCCATGTATGAGGAGGAGGACTGCTGGACGGCACCGTGCCGGTATTCCGGCAGCGCCTATAATGACACGATGGTGATCTGCGGCCACAATATGTATGCGCATTTTGCGCCTCTCCTGCAGATGCAGGCAGGAGACGAGGTCACTTTTACCGATGTCAACGGCAATGTCTTCCGTTATGAGGTGGCCCAGATCTACAATCTCAAGCCCGTCGCCGTGCAGGAGATGATCACCGGCGACTGGGATCTGACGCTGTTCACCTGTACCTATTCCGGCGCCGAGCGCGTCACGGTCCGCTGCCTCCGCGTCGATTAGGCCAAAGGGGACTAGGCCAAAGGGGACGGTTCTCAGTGGCTTGTTTT
>JAFSLV010000016.1 GCA_017448245.1 Lachnospiraceae bacterium | reverse complement strand
GAAGAAGCTGGCAATTATGATGCAGAGGATAGGGAAATCTTCCCTTTTTCGTTCTATTTTATTCTTTCAATATCGGATCGCTTTCTCGTTTTGATTTAAGGATAAAGCAAGGGGCCTGGGGATTCTCCCCAGACCCGCTTTTGCTTCAGTCTGACCCCGGGGATGCTTGCATCCGCCGGGGCCTTTTTTTGAGGCAGTATGTGGCGCGCCGCCACAGCGAGGAAATCACGAAGTGATTTTCGAGCTTGCGTGACGACGTGTGATATGTTATGTCCCACAGCGAGGAAACACATAAGTGATTTTCGAGCCTGCGTGACTGGGTATCTTGTTTTTTTTAAAAAACTGTTTATACTATTATATGCAGCAAAAAAACGCCACACAGGGAGGATCAGTCATATGGCGGATAAAAACAAGGCAACCATCAAGGAAATGGTGCAGGAAGCCAGGGAAAAAGTCGAGCCGCAGATCAAAAAAGCCAAGGAAAAGGCACAGCCTTACATCGAGAAGATGGAGCCCACGATCGAAAAGGCCAAAAAGAAGGCGCAGCCTTACATCGACAAGATGGAGCCGACGATCGAAAAGGCAAAAAGCAAGGCGCAACCCGTGGTCAGGGAAGCCGTCGGCAAGGCGGCAAAAGCCGCGACGAAGACCGAGGTCTTTTTACAGTTCGGCGATCATGAAAAACGCATCGACGATGTGATCGAAAAGGTCCGTGAGGACTATCTTTCCGACGGCAAAAACGTACGCGATCTCAAGAAACTGCACATCTACATCAAGCCCGAGGATCATGCGGCCTACTATGTGGCCAATGCAAACGAAACCGGCAGGGTGAGCCTGTGACGCCTTACGTCACGCGCGACTCCTTCTTTGGCCTTTCCCATTATGAATGCGGAGAGGCCTATTTCGGTTCCTTCCGGGGCATGCGTTACCGCCTTGCGAGGGAGCCTTTAAAGGATGTCCGTTATGCCTCCGGGGAGGAGAAGGCTGCGGGCACACTCCTTGCGAGTGTATGGCCGGAGCCGTATTCCTATGCGGCGACAGACAATGGGGAGATTACGGATCATACGTTCCCCTTTTCGGAGGAGGGGATGGAGGAGGCCGTGCGGTGGATCAACGAAAGCTATGCGTCCGCCAAAGACCGCTGGGAAGCGCTCGTTTCATAAAAAAAGGAATCCGCCCCGCGGCACGGAAGATAACAAGGGGGAGACTTGCCGATGCTCATCCGCGAGATACTGGAAAAAAGAGAACACGAGATTTTGTCGGAATATGCCGCCTTTTCCGATCAGACGGAGGGCCGTGACAGGGAGGAAACACCCTGTGAAATACGGCCGGCCTTTCAGCGCGACAGGGACAGAATCCTCTATTCCAAATCCTTCCGCAGACTCAAGGACAAGACCCAGGTCTTTCTGACACCCCACGGGGACCATTACCGCACGCGTATGACGCATTCGCTGGAGGTTGCGCAGAATGCGCGAACGATCGTGAGGGCGCTCAGGCTCAACGAGGACCTGGCGGAAGCCATCGCACTCGGCCATGACCTGGGGCATACGCCCTTTGGACATGCGGGGGAGCGGGCGCTGAGAAGCGTATGTCCGCTCGGTTTTGCGCATCATGAGCAGAGCCTGCGCATCGTGGAGCGGCTCGAAAAGCTCGGTAAGGGCCTGAATCTGACAAAGGAAGTGCGCGACGGAATCCTCAATCACGAGATGGATCTCACGCCCGCCACCCTGGAGGGCAAGGTCGTGCGCTTATCCGACAAGATCGCCTATATCCATCACGACGTGGAGGATGCGGTCCGCGGAGGGATCCTGACAATGGAGGACATCCCTTCCGATATCACCGAGGTGCTCGGCAGGACCTCGGATGACTGGTTTGACACGATCTTTAACGATATCATCCGTGAGAGCACGGGCAAAAACGATATCGTGATGGATGACGGGGTATATGACGCGATCATGCGGCTGAGATCCTTTATGTTTGAACGCGTATATACCAATCCGCTTGCCAAATCCGAGGAGGGCAAGGCGATCGAGATGATCAAGACCCTGTATGCGTATTACCTTTCGCATATCGACGCCTTTCCTCCGTATCTCAAGGCGATGATCGACGAGGGCGAACCGAAGGAGCGGATCGTCTGCGACTACATCAGCGGCATGACGGATCATTTTGCCATCACCAGATACACGGAGTTGTTTATTCCGAAGAGCTGGTCGGTCTATTGAAGCAGGGGACTTCATGTATTACGAAGACAGCGTGATCGACGAAGTGCGCATGCGCAATGATATCGTCGATGTGATTTCACAGACGGTACAGCTGACGAAGCGCGGCACCAATTATTTCGGACTGTGTCCCTTTCATAACGAAAAGACACCCTCTTTTTCGGTATCGCCCGCCAAGCAGATGTTTTACTGCTTTGGCTGCGGTGTCGGGGGTAATGTGTTTTCTTATGTGCAAAAATACGACAATCTCACGTATCCGGAGGCGGTAGAGCGTCTGGCGGAAAGAGCGCAGGTTGCGCTTCCGCAAAAGGGCGATCCCGAAAAGGCGAGAAAAAGACAGGACTTAAGAAACCGACTGCTCGAGATCAATAAAGAAGCGGCCGTGTATTATTATCACCTGCTGCGCGCACCGGAAGGAAAGGCGGCGCTCAAATATCTGAGAAACCGCGGCCTGAGTGATGAGACGATGCACCGTTTCGGTCTGGGATACGCGCCGCTGTCCAGGGATGACCTGAGCGTCCACCTGAGATCAAAAGGGTTTTCCGATTCCGAGATCCTGGAAGCGGGGCTTGCGGTGCATGACGAGAAAAAGGGGATGCGCGACAAATTCTGGAATCGCGTGATGTTTCCGATCCAGGATGTCAATAAGCGCGTGATCGGCTTTGGCGGGCGCGTCATGGGAGACGGAGAACCCAAGTATCTCAACTCGCCCGAGACGCTCATCTTTGATAAAAGCAGGAATCTCTACGGGCTGATGTATGCGCGCTTATCGAGAAGCGGGCGCGTCATTTTGTGCGAAGGCTATATGGATGTGATCTCGATGCACCAGGCGCAGTTCGGCGAGGCGTGTGCGTCGCTCGGCACCTCCTTTACCGCGGGACAGGCCAATGTGTTAAAACGGTATGTCAAAGAAGCCTTCCTTGCCTATGATTCCGACGAGGCGGGGACGAAGGCGGCACTCCGCGCGCTTTCTCTGCTGAAGGAGGCGGGGATCCGCGCCCGCGTGATCGATCTGTCCCCCTGCAAGGATCCGGACGAGCTGATCGGAAAAGAGGGGCGGGATGCGCTCGAGCGCAGGATCAGGGAGGCAAAGAATCCCTTTCTGTTCGAGATGCAGCTGGCGGAAAAAGATTACCGCCTCGACGATCCGGACGAGGCGACGGCCTTTCAGCACCTGCTTGCGGAAAAGCTCGCGCAGTCTTTTCCCGATGCGCTCGAGCGGGAAAACTATCTGCAGACGGTCTGCGCACGCTACGGCATCGACGCACAGGACATGAAAAACGCGGTGGCACTCAGCGTCTCGCGTGATACGCAGAGCATGGCGTCAAAGCGCACGACCACACCGCGCGTCCGTGCGGAAAAAAAGGAAGTGATCAAGGCGGAGCGGATGCTCTTAAGTGCGATCACCGAGGACCCGGGGATTCTTACGGTCGTGAAGGGATATGTGGAGGCATCGGATTTTACGGATCCAGTATGCAAAAGAATCGCAAAGATCCTCTATGACGAAACGACGCATCCCTCGGAGATCCTCGACCGGTTTGCGGATGAGGAAAAGGACGAAGCGGCACAGATCCTTGCGATTCCTTTTCCGGAGGCGGAGACGGACGCCCTGCGGGAAAGGGCGCTCAAGGACATGATCTATGAAGTCATGAAGAACGCCTACGAGCGCAGGTGCGAGGAGACGGACCCGCAGGACGCATCGGGGCTTACCGGCATGATCGAGGGAAAGAAGCGGCTCGAGCAGTTTCAACGAACGGAACTTGTGCTGTCTGACAGATAAGAAAAAAGAAACGGAGAACAACATGGCGACAAAAGCAAAAGCAAAGCCCGCAACAAAAGCAAAGACGCAGGCAAAGAGCGCGCAAAAGAAGAACGAAAAAAAGACCGCGCCTTCTTCTGCCGCAAAGAAAAGCGCCGGAAGTGCGGCATCCGGCAAAAAGACACCTGCGTCCGGAAGCGGCGCAAAGAAGACAGCCGCGTCCGGGAAACTGACGCCGCAGGAAAAGGCTCGCCGTGAGAGGGAAGCGCTTGCCAAAAAGAAAGCGATCGAAAAGGCAAAAGCGGACCGGCTGAAAGCGCAGGAAAAAGCAAAGGCGGAACGTCTGAAAGCGCAGGAGAAGGCGCGCCGCGAGAGGGAGGCGCTCGCCAAAAAGAAGGCGATGGAGAAGGCAAAGGCGGAGCGTCTGAAGGCGCAGGAAAAGGCGCGCCGCGAGAAGGAAGCGCTTGCCAAAAAGAAGGCGCTTGAAAAGGCAAAGGCGGAGCGACTGAAGGCGCAGGAAAGGGCCAAAAAGGAGCGCGAGCGCGAAAAGGCAAGAAAAGAGCGCGAACGCGAAAAGGCCAGAAAGGAAAAGGAAAGGGCAGCACTTGCCAAAAAGAAGGAGCAGGAGCGCCAAAAAAAGGAAAAGGAAAAGGCGGCCGCCGCGGGATCCCGGTCCGGGAAGACAACGGGCAAGGCGCGCAGCCACTACGATGACGATCTTTTGCACGACGTGATCGGGGACGGCGAAGAAGAAGATGCCGCCATGACGGAGGAGAAACAAAAACTCTTCAAGCAAAAGCTCGATGCGCTTCTTTCGCATGCGAGGAAAAAGAAAAACGTACTCGAATACAACGAGATCAGCGATTATTTTGCGGACCTGGGACTTGGCGACGAGCAACTCGACCACGTGCTCGAGACGCTCGAACAGTCCGGCATCGATGTGTTGCGGATCTCCGACGATGTCGATGATCTGCCGGACAGCGATGATCTGCTGATGGGAGAGGAGGACGAAGGCGATGTCGAAAATCTCGACATCACGATTCCCGACGGCATCAGCATCGAGGACCCCGTCCGCATGTATCTCAAGGAGATCGGGAAGGTCCCGCTGCTGACGGCGGAGCAGGAGGTCGAGTACGCACAGCAGATGGAGGCGGGGGCTGCGGCCGATCATGTCCTCCACAATACACCCACCGACCTCGAGGATCCGCAGCGCATCAGGGAGGAAAAAGCCCTCGTCAAGGGAAAAACCACGAGACAGTTAAAGGAAATGTCCAGGGTCGGTGAAAATGCGAGAAAGCGTCTCGCGGAAGCCAATCTGCGTCTTGTCGTGTCCATCGCCAAGCGGTATGTCGGCCGCGGCATGCTGTTCCTGGATCTCATCCAGGAGGGAAATCTGGGTCTCATCAAGGCGGTCGAAAAATTTGACTTCCGCAAGGGCTTTAAGTTTTCGACGTATGCGACCTGGTGGATCCGTCAGGCGATCACGAGAGCCATCGCCGACCAGGCCAGAACGATCCGCATCCCCGTGCACATGGTGGAGACCATCAACAAGCTGATCCGGATCTCGAGGCAGCTCTTACAGGAACTCGGCCGCGAGCCCACGCCCGAGGAAATCGCACAGGAGATGGACATTCCGGTCGAGCGTGTGCGCGAGATCTTAAAGATCTCGCAGGAGCCCGTATCGCTCGAGACACCGATCGGCGAGGAAGAGGATTCGCATCTGGGTGATTTTCTGCAGGACGAAAACGTGCCGGTGCCGGCGGACGCCGCGGCATTTACGCTCTTGAAGGAGCAGCTCGTGGAGGTGCTCGGGACACTGACGGAGAGGGAGCAGAAGGTGCTCAGGCTCCGGTTCGGTCTCGATGACGGCAGAGCCAGAACCCTCGAAGAGGTCGGCAAGGAATTCAACGTCACGAGAGAGCGTATCCGGCAGATCGAGGCGAAGGCCCTGCGCAAGCTCAGACATCCCTCGCGCTCCCGGAAGCTGAAGGACTACCTTGATTAAAAAAGATCAAGAAATAAGATGATTCGCATCATTGCGACGCGCGTCGCGCCGTGATAGGATGGAATATATTTTATCAAGTTTTGTGACCATATTTATCACGCCGACGAAAGGACGAGAAGGAAGAGATGAAGAACGCAAAGAAATACCGCAAACTGTATGTCATGCCGCCCACGGTGACCAACGAATGGGTCAAAAAGGATGCGCTCACAAAGCCTCCGGTCTGGTGCAGCGTGGATTTGCGTGATGGCAACCAGGCGCTGATCGAGCCGATGAGTCTCGACGAAAAACTGGAATTTTTCCGGATGCTTGTGGAGATCGGTTTCAAGGAGATCGAGATCGGCTTCCCCGCCGCCTCCGAAACGGAGTATGCGTTTGCGCGGATGCTGATCGAACAGAAAATGATTCCCGAGGACGTCACCGTGCAGGTGCTCACACAGGCGAGGGAGCACATCATCCGCAAGACCTTTGAAGCGATTGAGGGTGCACCGCGCGCGATCGTGCATCTGTACAATTCCACATCGATCGCACAGCGCGAGCAGGTCTTCCAAAAGGATAAGGCACAGATCAAACGGATTGCGGTGAACGGCGCAAAGCTCCTGAACAAACTGGCGGAGGGCAAAAACAATCTCTCCTTTCAATACAGTCCGGAATCCTTTCACGGGACGGAACCGGACTACGCGGTGGAGGTATGCAACGCGGTGCTTGATGTGTGGCGCCCGGACCTGGGACGCGATGTGATCATCAACATCCCGACCACCGTGGAATGCGCGATGCCGCATGTCTTTGCGGAGCAGATCGAATACATCGACCATGCGCTGAAATACCGCAAGAAGGTCACCCTGTCCGTGCATCCGCACAACGACCGCGGTTGCGGCGTGGCCACCGCGGAGCTTGCGCAGCTTGCGGGCGCGGACCGTGTGGAGGGGACGCTGTTCGGTAACGGCGAGCGTACCGGTAACGTCGATATCGTGACGCTGGCGCTCAATCTGTATACGCACGGTGTCAATCCGAAGCTCGATTTTTCGGACATCAACAGGATCGCGGCGACCTATGAACGGCTGACGAGGATGCATGTCTTTGAACGGCAGCCCTATGCGGGACAGCTGGTCTTTACGGCTTTTTCCGGATCGCACCAGGATGCGATCGCCAAGGGCTTTCAGTGGCGCAAGGAGAAAAAGGACAAGGGCATCTGGACGGTGCCGTATCTGCCGCTCGATCCCAAGGACATCGGCAGGGAATACGACGGCGACGTGATACGGATCAATTCGCAATCCGGAAAGGGCGGCGTCAATTATATCCTGCATACCAACTTTGGCATCGACATGCCAAAGGACATGCAGGAGGACGTATCGTATCTGGTCAAGGATATCTCCGACAAGGAGCACAAGGAGCTCACCCCCGAACGCATCTGGCAGATCTTCGAGGATCATTACATTCATGCCCATACGGTCTTCCGCGTGACAGACGTCCACTTCAGGCAACAGAACGGGATTCTCGCGCAGGTGACGATCGAGCACGAGGGCGCGTCCCATCTGATCGAAGCCAACGGGAACGGACGCCTCAACGCGGTGTCCAACTGCTTCAAGCAGTATTTCGGCACGGACTATCATCTGGTCTGTTATGAGGAGCACGCACTCGGCGAAGGCTCCAACGCCAGGGCGGTCAGTTATGTGGGACTCGAGGCGGACAAGAAGTCCTTCTGGGGCGTAGGGATCGACGAGGACATCATCCACGCGTCGATCGACGCACTGTGCATTGCGGTCAACCGGCTGCTGACCGTGCGCGCACAGGGAGAGTGGCCCGATGACAGGATCGGCAAGATCATGAATTATATACAAAAGAATTACCGCACCGTGACGCTCGATGATCTGGCGGGCAAATTTTATCTCTCCAAGCCGTATCTGTCCAAGTACATCCGGGAAAAGAGCGGCATGACCTTCGGGGAAAATGTCAAGAAGATCCGTCTGCAAAAGGCGGGCGCGCTTCTGCGCGACGGCAACATGAAGGTCGAGCGGGTCGCGGAGGCGGCAGGATACCAGAATGTGGAGCATTTTAACCGGCTGTTTAAAAAGAAATACGGATGCACGCCGATCCAGTACAGGACCGGCGCGAAATAGGCGATTATTCCTGCTGTTAGCGTGTATCGCCTGCCTTTTGCTGCAGGCATGCGCGGGAACGCAAAACCGGTATATCCTGACGACGGGCTTTTCGCGCAATGAGATCTTCCGTGTCGGAAGGCTTACCTGTACCAGACAGGAGATGCTGGTATATCTCGTCAATGCGGCAAAACGCTATGATGCGATTTTTCAGGGAACGGACCCGGAAGCGTTTGCTTTTGACGAAACGGGCGGTCTGACGGAGACGATAAGGGAAAGCACGCTGGCGCTCGCCGGACAGATCAAGGCGATGCAGCTCCTTGCGGAAGAGACCGGCATTTTGCCGGAAGCGGAGGAACTCGAAAAATGTGCGGCCTGTGCCGCCGCCTATTACGCCACACTGACGGAAGCGGATCTTATCGCACTCGATCATGTTTCCCAGGAAACGATCCGCGCCATGTATGAGGAGATTCTGGTCGCGACGCGCGTGTACGAATATGCCGTGCGCGATGTCAATCCGGAGATCTCTGACGATGAGGCGCGCACGATTACGGTCGAGGTGCTGCGGATCGGTAAAAGGGACAATCCCGCATCCGCCCTTGCGCTGGCACAGGAAGCGCAAAAGATGCTCGAAGACGGAGAGGATTTTGCCGCCGTGCAGCCGCTGTATAACGAAAGCGAAACGGAGCGGCTGACCTTCGGGACGGGAGAAACCGAAGATTTCCCGGAGGAGGAGGCCTTTTCCCTGGAAACCGGGGAAGTCAGCGGGATTCTGGAGACGGAATCGTCCTATTACATATTGCGTTGCGTATCCGCTTTTGACAGGCAGGCCACGAGAGCCAACAAGGAGCGGATCGTCAGAATGCGCAGGAACGAGGCATTCGGGGAACTCTACGATGCCTTTGTGGAAGGGCTGCCGGTGCAGCTCAATACGGGCGCGTGGGAAGCGCTCGAGATCCCGGACGGGGAGGATCTGACCTCCGGCTTCTGGGATACCTATGAGCTGTTTTTCGGAGAGGACTCATAAGAAAATATTTCAAACGGAGGAGCAAAGCAATGCCGGACAAAAAAGGAAATCTTTCCATCAATTCGGAAAACATGTTTCCGATCATCAAAAAGTGGCTGTATTCCGACCACGACATCTTTTACCGCGAGGTGATCTCCAACGCGTGCGACGCGATCACCAAGATCAAAAAGATGAGCGGTATGGGGGATGTTGCACTGGATGATGCGTGGAAGCCGCGGGTGGACATCATCCTCAACGATAAGGATAAGACCGTAAAGATCGTCGATAACGGCATCGGCATGACCGCGGACGAGGTGGAGCAGTATATTAACCAGGTCGCGTTTTCCGGTGCGTCCGATTTCCTCGAAAAATACAAGGACAAGGATGCCAACGACCAGATCATCGGACACTTCGGTCTGGGGTTTTATTCGACCTTTATGGTCAGCGACCGCGTGGATATCGACACGCTTTCCTATAAGGAAGGCGAGCAGGCCGTACACTGGACCTGCGACGGCTCGAGCGAATTTGAAATGACCAGAAAGGACGCCTCCTCCCATGAGGAGATCGTCAGGGGGCTGCTCGGCACATATGCAAAGGGGCATGACTTTGGCACGGTCATCACGCTCCATATCGCGGACGACTGTCTGGAATTCTGCAATGAGTACAAGGCAAGGGAGGTCATCAAAAAGTACTGTAACTTCATGCCTTACGAGATCTTTTTGTCCAAAGAAAACGATGACAGGACAGAGACGGTACGGGAATCTGAAAAACTGGATACCGATACCGTCATCGAGGAGATCGTTCCCGAAAAGAAGGAAGACGACAAGGACAAAAAGGAAGAAGAAAAGAAATATAAGATCAAACGCCGTCCGGAGCTGCTCAATGACATCCATCCGTTATGGACCAGGACGCCGGGGGATTGTACGGATGACGAATACAAGGAGTTTTTCCGCAAGACGTTTAACGATTACAAGGAGCCGTTGTTCTGGATCCATCTCAACATGGATTATCCGTTCAATCTCAAGGGGATCCTGTACTTTCCGAAGATCAACATGGAGTTTGAGTCGATCGAAGGCACGATCAAGCTCTATAACAACCAGGTCTTTATCGCGGACAACATCAAGGAGGTCATACCCGAATATCTCATGCTCTTAAAGGGGGTGATCGACTGCCCGGACCTGCCGCTCAATGTCTCCCGGAGTGCGCTGCAAAACGACGGATTTGTCACGAAGATCAGCGAATACATCTCCAAAAAGGTCGCGGAAAAGCTCGCGGGACTGTGCAAGACGGATAAGGACAATTATGACAAATACTGGGATGACATCTCGCCCTTTATCAAGTACGGATGCTTAAGGGACGACAAGTTCTGTACGAAGATCACACCCTATATTCTGTTCCGCAATCTGGACGGCAAATACATCACGCTTCCCGATGCCTTAAAGATCAATGACGAGGCGCTCAGGAAGATGGAACGGGAGGCGGAAGAGGAGGATACGGAAAAAGAAACCCCGGAAGCATCCGATGAAGCCGCACAGGAGATCGTCGATGCGGCGGGCAATCCCCTGAACGGCGGAGAGGAAGAAAAGAAAGAAGAGGAACCCAAAGAGCGCACGATCTACTATGTGACCGACGAGCAGCAGCAGTCGCAATATATCAACATGTTCCGTGCGCGCAAGATGGAAGCCTTTGTCATGAAGCACAATATCGACGTGCCCTTCATGCAGCAGCTCGAGAGCAAAAACGAAGGTGTCAGATTCCAACGGATCGATGCGGACTTAACGGACGCCTTCCGGTCGAGAACCTCCAAAAAAGCGCAGGAGGAGCTTGATGCAAAGGCAACGGAGCTCGAAAAGAAGATGCGCAAGGCGCTGAAAAACGACAAGATCAACATCAAGCTGCAAAAGCTCAAAGACAAAAAGGTCGCCTCGATCCTCACGGTATCGGAGGACAGCCGCAGGATGCAGGAGATGATGCGGATGTATGCGATGAACGGTCTCGATATGGGTGGTCTCGGCGCAGAGGGCCAGACGCTTGTGTTGAATGCCTCGCATCCTCTTGTACAAAGAGTCATGGAGGGCAACGGAGAGAGGACGGATCTCATCTGCGAACAGCTCTATGATCTGGCCAAGATCCAGAACGCACCGCTCACGGCAGAGGAAATGACGGCATTTGTGGCACGCTCCAACGAGCTGATGCTCCAATTATCATGACGGGAGATTTTTGCGGATGAATGAAGAGAAGCCGTCACTCAGGCACAGACTGTTTTACGGATCGCTTGCCCTGCACCAGCTGCTGGCAAAGCGTTTTAAAGGAAGCGTACGCTTTATCCCCGACGGATATCTGGGAGATCATAAAGTCGTGACGCAAAGGATGGCCTATGATACGGCGGATGCGCACAATCTGAGCGCGGCGTATGACAACCAGGCCGACTATGTGCGCTACAGGACCTTTGAACTGGTTGCGCAGGAAATCGCCGCACACGGGGTAGCGGGGGATATTGCGGAGGCCGGTGTCGATTACGGTGACTGTACCTGGATCCTCAACGAGCTCTTTCCGGACAGGACGCTCTATCTCTATGACACGTTCCGCGGATTTGACGCGCGCGATGTGGCCTATGAATCGGAGCACGAATATACCTCCGAGCATTTCTACGAGAGCGCCAATTATTTTTTGCGCGAATCCTTCCAAACCGCCGAGGACCAGATGGCATACGTCCGGGGAAGACTGAAGTATCCGGAAAAGGCGGTTTTCCGGCAGGGGTATTTCCCTGAAACGGCCGTTGGAGAGGAGGGCAATACCTTTGCTTTTGCGTCGCTCGACATGGATCTGTACCAGCCGATCCTGAACGGTATCCTGTTTTTTTATCCGCGGCTGGCACCGGGCGGCTACATCATGATCCATGATTATAACCACAGGGAGTTTAAGGGAATCAAGGATGCGGTAAAGGAGGCCGAGAAGACGCTGGGGCCTCTCGCAAAGCTGCCTTTGCCCGACCAGGGCGGCAGTCTCGTCATACATAAGGCAGGCACATAAACCAACGGGAAAGGATTGTTTTTGGAGAAGTTCATCGAACGTCTGACAGACGGTCAATTTGAATACGACAGAGGGATGCTCGAATTTTCCGAGCAGCGGGTCGAGATCACCCTGCGCCCCGGCGACATGGTCGAGGGCTCTTTTCGCGTATACGGACCGGACGAGCGGGCGCTCGAGGGACATGTCTCCTCGACCGAGATCCGCATGGAGGTGCTGACACCGGAGTTTTCCGGCACACAGGACGAGATCGCCTATCGTTTTCGTGCGGAGGGGCTCAGCTCCGGCGATGTGCTGAAGGGCGATTTCCGCGTGATTTCCAACCGCGGAGAATACCTGCTCCCCTTTGTGGTCAATGTCGTGATGGAGCATGTCGAATCCACGATGGGTGAGATCCGCAACCTCTTTCATTTTGCCAATCTCGCAAAGACCGACTGGAACGAGGCGGTTGCGCTGTTCTATACCGATGATTTCGAGATGATTCTCACCGGGCATGACGCCATCTTCAAAAGCATCTACAGGGGTCTGAAGGATCAGGAGAACAGGGACCTCGCGCTTGAAGAGTTTCTGATCGCAATTCACAAAAAACAGCCGTCGACCTATCTGAGCGACCGCAGGGAGATCCGGATCGAGGATCCGCTGAGTCTTACGGAGGAGGTGCTCTTAGTCACAAGAAACGGCTGGGGATATACGGAACTGTCCGTCCGGGCGGACGGGGACTTTCTGCGGATCGAAAAGGACACGCTACGGACCGGGGACTTTATCGGCAATACCTGCCGTTTCCGTTACCGCATCGATCATAACAAGCTCCATGCGGGATACAATCTCGGATCACTGACCTTTTCCAATATCTACACTTCTCTGAAGGTGCCCTTCGTCATTCACAGGAAGGGGATCCCGGCCAGAGAGAGTTATCTGCAGAAGAAGCAGCTGACCATGCGTCTTGTCCGTCTCTACGAGGCATTCCGGATGCGCAAGATGTCCTCGGGCATCTGGCTGAAGGAGGCAGCGGAGCTCACCGGCAGGATGCGTACGATTTTTCCGGAGGATATGGTCTTTGCGCTGTATCAGGCGCATTATCTGATCACGGCCTCCCGTGCGGAAGAGGGAATGCGCCTGCTCGAAGAGTGGAAGGGGCGCATCATGCGCACGGATACCGAGGATGCCGTCCGATGCTATTACCTGTACCTGACGACGCTGATGAGCGAGGACGAGCAGGAGGTCAATGCCGTTGCCAGACAGATCCGGAACGCGTATTTCGGCAATCCTGCCGACTGGCGCATCGCGTGGCTTTTGCAATTTGTTTCGGACGAATACGCGTCGAGTCCCTCAAAAAAATGGGAGCTCTTCAGGGAACAGTTTGAAAGAGGCGCAAGAAGTCCCGTCATCTATGTCGAAGCGCTGCTGACGGCGGGTGCGCATCCCGCGACGCTCATGAAGCTCGATGCGTTTGAAACGGCGATGCTCGCGCATGCGGTCAGGGAAGAGATACTGCCCGTGCAGCTGATCGACCGGATCGTCTATCTGGCCAGACATAAAAAACAGTATGACGAGACACTGTATCGTGCACTCAGGGCCTGTTATGCCATCCGCGAGGAGGAGGAGACGCTTGCGGAGATCTGCGCGCTCCTCATCAAAGGGGCAAGGTGCGATGCCGAGGCGCATGCCTGGTATGAAAAGGGCATCACGCAGAGTCTCAGGCTGACAAGGCTCTATGAATACTACATGATGTCGGTGCCCGTCAACGAGCAGGGCGGTGTATCACAGGAGATTCCGCGGTCCGTGCTGATGTATTTTTTGCACGGAAGCGATCTCGATTACCGGACCAATTCGGTACTCTACCGGTATGTCTATGACAGACGGCACGCGCTCAGCGATTTTTACGAATCCTACGAACCGAGGATCCGCAGTTTTGTGGCAAGGCAGATCCGGGAGGGAAGGATCGACGAGACGCTGGCGGGACTGTATAAGCGGTTTCTGGAGGTGGACATGGTCAACGCGGAAAACGCGGTGACGATCCTCAATGTGTTGCACATGAACCGCCTGCGCATCGAAAACCGCCACATCACGGAAGTGATCGTGATCTATGACAAGCTCCTGCATCCGCAGCACTATCCGGTGTCACAGGGAGAAGCCTACGTGCCGCTCTTTGGCAACGATTACCAGATCCTGCTGTCGGACAAGGCGCATAACCGCTATGCGGAAGGGATCCCCTTCGAACATGACAAGCTCATGATTCCCGGACGGCTGACACAGATGGTCGCACCTTATATCGGAGAGGGGGACGAATACATCAATCTCTTTTTGTGCGAGCAGGGCAGCGGGGTCTATGCGATCAATGTGGAAAACGCGGCCAATTACCGGGCGCTCTCCGTATCCGGCCTCCTCGATATGTCCTGCCGCATGGAGATCCGACAGCAGCTGATCCGTTTTTATCATGACAATGATTTTACGAGACAGCTGGCGGAGGCCCTGCAGGAGGAGGATCCTTCGGAGCTCGACAGCACAAGACGAAACGAGATCCTCGAGCTCATGGTGCTGTTCGGCTCGGCCGAACGCGCCCTGTCCTGGATGCGGCGTTTCGGCACCTACGGGATCGACCCGAAGGTCGTCATGCGGATGTGCGCGCGCCTGAATGATTATGAGGAATACCGGGACGACCGGGCGGTACACGAAATCGTTTTCTATGCCTTCGTCAAGGGACGCTTTGACAATACGGTTCTGGAATTCCTGGCCGGTCACTTTTCCGGGACGATCCGGGAAATGCGAGACATCTGGAAGGCGACCGTGTCGTTCGGCATTGACAATTATGCGCTTGCGGAGAGGATGCTGTACCAGATGCTCTATTCCGGGGCTTACGTCGGGGACAGAATGGATATCTTCCGCACCTATGTGCAGCAGGGGCCGAATGCGGAACTGGAGAGGGCCTTCCTTGCGCAATGCGCCTACGATCATTTTGTGCGGGAGAGTGTCAGCAGCGAATTCATCTACCGCAGGATCGGACGCATGCTGGTCGCGGGTGTCAAACTCCCTCCGGTCTGCGGGATGGATTATCTCAAATACTTTGCCGGACACCGCTCCGGTGAATTTGACAAGGCACTTGCGGAAAAGATCATCGGTGATCTGATCGAGCAGGATGTCTATTATCCGTTCTTTACCGAATATACGGATATCCTGCCGCAGACAACGCGCTTTACGGAACGCATCATCCTGCAGTACCGCACGTCGCCGGGCCGGCGCGTCATCGTCCATTACATGCAGGGGGAAGGCGCAGGCGAAGAGGCGGCCTATACCACCCGCAGGATGCGGGAGATGTATGATTCGATCTATGTGATCAGCTTTGTGCTCTTCTTCGGGGAGGAGTTGCAGTATTACATCACGGAGAGTGCGGATGAGGATGAATCGGAGGCCGCGGCACAGCTCACGGAGAGCGGCATGCTCTCGCGCAACGATATCTCGCGGACACAGTCGCTGGCCGGCCGCTTTGCGATGATCAACGACCTGTGCGTGGCGGAGACCTTAAAGGATTACGAGACCTTTGACCGTCTCATTCAGGAGTACTACCATACACAGTATCTGGCGGAACAGCTTTTTAAACAGCAGGAAAGAGACACATGATCACCGGCAGGACAGGGGCAAAAGGATATGTGCTGGGCTATGACCTCGGCAATGATGTTTCGCAGATCAGCTTCATGGAGCTCGACAGCGCATCTCCCCGCACGCTCTCCGTCAAGACCGGCGAGGAGGTCTATGATATTCCGACGCTGCTTGCCAGACGCGAGGATGTCAACCAGTGGTTCTTTGGCAGGGAGGCCGCCAAGCAGATTGCGGAACAGGGAGCGATCCGTGTGGACAATCTGATCGGGATGGCGCTGAAGGGCATACCCGTCACGGTCGGCGATACGGAATATGATCCGGTGAGCCTGCTTGCGCTCTTTGTCAAACGCTCGCTTTCCCTTTTGTCCATGGAGGTGGACGCGGCGAGAGTCCGTGCCGTGATGTTTACCTGCGCACATCTCGACGCGGGCATGGTGGAGGTGCTGCGCAATGTCGTCAAAGCATTGCAGCTGCCGATGAAGCACGTGTATTTTCAGAGCTATGCGGAGAGCTTTTACCAGTATATGATTGCGCAGTCAAAGGAGCTGAGGTCCCATACGTCGCTCGCCTGCGACTATCATTTCGGTACGATGCGCGTCTACGCACTCTCCTTTAATCTGCATACGACACCGGTGGTGGCGAGTGTGGAGGAGCAGGCGTTTCCGGAGATGGAGTACAACATCGAGGGACTGCCGCAGGATCCGGCCCACCGGGAAAAGGCGCTGAACATGCTCGACGAGCAGTTTCTCAAGATCGCGGAGCATCTGACCAAGGGGCGTGTCGTCTCGACCGTGTATCTGCTCGGCAACGGCTTCAAGGAAGGCTGGATGAACCGTTCGCTCGAATACATGTGCCGGACGCGCAAGGTCTTCCAGGGATCGAATCTCTTCAGCAAGGGGGCGACCCATGCCGCCGCGATGCGGCTCAAGAAGAAGGTGGAGGCGGATGCCTTTTTGCTGCTCGATGAGGAGAAGCTGAAGTTCAACATCGGCATGACGGTGCACGAGCGCGGAAAGGAAGTGTATTTCGGCCTCCTGAACGGCGGCATCAACTGGTTTGAGGCATCCGCCCGCTGCGAGGTCATCCTGGAGACGGGAGAGGAGCTGACCTTCCAGGTAACGCCCTTGACCGGCGGTGTGGCAAGGGAGCTGAAGCTGTCCGTTTCTCCTTTGCCCGAAAGGGAGCCGAGAACGACCCGACTCCTCATCCGTGCCAAAATGCTCTCTGCCGACAGATTGGCCGTCAAGGTAAAGGATCTGGGGTTCGGGGATTATAACGACGCAACGGATGCGGTGTTTACCGGAGAATACCAGCTATGACCAACGTGATGTTATGTCTGGGTGCGCGTGCGGCGCATCCCTATGAATGGGAAGCCCTCGGTGTCAGGATCTCGAGTATCGAGGAGATGTGCTTTTATATCGTGCGTAACCGCTACCTGCTGGGAGCGGACGCTTTTACGCCCGCGCTTGCCGACTGGATCGAAAAGGAGCTTGCGCTGCCGGAGCTTGCGCTTGCCGTCCGCAGGAGACTCGAGGCGGGGAGTCCGGTGGCGGAATTTGCCGTCATGATCCTGGATTATGTCCGCTACAATCCGAAGGAGGAAATCGAAGAGACAAAGAGGGTCCTCAAGGACAATACGGAGATGGACATCTATGAAAAGCATCTGGCCCGGGCGGATTTTCTGATCGAGTCGGAGCATTTCCATCAGGCGCTCGACGTGTATGAGGGACTGCGCCGGATGACGGGGGAAAACGATAAGGACCGGCAGGCCAGGGTACTCAAGGGGAAGGGTGCGATGAACGCGCGCATGTTTTCTTTTTCGGAGGCCGCCATGCTGTATCTCGAAGCCTATGAGCTGACCGGCGACCCGGATGCCTATCTCAAATATCTTGCGGCACTCAGGATGAAGATGTCGGAAAAGGAATATCTCGATTATATCGCGCAGGACCAGGCGGCCTACCAGCTGTCCATGCGCCTCGAGGCCCTGATCTCCGAGGCGGAGGAAGGCTTCGGAAAGAGCGCGGGCTATGAAAAGGTAAGGGCGCTGATGCAGCTCAAGAGCCAGGGCAGGATGAACGAGTATTATGAAATGGCACAGCAGATGATCACGGAACTCAAGGACGCCTACCGCGGGGCCGGTGATGTGGCGGCAAGAAGGTAAGTAAACGGATGGCGCAGCAATCGGCGGTCGGACAACTGCATATCAGCGACGAGACACAGCGGAGGGAATATATCGACAGCTGTCTGTTACGCATGTACGAAGGGGCAAAGGAGATCGAGAATCTCAAGGCGGAATACGCCGAGGTCACGGGCCTCATTCACGACATGGACACGATCAACGAGCTGCCGGATGATACCTATACCAGGGTCATCAATTCCGCCAAGCGCATCTATGACTGTGAACGGACACAGGACAAGGCGCTCAACCGCAAGGGACGGATGAGCGAAAAGAACTACAGCAAGATGGAACGTCTCGAGGACGAATACGAGGAGGCCGTCAAAAAATTTCAGGAGACCGAGGACTATCACCGTAAGATCAAGGGCGATCTGAAAAAACTCGACAGCGAGCGCGAGGCGTTTTATATCCGCGAAGAGGAGCTCGAAAAGACGCTCGCCGGCACGCATGACATCTCGATCGTGTGTATGGTCGCGCTGATCGCCATCCTCGTGGTACTCTTTATCTTACAGAGGGTCATGCACCTGAACGTGGTCTACGGCTACATGGCGGCGACGTTGCTGGCGGCGGTGGCCATTGTCATGCTGTATCTGCGCAACTCCAACGCGGCAAAGGAACTCAAAACCGTGCAGAGTTCGATAAACCGTTTGATATTATTACAAAATACCGTTAAGATCAGATATGTCAACAACCGCAATCTGCTGGACTATTATTGTCTCAAGTACGGTGTCACCAAGTCATCGGAGCTCAAAAAAATGGCGGCGCAGTACGAAAAGGAGCGGCGGGAGAGAAAGCGACTGTCCGAGTCGCAGCAGTCGCTGAGAAAATCGCGCATCAATCTCGGCAGGCAGCTCAAGGCGGCGGGAATCCGTTATCCCTCCAAATGGCTGCACATGCCGGATGTGATTCTCTCCGAAAAGGAAGAGGACGCATTCCGCCACGAGCTGCTGTCCAGACGCAAGCAGCTGCGTGCGCGCATGGATTACAACCAGGACAAGGTCATCGCCAAGGCCAAGGACGAGATCAAGCGCCTGGCAAGGAAATATCCGCGCTATGCGGATGAGATCTCCGCACAGGTGGATACATTCATCAAAGAGAAAGGAATCACGGTCTGACGTATGGACAAGTATGTTTCCCCGCTGGGAAGTCGTTATGCCGGCACACGGATGCAGCAGCTCTTTTCCGAAGAAAAAAAGTTCCGGACCTGGAGGAAGCTCTGGATTGCGCTGGCGGAGGTCGAGCAGGAGCTCGGGCTTCCGATTACCGATGAGCAGATCGCGGAGATGAAGGCGCATGCCGACGATCTCAATCTCGACGTGGCAAGGGAAAGAGAAAAGAAGGTGCGGCACGATGTCATGGCACATGTCCACGCCTACGGCGTGCAGTGCGAAAAAGCAAAGGGCATCATTCATCTCGGGGCGACCAGCTGCTTTGTCGGCGACAATACCGACATTCTCCTGATGCATGAGGCACTGGGACTCGTCCGGGGCAGGCTTGTGCAGCTGATCCGCACACTGTCCTCCTTTGCGGACCGGTGGAAGGATCTGCCGACACTCGGCTTTACCCATTTCCAGCCGGCGCAGACCGTGACGGTCGGCAAGCGCGCGACGCTCTGGATCCAGGATTTTGTCACTGATTTGGAGGATCTCAATTATGTCAGGGACAGCCTCCTTCTGCTGGGATCGAAGGGAACGACCGGCACGCAGGCCTCGTTCCTTGAACTCTTTGAAGGAGATACCGGAAAGGTCGCGCAGATCGATCCGATGATTGCAAAAAAGATGGGATTGAAGGGATGCATCCCCGTGTCCGGGCAGACATACCAGCGCAAGCAGGATATGCGCGTGCTGCAGGTACTGTCGGGGATTGCCGTGTCCGCCACCAAGATGGCGACCGATCTGCGTCTTTTACAGCATTTAAAGGAGATCGAGGAGCCCTTTGAAAAGGACCAGATCGGTTCGAGCGCCATGGCCTATAAGCGCAATCCCATGCGCGCCGAAAGGATCTGTGCGCTGGCGCGTTACGTGATTACGGATGCGCTCAATCCGGCGCTTACGGCCGCCGCACAGTGGTTTGAGCGGACGCTGGACGATTCCGCCAACAAACGCATCAGCGTGCCGGAGGCATTTCTTGCCACCGACGGCATTCTCAATCTGTGCGTCAACGTCACCGACGGCCTTGTCGTCTATCCGAAGGTGATCGAAAAGCACCTGCGCGAGGAGCTGCCGTTCATGGCAACCGAAAATATCCTGATGGATGCCGTCAGGAACGGCGGCGACCGTCAGCAGCTGCATGAGAAGATCAGACAGCTGTCGATGCAGGCCGCAAAGCGCGTCAAGGAGGAGGGTCTCGAAAACAATCTTCTGGAGCTGATTGCACGGGATGATGCCTTTCCGCTGTCGGAAACGGATCTGAAGGAGGCCATCGATCCCGCACGCTTCACGGGGATGAGCGCCCTTCAGACCACACGCTTTCTGGAGGATGTGGTATATCCCCTGACAGAGGCATACAAAGACGAGATTCTGCCTGCGGACGAGATCACCGTTTAGGAAGAGGAGGAGCAGATGGTCACAGCGATTGTCGGCGCCAACTGGGGCGACGAGGGAAAAGGAAAAATCACGGATATGCTGTCCGCGGAAGCGGACATTGTGGTGCGCTTTCAGGGCGGTGCCAATGCGGGACATACCATCGTCAACGATTACGGGAAATTTGCCCTGCACACGCTGCCTTCGGGCGCCCTGCACAGGGACGTCGTCAATGTGATCGGAAACGGCGTGGCGCTCAATATTCCGGTGCTGATGAAGGAGATCGAGGAGATTACCAGCAAGGGTGTGCCCGCACCGAAGCTCATGGTCAGCGACCGCTGCCAGTTTATCATGCCCTACCACATCAATTTTGATACCTACGAGGAGGAGCGGCTCGGCGGAAAGAGCTTTGGTTCGACAAAGTCCGGTATCGCGCCGTTTTATGCGGACAAATATGCCAAGACCGGCTTTCAGGTTGCCGATCTGTTTGATGAGGAGAGGCTCTCGGAGCGTCTGGACCTGGTGCTTCCGCAAAAGAACGCGCTGCTTCGCGCACTCTATCACAAGCCCGAACTGCAAAAGGAACCGCTGCTGCAGATCCTTAAGGACTACCGCCGGATGATCGCTCCGTATGTCACGGACACCGCCGCCTTTTTGCGGCAGGCGGTCGCGGACGGAAAGCGGATCCTTCTGGAAGGGCAGCTCGGCACCATGAAGGATCCCGATCACGGCATCTTTCCGATGGTGACCTCATCGTCGACCCTGGCCTCGTATGCGGCGGTCGGCGCGGGAATCGCGCCGTATGAGATCCGCAGGATCATAGCGGTCACCAAGGCCTACAGCTCCGCGGTCGGCGCGGGTGCCTTTGTGTCCGAGATCTTTGGCAAGGAAGCGGAGGAACTGCGGGAACACGGCGGAGACGGCGGTGAGTACGGGGCGACGACGGGACGTCCCCGCAGGGTCGGCTGGTATGATCTGGTGGCCTCGCGTTACGGCTGCCGACTGCAGGGAGCGACGGAGGTCGCCTTTACGGTGGTGGACGCGCTCGGATATCTGGATGAGATCGCGGTGTGCACGGCCTATGAGATCGACGGAAAAAGGACGACGGAATTTCCGGTGACGAGGCTCCTGGAAAAGGCAAAGCCCGTGCTGGAGGTGCTGCCCGGATGGAAGTGCGACATCCGGGGCATCAGGGAGTACGAGCATCTTCCGGCCAATTGCAGGCGCTATATCGAGTTCATCGAGGAGAGACTCGGGTTCCCGGTGACGATGATCTCCAACGGCCCTTCCCATACGGATATCATTTACAGAAAGAATTAGGCGATGAATACGGGACTCTATTACATGTATGCCGGCTTTATCCTGATTCCGGTCTTTGCGTGGCTGATGCTCTGGAGTGCAAGGACCATTTTCCGGCGCGCGAAAGAAATCAGCGAAGAGAACAGGATCCTGCCGGAGGGCGCCATCGATACGGTGGTACTCGATATCGGAGACGTGCTGGTCAATTTTGCGTGGCGCGATTTTATCGGCAGACATCATTTTTCCGATGAGATCTTTGAGAGGATCGCCGACGCCACCGTCCGTAACGACGCCTGGAAGGAATTTGACCTGGGCAACCTCACCTATGAGCAGATCATCGACGGATTTGTCGCGCAGGATCAAGAGATCGAAAAAGAGATTCGCGAAGTCTTTTGTACGCCCGGCAGGCTCAAGGGTCTGATTACAAAAAGGGAGAGGGCGATCCCGTGGATCAGGGAAATGCAAAAGGCGGGATACCGGGTGCTGCTGTTGTCCAATTATTCCGAGATGGCGCTTGAGGACTGCAGGGAGGCGATGGCATTTCTGGATATCGTGGACGGCGGACTTTTGTCTTATACGGAGCATGTATGCAAGCCCGACAGTGCGTACTACGGGCTGCTCGAAAAAAAATACGGCCTCGACCCTTCGCGCGTGATCTTTGTCGATGACATGGAAGAAAATGTCCGTGCGGCAAAAGCGCGCGGCTGGCACGGCATTGTCTACCGCACGCAGGAGCAGGCCGAAGAGGAGCTGAAAGAGGCCGGCGTATCTTACGGGGTTCCCCGGTAGCACAAAACCAAACGCGCGTTCGCGCCGGTTGTGAAAAAGTGGACACAGACCCTCCTTTTATGGTAATATGAATTGTTGCGCTTTACGCAACGCCGCGCCCGTTTAGGCGCGTCCATGCACCCGTAGTCTAATGGATAGAACGAAGGCCTCCGACGCCTTTAATGCAGGTTCGATTCCTGTCGGGTGTACGTATCTGGTGTAGGAAAGGTTTTTCAGGGCTTATGGCAAGAAAGAAAAAAAGCGATGTGGAGAAGGCGGCGGATCACGTGATGCGCGAACGCTCGCGGGAAGGGTCGCCCTTCAACGCATTTCTCGAGACGATCATGGCGCACCGCAAGGTGCTGGTGCCCGTGGTTCTGATCGTGAGCGTGGCGCTGACAGTCGCGGTCGCACTGCTTTTGAGCAGACCGGCGGATCCGGAACAGACCGCACAGGGAGAGGGCGCACAGGGAACGGAGATCTCGGAGACCTCCATGACGGTCAGTCAGGATCCCGCGATCAACGAGCTGATCAACCGCTATTATGCGGCCCGCGCGGCGGGCGACCTCGAGACGCTCGAGTCGATCATTGACGGTCTGACGCAGTCCCGCAGGCTCTATCATCAGGAATTGTCCCGGTATGTCGAGTCCTTTACCGTGGAGGAGATCTACTTAAAGCAGGGACCTGTCGAAAATTCCTACATCGCCTACATTGTGGAGCAGTACAAGTTTTACGATCATCCGCAGACGGTGCCGTCGATGGAATCGCTCTATATCCGGATGAGCGAAGACGGCTCGTATTACATCTACGACGGCGAGCTCGACGATGAGACGAACCGCTATATCCGGATGAGCTCGTTGTCCGACGATGTCGTGGACTTAAACAACAAGATCAATGCCGAATACAACGAGATGATGCTGGCGGACGTGACGCTCGACGAGCTGATCAGCGCCGTCCACAAGAGCGTCAACGATACCGTTGCGGAGGCACTGGCCGCGGAGCAGAATGCGCTGGCCGGAGAAAACAGTACCGAAGAGGAAAAGCCGGAGGGTGACATCTATCTGCGCGCACGCGAGGTGATCAATATCCGTGCGGAGGCCTCGACCGAGTCGGAAGCTATCGGCACGACCGTCACCGGTACCGCGTACAGGGTGCTGTCACAGGACGGCGAATGGTCCTGTATCGAATACAACGGCGGACAGGCCTATGTTTTTACGGAGTACTTTGACGAGATCACGGAGGCAGAAGCGCGTGAGTCGATGGCGAGCGCGATCGACACGGGTACCCATGTGATGAATACGTCCTGCAACATCCGAGAGGATTCGACGACGGACAGCGAGATCGTCGGTTTTGCGGACGAGGGACACGAGGTGGAGGTGCTCGAGGTGCTGGATAACGGCTGGAGCCGTATCCGCTACGGTCAGGTCGAAGGCTTTGTGATGACCGAGTTTATCGGAGAATAAAAACGTCCGGATGTGATGAGGAGGGATGCGTATGTCTTATGTTGATGATGTCTATGCACAGGTCGTTGCCAAAAACCCCGCCCAACCCGAGTTTCATCAGGCAGTCAGGGAAGTTCTCGACTCCCTGCGTGTCGTGATCAAAAAGAACGAGGCGCATTACCGCAAGCAGGCGCTTTTAGAGCGTCTGACCACGCCGGAGCGCATCGTGATGTTCCGTGTTCCCTGGGTGGACGACAAAGGACAGGTACAGGTCAATAACGGATTCCGCGTGCAGTTCAACTCGGCGATCGGACCGTACAAGGGAGGCTTGCGATTCCATCCTTCCGTCAATCTGGGCATCATCAAGTTCCTGGGCTTTGAACAGGTATTCAAGAATTCCCTGACGTCGCTTCCGATCGGCGGCGGCAAGGGCGGCGCAGACTTTGATCCCAAGGGCAGATCCGACCGCGAGGTCATGGCATTTTGCCAGAGCTTCATGACGGAGCTGCAGCGCCATATCGGCCCGGATACCGACGTGCCGGCCGGCGACATCGGTGTGGGCGCGCGCGAGATCGGTTTTATGTACGGACAATACAAGCGTATCCGCAACGCCTATGAAGGCGTGCTGACCGGAAAGGGCCTCACCTACGGCGGGTCGCTGGTCCGTACGCAGGCGACGGGATACGGTCTGTTATATCTGACACAAGAGCTGATGAAGTGTAACGGCATCGACCCGGAGGGAAAGATCGTGACGGTGTCGGGGGCCGGTAATGTCGCGATCTATGCGATCGAGAAGGCGATTCAGCTCGGCATGAAGCCTGTGACCTGCTCAGATTCCACCGGCTGGATCCATGATCCGGAAGGCATCGACGTCAGGCTCCTTCGCGAGGTCAAGGAAGTCAAAAGGGCGTGTCTGACGGAATATGCCAAAAAACGCAAGAAGGCCGTCTATCATGAGGGCCGGGGCGTCTGGAGCATCAAGTGCGATGTGGCGCTGCCCTGCGCGACACAGAATGAGCTCGATCTCAAGGATGCGCGTCAGCTCGTCAAGGGAGGCTGCCGGGTTGTCTGTGAGGGTGCCAATATGCCCACGACCATGGAGGCAACCGCATATCTGCAGGAGAAGAAGGTGCTCTTTGTCTGCGGCAAAGCGGCCAATGCCGGCGGTGTCGCAACGAGCGCCCTCGAGATGAGCCAGAACTCCGAGAGACTCTCCTGGAGCTTTGACGAGGTCGACCAAAAGCTCAAGTCCATCATGGTCAATATCTATCACAACATCGATGACGCCGCAAAGAAATACGGAATGAAGGGCGACTACGTGGCCGGAGCCAATATCGCGGGGTTCCTGAAGGTGGTGGAAGCGATGGAGGCGCAGGGAATCGTATAATGCCTGAGATTACGGGAATCACGGAGAAAAAACCGAAGAAAAAAAGCAGTACAAAGCGCAAGAGCCAGGTCCGCTATATCCGCCTGTATGACCATCTGACCAAGCTGCAGACGGACGTGCTGGGCGAGGTGGCCAATATCAGCATGGGTAACTCCGCTACGACGCTTTCCATGATGCTCAACCATCCGGTCAACATCACGGCGCCGTGCGTGGAGGTCATCCACCGCTCCGATGCGCTCGAGGGATATGACGGTATCTGTACCTTTGTGCAGATTCATTATATCAAGGGACTGTCGGGCTCCAACGTCTTTGTCTTAAAGGACACCGACATGCTCTGCATCACCGATATGATGATGGGAGGAGAAGGCAAGGACGTGTCGGGGGCGGAGCTCAACGAGATGCATATGTCCGCGGCGTCCGAGGCGATGAACCAGATGATGGGCACGAGCGCGACGAGCATGTCCTCGATGCTTGCGACGACCGTCGATATCTCGACGCCTTCGCTTTCGAGGATTGACGTGGATTCCGTCAAGACCTTTGACAGGATGTTCCACTCGCCGCTGGATTATTTCGTGCGCATCACCTTTCATCTCGTCATTGACGAGCGCATCGATTCCACGATGATCCAGCTGTATCCGATCCAGTTTGCGGTCGACATGTGCAAGCTGTTCCGCAAAAAGCGTCTGGACAAAAAGGAAACCAATCCCCACGCAGGGTTGTGAGTCATGATCAGAGCAGATATCAAAGAAATCAAAAAGCAGCTGACACCGGATCGGTGTACCATTGACCGGATCTGCGGCTGTTATGTCAATCATGAAAAGAAAAAGATCTTTACGAGTACACTGCCCTTCGGCATGGTGCCGGACGAGGAGATGTACAAGTATCTGGATGTATTCCGCCATACGCTGTCGGGAATCACGGGCAAAAATCTGATATCGCTCGCTTTTTCCGCGGAGTCGGAAAAGAAGGGATCGCCGCATGATCTGCTGATGCGCTTAAGGGAAAGCGCGCTTTCGGACGAGGTGCTGCTCGATACCTTCTATGATGCGGTGATCGAGGCGTATGATTTCGGGGAAAACTATTACATCGTTCTGGTGCATGCTATCTATGACGTGCCGACTGTCACGTCGGACCGTCAGCTGCTCACGGATGCCTCCGAAAATGTCTATGAATATATTCTGTGCGCGATCTGTCCCGTGGTGCTCTCCAAGGCGGCCCTGGGATATGACGAACACAAAAACCTGATCGTCGACCGTTTCCGTGACTGGATCGTGGACATGCCGTCGAAGGGATTTCTGTTTCCGGCTTTTTCGGACCGGACGGCGGATATCCATGAGATGCTCTATTATACCAGGCGGGCCGATGACATGCAGCCCGCTCTGATCGATCTGTTATTCGGCGCACAGGAGGTGCTGTCCGCACCCGAACAGCTCGACGGCTTCCGCAACACGCTGCAAAAGACGCTTGCGGATCACGGGGATTTTGAAACCATGCAGAATCTCCACGAAAACTTACACCGCATGATCGAAGAGCATCCGGAGGAGGAAGGCGCGCTCACGATCGATAAAAAGGGCCTCAAAAAGCTCTTAAACGAAAGCGGGATCGACAGCCACAGGCTCCGCTCCTTTGACAAGCATTTCGAGGAATCGTTCCACCGCGAGGATTATCCGCTGCTGGCAGAAAACATCGCATCCGAAAAGCGCTTTGAGATGAAGGGCCCCGACATAAAGGTGATCGTCAATCCGGATCGTGCCGATCTCGTGACGACACGCGTCATCGACGGCAAACAGTGTCTGGTGATTCAGATCGACGATCATGTGGAGGTCAACGGAATCAGCGTCCGCACGCTGAAGAAGCCGTAATCATGTTAAAAACTTTACTCGCACAAGTCAAAGAATATAAGACACCGTCTTTTCTGACGCCGGTCTGCATGATCGGCGAAGTCATTTGTGAGATGCTGATTCCCCGGCTGATGGCCGTGATCGTGGATGACGGGATCTACGGGGGTGACATGCAGGTGATTTTGAGAACGGGAGGATGGATGATCGTCGTCGCGGTGGCCGGGCTTTTGTGCGGCGTCGGCGGCGGTTTTTTCGGCGCAAAGGCGGCGGCCGGCTTTGCGAAAAATCTGCGTAAGGCAATGTTTGACAATATCCAGACCTTTTCCTTTGCCAATATCGATCACTTTTCGACGTCGGGACTCGTCACCCGGCTGACCACCGACGTGACCAACGTGCAGAACGCGTACCAGATGATTCTCCGGATGGCGATGCGCGCGCCGTCCTCGATGATCGTCGCGATGGTCATGAGCTTTATGATCAGTCCGCGCCTGGCAAGTATCTATCTGGTGGCCGTGATCTTCCTTGCGCTGGTTGCGGTTTTTCTGATCCGCCGCGTGACCGTTTATTTCAAACAGGTCTTTGAACGGTATGATGACCTCAACGAGAGCGTACAGGAAAACGTCCGCGGGATCCGTGTCGTCAAGGCCTATGTCAGGGAGGATTACGAGATCTCCCGTTTTTCGAAAGCGGCGGAAAACATCTATCACATGTTTGTGAAGGCGGAGATGAACATGACGCTGGTGGGTCCCGTCATGAGCGTCACCGTCTATTCCTGTATCCTCCTGATCAGCTGGTTCGGTGCGCATCTGATCGTTTCCGACGAGCTGCTTGTCGGCGACATGATGAGTCTTCTGACGTACTGCATGAGCATCCTGATGAGCCTGATGATGGTTTCGATGGTCTTTGTCATGATCACGATGTCGCAGGCTTCCGGAAGGCGCATTGCGGAGGTACTCGAAGAAAAGACCCTTCTGACCAATCCGAAACTGCCGGTCACAAAGGTCGAAGACGGCAGCATCCGTTTTGAGCATGTGGATTTTTCCTACAGGGAGGATTCCGGGGAGCTGGTGCTCTCCGATATCCATCTGGAGATCAAATCCGGTGAATCGATCGGCATCATCGGTGCCACCGGAAGCGCCAAATCGTCGCTCGTCAATCTGATCAGCAGGCTCTACGACGTGACGGCGGGAAGGGTGTGTGTCGGCGGCGTCGATGTCAGACTCTATGATCTCGAGGTGCTGCGCAACGCCGTTTCCGTGGTGCTGCAAAACAACGTCCTGTTCTCCGGAACGATTCTGGACAATCTCCGCTGGGGCGACGCGGATGCGACGGAAGAGGAGTGCGCGCATGCGGCGCGTCTTGCGTGTGCGGATGAGTTTATCACACAGATGCCGGACGGCTATCATACGCATATCGAGCAGGGCGGCACCAATGTATCCGGCGGACAGAAGCAGCGTCTGTGTATCGCAAGGGCGCTTCTCAAAAAACCGAAGATCCTCATTCTCGACGACTCGACGAGTGCGGTCGATACCGCGACGGACGCACGGATCCGCAAAGCCTTTGCGGAAGAGATTCCCGACACGACCAAGCTCATCATTGCGCAGAGAATCGCAAGCGTCAAAGACCTTGACCGGATCATTGTGATGGAGAACGGCAGGGTCGACGGCTTTGGCACACATGAGGAATTGATGGATAATAATGCCATCTACCGCGAGGTGTTTGAATCGCAGACCGCGGGCGGCGGGGACTTCGACGAAGGAGACTGACAGAAAATGGCACAGGCAGGACGGGGAAGACCAAGACCCAAAATCGATCAGCCGGGAAAGCTCCTTAAGAGGCTGCTCATCTATGTATTCCGCCATTACGGGATACAGATGGGGATCGTCTTTTTGTGCATCGGCCTGAGTATTTTTGCCAATACGCAGGGGACGCTCTTTACCCGCACGCTGATCGACCGCTATATCGATCCGCTGAAGAACGCGCAGCAGCCGGATTTTGTACCGCTTGCCCATGCGATCTTTCGGGTGGCCGCCATCTATCTGATCGGGATTGTTGCACAATTTGCGCAGGCAAGAATCATGGTCTACGTGACCCAGGGCACGATGAAACGGATGCGCGGAGAGCTGTTTGAGCATATGCAGCGTCTGCCCGTCAGGTATTTTGATACGCATGCACACGGCGACATCATGAGCATCTACACCAACGATATCGATACGATGCGCCAGATGGTATCACAGAGTATCCCGCAGCTCGTCAACTCGGTGGTAACGATCGTGACGATCATCTCCATGATGCTGGTTTTGAGCGTGAGACTCACCCTTGTTTCCCTCGGCATGGTGGTGGTGATGGTCGCCGTTTCGGCGCTGGTATCCAGATATTCCGCATCCGGCTTTGTCGCGCAGCAAAAGAATCTGGGCGCGCTCAACGGCTATATCGAGGAGACGATGACGGGGCAGAAGGTCGTCAAGGTATTTTGCCATGAAAAACAGGCAATCGGGGAATTTGACCGTCTCAACGAAGAACTCTACCGCAGCGCCTTTAAGGCGTCCGCCTTCGGTAACATGATCGGACCGATTTCGATGCAGCTGGGCAATATCTCCTATGTGGTCTGCGCGCTGGTCGGAGGTCTTCTCGCAATCAATCAGTCCGCCGGCTTTACGGTGGGAGCGCTCGCGAGCTTTCTGACGTTTAACCGCAACTTTAACATGCCGATCAATCAGGTCACGATGCAGTTCAATATGATCTTTATGGCACTTGCGGGGGCGCAGAGGATCTTTGCGCTGCTGGATGAAAAGGCGGAAGAGGACGAGGGATATGTGATGCTCGTCCATGCAAAGGAGGAAAACGGGGAACTCACCGAATCCGAAACGCGTACCGGACGCTGGGCCTGGAAGCATTATCACAAGGACTCGGATACCACGACCTATGTACCGCTCGAGGGTGACGTCACCTTCCACGGCGTGGACTTTGGTTATACGGACGAAAAGATCGTGCTGCATGACATCGTGCTGCATGCAAAGCCCGGACAAAAGATTGCGCTGGTCGGATCAACCGGTGCCGGAAAAACGACGATCACCAATCTGATCAATCGTTTCTATACGATCCAGGACGGCAAGATCCGTTATGACAATATCAACGTCAATAAGATCCGACAGCAGGACCTGAGAAGGTCGCTGGGCATGGTTTTGCAGGATACGCATCTCTTTACCGGCACGGTCATGGAGAATATCCGCTACGGCAAGCTCGACGCGACGGACGAGGAAGTCATCGCCGCCGCGAGACTCGCCAATGCCGACGGGTTTATCAGGCGTCTTCCGCAGGGCTATGACACCATGCTCAAGGGGGACGGCGCCAATCTGTCACAGGGACAGCGTCAGCTTCTTGCGATCGCCAGGGCCGCGATCGCGGATCCGCCGGTGCTGATTCTGGACGAGGCGACGAGCTCCATCGATACACGTACGGAAAAGATCGTGCAGGAGGGGATGGATCATCTGATGAAGGGGCGTACGACCTTTGTCATTGCGCACCGTCTTTCGACCGTGCGCAATTCCGACCAGATCCTTGTCATGGAACAGGGCAGGATCATCGAGCGCGGCACACACGAAGAACTCATCGCGCTCGGCAAAAAGTATTATCAGCTGTATACGGGCGGGACGGCAAAGAGCGCCTGATCAGCGTGGCAGAAGGAGCGGTGTCTCCTCATAGGACAGATCCGATTCGTCGGTTTCGACACGATAGGTAAGAATACGGTAGGCGGGCGCATCCTCTGCGTCCGTTTCGTTTTCCGGGGCAAGGAGTTCGACGCTCACAACGAGGGTCTGCCTTTCATCGACCGGAAATTCTTTCGTGAGTACGGTGCCCGCTTCCAGGGGAGGAAGCGTTGCGAGAAAGGTCTCCGCCCCGGAAACGGCCTGATAAAACGCTTTCGTCCGCGCGGCCTTTTTTTCACTGAGCGCAAGATCCGATCGCGCGTCGGCCAGGGTCAGCACCGCAAAGGAAACCAGACTTAAGACCATGAATACCAGCAGGATGGAGGCGGTGCCCGCATGGAGGCGGTAACGCAGACGCTTCGTCATCTGTCGTCCTCCTTCCTTACGGCGCGCAAAAGCGAAAGTGAATAAATCTCTCCCCCGGCATCCGACACGCGGATCCGTGCGGACAACAGTCCGTCTTCCCTGCCTGTTTCGATCACGGCCGTATAGGCCGCCCCTTCCGCCTCTGGATCCGCAAGGAGCACCAGGTCTTCATCATAGTAAAAGGAAGAGGTTTCGTCGATCCGCAGGGCACGGAACTCTTCCGCCAGGTTCTGTGCAATCTCCGTCGCTTCCGCAAGACGGGTGCTTTCTTTGCCGGTCAGATGAGCGGAGACAAAGAGCCTCAGGCAGATGGCGGCAGTCAGCGTGAAGAAAAAGATCACAAAGATCATTTCCAGCAAAAACAGTGCACTTCCGGAAGTCTGATCACGCATCACGGTACCTCCGCGGAAGAAGTGCCTGCGGGATCCGCACGCAGAGCGACAACCACCGTATGGTCAAAACCGTTTTCCTCGGTGATGCGGATCCTTAGCAGATGATCGTCTTCGAAATCAAAGGAGAGTTCTTCCACGCGCAGGATCTTACGTCCCGCGGAGGAAGGCAGGGAAAGATCGCTGCGCGCAAACAGCTCCGTCAGATAACCGTCCCTCAGATAGAGATAGGTAGAATACGAAATACCGTTAACATCTTCACGCAATATCAGAGCATCCCGTCCGTCGAACGTCCCCGTCTCTATGCTGCCCGCCATATCCGTCCGGCGGATTTTCTCGGTCAGATAGGCACCCGTTGTCCGGAGCGCGTAATTGTCGGCGGACTGCTCCACGTTTTTGCGGTAGACACCCGCGCCCAGAAGAATCAGCAGTATACCGGAAAGCGCAAAGAGCGCAAAGAGCGCCAGCACAAAGAGCAGATCCACGATATGGCGGTGTCCCTGTTTCGTCTGCATACTCACCTCGTCCTTTCAATGATCGTCACGTCCGGATAGAGATTGGATCCGAGCGGACGGTAATCGACATGGAAGAGATCCGGGTCATAGGTCAGTCCGTAATGATCGCGCAGATAGTCAAGATCGGGCGGATAGATCCCCTCGAGCGCATAGCATTCGGTAATCCCGCGGTTCAGCGCATGGCTAAGCGATTCCTTCTGCTTGACATACGTATAGGCGGAAAGCTGACGAACCCCGTGGAGAAACAGCAAAAGGATTGCGGCAAAAATGAGGGCGCTTATCGTAACCGATACGGCGCGCGGGATTCTGCGTTCTTTACTTCCTGTGTACGAAAAGCGGGACAGGACAGACCTCCTTTATCCGATGCTGCTCATGACGCCCATGAGCGGCAGAATCACCGACAGCAGGATCATTCCGACGATGAGGGAGAGCAGGATGATGAGCGTCGGTTCGATAACGGCGATGATATTGGCGATTTTGCGGTCGGTTTCTTTTTCGTAATGCAGGGCGATCTGCTGCATGGACTGGTCCATCGAGCCCGACTTAAAACCGACCAGCACCATGCGCGTATAGAGCTGCGTAAAAATCGCCGTCTTCTCGAGCGCCTCGGGGAAGGTGAGGCCCTTCTCGCGGATGAGGGCTTTGGCCGAAAGGATCTTTTCGGATACGACCCTGTCGTCGACGAGATTGCCGACGAGATCGAGGCTCTGGTAGGTATCCATGCCGCTCTTAAGCGTCAGCGCCATGCCGCTGGCAAAACGTCCCGCGGCAACCTCCTCGTGCAGCTTTCTCGTCGGCGGGAACCATGCGGCAAAACGGGCAATCATCCGTTTGCCGGCGGGCGCAAAGATCATAAAGAGCGCAAGTAAGGCAAAGACGCACAGCACACCGACGATCAGGAGGGAGGAGCGGTTGAGACGGGTACCGAGCTCAAGGAGGGATTCGGAAAACGCGTTCATTCCGGTGCCAAGCTGCGCAAAGACCTGCGCAAATACCGGCATCACACGTGTGATCAGTACAAACATCACGAGGATCATGATGCCGATCATGACGAGCGGATAACGCAGGGCATTGCGGATCATCTCACGGAGGGCATCCTCCCGGTCATAAAAGGCAGCCAGCGCGTCGAGAACGGTGTCAAGCGTGCCCGACTCCTCGCCGATCGTCACCATATGCACGCAGTAGTCCGGAAACACCTGCGTCTCCTCCATCGCGGTGTGGAGCTTTTCTCCCGTATTGATGACCATCATCATGTCATTTAAGATTCGCTGCCCTTCCTTGTCTTTGGTATCGGACAACAGGATGCTGACGGCCTCAAAGGGGGCGACGCCGCCTTTGATGAGCATGGACAGCTGGGAGCAAAAGACAGCCACCTCGTGATCGTTGAGTTTTTTTAACGGACGGTTCAGGGTTTCCATGCGGTTTCTCCGTTTCCGGGATCAGTAGACGTATTTGGTTTCGTAATTGTCGCCCTCTCCGATATAGGTCTTGAGCTCGTCGGCGGCGGTGGAGGCGGCAAAGGTCGGATCCATCAGACTCCAGCTCGTGCCGTCAAATTCGATGAGACCGTTGACCCATCCCACGCCGTCGATATGCACGCTGATCCAGGCATGATAGGCAATGCCTGCGTAGCCGACCTCCATCCGGGTCGGGATTTTCTGCGAACGCAGGATGGCGGTCATCAGCGCCGCATAATCCAGACAGATCCCCTTTTTGGTCTCAAGCACCTCGTCGATGTCCGGCAGATAGCCGCTCGTCACCGTTTCCGCTTCCTGCGTGTCGTAGCTGATATTGCGGATGATGTAGTTGTAGACATTGGAGACGACCTCGAGGTCGTCATCCGCGGGTGCGGCCAGCGTGCGCCCGAGCGCGATCGCTTCGTCCCCCGCTTCGAATTTCACATACTGGTTGGGATAGAGAAACGGTAAAAACGCATCATGTAACCGGACATCGAGCTCCGTGGCAAAGGCAAGCGCGTATTGATTGAGTTGTATATTCTCGTAGACACCGATCTGATAGGTGCCGTCCCCGGAGGACAAAGGAAACACGTCGGGCGCATCGCCCGCATGGATGGTATAGGTGTAGGTCACGGTGTCGCTTCCGGTGATCTGCAGCTTGACCTTTTCATTTTCCCCGAGATACTGCACAAACACATATCCCTCCGGGGCATTGGAGCAGTCGATCCGGGCAAGCTCGTTTTCACGCACGTCCGTACCGCTCATTTCCGGAACAAGACACACAGGAGTATTGTCCCGCGTGCCCGTTTTGTCCGGCAGCTCCCACGGCTCGAGGGTGGTTTGTTGTCCCGCGCATCCCGCACCAATCAGCAGGACGAATGCGAGTACGGCAGGCATCCTGTTTTTACGAAATATATTCATATGTATACTTAGTATAACACGTTTTATGGTATACTTTAAGAGGCAAAACGAAACGAAACGGACGGACGAAAAAGCGGATGAGGATCAGGCGCATATCCTTTTATGACGCATTTGACTGTGAGAAGGGCGCATGTGAGGAGAGCTGTTGCAGGGCATGGAGCATTCCGGTGGATGACGAAGCACTGGCGCGTTTCCGTAAGGAAAGGGGTCTGCTCAGGCTCAGGCTCTTTCTTGCGGTACGAGGCAGGGAAGAAAAGATTCTCAATCCCGCGCGGGGGAGATGCATTTTTTTCCGCAGGGACGGACTGTGTGATCTTCAATGCAAAAAAGGAGCGTCGTATGTGCCCTATACCTGCCGCGTGTATCCCAGACGGCACGTGCGGAGGCTCGATGTTGCGGAAGAGACGCTGGACCTGAGCTGTATCGCGGCGGCAAGACTCTTCCTTGCGTCTTCGATGCCGCTGGTCATGACGGAAACGAAAGGCAGCGTTTCGTACGGAAGAAGGGGCACCAACCGGGACAAGACGTTTCTCGAGGGACTGGTTTCTTCCCTCGACCGCCTCACACGGCTGCTCCAGGAAGAGGAGACGGGGGTTGACGAAGCGCTCAGGAGAGCCCTGGCACTGGCGGTATCCTTTCAGAGCCGCGCGGTACACGGGAAGGATCCCTTTGCGGGGGAGGACGGGGACCGGATCTTTGACCAGACGCTTTTTCCGCTGGATATTGCACTGCTCAACGAATGGGTCAACGGATGCCTCTATACGGAGGACATCCGTCGCAGGCTGCCGTTTTTGTACCGGCTCTTCCGGATGTATTTCAGGCATTTTGACGGACTGAACGTGACACAGGGAAAAAGACATCTGTCCGGTCTGTATGCCTCGTTTGAGGCGTCCGGCCTTGCGGATTCTTCCAAATACAAGAAGTATGCCGCGTATATGCTGATGCGCACGTATACCGAAACGCAGGAGGATTACAGCTTTGTGCGCCGCCTGACGGACTGTGTGATGCATGTCAATCTGATCTATCTGTTTGATGCGTTGTATGCGGAAGAAAAGGGCACGCTTTCTTTGCCCGAACAGGCACATATCATTGCGGTATACGAAAAACGCGTGCTGCACAACGCCGGGGTGCAAAAGGACATGCACGCAAAATGGGAAGGCCGTCTGTTTCCCGCGGACGGCGTGACATACGGAGGATAACCATGAAAAAAATCGTGGTATTTGGCGGAGGGACCGGGCTGTCGTGCCTTTTGAGCGGTCTCAAGCTCTTTCCGGTGGACGTGACGGCGGTGATCTCCGTTGCCGATAACGGATCGAGTACGGGCGTACTCAAGGAAGAACTCGATATTCCGGCGGTCGGTGATCTCGGCAAGGTGCTGATCGCGATGGCCAACGTGGACGATGATTTTCTCAGGCTTCTGAGCTATCGCTTTTCCAAGAGCGGCACGCTCCACAATCATCCCGTGCGCAACATCATTTTGTCCGCACTGATCGATCTCAAGGGCTCTCTGACCGAGGCATCGCGCTATATGTGTTCGATTCTCAATATCCGCGGCACGGTGCTGCCGCTGACGGAAGACCGTGTCGAGCTCGTGGGGGAAGCGGGAAACAGGGCCTATGTCGGAGAAGAGGAGGTGTCCAAAAACATCCGACATATCCGCAGGCTCACGTATGACCGGGACATCACCGTGACGGAGGAGGTCAAACAGCGCATTCTGACGGCCGATCTGGTGGTGTTTTCGCCGGGGTCTTTGTATACGAGTATTATTCCGCATCTGATCGCACCGCAGATCGGGGAGGAGCTGCACAAGACGAAGGCGCCGCTCATGTACGTGTCCAATCTGGTGACGCAGCCGGGGGAGACGGACGGCTATAATCTGAGCGGCCATATCCGCGTGCTCAACCGGTACCTCTACCAGTACGACCGCAGGATCGAGCTGGTCGTTGCCAACAACGCGACGATCGATCCGCGCATTGCGGAAAAGTATCTGAAAACCGAAAATAAAAAGATCGTCGGACTCGACCGGGACAAGGTGAGCGCACAGGGGGCACGTATTATCGAGGGCGGGATCTTTTCGATCGAGGACGAAACGATCCGTCACAATGCCATGAAGACGGCATATCTGATTTTCTCTTATCTGATGGATGAAGAGGCATGAAAAACAGGAGGCTGAAATGATGAAGACAGATACCAAATGCGTGCAGGCAGGATATACGCCGAAGAACGGTGAGCCCAGACAGATCCCGATCATCCAGTCGACGACGTTCCGTTATGATTCGAGCGGGGAGATGGGACGTCTCTTTGACCTTGAGGCCAGCGGATATTTTTATACCAGACTGCAGAATCCGACCAACGATACGGTCGCCGGAAAAATCGCCGCCCTCGAGGGAGGCAGCGCCGCGATGCTCACGAGCTCCGGTCAGGCCGCCAATTTCTTTGCGCTTTTTAATCTGTGCGAGGCGGGATCGCATCTGGTGGCAAGCACGGCGATCTACGGCGGCACCTTCAATCTGATCGCCGTGACGATGAAAAAAATGGGCATCGACGTGACCTTTGTCGATCCCGACTGTACAAGAGAGGAACTGGATGCGGCGTTCAGGGACAATACAAAGGCGCTGTTCGGAGAGTCGATTGCCAATCCCGCGCTGACGGTACTCGACATCGAAAAGTTTGCGGACTGCGCACACGCGCACGGCGTGCCGCTCATCATCGACAACACCTTTCCCACGCCGGTTTTTCTGCGCCCGTTTGAATGGGGAGCCGATATCGTGACACATTCGACGACCAAGTACATGGACGGACACGGTGCGGGGGTCGGCGGCGCGATTGTCGATCACGGTGTTTTTGACTGGATGGCGCATGCCGCGCGTTTCCCCTCTCTTACGACGCCCGACGACTCGTATCACGGCATTGTCTACGCGGAGCGGTTCGGAAAGGAAGGCGCCTTTATCACCAAATGTACGGCACAGCTCATGCGGGATCTCGGCAGTATCCAGTCGCCTCAGAATGCGTTTTATCTCAATCTGGGACTGGAGTCACTGCATGTGCGCATGGCACGCCATGTCGAAAACGCGCAGGCGGTCGCGGAATTCCTTGCACGGCATGAAAGGGTGAAGGAGGTGCGGTATCCCGGCCTTGCCAATGATCCGTATCATGCACGCGCGATGAAGTATATGGGAAACGGCGGATGCGGCGTGGTGAGCGTGACACTCGACGGCGGCAGGAAGGAGGCACAGCGTTTCCTGGACGCGCTTTCCCTTGCGGCGATCGCCACGCATGTGGCGGATGCAAGGACATGCTGTCTGCATCCGGCAAGCACGACACACAGACAGCTGAGTGACGCGCAGCTTGCGGAAGCCGGGATTTCGCCCGCGATGGTGCGGATCTCTCTGGGACTCGAGGACAGGGAGGATCTGACAGACGATTTGGATCAGGCGCTGAAAAAGGCGTTTGCCTGAGAGACCAAAGGTGTAAGACCTGTTATGCGTAGAGACAGAAGGTACGCTGGCTGCTGTTGAGGAGCTTGTCGTTTTTCATGGACTTCATTTCGCGCATCATGGCGCTGCGGTCGACACACAGATAGTCGGCGAGCTTACTGAGCGTCATCGGAATCTCAAAGTATTCGCCGATCGATTTTTCCGAGGCGACACGGACATAACGCAGATAACACAGGAGTTTTTCCCGGATCGAGTGCTGGTGCAGCACCGAGAGATGGAAGGAGAGCTCCTGTGTTTTTTGTGCGGTCATGATGAAGAGATTACTGATGAGCTGCGTATGGAAGGGGCAGATGTGCTCACAGGGCGTAATCACGTGTGTGTAGTCGAGATAGATCACGCGGCAGTCTTCCTCCGCCGTGACGATGTATTCGTTGGAATTGATCGGCAGCGTGAAGAGTTCGCCGAAGACGTCGCCGTTCTGGTAGGATTCGAGACGGAAGACCTCACCGTCGATATTGAGCACCTCGAGCTTGGCCCGCCCCTGCTGCAGGATGGCGATGTGCTGCTTTTCCTCCTCGCCGGAGTAGGTGATGATCTCCTCGTCCTTTTTATACCTGCGCACGATCGGCCGGAAACAGGGAATCATCTTTTCGAGTGCGTCCATGCTGATATTGTCGAGCAGTTCTCTGCGTTTCATACGAGTGCCCCGTCATACAATTCGTCAAATTTGACAAGTACTTTTATGCAAAACAGATATTTTTATCAGTTTACCACAAACTGTGGCAAAAGTCACAACTTTCTTTTCTTTCCGCAACGTATAATTCCGTTACAGTCGGTCGGTATCATTTTACAGAAAAGGGGGTGCGCAAGCAGATGGGTTTGTTTAGCAAGAAAAAGACCGAAAAACCGCAGGCTGCGCCTGCAAACAGGGCGCCACAGGCCGCTCCGGCCAGGGCACCGCAACCGGAGGCCGCAGTCAAAGCGGCACCGGAGGCCGTCACACCGAAGGCGGCAGTGCCGGCACCCGCAGCGGAGAAGAGTGCTCCGGTAAAGAGCGCGGCTCCCGCAACCACTACGGCGACAAATACGCAAAACAATCAAACGAAGGAGGTAGGCAAAATGTTGTTTCAAACCACAGCGGCGCATGAAGAACTCCGCGCCAAAGTCAGGGCCTTCGCCGAGAAGGAAATCGCTCCGATCGCGGCAGTCTGTGATCAGAAGAACGAGTTCCCGGACGAACAGGTCAAAAAGATCGGCGAAAACGGCTGGATGGGTCTGCCCTATCCGAAAGAGTACGGCGGAGCAGGACTCGATGTCCTGAGCTATGCGATCGCGGTCGAGGAACTCGCGAGAGTCGACGGCGGTGCGGGCGTCATCCTGTCGGCCCACGTATCCTTAGGCTCCTATCCGATTGCCGCGTTCGGCACGGAAGAGCAGAAAAAGAAATATCTCGTTCCGCTCGCAAAGGGTGAGAAGATCGGCGCCTTCGGTCTGACCGAAGAAAATGCCGGATCCGATGCCGGCGGCACGGAAACAACGGCCGTCGACAAGGGCGACCACTACCTCTTAAACGGCGGCAAGATCTTTATCACCAATGCGCCGAAAGCGGATATCTACGTGGTATTTGCCGTCACGACGCCGGATATCGGCACGCGCGGCATCAGCGCGTTCATCGTCGAGAAGGGCATGAAGGGCTTTGAGTTCGGTGATCATTATGACAAGCTCGGTATCCGTTCCTCGACGACGGCGGAACTGATCTTCAACGATGTAAAGATCCCCAAGGAGAATCTCCTCGGCAAGGAAGGACAGGGCTTCAAGATCGCGATGTCGACCCTGGACGGCGGACGTATCGGTATCGCCGCACAGGCACTGGGTATCGCGCAGGGCGCCTATGAGAAGGCACTCGAAGAGGCCAAGGAACGCGTGCAGTTCGGCGATCCGATCGGCGTCAATCAGGGCGTGTCCTTCAAGCTGGCGGATATGGCGACCAAGCTGCGCGCGGCGCGCTATCTCGTCTATTCCGCAGCCGAGTTAAAGGAAGCGCACGAGTCCTACGGCATGGAGGCCGCGATGGCCAAGATGTATGCCTCCGACAGAGCGCTTGAAATCGTCAACGATGCGCTGCAGATTTTCGGCGGCTCCGGCTACATCAAGGGCATGGACGTCGAGAGAGCGTACCGCGATGCCAAGATCACGACGATCTACGAAGGCACCAACGAGATCCAGAGAGTCGTTATCGCCTCGCATCTGCTCGGCAAGATCGGCAAGGCCGCTTCCGGCGGCGGCGGTGGCGGCGCACGCAGCGTGGCCAAGAAGCCCGCACCGGTCACCGGTATCCGCAAGAATAAGATCTTCCGCGAAGGCGAGCCCAAGGACAAGGTTGCCGAGCTCGTGGCGGCTCTCAAGGCGGACGGCTATGACTTCAGCGTCGGTATCCCGAAGGATACGCCGATCGCGGAGGCAGAGCGCGTGGTATCCGCAGGTAAGGGTATCGGCGACAAGGCCAACATGAAGCTCATCGAAGATCTTGCACAGGCGGCCGGTGCCGCGATCGGATCCTCGAGACCCGTGGCGGAGACCCTCCAGTATGTGCCGCTCGTGCGTTACGTCGGTATGTCCGGACAGAAGTTCCGCGGCAACCTCTACATCGCCTGCGGTATCTCCGGTGCCAAACAGCACTTAAAGGGCATCAAGGACGCTTCCACGATCGTCGCGATCAACAAGAACGGTAATGCGCCGATCTTCAAGAACTGCGACTACGGTATCGTCGGCGACGTCAATGTGATCCTTCCGCTTCTGGCCGAGGCTCTCGGCAAGGGCGAGAAGAAGCCGGCGCCCAAGATGGTCAAGATGAAGAGGCCCTTACCGCCCAAGCCCGAACCGATCGGCCCGAGCTTTGTATGTAACGGATGCGCGTACGAGTATTTCCCGGATCTCGGCGACGAAGAAGCCGACATCGCTCCCGGCACGCAGTTCAAGGATCTGCCGGAAGACTGGGTGTGCCCGGAGTGCGCGGAGCCGAAGGCCAACTTCGTTGCACAGGCGCATAGAGGTCTGTAAACAGACCTCATGCGCATGCAGGATCGCACGGCTGCACCAGGGAAAATGACGCTGACGCGTCAGTGCAGCCGGCGGCGGCGGATTTGCCGGAGGCAAATCCGATGCACATGGGCTATCGATGACATATACGTTGTGTTAATATGTGCTGTAGGAAAGTACATCATTTGACAGAGAGGAGATATCTATGTACTGCGTAAGAGAAGTCGTTGAAAACCTGTACTGGATCGGTGGTAACGACCACAGGACGCACCTGTTCGAAAACATTCATCCGATCCCTTACGGGGTATCCTATAACAGCTACATCCTTCTGGACGACGAGACCTGCGTCTTTGACGCCGTCGACTGGTCCATCACCAGAGATTATCTGGAAAACATCGAGTACTGCTTAAACGGCAGAAAACTCGACTACTTCATCTGCAACCACCTGGAGCCCGACCACTGCTCGTCCATGTTTGAGCTGTTCGTGCGTTATCCGGAGTGCAAGGTCGTCGCGACCGAAAAGGCCTTCATGATGATGCACCAGTTCGGCTACAAGATCGACGGCCATGAGCAGATCAAGGTCAAGGAAGGCGATACCTTAAAGATCGGCTCCCACACGATGACCTTTGTCGAGGCCCCGATGGTGCACTGGCCGGAGGTTATGGTCACGCTCGATCTCAATAACGGCGTGCTGTTCTCGGCGGACGCGTTCGGTTCCTTCATCGCCCTCGACGGCAAGCTCTGGAACGACGATGTCGACTATCGCCGTGACTGGCTCGATGAAGCCCGCAGGTATTTCTGCAACATCGTCGGTAAGTACGGCCCTCACGTGCAGCTGATCTTAGGCAAGGCCGCCGGCGTGCTTGACAAGATCAAATACATCTGCCCGCTGCACGGTCTGATCTGGAGAAGCGATCACATGCTTCTGATCGACAAGTACAATCACTGGTCTACCTATACGCCCGAGGAGAAGGGTGTCCTGATCGTCTATGCCTCCATGTACGGCGGCACGGAAAACGCGGCACAGTGCCTGGCCAGCAAGATCTGCGAAAAGGGCATGACCAATGTCACCGTCTGCGACGTGTCCAACACGCACGTGTCCTATCTGATCGCGCATGCGTTCAAACTCAGCCACATCGTGTTTGCGTCCGTGACGTACAACCTCAATATCTACCCTGTCATGCTCAACTTCTTAGAGGAGATGAGACTGCTCAACATGCAGAACAGGATCTGCGCCATCGTCGAAAACGGCACATGGGCCTGCAAGTCCGGTGACCTCATCCAGAAGTTCCTCGAGGAGGAGATGAGAGACATGACGATCCTCAACGAGAGACTCTCCCTGGCCTCCACGCTTCACCGCGAAAAGGCCGCCGAGCTCGACGCCCTCGCCCAGGCGATCGTCGACTCCATGGCGGAGGTCTCCACCGACGTCAAGAAACCCGGCGCCTGAGCCAAAGGGGACGGTTCTCAATGGCTTGTTTTCGGTCAGTTGGGACAGATCTCTGTGGGAAATGCAGGGAGGCAGGCCGCAAGGCCTGCCTCTCTTTTAGAAGCGCAAAGAGCTTTCCGGTCACATGTTCTTGTTTGCCTGCGCATCATCTGGTAAGATTATATTCATGCAAATGATTCTGCCGACAAATTCTGACATGCGGGGGCGACAGGCTGACCTGACTTGTCAGATGATGCGAAAAAACATATAATAAAAGTCTGCGGTATGAAGCATACCCGCATGTCATTATCACGAGAAAGGAACAGGTGAAATCGTATGAAATTTTATCAGTGCAAGAAGTGCAAGAAGATCATCGGCATGATACAGCCCTCGGCATGTCCCACGATGTGCTGCGGCGATGAGATGGTCGAGATGGTGCCCGGCACCTCCGACGGTGCCGCGGAAAAACATGTCCCGGTAGCGCAGGTGGACGGACAGACCGTAACCGTCGATGTCGGCTCCGTCGCGCATCCGATGCAGGAGGAGCACTGGATTCAGTGGATCGCCCTTGAGACCAAACAGGGCATGCAGCGCAAGGTACTGAACGCGGGCGACGCCCCCAAGGCAACCTTCGCCCTGACGGCGGATGATCAGCCGGTCAGTGTCTACGAATACTGCAACCTGCACGGCCTCTGGAAGACGGATCTGTAATCCGCTTGTCGGCTGTAATTGTAAAATGCCAACTGACAGTGCCATCGCCCCTTCCGTGGCGGTGGCACTTGTTTTCGGTCAAAGGGGACGGTTCTCATTGGCTTGTTTTCGGTCATTTGGGACAGATCTCATGACGAAAACGCGTTTCAATGATGCTTTTGTAAAAGTCAATCACATCCGCATGATTCGCCTCGTTCCAGTCCCATGCGACCTGTCCCTGCGCAAGAGTCAGAAGCCACTGGCTTTTTTTACATCGGGTGCAAGTCGGATCGATTGATGCGCAAGATTGCGAACCCTTGCAGCATCCGCCATCATCCGGTGATGATACAGATGGGCAATAAATCAATTGTTTTCACATCATAGGGATGATTAGAAAGATGCTCTTTTAAAAACTCTTCATGACGTATCCAGATAGTTTTCACACGCAGGGCGGGAAACTGTTTGAATGGTTTTACTGCTTTATATCATTTGTATGACAGATCTGGAAACGCCTGTCAGGCGCTCGAGTTGACGATGCGTGAGTCCTTCTGATTTCAACCGACAAAGCACTTCGTTCCGCGCATCCTTTTTCATGGACTTCACAAGACGTCCGTTTTCAAATCCGGTGAGGATATATATCAGATACTGCGCACGTTCGTCGCTGGATTTCCCGTATTCAAATTCATAATAGTCGGCATCATCCATCTCGCCCAAAAAGGCGCGCAGGGCACATTCGTCACCGATTTTTTCTCTGAACAGACTGTTGGTTGTAAGCTTATCACCGGAAACGTATTCATTGTAGCTGCTCCAGGGATAATGCGCGGCATCGGCGATTCCGGCTTTTTCCGGGTTGCAAAGAATATATCGAAAGACACCGTATAGATAGGAATCATCTTCAATTCTTTGACTCTTAAAACGATCCTGAAAGATGTGACCGGAATGCTGATAATGCAGGTTGTAGTAGGCAGCATAACTGATACCGACTTTTTTCATATACGTGGACAAACCGGGAAGCGTTGCTTTGATCAGAAGATGAACATGGTTATCCATCAGACAATATGCGAGCAGACAGATGTTGTTTTCGTCCTTAAACCGGGACAGCGTAGAAAGGTATTTTCGATAGTCTTGCGGTGTTTCAAAAAGAATCTGACGGCCTGCGCCTCTTGTAATCACATGATAAATATCGGTAGTGCTGATTTGCCTTGCTGTTCTTGGCATTATTATACCTCCATGGCAGTAGAATCTGAGGCAGATGAGATACGTCCCCGGGCCCTGGGGAAGCATCGTAAGATGAACCAGATGAAACAGATGATCCAGAAGTCTGCCTTTTAGTAACAAAAAGAATATAACATCCGGAAGATGAACTGTCAATAAAAATAATAAAGAATATATAAACAAAAATACGCCCTGATGTTTAGTAAATATTAACAAGGTCGTTGAGATCCGTCCCGAATGACCGAAAACAAGCCAGTGAGAACCGTCCCCTTTGGCTTATTCGACTTGAAAATCTTTTGTCAACCCGGAAAGAAACCGCTCGGCGATGGGGGTGAGTGTCTGATATTTGTTCCGGACAAGATAAAGAGTAGTGGTAAGGGCGGGACTAAGCGGGCGAAAGACAAGCCCGCTTTCTTTTGAAGTATCCACCAGATCGCGAAAGGTCAGAAGGTATCCGAGTCCTTCTCTGGTAAATACAGAGCCGTTATAGGACAGACGGAAAGAACCCTCCAGGGTAAGGTCATTCATGTGATCGCCGGCCCACGCGGCGATATCGTGTACCCATCCCTGCCCGGAGCAAAAGAGCGGCAGGCCTTTCAGGTCATTTACCCGGACGAACTTTTTCTTTGCAAGCGGATCGTCCGCACGCATGACCAGTCCCCAGACATCGGGAACGGGAAATGCCAGGGAGTGGTATTTTCTGTTGTCCGGTATCTCGGCAAGAACCGCAAAGTCCAGAAGTCCGCGATCCAGCTTGTCCGCGACCTGCTCCGTGTCACCGCTTGTGATGTGATAATGCAGGTTGGGGTAGCGCTCCTTCAACTGTCTGATTTGTCTCGCCAGAAAGCGTATCTGGTATGACTCTGCAAGCCCGAGATACAGTTCGCCTCCCGTGATATCATCCAGGGAAACAAACTCTTTTTCAATTTTGTCCGTCATGTCCACGAGGTTTTCCGCACGGTCACGCAAAAGCACCCCTTCTTCCGTCAGACGGATGGAAAAGCTCCTGCGTGTAAAGAGCTTTTTTCCGAGCTCTTCCTCCAGGGATTTAAGCGCCTTGGACAGTGTCGGCTGCGTCACATGCAGTGTTTCAGCGGCGCGTGACATGTTTTCTTCTCTTGCAACGGCAAGAAAATAGCGCAGGGTACGGATTTCCATGAACGTTCCTCCCTTGTTTGTTATGCCTGCGATGATATGCATTATATGCATATCATGATATAAATTATAACCATTAGCGGGGAGGAGAGCAAGCACATATGATATTGCGGGAGGCATGTCATGACCAAAGAGAGAATAAAACAGGCGCTTGCCGATGCAGGATGCGACAGTAAACGCACAGACCGCATTTTGAGAATCTACGAAGATGGAAGTGAAAGAGAATTGCTGCACGCACTCAGAAAATACCGGTGCGAACTCATGGAGGTACTGCATGAGAATCAGAAATGTATAGACAGAATCGATTATCTGATACGCGAACAAACAATGACTCAATAAAGAAAGGACGGCCACTATGAAAGCAGAGACATTACAACTGGTCAACGAGTGGGACAAAACATTTCCGAAGAGTGAAAAGGTCGACCACAGCAAGGTCACCTTTATCAACCGTTACGGCATTACGCTGGCGGCCGATCTGTATGTTCCGAAGAACGCGCAAGGAAAGCTTCCCGCGATCGCCGTCTGTGGTCCGTTTGGAGCCGTAAAAGAACAGTGCGCGGGGCTCTATGCACAGACGATGGCGGAGAGAGGGTATCTCACGCTTGCGTTTGATCCTTCCTTCACCGGTGAGAGCGGCGGGAATGTCCGGTATATGGCGTCTCCGGACATCAACACCGAGGATTTTATGGCTGCCGTGGATTATCTTTCCCTGCATGAAAAGGCCGATCCGGACCGAATCGGCATCATCGGGATCTGCGGGTGGGGCGGTATGGCCATCAATACTGCGGCACTTGATACAAGGGTCAAAGCGACCGTATCCTCCACGATGTACGACATGACAAGAGTCAATGCTAACGGGTACTTTGACAGTGAAGACAGTGAAGAGGCACGTTTTGAGAAAAAGAAGGCGATGTGCGCACAGCGTCTTGCGGACTTAAAGGCCGGGGATTATACACCTGGCGGCGGTGTCGTCGATCCACTTCCGGAAGACGCGCCGTTCTTCGTGAAGGATTATCACAGTTATTACAAAACCGATCGCGGATATCACAAAAGATCGCTCAATTCCAACGGCGGCTGGAACGTGATCGGCTGCGAGTCTTTTATCAACCAGCCGATTTTAAAGTACAGCAACGAGATCCGCAGTGCCGTTTTGCTGATCCACGGGGAAAAAGCGCATTCCTGCTATTTTTCCAGGGATGCGTATAAGGCCATGACTGATGGCAGCAAATATGCGGGCAACAAAGAGCTGATGATCATCCCTGATGCGGTACATACCGATTTGTATGACGGCGGTGAAAAAAATATTATCCCGTATGACAAAATGGACGGCTTTTTTAAGCAATACCTGAAGTAAAGTCACCGCGAGATGTCCCCTTTGGCATAAGAATGGTTGACTAAGTGTCAGAAGTCGACGGTGACCCAAAAACAGAAAACCGCGATGAAGGAAGCAAAAGTAAACTATGCGTACCAGTCCGTTTATGAGCTCACACGTGCCTGTCTTTGCGGCCTGCTGGGTGTCTGAAAGACGGGCGGTGCGGCAATCAAAATCAATGCAAAGGAGAACATCACGCGGATAAATATGGTACGGGGCCCGCGCAGATCCCGGTCGCATGGGCGATCGCAAAAGGAACGCTGCCGATTATCGGCGTGACCGGGGAAAGCCAGGTGCTGGATGCGGTCAGGGCATGTGATGTTACGCTGACGGAAGAAGAAATCGCTGGGCTCGAAGCCACGGCCGACAGCCTGGGACTCAACGTGATCCGGTTCTGGGAAAAGGAAATGAAGTAAGCTGCAGGAAAGAAAAGCGGCGGGAGAATACAAAATGATGACATACGAAAAACTCGGCGAAACAGACCTCAGGGTATCCCGTATCTGCATGGGCTGTATGGGATTCGGCGATGCCGACAGAGGACAACACAGCTGGACGATTGACGAAGCGCATTCCGCGGAAATCATCCGGCGCGGGCTGGACCTTGGCGTCAATTTTTTCGATACCGCAATCGCCTATCAGAGCGGCACCAGCGAGCAGTATGTAGGCAGAGCGATCAGGGAGTTTGCAAAACGCGATGAAGTGGTCATCGCCACGAAGTTTTTGCCCCGTACCGCGGAAGAGATCGAAAACGGCGTCTCCGGTCAGATGCATATAGAAAACATGATCAACACGAGCCTGAAAAATCTGGGTACGGATTATGTGGATCTCTATATTTATCACATGTGGGACTGGCAGACGGACATATTTGACATCATGGACGGATTAAACCGTGTCGTCAGAGCGGGAAAAGCGAGATACATCGGCATCTCCAACTGCTTTGCCTGGCAGATCGCAAAAGCAAACGCGCTGGCGGAGAAAGAGGGCTTTGCCAGATTCGTATCCGTCCAGGGACATTATAATCTGATCTTCCGGGAGGAGGAGCGGGAGATAGTGCCCTATTGCCGGGAGGAGAATATCGCCCTGACACCGTACAGCGCCCTTGCCAGCGGCAGACTGTCCAGAAGGCCGGGAGAAAATGATACGAAACGGGCGGCAGAGGACAGCTACGCAAAGTTTAAATATGACGCAACTGCCCGGCAGGACAGGCTGATCATTGACCGTGTGACAGAACTTTCCGAAAAGCACGAGGTCAGTATGACGGAAGTTTCGCTTGCGTGGCTGCTGACGAAGGTGACGAGCCCCGTGGTCGGCGCCACAAAGCGTCATCATATCGAAGGCGCGGCCAAAGCCGTGGAGATGAGGCTTACGGAGGAGGAAATCGCATATCTTGAAGAACCGTATGTCCCTCATCCGCTTGCGGGTGTCATGGCACAAAACAAACCCGATGCGGCAAACGAAAAACATGTATGGTCAACGGGAGACCAGAAGATCGGGGGCCAAAAATGATCCGGCGTACGGTTGATACGATCATGTGCGTGCTGCTGTTGTTTCTGATGGCCTATCAGGTCACGGGAGAGGCGTTGCACGAATGGGGCGGTATCGCGATGACGGGTCTGGTGATCGTACATCAGATCCTGAATCGCAGATGGTACGGCGCGCTGTTTAAAGGGAAATACAACCTGTATCGTACCGTCACGACCATCCTGAATATCCTTCTTCTTGCGTCCTTTGTGCTGACGGCATTTTGCGGCATGTCCATGAGTGCCCACGCGGTTCCTTTTTTATACGGGATGGCACCGGTATCTTTTGTGAGAAGAATGCATCTGTCCATGTCGCACTGGTCCTTTGTGCTGATGGGACTGCATCTGGGGATGCATGTCCCGGCGATGACGGCAAGCCTTAACATCAGGGACAAGGTAAAAACGGTGCTCTGCGTAATCCTCGGTATCATTGCGGGAACCGGTTTATTCCTGTTCCTGAAAAACGGCATGCCGGATTATCTGTTTTTCCGCGCGGTGTTTGCTTTTCTGGATTATGAAAAGGCAGGCTGGCTGGTACTTCTTGAAAACCTGCTGATGCTCTTTTTCTGGGTATTTGCGGGTGCCCAGGCGGCGCTTCTTTTCAGATATGCCGCGCAAAAGAAGGAAGCGAAAAACAATCCCCTGCTTCCGGCCGTTTTTCTGATGACCGCCATCTTAACGGGAACCGCTCTGAGACTGGCGCTTGTGTAGAATGTATCCGGAAACACATCCGTGCATTATTCGGGCGGGGCCGAGCTTCCGGAGGACGTGGCGGCGTGGCTTGAAGAAAACGGAATAAAGTAAGCCACTGAGAACCGTCCCTTTTGACCGAAAACAAGCCACTGAGAACCGTCCCTTTTGGCTTACAGTGACGAGATGTCGAGCTTCCAGAAGCTCGTGAGCATCTTTTTGGCTGCGAGCGTGATCTGGAAGAGGTCGGCGTCGGTATGCCCCTCCATATTGAGCACCATCACCGGATCGTGCAAAGAGGAGCGCAGGATGAGCCAGCCGCCCTCGAAGCTGTCGGAAAGCGAGCCCTTTGCAAAGCGCACGCGGATCCCTTCATGGGAATCCTGCAAATCATATCCGTTTGCTTTGGCCTGTTCACGGAAGGCACCAAGGACCTCTTCTCCGTAAGAGGCAAAATCATTTTTTTCGAGGATGTGCAGACGCACCTCGCGTGCGGAAAAGCGCATCGAAAAATCCTTAATCAGATCGGCGAGATCCTTGCCTTCTCTTTTGGCCAGAGCCAGGGCGATGACGATCTTTACCGCGAGATAGGCGCCGTCGTCGAGGTAATGGTTTTCTTTTAAGCATCCGTGTCCCGAGGTCTCCATCGCGAGCGGGCAGTCGATGCCCTGTTCATTGAGCTCGATACAGCGGTTGATGACGTTTTTGTAGCCGCGCTTGAAGCAGTCGTGTTTGAGCCTGAGCGAATCCTCGAGAAATGCCGTCAGACGATCGCTCGTCACGGAGTCCGTCACGATCGTGGCGCCCGGATGGTCGGGAGCCAGAATCGCCGCGACCAGCGCGATACAGGCATCGCGGCTCACGGGCGTTCCGTCCGCAAAAACGGCGCTCATCCGGTCCACATCCGTGTCAAAGATAAGCCCCAGATCCGCCTCGTGGGCGAGCGTCGCGTCGCAGACCGCACGCATTGCCTTATTGTCTTCGGGATTGGGAACGTGATTCGGAAACGATCCGTCCGGATCGAGGAACTGGGAGCCGGTGATATCGGCGCCCAGGGGAGCAAGTACCTTGTAGGCAAAAAAGCCGCCGTTGCCGTTTCCGGCATCGACCAGAATCTTGAGTCCTTCAAGCGGATGCTCATACACTTCCGCACCGACGCCCGCCTTGATGATCTCCGACAGATGCGCCGCATAAAGAGACGTCAGATCAAAGCGTGCGCTGGTCGCCGCGGGCATATCCTGCACACGGGTCAGAAGCTCCGTGATATCCGCTTTTTCAAAGCCGCCTTCTTTGGTAAAGAATTTAAATCCGTTCCGGTTGAAGGGCAGATGAGAGGCGGTCACCATGCAGGACGCGTCACAGGCCGTCTTGTCATAGACCGTTGCCATGAACATCGCGGGTGTCGAGGTCAGTCCGCAGTCGATGACTTTCGCGCCGGTTGTCGCAACACCCGAGGAAAAGGAGATCAGGAGCTGTTCGCCGGACAGCCTTGAATCTCTTCCGACGGCGATCTTCAGATCGGAGGCTTTCATTCCGGTGCGCTCCGCAATCATGGAAGCAAAGACCACGCCGATCCGCTGCGCAACATCCCCCGTGAGCGTGACATCCTCCCCCTTGACACCGCTCATTGCGACGCCCCGGATATCCGAACCGTTTTGCAGTTTCAGAAGCGATTTCTTTTTCATGGCACAACCTCCCAACGACTGTCGATGTTCCGTTACTAACAGTATAGCATGAATTTGTCCGGATTATAACACGAATCCATGCAAATCTCCCCGCAATGTGATATGATAAAACCGTATGAGGGGAAACGGCGGTTCAAGAAAAATGAGATGGTTCGGCAACGCACTCGCGGTCTGCGCGGGCGTGCTGCTGTATGTTGCGCTCGAACACGGGTGGCTGCGACTGATTCTCAATTTCTTTTATCCGGTGACGGCCGGCGCGGCGATTGCCTATATGGTCGATCCGATCGCAAGACTTCTGGAACGGCGCGTATTAAAGAAAATATCTTCCGACAAATGGAAGCGTGTGCTGGCCGTGGTGCTGTCGCTCCTTCTGATTGTCTTTTTTGTGATCCTTTTATTGCTCTTTCTGATCCCGCAGCTCATTGATTCCGTCAATTTGCTGATCAACAACCTGCAGATCTATTTTATCTCCTTTCAGGAATGGCTCAATGAAGTGAGCGTGCAGTTGTCTCACACACCGGGCGTGCTCCCCGTCAATCCCGAAAACATCAACCATCTCTTCGGCTCGCTCGATACGACCGTCGAGGGACTGATCCGCTGGATCATGGAAAACATCGGCTCGCTGTCCGGCTCGACGCTCGATTTCGGGCGCGGCATCATGAATTTCAGTGTGGATCTGATGATCCGACTGATGAACGGCACGCTGGCGTTTATCCTCTCGATCTATTTCCTGCTCGGCAAAAAGGGGATCATCGATAATATCAAGCGTCTCTTTCAGGCGGCGCTTACGGATGAGCAGTACGGGAAATTCCATGATTTTGTCAAGCACTGCAACGAAATCCTGATCCGCTATATCCTCTGTGATCTGGTCGATGCGCTGATCGTGGGGATCCTCAACTGGATCTTTATGCTGGTGTTCAGGATTCCGTATGCCGTACTGATCTCCGTCGTGGTCGGTGTCACCAACCTCGCGCCGACGTTCGGTCCGATCGTGGGCGGTGTGATCGGCGGCTTTATCCTGCTGCTGATCAATCCCTGGTACGCGCTGATGTTTGTCGTATTCACGCTCATCCTGCAGACCGTCGACGGCTACATCATCAAGCCCAGGCTCTTCGGCGGGCAGCTCGGCGTATCCAGCGTTCTGATTCTTGTTTTTCTCATCGTGGGTGGCCGGGTCTTCGGCATCTACGGGGTGCTTTTGTCCATCCCGATGGCGGCCATCGTCGATTTTTCCTACCGCGACTATCTGCTCCCGTTTCTCGAAAAGAAGAAGCGTGAGCGTCTGACGGAAGACACACCCCCGTCTTCGTAAAAAAGGTTACGAAAATACGAAAATCCGCCGATATATGATGCGTAAAAGTATCTGTATCTGTCTGCACATTTGTTTGGGGTAAACACCGGGGGGCTTCTCCGGTTTTTTTGTCCGGCAGCGTGCAGACCCGACCGGAAAAAGGATTTTCCGGAATCTGTTACAAGGAGGTATCAAAATGAGTACGGAAATCACCAACAACTACGTGAACCGTACGTACGTCGAACCTTACCGTTTCCCGTACAGTAAGGATCCGCCCGCCGGGGAGGCAAAGCCCGCACACAAGGTGCAGGGGTTTGAAGAAAAGGCGGCGGACGCAACACTCAGGACGTACGACACGGCCCGCGCCTCTCATTTCGAAGAGATGATGCGCGTGACGGATCCGAAGGCGTACCGCGAGTACAAGCAGATCAAGAAAACCACCGGCTCCACGGGGAATCCCACCGAGTCGATGCGTTTTATGCTTGGCTGGCTCGAGGACAAGGCCGTCAGGGATCCCGGAATGGAACGCCGCTTTACGCGGCAGGGCAAGGCACTGGATGAACTGAAGGCCCGCTTTGCCAATGCGTCCTTTGGTATCGAGGGAGCGGAAAAAAAGGAAGGGGAAACGCCTTCCGAGTATTCCGTGACGCTCACAAAGGAAGAGATGCATACGCTTGCGTACGGCACCAAAGAGGAAAAAGAAGCGTTGTTCAAACAGATCGAAGAGTCCATGAAGGCGATCGAAGAGGCCGAGAAGGGTCTGGCGGAAGAAGAAAAGACCTTTGATTTCGGCATCGACACGAAGGCGGACGGGACCGGACGCTTCTTTGCCATGCTGAACGGAGAAACCGTGCGTGCGGATTCCGCACAGAGCCTGTTCAGGATGCTTTTTGCAAAGGAACAGGAGGATGAGCTGGAAGAGGCAAAATAAAAAGACGCCGCAGGCGTCCCGGTTTTGGGAGGAGGGGCCAACCGACGGGGGGCGCCGGTTGGCCCGGTATGAAAAAAGTATAAATTGAGGGGACACGAACACAAAGTAAAAAACACACTTCGCGTTCATTTTTATAATAAACGAAAAGTGTGTTTTTTATTTGTGCAAAACCTAAATTGATTGTAAAATAAAACAGACGTTCCCCCCTGCCGGTTACGCAAGCGCCCCGTCGTTAGGCAGAGAGCCATAGGGAAGTATCAACAAAAATGGCTTCTGCCGGGTAGACGGGAAAATGAAAAACGCTATGCAGATGATTGATTCATTTGCATAGCGTTTTCTGTTTTTTTGTATTTACGCAATAATACTTATTTTTAGCGATTATCGTGCAAAAATTAAAAAAGAAGATTATACAGCCCTTTGATCCAAATCCTCCATCCAAATGGTTTTTCAAACGGAATTTTTAATTTTCGCACAATAGTATTGCTTTTTAGGTTTTTCTGTGCTAAAATTAAAAACAACTGGAGGCGAGTATCTGATGAAATACTATGAGCGCATGGCAAATATGGGGTGCTTTTCCCGCTCCGAGCTTGGCGAAGCCCTGCATTTGGGTGACGCCACGGTCGCTACTCTCTTGCAACAATATCAGAAAAAAGGCTATATCGAACGGGTGCGGCATGACCTGTATGTCGTGATAAGTATAGAAAACAAGCAGCCTGTCTTATCCCGCTATGAGATAGGAGGCAGGATATTTTCCGATGCCTGTGTTTCACATCATAGCGCCTTTGAGGTATATGGGTATGCAAATCAGGTGTTCTACGAAGTATATGTTACGACAAACAGCCGCTTCAAAGACTTTGAATATGACGGAATAACTTATCGTCGCGTGGCCCCGAAGGGAAATGTTCAAAAGGAAACTGCGCGTGGCGTCCGGGTGACCGGAATAGAACAGACTGTTATTGACAGTATCAATGCCGTCGATAAAATAGGCGGACTGGAAGAATTGCTGCGCTGCCTGTCCCTTATACCTTCCCTGAATGAAGAAAAGCTGCTTCTTGCTCTTGCGGAATATAAAAATGGTTTTCTCTATCAGAAAACAGGCTTCTTACTGGAGCAGTTTCGCGCAGAGCTTAATTTGACGGATGCTTTCTTTGAGACCTGTGAGGGTTGCATATCAAAATCTGACCGTTATCTGACAAAAGAACATGCAGGCTTTGTATATCATCCGAAATGGCGGTTGATAGGTCCAAAAGATACAAACAAGATCGTAGATAAAGGAGTGAATTATCATGCTGGAATTTAGCAAAGCGGAACTAAACAGGCAGGCCAAAGAGCTTGGCTTTGTCCGTGATACTTTTGAAAAGGTCTGCCGCCTCGCGGACGTCCTTGCCTATATGGAGAGCGATCCGCTGCTGGCGGACAGCCTTGCCTTAAAAGGAGGCACGGCAATCAACCTGACGATTTTCAATCTGCCCCGCCTTTCTGTGGATATTGATCTCGACTTTTCAAAAGATGTCTCGCGGGAACCTATGCTTGCGGAGAGAAAGCAGATCAATGCACATATCCAAAAGTATATGGAGGCTGCGGGATATTCACTCAGCCTAAAGTCAAAGCAATACCACGCGCTGGATTCCCTTGTGTATGAGTATATCAATGCCGGTGGAATGAAAGACAATCTCAAAATAGAGATCAACTACATGCTCCGCTGCCATGTGCTGCCTGTTTCCCGCAGGTTGGTTCACTTGCCGTGGAACGATAAAAAGCTTACGGTATTAAGTGTTGATCCGATGGAAATCTTTGCTGCAAAGACTGTTGCGCTTTTGAACCGTGCCGCCCCGCGTGATCTTTTCGATATGTTCAACATGCAGAAGTACGGATTGTTCGACGAAACACAGGAGCGGCTTTTCAAAAAGTGCGTCATGTTCTATTCGGCGATTGCTTCTGAAAATACGCCGGAGTGTTTCGAACTCGACGGGATCGGTAACATAGCGGCACAAAGAATAAAGACCGACCTTACGCCTGTGCTTCGCCGCGGAGAACATTTTGACCTTGCCGATGCACAGAAGCAGGTAAAAACCTATCTGTCCGATATACTCAAACCGGAGGATGCGGAGCTTGCCTTCTGGCGGTTCTTTGCCGACGGGAAATATCAATCTGAATTGCTTTTTGAGGACGCCGACATTCTTGCGCGGATTGCTCATCATCCGATGGCGCTATGGAAATGCGGGGGACGCGGCGCAGTCCAAAAGGAAACACCGGAAATATAACGACTGCATAGCAAGGGCTGTCCTTCGGGGCAGCTCTTTTCAATAGAAAAAGCGCGGCAGTAGCTTTTCTCCGCTTGCGGTATTCAGCGTTCTTTGAACGCGCAGCCGTGAGTGAAACTCACGATCTCAGGGGTTTGGGGAAATGTCACCAACAAGCATTTTTGCGAGGTTAGGCCTACGGGCCGCCTCGCAAAATTCGCAAACTTGTACAAGTTTGCATTGCTTGCCACCTTGTAAAACTTATGATTTTAAGCGTCTTTTCGACAGGAAACCACAGAAACTTCCGCTCTCCCTCTTGAAAACCTTCGGATATTCGTATATAATGTAAACTGTATTTTTGTATGAACCTGTCAGCGAGGTAAAACCATGAAGGGCTATCTTTCCATCCGGGAAACTTCATATAAATGGGGCGTCTCCGAGCGCCGCGTCAATCAGTATGTTACTGAGGGGCGCATCCCCGGCGTGGAGCGGTTCGGCCGTTCATGGGCGATTCCGGAGAGCGCCAGGAAGCCGGACGATCCCAGAAAAAAGCGAGGAAGCAAGCATGACGGAAAAAGACGAAATTCTATACAGCCGCTTCCTTGACGGTGACACCGCTTCTTACGATGCGCTCATGTTGCGTTACGGAGACAGCCTGACGATTTATCTGCAAGCAATCCTCCACGACGGACAGGACGCCGAGGATATGATGGTTGAGGCGTTCGCCCGCATCATGGTCAAGAAACCGCGGATAAAAGAAGGAGCCTTCAAAGCCTATCTGTTCAAAACCGCGCGCAATCTGGCCCTCCGTTTTCTTTCGGGGAGGCGTGCGGACGTTTTCAGTCTGGACGATTTGGCCTATGAGCCTGCCGCAAGCGAATACATAGAGGAACACCTGGCGGCAGAAGAACAAAAGAGGATTTTGCACCTATGTCTTGACCGGATCGATCCGCTGCTGAAAGAAGCGCTGTGGCTGATCTATTTTGAAGACATGAGCTACGCCGAAGCAGCAGAGATTATGAAGGTCAATACAAAGAAAATAGACCATCTCCTGACAAGGGCAAAGAATAAGCTCCGGGAAGAACTGTTGAAAGAAGGGATAAGTCATGCGCACGAATGATGAACGGCTTGCCGCACTGCATAAAAGAGCCGGTGAAATCGAAAAGGAAAACAGAAACCGCCGGGTACGGCTGATTCAGTTTGCAAGCTGCGCTGCCTGCTTTTTGCTCGTGATCGGGCTTGCTCTTTGGATGCCCGTAACAGAAGGAGCGCCCCTGTCTGGCGACACGGGCAGCATGAGCGCCAGCATATTTTCCGGCAGCGGCTATCTTAGCTATATCGTCATCGGCATTGTGGCGTTTTTGCTGGGATGCGCGGTAACGGTATTCTGCTTCCGCTTGAGAAAATGGCAGAAGAATAAAGAAAACGAGGATGACGCCTATGATCGAAACGATTGAAAACGCCGTACAGCTTGGCGTGGCGCTGATCCTCGCCATTGCTTCTCTGGGCATAACCTGGCGGAGAAAAAGCAAAGCCTACGGCACCCTTGCGCTTTTCTATGCCGCCATTGCGCTGGGCGATCTGTACTGGCTTTTGTATCTGGGTTTTTATCATACCACGCCGCAGTATTCCTATATCTCGGAGGTGGCATGGTATGCCGCCTGGCTGTTCCTGCTGCTGCTTTTGCGGCAGATGCAGGGGGAAAGACCCCTTGGCAGGCACCCCATGCTTTGGCTTATCCCGGTCTTTACCGGGGGCATGTGCGTCTTTTACATGCGCTGGGGCGATTATGCGAGCAATCTGATCTCCGCCGTTTTCATGACGCTTTTGCTATGGCGCGCCCTGCCGGGATGCTTTACGAAAGAAAACGGCGGCGCAAAAAGGTGCTTTTCTATCGCCGTGGTTGCTTACTGTCTGATTGAATATATCATGTGGACGCTCTCCTGTTTCTTTGACGGCGATACCCTCGCCAATCCGTACTTATGGTTTGACGCCCTCTACACCGTTTGTATTGCGCTCATCTTTCCGGCGCTTGGAAAGGCGGTGCGGGAATGAATTATATCGAAAACATCTACATCTGCATTGCCGCGCCGCTGATCGTGTCCATCCTCTGCCTCAGGGGAAGACGCAGACGGTCCATGCTGTTTTTCCT
>JAFSLV010000015.1 GCA_017448245.1 Lachnospiraceae bacterium | reverse complement strand
AGTTCCCTCCTGATTGCCTTATGTGCTTTGGACGAGCCAAAAAGCACTCCGTCCGGAACGATACATGCGCATCTGCCGCCAATCTTCAGCATTCTTACGAATAATGCCAGGAATAAAAGCTCTGTCTTTTTGGTTTTACATATCTTCTGAAGGTCCGTTGATACAGTATCCGCATCAAGGTTTCCTTTAAACGGAGGATTCGCCAAAATAAGGGAATACATATCCTTATCAGGATTTTGATCGGATAAACTGTCGCGGTACTCAATAAACGGATTCTCCACACCGTGCGTCATCATATTCATGGCACCGATGCGGAGCATGGTTCTGTCCATGTCATATCCGTGGAACATGTCGTTCATGAAATGATTTCTGTTCTGTTTATCAAGAAGGACTTCCTTCTTGTACTTTTCTCTTAAATAATCGCCGCTGGTAACAAGGAATCCGGAAGTTCCGCAAGCCGGGTCGCAGATAAAGTCGGTAGGCTTTGGATCCATCATCTCTACCATCATGCGAATGATATGTCTCGGCGTTCGGAACTGACCGTTAACGCCGGACTGTGCAATCTTGGAAAGAAGATACTCATATACATCACCGCGGACATCTGTCTGATGAAGCTCTTCCATCATGGAATAGATTTCATCCATAGCATCCACAATTTTTGAAAGCATCAACGGGGTATTTACCTTGAAGATTGCATCATCCATGTATTTGCTGTATGCAGAATTCTTGTCTCCGTGAAGTTTTTTTATAAAAGGGAATACCCATTCCTGGACAACGGAGTACATTCTCTGTGCCGGGAAGTCATGGAAGGTTGACCACTTGAGCTGATTCCCATCCACTTTTCTGTCTCCGATCTCAACCTCATCGGCAAAGATGCTCTTATAGGGAAGTCCAAGCATGACGGCTTCCTTTGCCCGAAGAATGTCCGCGTCGTCCAGATCCTTTATGAACATGAGGTAGGTCATCTGCTCAATAACATCAAGAGGGTTTGTGATGCCCCCGCTCCAGAATATCTCCCAAAGGCTGTCTATTTTGTTCTTAAGTTCTCCGGTCATTATCATTCTCCATACTCCTTGTCTCTGTTCCAAACATATTTTGTATATCTTCCGCCACCGATTTTTACGATTTTTTCTTCCGACAGAAGATCATAGAGTGCTCTTTGCACCGTTATCTGGCTGATATCCGGACATTTCTCCATGATTTGTGACTTTGTAATCTCACCATAGGTGTTCTTGATCAGGTCAGCCACGCGCTCCGGCTTTGAAAGGCCGCTGGTAACCAAGGTCTCTACTCTGTCGGAAAAATCTCTGTATGCAGCCACTACAACACCCAGCATATACTGAACAAACGGAACATAATGATTCTCTTCCTCATGCCAGTTAAGAGAGCTTTCCTGCAGACATTCATAATATGAATCCTTGGTCTTTTCTATCAAATACTCAATACTGATATACTTTCCTACAATGTATCCGGCTCTGTATAGCATCAGCAAGGTAAGCAATCTGCTCATTCTCCCGTTACCGTCATTAAAAGGATGGATACATAAGAAGTCCAGTATAAACATCGGTATCAGAAGAAGCGGATCGATTGTTCCGGAACCAAGAGCTTTATCAAACGCACTACAAAGACGCTCTATCGCCTCCGGCGTTTCCCATGCAGGAACCGGCCTGAACCTTACGAACTTATTACCCTGTTCATCCTCTTCCTCAATGATGTTATCCGCAGCTTTATACCTTCCGCCGATATCATAACCTTCAAACTTATATAAATCCCTGTGAAGCTGAAGGATCATATTCGGTCTTATCGAAATATAATCATGGCTTTCATGAATTGTATTAAGCACGTCCCTGTATCCGGCAATCTCACGCTCATTTCTCGTCTTGGGCGTAGTCTTATCCTTAACAAGCGCTTTCAATCTTGCATCAGAAGTATAGATACCTTCAATCCTGTTGGAGGCCTCGGTACTTTGAATTTTGGCAATCTCGACAAGTTGTGTCAACGTATCTGCTTTCGATTCTATAAAAAGTGACTGTTCACCTTTATACTCGTGAATCTGTGTCAGCAACGCCACAATTTCCGGCGTCAGTAGTTTTTCCCATTTTTTACAGTAATCAAAATCTCTCATTTCAATATCCTCATTCAAACATTAATTTAATCATAGGCGGATACAATGATCAATTTAAATGATAGCATCCAACAGCCTCATTGTCAATATTAATTACATCATTATTGGCGAAATGATGTAATTGAGCAATTAATGATTTTCTTGAAAATGCCGATGGTATATCGGTTTGAATCCTAAGAATGAGTAATAAGTCAAAAGGGATAATTACGAAGAGTAATGAGAGTGTACCCAAAATGGAGCCATTCAGCAAAACAAATCGCCGGAAACCCATGCTGCAAGCGGATTTCCGGCGATCAACTTTTTACTCGAACTCAATCGTGCTCACCGGCTTCTCGCTCACATCCCACAGCACGCGGTTGATTCCGGGGACTTCGGCGATGATGCGGTCGCGGATTCTGGTGAGCATCGGCCAGGGGATCTCGACGCTCGATGCGGTGACGGCGTCGACGGTGTTGACCGCGCGTATGATGGCGGCCCAGCCCATATAGCGCTTGTCGTCCTTGATGCCGGTGGAGACCATGTCGGGAATCGCGACAAAGTACTGCCAGGGCGGAGTTTCCATTTTGCCGATCTCTTCGCGCACGATCGCGTCCGCCTCGCGGACGGCCTCTAAGCGGTCCCTCGTGATGGCGCCGGTGCATCTGACGCCGAGGCCCGGCCCCGGGAAGGGCTGGCGGTCGACCATGGCGGAGGGCAGACCCAGAGCGCGTCCGACGACACGCACCTCGTCCTTGTATAAAAACTTCACCGGCTCCACCAGTTCAAATCTTGACGCGATATCCTCCGGCAGGCCGCCGACGTTGTGATGCGCCTTGACGCCGTCCGATTCCAGGATATCCGGGTAGATCGTGCCCTGCGCGAGAAACTTTACACCGGAAAGCTTCTTTGCTTCCTCCGCAAAAACATCGATAAACTCCGCGCCGATGATTTTGCGCTTCTGCTCCGGATCGGCAACGCCCGCAAGCTTATCCAGAAAGCGGTCAACGGCATCGACGTAAATCAGCTCCGCCTTCAGCTCATCGCGAAAGACGGAAACCACCTGCTCCGGCTCGCCCTTGCGCAAAAGGCCGTGGTTGACATGCACGCAGACGAGCTGCTTGCCGACGGCCCTGATCAAAAGTGCGGCGACAACCGAGGAATCAACACCACCCGAGAGTGCAAGCAGTACCTTCTTGTCACCGATCTGTTTTTTCAGTGCCTCTATCTGATCTGTAATAAAGGCGTCCGCCAAAGAGGGTGTCGTGATCCGCTCCATTGTGTCCGGGCGTTTTTCGTTTGCCATGGGATACCTCCTCATCAAGTCGTCTTTTACTACGCAACCTATTGTATCACTTTCTCTTTCAAGCGCGCAATCGGATTGTGTGGTATGATAGTTATAAGTATGAATACGTTTCAGATCGAAGCATCGGTTCCGGCGATTACGGTCTTTTTGCAGGGAATATTGAGCTTTTTATCCCCCTGCGTCTTGCCGCTTCTGCCGCTTTATGTCGGATACTTGTCCGGCGGATGCACTGACCGCACTGCGGACGGAACCCTGCGGTACAATCAAAAAAAAGTACTGCTGCACACGTTTTGTTTTGTCGCCGGCGTGAGCTTTACCTTCTTTTTGCTCGGTATGGGAATGAGTGCGCTGGCACTTGCCTTTCGCAGCCGTCAAATGTTGCTTGCACGGCTTGGCGGCATTGTCGTGATTTTATTCGGGCTTCATGCAATCGGCGCCTTTGATGCCTTTGCGGCAAGGCTTTCTTTTCTTCAAAAAGAAAGAAGGCTTCCGCAGGCCAAACAGGGCATACAGGTGACGGGCCCTCTTACGGCGCTTTTGACGGGCTTTTTCTTTAGCTTTGCATGGACGCCGTGCGTGGGTCCCACACTGTCCTCGGTATTGCTGATGGCGGGCGCATCCGCCTCGAGAGCGTACGGTTTTTTACTGATCGGCATCTATACGCTCGGATTCTGTGTTCCGTTTCTTCTGACAGGGGTGTTTACCACGTCGCTTCTTGCGTTTTTCAAAAAACACCGCAACGTGGTACGTTATACGGCAAAGATCGGCGGGGTATTGATGATCCTGACGGGAGTGCTGATGGTGACGGGTCAGCTCAACCGCATCAGTGCCGTGATGGCAAGATACGGATGATGATTCAAAAAGGAGACGACAGATGAAAAGAAAAAGCGAATGCATCGCGGTAATTCTTACGGTAATGCTTGTTATGGCATCCTGCGGTGCGGGGGAAAAAGCCGCACAGAATGTGGCGCAGGAAAGCACGCGGGAGGGGGCGGTCTCCGAAAGTCAGGAGGAGGCACCGGATGCGGGAGTGGAAGAAAACGCGCCGGAGGATGCGGAAGAAAGCGACAAAGAGGATATTTCCGCACAGGACGAGGCGCGTGCCGCACAAAAAGAGGCAGCCGCACAGGCCGATATCCGGCCGGCCATCGATTTTACCCTGCAGGATCAGTACGGTGTCACACATACACTCTCCGATTATGAGGGGAAGGTGGTGTTTTTAAATTTCTGGGCGACCTGGTGTCCGCCCTGCCGGGCGGAGATGCCCGACATCCAGAAGCTGTATGAAGAATACGCCGCACAGACCGATGCGGAGGTAGTGATCCTCGGAATCGCCGCGCCGGGCAGCGTCGACGATCAGGATCTTGAAGGCGTCAAGTCGTTCTTGTCTGACAACGGATATACGTATCCGGTGGTCATGGATATGACGGGAGAGATCTTTAACCGGTACATCATCATGGCCTATCCGACGACCTATATGATCGACAAGGAGGGCAACATCTACGGATACGTGCAGGGGATGATGGAAGAAGAAGTGATGAGGCAGATCATTGACCGGACCCTGAACGGTGCGTAAAATGTATCACGGCCGCCGTCGCAACCGCCCCGGCCAGACACATCAGGGCAATCACCCATACGGCCCGGGAGAATCGGCCGGATGCTGTTTCAACAGGCGTCATGTCTTCATTGTCTCTTGGCAGGTCACTTTCCGGAAGGTTCTGCGCATCGGATAAAGGCTCCTCTTCCGGGGGCTCTTCCTCTTCGGCTACCGGCGCTTCGTAGGTCAGGTAGGTGTTCATCGGTGAAGAGCGAAAGATCTCAAAGCCGTCCTCCACCGCGGAGCGGGCGATCGCAAAGAGCCTCCCGTCATAGGCGCAGGCGGCGGGCCAGAAGGCCGGCCAGTCGGAAAGGCGTATGTCGAGAGGAACAAAAGTGTCCTCTCCCGTCCGCAGAAGATAGGTATCCGCAAGGCCGTCCTCCGACATCGGTCCCACCAGAAGAAGCCCCTCCGGCACGCTGATCAGCGCACCGTGCAGTGCGACATTAAACTTGGGCCGGCGATTTCCTTCCCCGGCACGGAATGCGGGAAAGAGTGATGACGGGGGCAATACCTCACAGGTATCTCCTTCCATCCGCTGGAAGATCTGTTCGTATTCCGTGAGTCCCGTTTGTCTGCTTCCGTAGATATAGAGCGTATCACCGCCCGCAACCGCCTGCGGTGCGTAGACGGGGGAGGCAAGCGCACCATACGGCGTACAGCGCTCTTTTGTCAGATCATAGGCAAGAATCGAATCGAGTGCCCGCCACATACCGTTTTCAAAGACCGCGCCGCCGATGAGTAAAAGCGTTCCGTTCCGGTTTACGGCGGAGGTCATTAACGGCACGTCCTCCGCATGGAGCTCATGCCATTCTCCAATATCCGGCTCATAATAGTAGACGAGGGATTTTTCCTGTGCGGCATCCGTACCGGCCACAAAGATGCCGCCTTCAAAAGAAGTCGCCTGCGCCGCAACGACGCATTCGGGAAGAGAAGGGAGAGTTTCCCAACTGTCCGCACGGTAATCGTACCGATAGAGCCTGTCAAAACCGAGAATCACATCCTCCACCAGAAAGCGAAGCGGCATGTAATAGAGATATCCGTCGATTCCCTCCAGATAGCCGGCCGGCTGGTAATCGGCGGGGGCATCGATCACATCCATGAGGTCCGCATCCTTTGGCAGTGTATGTGAAGTGTCATAAACCGCCGGGGAAGTATGCGTGTACAGGATCGCGGCATCATGCTTTTGTGTCGTCGCCGTCTCGACATAGACCTTGATTACGGAAGGGAGAGGGCCCTTACACCGGATACGGATCCGGTCGTCGGACCAGGAGATGTCTTCCATCTCAATCTCCGCCTCCTCCCGTGCGGTGACATCGATGAGCTGCACATACCCCTCGCGTCTTCCGAAAAAGGCGCCCGATACGGTTACCGATTGATCAGAAAAAGAGACTGACGTGATCACCGGCGCATGGTTGCCGGTTTCCTCAACCGACAGATCCACAATGCCGTTGGCATAGTAAGGCGCGAGCGCATCGAGCGGGGTGGTACAGGAGAGCAGCAGTGTCCTGAGCTCATCCGCCCGCGTGATTTCCGGATGATTTCCCGCCAGATATGCGGCGGCGCCGGTGACGGCGGGAGCCGCCATGGATGTACCGTTCATATACTCATAGGCCGTATGATAGGTGGAGGACATGGCGGAAAGAATCTGCACGCCCGGCGCAAATACATCCACAAACGTTTCGCCGTAGTTGGAAAAATCGGCAATGGCGCCGTTTTTGTTGTAGGCTCCCACGATCACGGCATAGGGAGAATCGTGCAGATAGCTCGCCGGGATAAAAAGGGAATCCTCCATATTGTCCGAATAATTACCTGCGGAAAAGATGCTGAGCGCACCGCGCTTTCCCGCCTCCTCGATCAGATGATTCATCGCCAGAGAGGCATCCACGTTGCCCCAGGAATTATTGATGACGCGGATCGGAATCCCGTAATCCAGCGCACGGATTACAAAGGCATAGGCCTCCATACAATAATCGAGCGGCGTATCGTCCCCGACGGAACAATTGATACTGATGATCCGGACATTGGAACAGACACCGCTGATTCCGTAACCGTCCCAGGCAGCTCCGATAATGGCGGCCACATGCGTCGCGTGGTCGTCGGCAGGAGGATCCGCGGCCCCCTTTGTCACGGCATCATATCCGTAACGGGTACAATGGAGCGCCTCCTGTTCTTCTTCGGAAAATTCATACAGAATACCCTGCAGATCCGGGTGGGAGGGATCGATACCGCCGTCAATGACGGCGACGATGATTTCTTCTTCCATATTGCCGTCCGGTGTATCAAAGGATGGCACCTGCATGTCCAAAGGTCCCCACTGCAGATCCGTGAGATCATTGTCCGGAGAAAAGGCCAATGACGACAGGGAAAGGAAAAAGACCAGCGCCGCTACCGGCGCAACCGGCCATAAGAAGTGTTTATGACGCCAGCGCCGCATCCAGAACTTCTTTCACGTGCGCTTTGCACTCTTCATATTTTTCACCGATATGTGCCTCGTAGTATTTGTCATGATCGATAAACATCGAAGGCGTTGCCCAGTAATCATATTGATCGGCAATTTCGGGATTGGCATGTTCTTCAATCTCCCGAAAGGAAACAGACGCATAGGAAGGGTTTTCCTCCGTAAGCTCCCGGATGGCCTTTCTTGCCTGCGTACAGTAAGGGCATCCGTCAATGTAAAAAAAAGTCACTTCCTTCATGATGTCACACCTCCTTTGAGACGGTTTCTGATCGACACACCGGTCGGCGTGCCGGCCAATCCTCCGATTCCCGTTTCACGGATTTCTTCCGGCAGCTTTGCGCCGATCCGCCCCATGGCGTCGATGACCTCATCCGCGGGAATCACGGAATCGATTCCCGCAAGAGCAAGATCCGCCGCGGAAAGAGCGTTGACGGCTCCGATGACATTACGTTTGACACAGGGGACTTCCACCAGACCCGCAACCGGATCACAGGCGAGCCCCAAAAGGCTTTTGAGTGCAATGGCACAGGCCTGTACGATCCTCATGTCATCACCTCCCGCCAGATAGACAGCGGCCCCCGCCGCCATGGCGGATGCGGCACCGACTTCGGCCTGACAGCCGCCCTGCGCACCGGAGAGAGAGGCTCTGTGCGCGATGACACCCCCGATCCCGCCGGCGACAAAAAGCGCCTGTACCATCTGCTCGTCTGTAAGAGCGTCCCGTTCCTGCAGAGAAATCAAAACGGCCGGCAGAACCCCGCAGCTGCCCGCGGTCGGTGCGGCCACGATCCGTTTCATACAGGCATTGGAGGAGGCGCTTTTGAGGGCGCGTTCCGAAACGAGCGACATAAAGCTTCCGGTCAGCGGCTGATGATGTGCCCGGTAGACGCGCATTTTCTCGCCTTCCGTGCCGACCATGCCGCTTGCGGACTTCCATGACGACTGATAGGAACTGTCGGCCTCTTTCATGGCGCGGTACATAACGGAAAGCGAACGAAACGAAGCTTCGCGCGTGATACCCTGTTCGTTACAGTCCTCATCGCACACCACCTCCCAAAAGGGGGTATTCGTTTCCTTTGTTCTTTTTACAATCGCCAAAAGAGAATCATACATGTCATTTTCTCGCCTGTGAAAGATAGATCACGCGGACCGTTGCCTCCTGTTCCGCAAGCCAGGAGATATCCTCTTTGGATATCTCCTGGTCACACTCAAAGACCATGACCGCGTTGCCGCCCCTGCTCGCCCGGTACAGACGCATCGAGGCGACATTGATGTTTTTTCGCTCCAAAAGAGTTGCCACTTCCGCGATTTTCCCCGGCTGGTCGATGTGATGGATGACCAGCGTAGGGAGGTCGCCCGAAAAGCTGACGGCCAGATGATCCAGCTCGGTGACATGGATTCTGGCACCGCCGACGGAGGAAGCGATGACGGAGAGTTCTTTGCCGTTTTCTCCCCTAAGACACAGCTTGACGCTGTTGGGATGGTGTTCCGCGCCAAGATCAATGGTATGAAAGGAAAAGGAAAGCCCGCGTTCTTTGGCAATGGCAAAACTGTCCGGAATTCTGGGGTCGTCAACGCGCATCCCCAGAAGTCCCGCCACGAGTGCGCGGTCAGTACCGTGTCCCCTTGCCGTGGATGCGAAAGAACCGTGCAGGAAGATCTCGGCACACACCACTGCTTCCCCGAGAAGCTTATAGGCCACCTTGCCGATTCTTGCCGCGCCTGCCGTATGTGATGAAGAAGGACCGACCATCACCGGTCCGATAATATCCGTCAGAACCATATGCTTAGTATACCACAAAAATCACAGGCGCTCGTCAAAGTAACTCTTGTAGCCTTCCCCAAAGATTTCGGAGGCAGAGGAAACAATCAGGAAGGCATCGGGATCCTCCTCTCGTACAATTTCCTCCGCACGCGGATAGACTCTTTTTTTGATGACGCACAAAATGACTTCTTTGTCCTTGCCGCTGTAAGCCCCTCTCCCTTCAATAAAGGTGGCGCCGATATCGAGTTCTTTTAAGATCCTCTCGGAAATGGACTGTGCACGGTCCGAGATGATATAGATGAGCTTGGCGCCGTCACGGCCGTACAATACAAGATCGAGCATATAGCTCATCAGCCATACCGAAATCAGGGCATAGAGTGCGATATATGCGTTTTGAAACGCAAAGCCCGAAGCAATCACGACCGCCATATCGAGCAGAAAATACAGGCGGCCCGTCTTCATGTGAGGATAGTGCAGGCGCAGGATTTTGACGATGATGTCGCTGCCTCCCGTTGTGGCACCGGATAAAAAGACCTGTCCGATGGCATAGGCCAAAAGAACAGAACCGAAGATCACGCCGAGAATCGTATCCTGTACCGCATAGCGCGAAAAGTGCGCGGCAACAAGGTCGGTGGCAATGCCGGATGCGGCTGTTGCATAGACCGTGGAAAGGAGAAAGCGCCAGCCGAATTTCGCAAGGCCCAGGAGCAGCACGGGAACGTTGAGTATCATAAACCATACACCGACCCCGAGCGGAAAAAAACGGTTGAGAATAATGGCAATCCCGGAAAAACCGCCCGGCGCCAGATGCAAAGGATCCAGAAACAGCGATATGGCAACGCCGTAAATGAGTGCGGCAATCGTAATACGCAAATAGTTACGGAGGATTCTTTTTGGCATGTGCGGCTCCTTTATTTTGCCTTTTTCTTTTTCCGGTCCGTTTCCTGTTCCGGTTCTTTTTTTCCGGATTCCAAACGGAACAGACGCTTTTTCTCGTACATCCTCTGATCGGCAAGCGTCAGGACGCGCTGCAGAATATCACTCCCCACCGGAAATCTGGATTCGGAGGATTCCACGTTTTCCTGCTTGACCACTTCTTTACGGTCATTCATCCGGCGACGGTTCATGGTAAAGTTGTAGTCCACATCGGAAAAGTCCGCGGGTCCGTGAATCATCTGGAACGGACTGACCGGCTTTCTTTTCTCGGATTCGTCCTCCGCGCATTCATGACGGAACGCATAGCCGTAGGCCGCGCTGTGCGCAATATCCGGCTCCATGATATCGAGCCGCTTGAGCGCATTGTCCAGATCGCGCAGATGCCGCTCCACCTTATGCGGTGTGACACCCTCGAGTATGGCGACAAATTCGTCTCCGCCGATACGCGCCAGATAGGTGCCCTCGTCAAAGGCAACACCGAGCGCGTGTGCAAATTCGGACAAAAGACGGTCTCCGGCATCGTGCCCGCTCTTATCGTTGACCTCCTTGAGTTCGTTTAAGTCAAACATCACGACACAGAAATCGTCTGCGGTATTGGTCATTTCGGAAAAGACTCTTTCCGCATCCGTCCGGTTGGGCAGATTGGTGAGAAAGTCGCGGTAAGCCATTTCTTCGAGTTCCGTCCGTTCGATACGTTCCGCAAACCGTCTGGTCACAAAGACAAAATAGTTGATCAGCTGGGATTCCAGAAACAAAGCAACACCGAAGGTAATGGAACAGCGGCCCATGACGCTGCGTTCAATGCCGCGCATGTCTTTGATGAAATAAAAGACCACATGCATAAATATGGAAAGCGTCAGCAGCGCCAGTCCGGATATCTGGATGATTTCGGAAGGCTCCACGTCCGGATCATGATAGACATCATAGAAAAACCGTCCGATCATGAAGGCGCCAAGGAGCAGGAACATCAGATACAGATACGTCGGAAAGTTTTTTCGCAGGTCCAGTGTAATCTCCAGCGTTATGGCAACGATGGATATGATGACGGCGGTTGTCGCCAGGATGCCGTAGAAACGGGAACGCAACGGCGGATGCACCCGCCGGAGATACAGAAAGAAAAACGGCACCGCAAGAAACTGCATCACATATTCGAGCAGAAGGGAGTGTCCGTCCGGCAAAAGCAGAGAGAAAAATTCATGATGCGACAACAGCCAGATGCCGCATAGGAGGCAGAGCATGGCGGCAAAGATCTGCCCGCTGATATCCGTTCCCCGCATCATAAAGATCAGGGAGAGGATAATATAAAAGATGGCATACGCCGCAATGAAGAGTGCGACAAACAGCGGCAGAAGCCCCAGATAGGTAGTATAAGTGAGCAGCAGGTCATGCGGGCCGAAGATGACGGGAAAAATCCCGAGAAACGGATTCTCCGTGGTGGCGGTCAGGCTTACCGTCAGCTGTTTTTCCGTATAATCCGGAGGAAGATCGATATAGTGCGACCCCCACTCCAGATAGGACAGGAAAGAGGATTCTTCCTCCGAATCATGGGAAAAAATTTCCTCACCGTCGAGCGTGACACGAAGCGACGCATAGCGTGTACGGATGAGAAGCGCCGGCCATGCATACGAGAAATCCGAAGGCAGCGAAAAAAGCACATCCAGCGTGTCGCCTCTTCTGATATCCGTGATGCCCGAGGATGCGAGGTCGGAGGGCGTGACATGCGTGTAGGTCTTATCACGGAACCGGATGGTATAATCGCTGTCAAAAAAGGTCAGATTTCGGGACACAGACCGGACAGGCAGTGAAAACAAAGGAATCAGAAGCAATGTCAACACCACCAGGATGATCAGCATGTTGTAAGCATTTTTACGCATGCGTTCCGTGAATCTCCTGTTTCATTTCAAACATTCTCTCGTCGGCGCGTTTATACACATCCCAGGCGTTGGCGGTGACTACCTCGGTGGAATGCGCACATCCGTAGGAGATGGAAAAAGGCAGGGTATTTGCCATATGGGCAGCCTTTTCCACGCTTTCCGCAAGCGTCGCGCCCCGGAGAATCGCAATAAACTCATCGCCCGAGAGACGTCCTACGACATCGGTGGAGCGGAAGGAGGTGCGAAGAACATCGGCAAAGTTTTTTAACAGCTCGTCCCCTGCGGCGTGCCCCTGCATATCATTGACCTGTTTCAGAAAATTGACGTCGATCGAGATGACGCAATACTCTTTTCCCGCTTCCGCGAGCGTATCGAGCACGCGTTTACAATAGGCGCGGTTAGGCAGGGAAGTCAGGGCGTCCGTATAGGCCAGATGCTCGAGGCGCCAGCTCTGGGACCGCTCGTAGGTGACGCCGATGCCGTGATAAAAATAACTCATCATGATAAAAACGGCATAGACGCTCATTCCGATCAGCGATAATACCCGGGTTTCCACTCCGGGCGTGGTATGTACCAGAAACCGCGCCACCGGCGCTAACAGGGTCTCTCCGAGAATCGCAAACAATACGACAAAGATGCCGATCAAAAGAATCATGCCGGAAGAGAGTTCGAGTCCGCCCGATACCGATGCCGTGGAGGAACGCAGGCGGCGGTATTGCAGGAGTCTTCTTTTGAGAATCTGCAGACCGAAAAACACCACGACAATGCCGTTGACGACAGAAAGAATCTGGTAGTAAAACAGCGATCTCGTCAAGGGGAAAAAACCCGTGAATTGCAGAACCAACGCCAGAGCCGTTGCGGCAGCAGAAACCGTGAGGCAGACATTAAAGGACAGCCGTATCCTCCGGTCGGTCGTGGACAGCCGCATAAAGGCCGTGATACAGACAGGCAGAAGAAACTGTGAAAGTGTCTCTATGACGGTACTCAGCCACAGGTTTCTGGTTACAAAGAAAAACGCATTATAATAGCAAAGCGCAAACAATCCGAGATTCATGGCAACGAGACCGCCGATAAACATCTGGAGACTGCGATCTTCATAGATATGCATCATCAGGGAGAGCATGGACATCAAAAAGCCGAACAGGACGAGAAATACGCCCAGAAAAATTACGAGACGGTCCTCGCTGACCCAGGTGGTGATCAGATCATGAATCGAGCCCTCCTCCGGTGAGGTCAGCATAAAATAGACATCGCTTTCGCATACCGTGTACCGCAGACGAAGGGAGGCGGAGGCGTAGTCTTCGGGCAAGGGAATCAGATGGTATCCCTTGGGAACAAAGCGGTCACGCGCAAGATAGTTAATCCCGTAGGAATAGATCAGCTGATCGTTCACATAACAATCAAGCACCGAGCTTCTTGCGTATACCAGAAGAGCCGCGGAGGGAACCGGGTCGTTGGGAAGCACCCCCTCCATAACATAGACATCTCCCTTCCTCGCGGGCGTGCGCAAGGCTTCCTCCGGGACATCCGCGGAAAGGAGCTCGCCGTTTTTGGTAATGGAAAACCCCTGCGTAAGGCGGTGAATGCGGTAATGACCCGTCCGGATCCAGAAACCGCTCAGAACAAACGCACAAAAAAGCACAAAGGCAAGGATGAGGAACACAAATATGAGACTGCGGCGATGGTTTTTACCAGTCAATGCAAGACATCTCCCTATGTAAGAAGCATACGGGCCGCCCCGTACATGCCGCCGTCGTTACCCAGAAGCGCCGGGCAGATTCTGATATCCCGCGACGCAAAAAACGCTGCTTCTTTGTAATACCGGGAGATGGTCTCGATCAGGATGTCCCCCGCACGGGACACACCGCCGCCGATGACAAAGATCTCGGGATCCGCGACCGATGCGACGGCCGCCAGTGCGCGCCCCAGATAAGCGCACATGGTATGCATGCTTTCGAGGGCAAGCGCATCCCCCTTTTTGGCGGCATCGAGGATGACCTTCGCATCCATTTCCTTTGACAAAGTCAGCACGGAGGGAGGATGATTCTCCGCGGCAAGACGCTTTTTGGTGATGCGGACAAGGCCGGTGGCGGAAGCGTACTGCTCCAGACACCCCGTGTTACCGCAACCGCAGCGGTCCGTTTCTTCGTGATTGACGTGCATATGACCGATTTCTCCCCCGGCACCGTGTGCGCCGGTCACAATCTTCTGGTCGATGATGACACCGCCGCCGACACCGGTACCGAGCGTGACCATCACGAGGGAACGACAGCCTGCTGCGGCGCCCTTCCACATCTCCCCGAGCGCCGCGACGTTGGCGTCGTTACCGACACACACCGGCACGCCGCCGAGGAGCTCGCTAAACAGCTCCTTAACGTTGACATGTCTCCAGTTGAGATTGGCAAAGCCCTTGACGGAGCCGTCTTCCAGCACGGGGCCCGGTACATCGACACCAACGCCGATCAGATCGGAAAGCGTAAGGGACTTTTTTTCCAGATGGCGCGTCAGGTCGTCCGCCATGAGCTGCAGGGACTCCCGGGCGCCCGCCTCCGAACCGGTCGGCATTTCCCATTTGTCGAGCAGTGTGCCGTCCGATGTAAAAAAACCGATCTTTGCGCTGGTACCGCCGACATCAATGCCAAAAATATGTTGTTTCATGCACGTTCTCCGAGCAGCTTTTGTGCGCTGCTGAGTCTTACGCACAGCGTAAAGAGTCTGGTGGCGAGTTTGAGATCCTCGAGCGGCGGATAGGTCGGTGCGATCCTTATGTTTTTGTCCTCCGGATCCTGCCCGTGCGGCCAGGTCGCACCGGCGCCCGTCAACACCACCCCCGCCTTTTTGGCGCGGTCGACGATATCTTTGGCGCAGCCTTCCATGGCGTCAAAACTGATAAAATAGCCGCCCTTTGGCCTGGTCCAGGAACCGATCCGCAGATCGGACAACTCCTCTTCAAAAATCGAGGTTACCGCTTCGAATTTGGGACGCAGGATATCCGCATGCCTGCGCATGTGCTCGACCATGCCGTGGATATCCTTAAAGAAGCGCACGTGCCGCAGTTGATTGACCTTGTCGTGTCCGATTGTCTGGATCCTGAGCTGGCGCCGGATGTCCTCAAGATTATTGAGGGAGGTTGCAATCGACGCGATGCCGGACCCCGGGAACGTGATCTTGCTCGTTGAGGAAAACTTATAGACAAGGTCGGGATTGCCGGCTCTTTTGCATTCCGCCAGAATCTCGATCAGGTAATCCTGATCGTTGTCATAGAGATGGTGCACTCCGTAGGCGTTGTCCCAGAAGATGCGAAAGTCGGGGGCGGCGGGTTTGAGGCGCGCAAAACGCCGGACCGTATCATCGGAATAGGAATACCCCTGCGGATTGGAATACTTGGGGACGCACCAGATGCCCTTGATCGCCGCATCGGAAGCAACCAGATCCTCGATCATATCCATATCCGGGCCGTTTTCGGTCATCGGCACGGGAATCATTTCGTGACCGAAATACTCGGAGATCGCAAAATGACGGTCATATCCCGGCACCGGGCATAAGAATTTGACTTTTTTCAGGGAACACCACGGCGCATTTCCCATGATGCCGTGGGTCTCTGCGCGTGACACCGTATCATACATCACGTTCAGCGAGGAGTTTCCGTAGATGATGATGTTGTCGGGATGGTTCTCCATCATGTCTCCGATCAGCTGCTTTGCCTCCTCAATGCCCTCGAGCACACCGTAATTACGGCAGTCTGTTCCGTCCGCGCAGTTTAAGTCCGCCTGGGAGGAGAGCATGTCCATCATGCCCATCGAAAGGTCGAGCTGTTCGATACAGGGCTTGCCGCGCGACATGTTGAGCGAAAGCTCCATGGCCTGGTATTTTTTGTATGCCTCTTTGAGCGTGCGGATCTCCTCCTGCAGCTCCTGTGCAGTCATCTCCGCATAGGGTTTTCTTTGCATCGTTTTTGTCCTTTCCAAGGCTTATTTTGAGAGATCTGTTTTCCGGACCGCATCGCGGACCGCAAGCACACGGGAGGGCGTCACGGACAACTCGTCCACATGGAGTGAGAGGAAATACTCGGTGAGGAGTGTATCCGCCGCAAGCTCTCCGCAGATCCCGACACGCTTCCGGTAGCGGTGGGCGTTTTCCGTGACCATCCGGATCGCCTTGAGTACCGCCGGATGATGCGGGTCAAAGAAACGCTCAAGCATCGGATTCTGGCGGTCGCTGGCCAAAAGGTACTGGGTCAGATCATTGGTACCGATCGAGAAGAAGTCCACCTCCTGTGCGAGAAGCTCGCTGATGAGAACCGCGGCCGGGGTCTCGATCATGACACCCTGTGCGACCTTATCCGAAAAAGCGATGTGTTCATCGGAAAGATCGCTTTTCACATCCTCGAATATGTTTTTGAGCTGTTGTACTTCCCAGATCGATGTGATCATCGGATACATCACATCGATATTGCCAAAGGCGCTCGCACGCAGGATGGCCCTTAACTGCACCTTCAGGATCTCCGGGCGGTCGAGGCAGATACGGACGGCACGGTAGCCGAGTGCCGGATTATGTTCCGGTCTGAGGGAAAAATAATCGACCCGCTTGTCCGCACCGATATCGAGCGTGCGGATGACGACCTTTTTACCCTCCATGCGCTGCGCGACGGTCTTGTACGCCTGAAACTGTTCCTCTTCCGAAGGATAGTCCGCCGACCGGAGGTAGAGATATTCGCTGCGGAAGAGGCCGATGCCGCCGGCATCGTTTTTTATCGCATCCGCCACATCCTTTTCCCCGCCGATATTGCAGAAGATATCGATCCGGTGACCGTCCTTTGTGATGTTGTCCTTGCCCTTCAACGCAAGGAGTAAAGAGGTATTCTCCTCGTCTTTTTCTTTTTTTTCTTTATATTCACCAAGGGTCGCATCGTCGGGACCGACGATCAGAAGTGCGCCATAGGCATCGACGATGCAGGTCTTTCCGTCAATGTCGTCATCATAATCGACCCCGATCACCATGGGGATTCCCTTGCTCCCGGCAAGAATCGCCGCATGGGAATTGAGGGAACCGTACCGGGTCACAATCGCAAGAACATGAGCGGTATCAAGACGTACAATCTCACTCGGCGTCAGATCCTTTGCGACGAGAATGACGGGAGAGGTGGTCTCGAGAAGATGCGTTTCGGTTTCACCGCGGAGTATGCGGATCACGCGATTGGAAATATCGGCAATATCCGCGGCTCTCGCCTGCATGTAGGCATTGTCCATGGAGGCAAATTCATCCGCATAGCGCTCCCCCGTGACCAGTACCGCGTATTCCGCGTTGACGCGTTCCGCGTGGATGATATCGAGCACCGATTCCTCAAAATCCGCATCAAAGAGCATGGAATGGTGCACGTCAAAGATCCGTGCGAGTTCGTCATCCATTTCCTTCAGCGTGCGTTCACGCAGATCCGCAAGTTCTTTGGCCGCTTTTTCCCTGGCCGCGCGAAAACGCGCACATTCCGCTTCCGCATCATCGATATGCGCACGGGACGCTTCTTTAACGGCCCTCTGCAGGACCAGCGCGGGTGCGATGGCATATCCGCCGAAGACACGGCTCCCCTGGTATCTGAGCATTGTTCCCTCCTACAGATGGGTTTTGAGATAGGATTCCATTGCGCTCATGGCGCCGCTCTCCCCGACGCCGCGAAAGTAGAGAACGATTTCTTCTCCCTGCATGACATTTAATCCCATGACGGCCAAAAGGCGCTTGGCGTCCGCCTGTTTTCCGCCTTTTTCGAGCAGAATGTCACAGGGCAGCGTCTGCGCATACTTGACAAAGGCATCCGCAGGTCTCGCGTGAAGCCCCTCTTTGCAGGTGATGGTGTAACTCAACTGTTTCATATATTTTATATTCTAATCTTTTTTTTCCGGTCAGGCAAGGTGAATACCGCCCGGGCGGGAGCGGGAAGGAGCGACTAACTCTCGATATCTTCCCCGAAATCGATTCCCGTCAGCTCGTCCAGAAGCCGGAGCTTGGTATCGTAGAGTTTTCTGGACAGATCCACATAGACCTGGTGCGGATTGGCCAGACGTCTCGTCTCCTCCCAGAGCGTTTCCTGCTCCGAAAGGCAATAATCCCGGATATCCATGACGCGCGGCGATGTATAAACGCAGGCGCCGTTCGTAAAGACCGGAATCATCAGTTCCCGGAGCGTAAACGACCCCGGCGTCATCCGGGTTTTTTTCCACGGCTCCGACGGATCAAAGAGAAGCAGCGTCTTGTCTTCCGTAAAGACCTCGTCCTCCATGCAGATCAGGTCCGCCTTGATCTTATGATTTTCTTTTTCGTAGATGCGGTAGATCTTTTTATTGCCGGGATTGGTGACCTTTTCGGTGTTTTCCGAGAGCTTGATCTTGGGCTCAAAGACACCGTCGTCGCCCAGAATGGCGCTCATTTTATAGACGCCGCCAAAGGCCGGCGTGTCCTTGGCTGTGATCAGATGCGTGCCGACGCCCCAGGAGGTGATCTGTGCGCCCTGTATTTTGAGCGAGGTGATCAGATGCTCGTCGAGATCGTTGGAGGCGGAGATAATTGCATCATGAAAGCCCGCCTGATCCAGCATACGCCTGGCTTCTTTGGACAGATACGCAAGATCTCCGGAGTCGAGCCGTATCCCGTAGCGCATGCTTTGAATCCCTTCCCCGCGCATCTCTTCAAAGACGCGGATTGCGTTGGGGACGCCGGACTCGAGCGTGTCATAGGTGTCGACGAGCAGGATACAGGCCTGGGGATAGAGTCTTGCATATTCCCTGAATGCCGTATATTCGTCCGGAAAACTCATGATCCAGCTGTGCGCGTGCGTGCCGGTCACGGGTACGTCGAAGAGCTCGCCGCACAGTACATTGGAAGTCGAGGCGCATCCGCCGATGATAGCGGCTCTGGCGCCGTAGGTCCCGGCATCGGGCCCCTGAGCCCGGCGCAGGCCGAACTCCGCGACACTGTCACCCCTGGCCGCATAACAGACCCTGGCTGCTTTGGTCGCAATGAGGGACTGGTGGTTGATGATATTGAGGATCGCGGTTTCGACCAGCTGCGCCTCCATGATCGGCGCCACGACCTTGACCAGCGGCTCTCTGGGGAAGATAATCGTGCCCTCCGGAATCGCATAGATATCGCCGGTAAAGCGGAAATTATGCAGGTAATCCAAGAACGCTTCGTCAAAAATACCGAGCGTTTCAAGATACCGGATGTCTTCCGCGGAAAAATGCAGCTCGCGGATATACTCGATGAGCTGCGCAAGTCCGGCCATCACGGCATAGCCGCCGCCAAAGGGATTGGTGCGGTAAAAGGCATCAAAAACGACCTTCCGGTTGTGCGTTTCGTTTTTGAAATATCCCTGCATCATGGTGAGCTCATACAGATCGGTCAACAGGGTCAGGTTTTGTCGGTCCATACGGCGTATCCTTTCGGAAGGGTGTCAGAGAGACTGCGCGCGTTCCGCAATCTGCTGACGGAAATTAATCACGGAGTGCACATATTCCCGGGTCATAAATTTGGAGGTGATCATAAAATCCGCACTGGACTTATTGAGCGCAATCGGGATGTCATAGACCTGCGCAATACGGATCAGGGCCTTGACGTCCGTATCGTGCGGCTGTGCCTCGAGGGGATCCGAAAAAAAGACGACCAGATCGATGCCGCCCTCGACGATTTTGGCGCCGATCTGCTGGTCCCCCCCGAGAGGGCCGGAGTTATATCCCTTGACGGGCAGTCCGGTCTGGTCGGTAATCATGCGGGCGGTGGTACCCGTGCCACATAAAAAATGCTGCTGCAGAATCTCCTTATTGTGTTCGCACCAGCTGATCAGCGCCTGTTTTTTCTTGTCATGCGCGATCAGGGCGATACGTTTGACCTTGCCGATGGTAAAATCCACTGTGTTTTCCATATTGCTTCTCCTTCTCGTTCTTCTTTTGCTTCTTTTTCTTCCGTATTTTTACCCTATCTATTTTACCCCATTACGCAAAAAAAAGCACAGGGAATTGAAAAATCGGGGACAAAGACGTATGATGTTACAGTACGGCGTACCAGAAAAAGGGGGAAAACCGGATGAACAAGGAAATCAAAAAAAATCTGAAAATCGTGAAAAAGACCCTGGAGGAAGCGCGTCTCTACGGCCATGCCGCATCGGTGCTGAATTTTGACCGCCTGACCGCCTGCCCCAAAAAGGCCAGGGAAGCACAGGGCGATACGTGCGCGATGCTTACCAATCAGGCGTTTCAACTGGGCAAGGAAAAGAAATTTGTCAGGGCATTCACGTATCTGTATGAAAACCGCGGGGATCTCGACAAATACGACCAGGTACTGGCAAGGAGCCTCTACAGGAATTATCAAAGGACGAAGAAGATCACCCCGAAGATGGATCACGAGTTTACCCTGATCGAGAATAAAGCCTACGTGGACTGGCTCGACGCCAAGGACGCGGCGGATTATGCGTTGTTCGCGCCGTCTTTACAGGCGGTGCGCGATGTGGAAATGAAGCGGATTTCCCTGCAAAAAGACAAGAAGGATCCGCCCTATAACAGTCTGCTGGACCTCTATGAGCGCGGCATGTCGGAGACGATGCTGGACGAGGCTTTTGGTGAATGCAAGGAGCGCATGATTCCTTTTCTTGAAAAAATCAAGGCCTCCGGCAGGCAGATCCGGACGGATTTTCTGGGCCGCACGGCACCCGTGGAGGCACAGGCAAGGCTTGCACAGTATCTGCTGAATCTGATCGGATATGATTTTGACCGCGGCGCGCTCTCGACGACGGAGCATCCGTTTATGGACGATCTCGCCGTGGATGATGTGCGCGTGACCACGCACTATTACGAAAACAATCTTGTATCGAGCATGTTCAGTGTCCTGCACGAGGGAGGACATGCGCTTTTCGGGCAGAATACGCCGCGCGCGCATTACAAGCATTTTATCGACGGCGAAAAGACGCTCGGCATGCACGAATCCGTGTCCCGTTTTTATGAAAACAGGATCGGACGCTCACGCGCCTTTATCGAGCTTACGTTTGACAAGATAAAGGAACTGTTCCCCGAACTGACAAGGGATGTTTCGCCGGAAGAGTTCTATGAGGCGGTCAATCTGGTGACGCCCTCGCTCATCCGGATCGAGGCCGATGAATTTACCTATACCTTCCACATCATCATCCGCTATGAGATGGAAAAGGAAATCATCAACCACGGAGCCAAAATCGAGGATCTGCCGAAAATGTGGGACGACAAATATGAGGAATACCTGGGCGTGCGTCCGTCAAATGCAAGGGAGGGAATCCTGCAGGATGTACACTGGTCCGACGGCTTCGGCTATTTCCCGACGTATGCGCTCGGCAATATGTATAATGCGATGTATTATAACAAGATGCGCGAAAAATACGATATCGACCGCCTGATCAGGGACGGCAATCTGGACGTCATCAGGGACTGGATGACCAAACACGTATTTAAAAAGGCGGACCGCCTGGATGCGGCCGAGTGGATCAGGGACATCACAGGGCGCGATTTCACGCCGAAGGATTATCTCGACTATCTCGAGGAAAAATTCGGCGCCATTTACGGACTCTGATGGCAAAAAAGAAGACAATATCCCAAAAGGAAAAGGCGCGCATCACAAAAGTGCTTGCGCGCCTTGACGCACAATACGGGAAGGAAACGATGCCGCATCTTTCCTACCGCAACGCATTTGAACTGTTGATCGCAACGATTCTCTCCGCGCAATGCACGGACCGGAGAGTCAACATGGTCACGCCCGCGCTTTTTCAAAAGTATCCGGACGCGCAGGCCTTTGCGCATGCACGCCAAAAGGATATTGAAGAGGCGATTCATTCCACGGGCTTTTATCACAATAAGGCAAAAAACATCATCGGGTGCGCCAAAAAACTGCTAAAAGAGCATGACGGAGAGGTGCCTGCGGACATCGATGCGCTGACCTCGCTTCCGGGTGTCGGCAGAAAAACCGCCAATGTCATCCGCGGCAATATCTTTCACGAGCCCTCGATCGTCGTGGACACACACGTCGGCAGGATCTCCAGAAGACTCGGACTGACAAAGGAAGAAAATCCTGAAAAGGTCGAATACGATCTGATGGCGGTACTTCCGAAAGACAACTGGATCCGTTACAACATACAGATCATCACCTTCGGACGCACCGTATGCAAGGCGCAAAGACCGGCCTGCGCCTCCTGCTTTCTTGCGGATCTGTGTCCCTCGCACAGGACAATCTGAGAGAATCATCCCTCCACACGCGTATCAAAGATGTGCGAATCAAAGAGGCGGTTAAAGCCCTGCCAGCCGGGGGTTTGCGAGTGTGCAAACAGTTCCTTGAAGGTCTCCATCTTGGCGTCGATCTCGTCCGCGTAGTTTAAGGCGAGCGCCTCCGGGATCGCAGGTTTTTTGGGCGATCCGTATTCGAGTTTGCCGTGATGGGCAAGAATACAGTGGACAAGCTCGTCCCTTAAGAGAGGAGGAAAATCATTGATTTTCTTTGCGGCCTCTTCCGTCATCCGTGCACCGATATAGATATGGCCCAGAAACTGTCCCGCATCCGTATAGTCGTTTTCGGGAAAGGCAGACAGCTCCCTTGTCTTTCCGATATCGTGGAGAAGTGCCGCACTGACCAAAAGGTCGTGATTGAGAACATCGGGGTAGGTTTCGGCAAGATGGGCGCACAGGTGGCCGACACCGAGCGTATGCTCGAGGAGACCCCCGACAAAACCGTGGTGCACGCTTTTGGCGGCGGAGGAGCGGCAAAAGAGCGAAAGAAACGCCTCGTCTTCGACAAAAAGGGCACGGAGCAGCTGATGAAGATATTTGTTTTTGACGGAGTCCACGAGCGAAAGGAGCTCCTTTTTCATCTCTCCGGCATCCCTTGGGGAAACGGGCACGTAATCCGACGGATTGTATTCGCCCTCCCGGCAGGTGCGCGCGCGCTTGACGGAGATCTGTAAGGCACCGTTAAAGGAGGTCACCTCGCCGAAGATATCGACATAGTCGAGGGGCTGGAATTCGCCGATGCCCTCCGAGTGAGGCTCCCATACCTTGGCATCGATCTGCCCGGTTTTGTCCTGCAGAATCAGCGTCTCATACGGTTTGCCGTTTTTGGTGACGGCCGGATTACGTGTCTTGCACAGATAGATTTCCGAGACACGGTCGCCTTCTTTCAGATCACGGATATATTTCATGAGTTTTCCTTTCTTACGGCTCGCCCAATGTGACGGGAACGGTGAGCTCGGTATATCCTTCCGGTCCTTTACGCATCAGGGTGATGTCTGCGGTATCGCCCGCCGACAGGTCAATGAGTATATTGGAAAGCGCGGTATAACTGAGAATATCCGCACCGTTCACGGCAGTGATGATATCCCCCGACTGGATACCGGAGGTCATCGCGGGTGAGTTTATCGCAATCCTTGTGATATAGGCGCCCTGCGGCAGCTCTTCCCTTTGACGCACGGAGGCAGGCACCTCTTCTCCAAATACCCCCAGATACGGGCGCAGGGAGGCATTGGACATCGATTCGACCAGGTGCCTTAAAGAAGAGATACTCAGGGCGGTGAGCTGTCCCGTATCCAGCGAGGCATAGGCGGGATCCTGTGTCAGAAGCCCGGTCAGGGCAGGCGTAAAGATCCCGAGCACCTCGCCGCGCAGATTAAACAACACACCGTCCGAATACGCATTGCATCCGATGTCGGTCGATAACAGTGAAAAATTGGCATCCGCCATATACGCGATCCGGGAAGCGGAGGTGACGCATCCGTATGCGACGGAATCGGGGACGCCGGCCGGAGCACCCAGCGCGATCACGGGCTGTCCGACGAGAATCGACAAAGAAGAGGACGCGAGAACGGCCACGGGGATTCTTTCGAGAGCGTCTGCGGAGAGCGAAGCGTGCGCTACCTGCAGGACACAAAGGCCGCTGACCTCGTCTGCGGTCAGAAGAAGGGCCTTTGCCTCGCTTCCGTCGAAAAAGCGGGCGGTCAGTTCCTCCGCATCCGCAACGGATTCGAGCGCACACAGGATCAAAAGGGATTGTCCGTTGTCCGCAATGACGAGACCCGTAACGAGGCCGCTTTCCTCAAAGGCGGTTCCGGACCAGGCGGTACCGCTTTTGACGCCGGTGATCAGGACGAGGGAGCGGGAAGCCTCCGAGGCCGTCGTACGCAGGGAGGTATAATACATCGCATATCCCTGGGCGCTGTAGGGCTCGGGAACGGCATCCTCTGCGGGTTCCTGCCGGTTCATCTCGTTTTCGTCCGCAATCAGATCCTCCGGAGACACTTCTTCTTCGGCGGGTGCATCGACGAGCGTCACGTGGTTGACCTCGGGCTCCGGTTCCGGGTAGAGCAGCCGCGAGACAAGGGGCTCCAGCAAAACAAAGGTCAAAAGCGCTACCACGCCGAATACCACGGCGAGCGACACCGTCAGCAGCGTTCGCTGTAACAGCTTTTTGCGGTTGAGCGGACGCTGTTTGATCTGCTCCCGCATAAAATCGGTGGAAGAAAGCGTCGTTTCCTGTGTCTTTTCGGGTGTTGTTTTCCCTGTTTCCTCCGCCATGGATCAGGCCTCCTTCAGGCGCGAAAGAAAACGTGCAAGCCGCTCCATGGCACGCTTTAAGGTGTCGAGCGAATACGCATAGGAGATGCGGATAAAGCCCTCGCCGCATGCGCCGAAGGCCGTGCCCGGGACCACCGCGAGCTTTTCCTCCCGGAGGAGGCGCATGACGAAATCGTCACTCGAAAGGCCGAACGCGCCGATATTGGGAAAAACATAAAAGGCACCGTAGGGCGTAAAGCATTCGAGACCCATTTGCGCAAAGGAATGGAGAAGATAGCGTCTGCGCTTGTCAAACTCGCCCCGCATCATGGCAATGTCCTCATCGCCGTTTCTGAGCGCCTCGATACCGGCGTACTGGCTCATGGACGGTGCGCACATGATGGCATACTGGTGGATTTTTAACATCTGTGCAATGAGGTCTTTTGGCCCCACGGCATATCCGAGCCGCCATCCGGTCATGGCATAGACCTTGGAAAAGCCTCCGACGAGGATCGTGCGCTCCTGCATGCCGGGAATCGATGCGATCGAACAGTGCCTGCCCCCATAGGTGAGCTCCCCGTAGATCTCGTCCGAAAGCACATAGATATCGCGATCGATGAGGAGACGGGCGATTGCTTCGAGATCTTTCTTTTCCATGATCGCGCCGGTCGGATTGTTCGGATAAGGAAGAACCAAGAGCCTGGTTTTATCTGTGATATGTGAGGAAAGCGCCTGTTTTGTCAGGCGGAAATCATCGGCTTCCCGCAGATCGATGATGACACTTTTTGCGCCGGCAAGCAGCGCACAGGGTTCGTAGGACACATAGGAGGGCTGCGGGATCAGCACCTCATCCCCGGGATTTAAAAGCGCGCGCATGCACAGATCGATCGCCTCGGACCCTCCGACCGTCACAAAGACATCGTCTTCGGCATAGCGGATATTCTGTGTGCGTGCAAGGTAACGGCAGATTTCCGTTTTCAGCTCCATCAGGCCCGCGTTCGAGGTATAGTGGGTGCGCCCTTTTTCGAGCGCATAGATCCCCTCGTCCCGGATATGCCAGGGCGTGTCAAAATCGGGCTCGCCGACGCCCAGGGAGATCGCGTCGTCCATTCCCTGTACCACATCAAAGTATTTACGGATGCCGGAGGGAGGAAGTGCCTCGACCGTGCGGTTCAAAGGAATACTCATGGCGTAAACGGCTCCCGGATATCTTCGTATTTGCGCGCCAGCACCGCACCGTGATCCTTGTATTTTTTGAGGATGAAATGCGTGGCGGTCGACAACACGGTCTCAAAGGTCGAGAGCTTCATTGTCACAAACTGCGCGACCTCCTGCATCGTCTTTCCTTCGATGATGACCATCAGATCGAAGCCGCCGCTCATCAGGTAGACGCTTGCGACCTCCGGATACTTGTAGATCCGCTCCGCGACTTCGTCAAAGCCGATGCCGCGTTTAGGCGTGACCCGCACTTCGATCAGGGCGCTGACTTTTTCCTTTCCGGTCTTGGACCAGTCGATGATCGTATGGTAGCCGCAGATAATCCCCTCCGATTCCATTGCCTGCACTTCGTTTGCGATCTCGGATTCGTCTGTCGCAAGCAATACGGCAAGCTCCGCAAGGTCGATCCGTCCGTTCCGCTCGAGTGTGGCAAGGATCTCATTTCTGATGTCCACTTTTTGCTCCTTCTATGGTATGATGAGTACAAGTTTTTTTGGTGTCGCTTCTGATTTGAGATAGTATAGCATGGGAATTCCTTACATTGCAATCATATTGGTGATGATCACCGTCTATGTCAACCGGCGCGCGGCACGTACCATGCGCAGGGACGCCGAGGCGCGCCGTGCCTTCTGGGAAAGGGAGCATGCCGCCAACTTTACCAGAAAAAAGCCGCTCGATCACCTTGCGTATATCCGCATCCCGGAGGATTTGCCGCTTCGCACAGAGGACGGTCTGCCAATGCAGGCCAAAGAAGCGGCGGACAGAATTTTGCGCCTGAGGGAAGAAGAGGCAAAGATCGTCAATCTCACGGGTTACACCAATACGGACTTAAAGCTCGAATACGGCACGGCCAATATCACCGATCTGACGTTTTTTGACGCCAACTATACGGTGCTTGCAACCTCCCTGCAGGAGTGCGGAAAGGCATTCTATGAAAACGGCAGGTACGGGGAAGCGGAAAAGATTCTCGAATATGCCGTGCAGACCGAAACGGATATCACGGAAACGTATCGTCTGCTGACGGATATCTACCGCACCAAGCGGATGCTTTCTCCCGAAGCGGCGAAAGAAAAAATCAGCGCACTGTTGACGGTGGCAAAGGGACTACGCGCACTCAGCAGGGACGGAATCGTTGCCCTGCTTGAGGAGGCGCTTTTAAGACTCGGCGAAGAAGTGTGATATACTTGAAAACGGATGAAAAGCGCGGTTTTTTTTGATATTGACAATACCATCTGGGACTGGGAGCATGTGTTGCCGCACAGTGTACACGGGGCGCTCGAGAGGCTGAGGCAAAACGGGCATCTCGCATTTTTTAACAGCGGAAGAAGCCGGGGACACGTGAGGGATACAAAGCTTCTGTCCCTGCCCCTTGACGGCATGGTGCTCTCCTGCGGCAACTACATCGAAGCTGGAGGAAACGTGCTCTATGAGCACTGCCTTGGCGAAAAGGAGCTCTCACGCATCTTTGAGGTGGCATATGCGCAACACATGCCCTTTATCCTCGAGGGTTCAAAGGATCTGTTCATGAATCCGGAAGAATTCGGGGATGACCCTTATGTGCAGCGCCTCTGGAAGGAGCTGGGGGTACATGCCAGACGGCTCGACGATCTGAAAAAAGAGGACCGGATCAACAAGTTTTCCGCGGCGATCACGGAAGAAACGGATTTTGCCTCTGTCCGGGAAGCGCTCGGGGATATCCTGGATTTTCTGGATCATAACGGGAAGGTGGTGGAATTTATCCCCAGGGGCAGCGGCAAGGGAAAAGGCATCGAAAGAGCCTGTGGGTTGTTTGACATCGACATCCGCCATACCTATGCCGTGGGAGACTCCGTCAACGATCTTGACATGCTTACGGTTGCCGCACACGGCATCTGCATGGGCAACGGAACAAAGGAAGCAAAGGAAGCGGCGGAATATATCACCGCGTCCCTGCACGAGGACGGCGTGATGCAGGCGCTTCTTCATTACGGACTGATCTGAAAGGAATAAAAGATGAAAAAAAGAGTTTTTGCCCTACTGCTCACGGCGCTGATGCTTTCAGGATGTACATCGGGAAAAGAAGAGACTCCCGTGGCGGAGGTTTCTCCGGAGACATCCGTCACACAGGAAGAAGAGCCCGGAAAAGAGGAGGAGGAGACCGCGTCGGTCGAATCACAGGACCTTTTGCTGTTTTCCGCCACAATGACCGATCCTGCCGGCGCACAAAATGCCGGATACAGCTTTTATCTGCGCAAGCGCACGGATCCTTCGGAGGCGGACCTGAAGGTCACGGTGATTCCTCTGGCGGAAGGGTACGAGCCGGTGAGCACGGAGGCCGTGATTGACAGTGAGGCGCTGAACAGACTGCAGGAGACGGTCGTATCCCTTGATCTGATCGGAGGCTATTGCCAAAACGGCGCGCCCCTGACACCGCCGGAAGAGACCTATACACAGGAACCCTTAAGTCACATGCAGCTGATCTATGCCTCCGGGGAAGAGGCATATCATGAAAGCATCGGTACCTGTGCCGTCGACGAAAAGACACAGCTTGCGCTAAGGGACTTTTTCTATTCGCTTCTGGAGGAGGAGGGCATCCGTTTTTACGGCATGGACAATGTCTATGATGACGAGGAATATCTCGACGCGTTTCTCTCACAGGCGCCGTTTGACCCGTATATCGCACCGGACGGCACGGAGCTGAAGCTCTCCTTCGGGGAAGGAAGGGTCTTTTTGCTCGAGATCAACGGGGAGACGGCGTCGGGCAATTACAAGCGCCGCGTCCAGACACAGGAAGGATCGAGGGGAACCGACACGCTCACGATCACACTGACCATGTGGCCCGTGGACTGGGAGCAGATGATGAACGGAGGAAGCTTTGTGGTCGATCATCTCACGGTCGAGAAAGGCACCGAGCCCGGAACCGGAACGGAATCCGTCACAATCTTAAAAAACGGCACGGCCATGTCCCTCTTTGATCCGTACTATTCGGAAGAAGGAACGATCGTCTTTTCGAGAAACTATACGGGCTGGTTTGAAGAAACGCCCGCGGAAGAAGAACCGGACGAAGAAGGGACAGAGAGTGTGGACGAAGAAATGCAGGAAGGCGAAGAGCCCTCAACGGACGGATGAACGAACGCGTATGTAAAACACTCGAATACGACAAGATCATCGACCGCCTTGCGGAACACGCAACCTGTGATCCGGGCAGACGGATGTGTCTGTCCCTGAAACCGTTGGATGACGTATCCGATATGCGCCGCGCGGCATCGGAAACCGCGGATGCGGCCGCGCGTATCGGGCAAAAGGGGCGCCTGTCCTTTGGCGCCCTGCAGTCTTTTGACGCAGAGCTGCGTGCGCTTGCCGTCGGGGGGACGCTGGACATGAAGGCGCTGCTTGCGATGGCCGCCATGCTGGAAAATGCCGGCCGTGCCGCCTCTTACGGGAAGACCGAAAGCGGCGTCCGTGACACGCTGTCCGACTTTTTTTCCGCACTGAGCCCGTTAGAGGATCTGTCCGCCGAAATCCGCCGGATCGTTGTATCGGAGGAAGAGATCGCTTCCGACGCATCTCCCCGCCTGAAGCAGCTCCGCCGCGAGACCTCGCTGACAACCGCGAAGATCCGGGATGTGCTCAACCGCATGGTCAACGGAACGGCAAGGCAGTATCTGCAGGATGCGGTGATCACGATGCGCGGCGACCGATATTGTCTGCCGGTCAGATCCGAACACAAGGGCCAGGTGGCGGGCATCGTTCATGACCGCTCCTCGAGCGGATCGACGCTGTTTATCGAACCGCAGGCCGTGGTGGATCTCAATAACAAACTGAGGGAATATGCGCTCGAAGAGGAAAAGGAGATCGCAAGGATTCTCGCGCTTTTGTCCGCGGAGCTGTCCGCGCGCCTGACGGACATCGGCGACAATATCACGTATATGACGCTCCTTGATTTTGTATTTGCCAAGGCCGCTTACGGTCTCGAGATCGAAGGGGCGCAGCCTCTTTTTTCCGAAGATACCTCGTTTTTTCTCAAAAGCGCAAGACATCCCCTGATCGACAGGGACAAGGTGGTTGCCACCGATATCCGCCTGGGCGGCGCGGGCGAAGGGGATGCGAGAATGCTCGTCATCACGGGTCCCAATACCGGCGGCAAGACCGTCACATTAAAGACCAGCGGTCTGTTGACGCTCATGGGCATGAGCGGCCTGATGATTCCCGCCGCGCACGACAGCAGGATCGCCGTATTTGAAGAGATCTATGCGGACATCGGCGACGAGCAGTCGATCGAGCAGTCGCTCTCGACGTTTTCTTCGCATATGTCTCACATTGTCCGGATTCTGGAGGAAGCGGACGAAAGGAGCCTGTGCCTGATCGACGAGCTGGGTGCGGGAACGGACCCGACCGAGGGTGCGGCGCTTGCGATTTCGATTCTGAATCATCTGCTCGAAAAAAGGGTAAGCGTTCTGGCAACGACCCATTATGCGGAACTCAAGGTCTTTGCGATGACGACGAAGGGCGTGTTAAACGCTTCGTGCGAATTTGACGTCGGAACCCTGCAGCCAACCTACCGGCTGCTCATCGGTACCCCGGGCGCTTCCAACGCGTTTGCCGTTTCCAAAAGACTCGGGCTTAGCGAAGAGATCATCAACGGGGCAAAAGAACAGATCGATGCAGACAAGGTGCGGATGGAGACGCTTTTTCGGGATCTCGAGGAGAGCCGCAGGGTTGCGGAGGAAGAACGGATCGAAATTGCCCGCTACAGGGAAGAACAGGAGGCGCTGCAGGCGCGTCTCAGGGAACAGGAGGAAACGCTCGACACACTCGGAGAGGATCTTTTGAAGGAGGCGCACGGGGAAGCGGAGCGGATTCTCAAAGAGGCCAAGCTCTTTGCGGACGAGACGATCCGCCTGATGCGAAAAAGCGGCGCGGACGATGCGCTCATCGCGGATCTGGAGAGGAAAAGAACCGCGCTGAACCTAAAAATTGCGGATACGTCAAAAAAGAAACGGGGACATGAGGAAAGAGAAAAAAAAGAAAAGGGAAGGGGGCTCGAGGCAAAAGACCTGGTGATCGGGGACCGCGTGAAGATCCTCTCTGCGGGACTTAGCGGCACCGTCTCAAAGCTCCCCGACAAGGAGGGGAGACTGACAGTGACCTGCGGCGTCATGCAGGTCGAAACGAAACTGTCGGATCTTGCGCCGGACGAGGAACACGCGGAAAACGGCAAACAGATCGAAAAGCGTTACCGGATGAAGGGGGTTTCTTATGTGCCCGCGGAGCTCAATCTGATCGGAAAGAATACGGACGATGCGATCAGTGCGCTTGACAAGTATCTCGATGAGGCGTACATGTCTCATCTGCCGGGCGTACGCATCGTGCACGGCAAGGGGACGGGGACACTCAGAAACGCCGTGCAGCGGCATCTCAAGGGCGTAAGGTATGTCAAATCATTTCAGGACGGCGCTTACGGCGAGGGCGATACGGGTGTCACGGTAGTCAAATTTAAGGGGTAGAGCAATGGCCAACAGACAAAAAGTGCTGATCGTGGACGACGATGAAAATATCGCGGAACTGATTTCCCTGTATCTGGTCAAGGAAATGTATGAAACGCAGATCGCCCGTGACGGGGAGGAGGCGCTCAGGATGCATGACAGCTTCCGGCCGGACATGGTATTGTTGGATATCATGCTGCCGGGGATCGACGGCTACCAGGTGCTGCGCGAGCTTCGCGCAAAAGCCAGAACGCCCGTGATCATGCTCAGCGCCAAAGGAGAGGTCTTTGACAAGGTGCTCGGGCTCGAGCTGGGAGCGGATGACTATATGGAAAAGCCCTTTGATTCCAAGGAGCTGGTGGCACGCGTCAAGGCGGTGCTGCGCCGCTACCATGAAACGCCGGCAGACCGGCAGGGCGGTGACGAAAAAAAGGTCACGTATCCGGAACTCGAGATCAATCTCACCAACTATACGGTCGCGGCACACGGGGAAAAAATCGATATGGCCCCCAAGGAGCAGGAGCTTTTGTATTTTCTGGCCGCCTCCCCCAACCGCGTCTTTACGAGGGAACAGCTCCTGGACAGAATCTGGGGATACGAATATGTCGGCGATACGCGCACGGTGGATGTGCATATCAAAAGAATCAGGGAAAAACTCGGCGCCAGCGACCACTGGTCGATCGAGACGATCTGGGGAGTCGGATACAAATTTGAAACAAGGTAAGGGGAAGGTTTTGGCATGAACAAAAAGCATACCCCCTACAACCGCACCATATTTTTGAAATTCCTGCTCGCTTACGGCTTGTTTGCCGTGTTCGGGTTTCTTGCGACGGGTACCTTTATCCGTTCGCTTCTGATCACCAATCTGCGCACGGAGCAGGGGGAAAGACTCTATGCGTTTGCCACGCAGATTGCGGATACGTATGCAAGCGATCTCTATGATTCCCGTACCTCCATCGAAACGGTCCGGCAGCAGCTGAGTGTTCTGGCGCGTTATCTCGAGGCGGATGTGCGGATCATCAACCCCTCCGGCAGACTCGTCATCGACACCGGACAGCCCCTTGCAAGCGACGAGGAGGTTTATATCGAGGGCTTTGATCCGACCGTCCGGGGACAGGGGTATTATACGGTGGACCGCTTTTTTTCTTCCTACGGGGAGGATGTTCTCTCGGTCTTTGCGCCGATCACCAAGGACTATTCCGTACGAGCCTATGTGACGGCGCATATGCCGATGGAGCGGATTGCCCGTCGGGCGGAAACCTTTTTAAATGTCTGTTACATTCTGCTGATCGTGATGCTTTTGCTGTCCCTCATCATTTTGATCTTTTTTGCTGAGATGGTCTATATTCCCATCCGGCGGATCACGGAGGCGACAGAGCAGTATGCCGCAGGGAATATGGACTACAAGTGCAGCGTGGAATCGGATGACGAGATCGGCTATCTGGCGGCGACACTCTCCTATATGGCGGGCGAAATCGCGCGCGGTGAGGATACGCAGCGCAAATTCATCGCCAACGTGTCACACGATTTCCGCTCGCCCCTCACGTCGATCCGCGGCTATCTGACGGCAATCGAGGACGGCACCGTGCCGCCGGAGCAGTATGACAAGGTGCTCAGAATCGTTATCGACGAGACAGACCGTCTCTCCAAGCTGACGAACGGGCTGCTTACCCTCAACAATCTGAACAGCGAAGGAATCACCCTCGATATCAGGGATTTTGATATCCACGGGGTGATCCGCGCCACGGTCGCCTCGTTCGGGGAGACCTGCCGGCAAAAAAAGATCACCGTGGATCTGGTGTTCACCGAGGAGGAACTGTATGTCAGTGCGGATGTGGAGCGGATCCGCCAGGTACTCTATAATCTCGTGGACAACGCGATCAAATTCAGCCACGAAGGCACCCCGATCCGGATCGAGACGACCCTGCAGGGAAATAAGGTACTGGTGAGTGTCAAGGATACGGGTGTCGGTATCCCCAAGGAGGACCTCAAGCAGATTTTTGAGCGTTTCTACAAATCCGACCATTCGCGCGGCAAAGACAAGCGCGGGACGGGGCTCGGATTGTCCATCGTCAAAGAGATCTTAAAGGCGCACGGCGAAAACATCGACGTGATCAGCACGGTGGGGGCCGGCAGCGAATTTGTCTTTACCCTTCCCCAGGCAAGCGATATGACAGAATGATTGTTTGGCGCCTCATCTGGTGGCATCTTTCTTTTTCCCTACAACATGTTGTAAAAAACCTTGACAAACCCGACACAGTTTTGTAATATTTTTTTTAGAAAAGAAACTGTGTTTTGGGGGAAGAAATGAAAAAGTGGTTGGGGAGTCGGGCGGTCTTATCGGCCGCCGTTGGATGTCTCATGTTCCTGATGGTCGTGGGGACGACCGTCAAACGAAGCGGTGCGGATCATCAGGCGACTGAGACACAATTGTCGGTTCCGACGGTTTCCTTTGACAGCAGAACCATGCAGGTGGAAGTCATGCAGTCGCCGCAGGCATACGAGATGCCTCCGGTGTCGTTTACGCAGCTGATCGGAGACCTGTATACCGGCATGGAACAGGATGTGACGCGCTTCTTTTCGCGTCTGGAGTCCATGCCAAAGACCTGGGAGGAGATCACGCCCTACCGGCCGCAGGAGGTATTGCAGCTCGCATCCTACCAGATCCGTTACGCACTCAACGAATCGCCCGTGCTGAACACACAGGACGGCGTGATCCAGGGTCCCAGCGGCAACGAGACCTACTATAACCTGGACATGAGCTGGGTGGTCTGGCGTCTGGAACACGAGGGATATGAGGGCGAGTATTATATCCGCGAGGACGGCGTTAAGATGTACGGGGACTACATTATGTGTGCGGCGGATTTCAGTGTCCATCCGTTCGGCACCATCGTACAGACCTCGCTCGGCGAAGCGATCGTATGTGACACGGGGATGTTTATCTATTTTGATCCCTACCACCTGGACATCGCGGCGGCCTGGTAAGAGATTCCAAAAAAGAAAAGAGGAATAAAGAGACAACGCATGTCAGGCATAACGCTTGTATGCGTTGTTTTTTACGGAGCCGACGATGACATTTTTGTAATCGGTCGCATTGACAAAGCCCTCCGCATAGACGAGATGCGCGCGACTTTCCACCTGATTGACAAAGACGTTTTGCGTGAGCTTTTCGTTTAAGTGGGCCCTTGCAACGAGTTCCGGTCTGGCGAGGGCATCCTCCGCGCATCCGGTCAGAAGACGGAAGATCTCGGGGTGATGGACACTTTCCGAGACCGGCCGCATAAAACCGAGGGCGCCGATCACGCTGATCACACGGTCCGCGTCTTCCGGAAGCGCGGGCTCTCTTTTCTCGTGTGCCTTGAGCGGCAGTCCCTTTGCGTCATCCGCCTCCACGAGAATATAGTCCGCAAGCGCCTTCAGCCGGGAAAAGGAGCTGACGGGTCTGCCGAGCTTGCCGTTTCCGACCATTTCTCCCGCACAGACCACGCGGTTTTCCTTCAAAAGAAAGGAAAGCATATCCTCTTCCGTCCGTTCGTCGACATGCGAGCGTGACAAAAACGCCGTATTTTCGTACGGATAATAGTAATACGTGCTGCAGATCAGCACCGTGCCGGGGAGCGCGTGCGCCAGACGGAGCATCAGAGCGCTCTTTCCGCCGGAACCGATGAAGGCGGTCAGCCCCTTTTCGATCTGTAACAATTCGGGTAACGCAAGTGCCATGATTAGATTGTACCATACTTTGCATACGTGCATAAAAAAAGCGAAAAAGACGGCGCTTTGTGGTATACTGATGGGGACTGTTTCAGACAAGGAGGGAAAATCGTGATTATCGGAGTCGGCAATGATCATGCGGCAGTATCGTTAAAAAAGGCAGTGATCGCACATCTGACGGAGATGGGGCATGAATGTATCGACTACGGCGCTCAGGAGGGCGAGGCCGTGGATTATCCCGTGCCGGGGCGCGCGGTGGCCGAGGCGGTACAAAGAGGCGAGGCGGACAAGGGCATTCTGATCTGCGGTACCGGCATCGGGATCGGTATCAGCGCCAACAAGGTACCGGGGATCCGGTGCGCAATCTGCTCCGACACGTTCAGCGCCGCGATGTGCGTCGAACACAACGACTGCAACTGCATCGCCTTTGGCGCGCGCGTGGTCGGAGAGGGACTGGCGCTGAAAATCGTGGATGCGTATCTGTCCGCGTCCTTCCAGGGAGGACGGCATGAACGCAGGGTTGGCCTGATTTCCCAAATCGAGGCGGCGTATTCTGCGGGAGGCGAAGTGTCATGAACAAGATCCTTGCTCCCTCGATTCTGTCCGCGGATTTTGCGCATCTTGCAAGAGATGTGGAGGCGGTGACAAAGGCCGGCGCACAGTATCTGCATATCGATGTGATGGACGGGATCTTCGTGCCCTCTATCTCGATCGGATTTCCGGTGATCGAGTCGTTGCGCAGGGTGTCGGATGCGGTTTTTGACGTGCATCTGATGGTGACGGATCCTCTTCGTTATATCGACCGGTTTGCGGACGCCGGGGCGGACATCATCACCTTTCACCAGGAGGCCTGCTTTGATTGTGATCTTGTGATCGACAGAATCCGAAAAAGGGGTAAAAAGTGCGGCATGACGATCCGGCCGCATACGGGAATCGAAGCGCTTTTTCCCTATCTGGACCGGCTGGACATGGTGCTTTTGATGAGCGTCGAGCCGGGGTTTGGCGGGCAGTCCTATATCCCCTCGTCCACGGAAAAGATCCGGGCCATGAGAAAGGCCTTGGACGAGAGAGGGTTTCCGGAAACCGACCTCGAGGTGGACGGCGGCATCAAGACCGGCAATCTGAAAGAGGTGCTCTCTGCGGGCGCCAACGTGATCGTCGCCGGCAGCGCCGTATTCGGTGAAGATCCCGCAAAAAAGACGGGGGAGTTTCTGGAGATCATGAACGGGTAAAGAAATCGATGGTTTATAAAAAGATGCTGGCCAATCTTCCGTGCTGGTGCGGAAGCGGCAAAAAATACAAAAAGTGTCACGAGGCGTTTGATGAGCGGATCATCGCCGCGGAAAAGGAGGGGCATATCGTTCCCTCCAGAAAACTGTTAAAGACACCGGAACAGATTAAGGGAATCCGGGACGCCGCGGTGATTAACCGCGCCTGTCTCGACGAGGTGGCGGCAAAGATCCGTGCCGGCATGAGTACGCAGGAAATCGACGACATCGTTGCGGCGACCACGAAAAAGATGGGCGGGATCTGTGCGACACTCGGCTATGAGGGCTTTCCGAAGAGCTGTTGCACTTCCTATAACGACCAGGTCTGTCACGGCATCCCTTCCGAAGAAGATATCCTGCAGGACGGCGACATCATCAACGTGGACTGCACGACGATCCTCAACGGCTATTATGCGGACAGCTCGCGCATGTTTCTGATCGGCGATGTCGATCCCGAGTGGAAAAAACTCGTGGATGTGACAAGGGAATGTGTGGAGATCGGGGTTAAGGAAACCGTGCCCTGGCATTATCTGGGCGACATGGCGGATGCCGTCAACCGTCATGCACGCGCACACGGCTACGAGATTGTCGAGGAGATCGGCGGACACGGCTGCGGCAACGATTTTCACGAGGATCCCTTTGTCTCCTACGTGACGACGCCCGGCACCGAGATGCTGATGGTACCCGGCATGGTCTTTACGATCGAGCCGATGATCAATATGGGCAAACACCATGTGTTTGTCGACGAGGAAAACGACTGGACGGTATATACCGAGGACGGAAGTCCTTCCGCGCAGTGGGAGGTGGAGATTCTGGTCACGGAAGAAGGGCACGAGGTTCTGTGCTGGTAAGGGGGCGTTATGAGTAAGGGCAAGTATTATATCACCACGGCAATCGCATATACATCCGGAAAGCCGCACATCGGCAACTGCTACGAGATCGTGCTGGCGGATGCCATCGCACGCTACAAACGGGCGGACGGGTATGACGTGTACTTTCTGACCGGCTCCGACGAGCACGGGCAGAAGGTAGAGACGCGCGCGGTGGAGGCCGGCATGTCGCCGAAGGAATTTGTCGACGAAGTGGCGGGTATCATCAAAGGACAGTGGGACCTGATGGGGGCGACCTACGACCGCTTTATCCGGACGACGGATGAGGACCACGAAAAGCAGATCCAGAAGATCTTTAAAAAGTTTTACGACCAGGGCGATATCTACAAGGGCGCCTATGAAGGGATGTATTGCGGCGAGTGTGAGGCCTTTTATACCGAAACGCAGCTTGCGGAGGGAAAATGCCCCGTCTGCGGAGGAAGCGTGCATCAGGCAAGGGAAGAGGCCTACTTTTTCAAAATGAAAAAATACGCCCCCCGTCTGATCGAATATATCAATGAGCATCCGGAATTTATCCAGCCGGTGTCCCGCAAAAACGAGATGATGAACAACTTCCTTCTCCCCGGTCTGCAGGATCTTTGCGTATCGCGCACGTCCTTCAAGTGGGGCATTCCCGTGGACTTTGATCCGGGACATGTCGTCTATGTATGGGTGGATGCGCTCAGCAACTACATCACGGGGATCGGATACGATGCGGACACGGGGGGGAGCGATCTCTTCCGCAAAAACTGGCCGGCGGATCTCCATCTGATCGGTAAGGACATCATCCGCTTCCATACGATCTACTGGCCGATCTTCCTGATGGCCCTGGGGCTTCCTTTGCCGAAACAGATCTTCGGGCATCCGTGGCTTTTGCAGAGCGGGGAAAAGATGTCCAAATCCAAGGGCAACGTCATCTATTTTGACGATATGGCGGATGTGTTCGGCGTGGATGCGGTGCGCTATTTTGTGCTGCACGAGATGCCGTACGAAAATGACGGCGTGATCAGCTGGGAGCTGATGGTTGAGCGATTCAATTCCGATCTTGCCAATACGCTCGGTAATCTCGTCAACCGCACGATCGCCATGAGCGTCAAATATTTTGACGGCGTGGTCGAGGATCTCGGGGCGGACGGCGCAGTGGATCAGGATTTTATATCCGTGATCACGTCCTGTTACGAAAAGGTCGAAGAAAAGATGGAGGAGCTCAGGGTTGCGGATGCGCTGACGGAGATCTTCAATCTCTTCAAACGCTGCAACAAGTATATCGACGAGACGGAGCCCTGGGTGCTCGCAAGGGAAGAAGACAAGAAGGACCGTCTGGCCACGGTGCTGTACAATCTTGCGGAGGGCATTACGATCGGCGCCTCGCTCCTTGCACCCTTTATGCCAAAGACCGCAGAGCGGATTTTTGCGCAGCTTTGCACCAAACCGCGCGCTTTTGATACGCTTTCTTCCTTCGGGCAGTATCCCTCGGGGACAAAGGTCGGCGAAGACACGCAGATGCTGTTTGCCAGAAAGGATCAGGAGGAAGTCCTTTCAAGGACAGCAGAGATTGCAAAAAAGCAACGCGAAGAATACCTGAAGACACAGGAAGCGGCCATAAAAAATCTGCGCAATGCCGGCATGCATGCCGAGGCGGAGAGGATCGAACAGGCGCTGAAGGGAAAAGATGCCGCACAGGATACGGACATGAGCCGGACAAAAGACGACGAGGCGGTGCATCTCGAGATCAGGGAAGAGATTACTTATGACACATTTGCCGGCTGTCAGTTTGCAATCGGCGAGGTCATTGCCTGCGAGGCGGTAGAAAAATCCAAAAAGCTTTTGTGCATGCAGGTGGCTGTCGGAGATCAGGTACGCCAGATTCTTTCCGGCATCCGTAAGTATTACACCCCGCAGGAGATGGTCGGCAAGAAGGTTGTGGTGCTCGTGAACCTCAAACCCGTAACCCTTGCGGGAATGGAATCGGAGGGGATGATACTGTCCGCGGAGGCGCCCGACGGCACATTGTCGCTTCTGGTACCCGAAAAGGAGGTGCCGGCGGGATCGACCGTCGCATAGACCGGGATGGGGCTTTTTTCACCGGACGGTCCGCTCATGCAGTGGCTGAACCGCCTGACGGACCTTGTGATCATCAACCTGTTTGTGTTTTTGTTTTTTCTGCCCGCCGGATGTCTGTTTCTGGTGCTTGCGGGATTGCTTCCCGTGACGGCACTCAGCGTCGGCATATCCTTGCTGACGCCCCTTCTGGGCAGTGCCCTGACGGCAATGCATTACTGTATTCTGAAAATGGTGCGCGGGGAGGACGCCTATCCCCTGCGCTCCTTTTTTCACTCGTATAAAGAAAACCTCCGGCAGGCCACCCTTCTTTTTCTGCTGTTCCTGGTTCTTTACGGGATACTGCTTGCCGATCTCACCATATTGCAGTCGGCGCGGGGGGCGTGGGTGCGTCCGATGTACCTGCTTTCCTTCGGGGGACTTATCGTTTTGACCATGGTGTTTTTGTATGCGTTTCCTTTGCAGGCACGGTTTGACAATCCTCTGCGCGCCACATTGAAAAACGCGTTTCTGATTGCCGTGATCGCATTTCCGAAAACGCTTGCGATGCTGCTCATTGTCGTGGCACTTTTTTTGCTGTGTGTGACGGCAGGCCTCCGGATCGTACCGTTTCTGCTCCTGTTCGGATTCACGGTTCCCGCGTATCTCAGGGCGCTTTTGTACAGTCCGGTATTCAAACGTTTTGAAGAAGAAACATAAGATTTTTTTATGAAACGGATTCATTGACGCTTGTAAAAAAAAGGACTATGATAGTAGAGGTATGGCACCGGGCACCATGAGGATTTATTCAAATTAAGGGGGGGGGTTCATGTCCAGTTTATCACTGAAAAACATCGGCAAAACGTATCCGAACGGCTTCGAGGCGGTCAAGGACTTCAATCTTGATATCGAAGACAAGGAGTTTATTATCTTTGTCGGTCCGTCCGGCTGCGGCAAATCCACAACACTGCGCATGATTGCGGGTTTGGAGGATATTTCCTCCGGCGAACTCTACATCGACGACAAGCGGATGAACGATGTTGAGCCCAAGGACCGGGATATCGCGATGGTGTTTCAGAACTATGCATTGTATCCGCACATGACGGTGCGTGACAATATGGCGTTTGGCTTAAAGCTGCGCAAAACGCCGAAGGCGGAGATCGACGAAAAGGTCAACGACGCGGCAAGGATCCTCGATCTGGAAAAGCTGCTTGACCGCAAGCCGAAGGCGCTTTCCGGCGGACAGCGCCAGCGTGTGGCGATGGGGCGCGCAATTGTGCGTAATCCCAAGGTGTTCCTGATGGACGAGCCGCTCTCCAACCTCGACGCCAAGCTCCGTGTACAGATGCGTACCGAGATTGCCAAGCTCCACCAGAGGCTCGGCACAACCATCATCTATGTTACGCATGACCAGACAGAGGCGATGACCCTGGGGACGAGAATCGTCGTCATGAAGGACGGTGTCGTGCAGCAGGTCGACAGCCCCCAGAACCTCTATGACAAGCCGGCCAATCTCTTTGTCGCGGGCTTTATGGGAAGCCCCCAGATGAATTTCATCGAGGCAAAGGTATCGAAAGAAGGCGATACGGCGGTGCTGCAGGTTGCGGGACAGGGCGTGAGACTCCCCGCGGAAAAATCGAAAAAAATTCTGGACGGCGGCTACGAAGGAAAGACCGTGATTCTGGGCATCCGTCCGGAGGATCTTGACGATTCGGCACAGGCCGTTTCTTCCGGCAATGCGGTCTTTACCTCGACCGTCAATGTATATGAGCTTCTGGGCAGCGGCGTTTTCCTGTATTTTGACATCGACGGCACGCCGATCACGGCATCCGTTGCGGCCTCCACCGATGCACGCCCGGGATCCGAGATCAAAATCGCGATGAACGTCGACAAGATCCATGTCTTTGACAAAGAAACGGAGCAGGTGATTACAAACTGAGGCGGTCTGTTCCCGTTTTCTTTTGGCGCAGCTCCGTAAAAAAAGACTTTAATACTCCGGCACATTCCTCCCGCAGGACGCCGCGCACGACCACGGCCTGATGGTTAAAGCGCGGCTCCTCGAGGAGATTGTAAACAGAGCCCGCACAACCGCTTTTTTCGCTCATGGCACCGATCACGACCCGCGGAATCCTCGCCTGCACAATGGCACCGGCACACATCTGGCAGGGCTCGAGCGTGACATACATCGTACAGTCTTCAAGACGCCAGTCGCCCAGAATGCGGCTGGCTTTTCTGATGGCCGTCATCTCCGCGTGGGAGAGCGTCGAATGGTCGGTATTGCGCCGGTTATAGCCGCGGCCGATGATCTGTCCCCTTTCGGGGGCGGGATCGATTTTGTCCTCCCCCTTATCGGGACCGTCATAGACGATCACGCAGCCGATCGGCGTCTCCCCGAGCGCCTTTGCCTTTCGCGCAAGGCGCAGGGCTTCTTTCATGTAGCGGATATCGTATTCCATGCCCACAGTATAACACAGCGGGAGCGGGGGCGTGAATTTTTTGTGAAATTTGCGGGATGGGTTTGTACATTCTGCGCAAGTGTGTATACTTATATCTATGGAAAAATACAGTGTCAGGCGGCCGTTTACCGTACTGGTGGCGGTCCTGATCGTTACCATCCTGGGATATGTTTCCGTTACTTCGATGTCGACGGATCTTCTGCCCCCGATCAGCCTTCCGTACATGATCGTCATCACGCCGTATCCCGGCGCGAGTGCCGAGCGTGTGGAAACGCTGGTCGCGGAGCCTCTTGAGCGCGCCCTGGGCACGGTGTCCCATGTCACCAACGTCTATTCGGTCTGTGCCGACAATTACTGCATGACCCAGCTGGAGTTTGAGGACGGCATCGACATGGACTCAACCATGGTCAAGGTATCGGGGGCGGTGACGCAGGTCTCCGCAACACTCCCCGAGGAGGTCGGCACCTCCAGCATCCTGGAGCTCTCCATGGACATGCTCGCCACCATGTATATTGCGGTCAGCAGGGAAGGCTATGACATCTATGAGATGAGCAACTTTGCGGAGCAGACGATACGCCCCTATCTCGAGCGGCAGGAGGGAGTTGCGAGTGTCTCCGCCGTGGGTCTCGTGCAAAAGAGCGTGCAGATCGATCTCAATGAGGCAAAGATCGCGGATATCAACCGCAGGATACGTAACGACATGGAAGAGACGCTCGACGAGGCGGGCGAGCGCTTACAGGAAGCGCTTGACGAGGTCGAACAGGGGCAGCAGACGCTTGCATGGCAGGAGCGCAATTTCGGCGCACAGGTGGCGGACGGTGTCTTCGGCAGGCTCGATCAGCCCATGGAGGACGCAAGGGCACGCATCGATGAAGAGATCGTGCGCGCCCTGAATGCACTCGACGCGCTCGAAATCGCGGCAGACGATGCGTTTTCGGAAGAAAACCGTAATGAAGCAAGAAGGCGCCTCGAGGAATCCCTCGCAATGCTGCGCGCGGCAGCTGCGGGAGATTTTGCGGCGATCATGGAGGTCACGACACAGCTGCGCATCGCCACGGAGCAGGTCAATGCACTGATGACACGTCTGGAATCCCGCGCGGAAGAAATGCCGACCTATACCGAACAGATCGGCAATGTGCGTAGCGCCATCAACGCGCTTTCCTCAAGGCTTGACGAGGTTCCCGCGCTCGTCGACGGCATCGAAAACACGGTGTCTCTGGTTACGCAGGGACAGCTCGATGCGGCGGTTGCCTTTTCGCGTGCGGGAACCGAGCTGACCAACCTGCAGCGGACGCTTGCCAATGCGCAGGCACAGTATGAAACAGCCAGATCACAGGCCCTCGATGCGGCGAGTGTCGATGCGCTGGTCAATGTGCAGAATCTGGCACAGATCATCTATGCACAGAATTTTTCGATGCCGGCCGGCTACATCGATGATGCCGATGACGGATCGATCCTTTTAAAGGTCGGAGAGGAATATGCCACGCCCGAAGAGATTGCGGATACGGTACTGATCGACGAAGAGACCTTTGGCGTGATCAGGATCTCGGACATCGCGGACGTGACGGTGATCGACAACGCGGACGAAGGCTACGCATCGTTGAACGGAGAAAACGGTGTGGTGCTTGCCATTTTCAAATCCTCCGCCTCCGGCACCAATGAGGTATCAAGGGGCTGCAAGGAGGCACTTGCCCGCTTTGAAGAGGATAACCCCGGCACGCACGTGGTGGTGCTGATGGACCAGGGTTCTTATATCGATATCATCGTCGAGGACATTCTGCGGAGCATGCTGCTCGGCGCGCTGCTTGCGATTGTAGTGCTTGCGCTCTTTTTGCACGATGTGCGTCCGACCGTGATGGTTGCGATCTCGATTCCGCTCTCCGTACTGTTCACGCTGGTGCTGATGTACTTTTCGGATATCAGCCTCAACATGATGACGTTGTCGGGACTGTCGCTGGGCATCGGCATGCTGGTCGACAACTCGATTGTCGTCATGGAAAACATCATCCGGCTGCGCCAGCGCGGGGTCAGTGCCGGCAATGCCTCTGTCCAGGGCACGAAACAGGTCGCGGGAGCGATCCTTGCATCGACCCTGACGACGATCTGTGTCTTTGTCCCGATGCTCTTTACGACAGGACTTGTAAGATCGCTCCTGATCCCGATGGCACTCTCCATCACCTATTGTCTGACGGCCTCCCTCATCGTTGCCATGACCGTGATCCCCGCGTCCGCCTCCGCGATCATGCGAAGTGTGAGACCTAAAAAGGACAATGTCTTTGAAAAAATTCTGGACACATACGAAAAGACGCTTACCTGGTGTCTCGGGAAGAAAGCGCTGACGCTGGGAGCGGCGGTTTTACTGCTCGTATTATGCATCGTGACGCTTCTGCGGATGGGCATCATCATGATCCCGGAGATCGCCTCCGAAGAGATCCAGGCAACAATCCGCACGCCGGAGGAGATGACCAGGGAGGAATCCTATGCCGCGGCGGATGAGATGATGGAGGCTGTTTTACGCGTGGAGGGTGTGGCGGATGTCGGCATCATGGACGCCGGATCCACCACGGGACTGATTTCTTCCTTCAGCACGTCCTCTTCGGGATATGGCAGATATCTGTGTTACGTCACGGTGGAGGAGGGGATCAGCGGACAGAGGATTTCGCAGATCAGGGAGGAGATTGCCCGGATCACGGAACCTCTTGATGCTTCGATACAGGTGGAATCAAGCGGCATGGGAGATATCTCGGCTTTTACGGAATCGGGTCTGAGCATTGAGGTCTACGGCATTGAAATGGACCGTCTCAGGGAAACGGCGCAAAGGACGGCGGACGCGGTGCGTGCGGTTGAGGGTTTTACGGACGTCTCCGACGGAACGGAAAATACGGAAGAGGCGCTGCTTCTTTCGATCGACCGCGACAAGGCCATGTCGTACGGCCTGACCGTTGCGCAGATCTACGGACAGATCGCACAGCATATGGTCACCGAAGCCAACGCCACGACCATCGAGGAGGACGGACTTACGCTCAATGTCATCGTGCACAGCGGGCATGATCTTGTCAACAGCGAAAACCTCCTGGACATGGAGTTTGAGGAAACATCGCTCACCGATGCGGCACAGGCCTACGGCATGGGCGGTGCATCGGGAGCGGGCGGCATGGATCTCGATCTCGACGCACTGACCGCTGCCGCACAGGACGCGGAAGAGGAAGAGGAAGAAGCGGAAGAAGAGGAGGAGGAAGAGAGCACGATTCACCGTCTCGGTGAATTTGCCACACTCACCAGAACCACCACGCCCGGCTCCATCAACCGCAAGAACCAGGTACGCTATCTGACGGTGTCGGCATCGACGGCGCAGGGATATAATACGACGCTGCTTTCGAGAGAACTGGAGGGGACGCTGGCAGAGATCAACGCCTCTCTTCCGAACGGCTACTCCGCGGAGATCGAGGGAGAGACGCTGCAGGTGCGGGAGATGATCGACCAGATGTCCAAGATGCTTCTGCTTGCCTTTGCCTTTATCTATCTGGTGATGGTAGCGCAGTTCCAGAGCCTTCTTTCTCCCTTTATCATCCTGTTTACGATTCCTCTGGCCTTTACCGGGGGGATGCTGGGGCTTCTTGTTTCCGGAGAGCAGCTGTCGCTTCTTTCCCTGATGGGCTTTCTCGTGCTGATGGGGACGGTCGTCAATAACGGCATCGTCTTTGTCGATTACACCAACCAGCTGCGTATCGGGGGACTGGCACGGCACGATGCGCTTGTTGCGACCGGGCGCACCCGCATGCGGCCGATCCTGATGACCGCGATGACGACGATTCTTGCGATGAGCCAGATGATCTTTGGAAGCGGCATGGGGGCACAGCTGGCAAAAGGCATGGCGATCGTGATTGCGGGAGGCCTCATCTATGCCACACTGATGACCCTTTACATCATCCCCGTCATGTATGATATCCTGTATAAGAAGCAGCCGCTCAACGTTCGGGTCGATGACGATCTGGACATGCTGCCCGACGACGCGGCGGAGTATCTTGCGGAAAAAAGAAAGAGAGAAGAAAATCTCGAATTTGTCGAAGGGTTTGATCAAAAGAACGGGGAGAAAAAAGGGGAGGAGGAGCCATGACCTACAATTTTTTTGCCATGATGTCGCGCATGAAATACATCGAGCGCTGGGCTCTGATGCGCAACGCCAGACAGGAAAACTTAAGTGAGCACTCGCTGGAGGTGTCGATGATCGCGCATGCACTGTGCGTGATTGCCAATACGCGCTTTGGCAGAACGCTCGATGCGGACCGCGCGGCGGTGATCGGCCTGTTTCATGATGCGACGGAGATCATTACCGGCGACATGCCGACACCCATCAAGTATTACAATCCGGATATCCGCAACGCCTACAAGGAGGTCGAGGGCGTGGCGCGGCAAAGACTCTTGCAACGTCTGCCGGAGGACATGCGGCAGGTATACGAGGAGATCTTTACGGGGACAAAAGAGGAGGACGAGGTCTATATGCGCAGACTCGTCAAGGCGGCGGACAAACTCTCCGCCTTCATCAAATGTATCGAGGAGGGACATGCCGGCAACGGCGAGTTCCGCACGGCCAAGCAGTCGCTTTCCGATATTCTCTCGGATCTCGGAGCGGAGCTTCCGGAGGTGAGGGAATTCATGAAGGAGTTTCTGCCTCCCTACGGCAATACACTCGACGAACTCAACTGATATGACCGCGCATCCCGACAAATATACACGCATGACCGAAACGCCCGTCGAGCGTCTGATCGTGTCGCTTGCGATTCCCACGATCATCTCGATGCTGGTCACCGCGATCTATAATTCCGCGGACAAGTATTTTGTCGGTTCGATTTCGACGCAGGCCTCCGCTGCGGTCTCCGTCGTATTTGCCGTCATGAGCATCATCCAGGCGACCGGCTTTTTTTGCGGACACGGCTCCGGCAATTACATGTCGAGGCAGATCGGGGCCGGCAACCGGAAAGAGGCGGAGGAAGCGGGTGCGACCGGGTTGCTCATGGCGTTTATCCTGGGAACATGCGTCATGGCGGCGGGACTGTTGTTTCTGTATCCGCTTGCGCGGTTCCTCGGCGCAACGGAGACGATGATGGCGGATACGGTCGGTTATCTGCGCATTATTTTATGCGGCGCACCCGTCATGATCCCGCAGATCGTTTTGAACAATCAGCTGCGCTTTCAGGGGAGTGCGGTATATTCCATGATCGGACTCGTGAGCGGTGCGCTGTTAAACATCGTGCTCGATCCGGTCTTTATTTTTGTGCTGGGGATGGGCGTCGCGGGAGCGGCACTCGCTACCGTTCTGTCGCAGGGGGTAGGGCTGATCGTTCTCTATGCCGGCACCATGCGCGGGGATAACATCCGTGTCCTGCCGAAAAACATACGGATCAACCGGCACTATCTGTATGAAATCGCAAACGGCGGTGCGCCCTCTCTCTTCCGGCAGGGAATGTCGAGTATTTCGACCGTGATCCTCAACCACATGGCGGGTGTCTACGGAGCGGAAGCGGCAGCGGTTTTGTCCGTAAGTGCACAGGAAGCAGCGGATTGCGCCATTGCCGGTATGGGAATCACGACGCAGGTCATGATGATCTTAAATGCGGCACTTATCGGATTCGGCCAGGGGATGCAGCCGACGGTGTCCTTCAATTACGGTGCCGGCAAATATGACCGCGTAAAGAAGGCATTTATCTTCAGCGTCAGGGTAGCGAGCGTCTTTTCGAGCGTCGTCGCTGTCTTTTGTCTGAGCTTTGCGCCTGCAATCATCCGGTTTTTCCGCGATGACGAGGCAGTGGTTACGGTCGGAAAGACGGCGCTGAGATTTCAGGCATCCGCGCTTTTTGTCTTTGGTTTTGCGGTGATGAGCAATATGATGATGCAGTCGATCGGGAAGGGGATCAGGGCCTCCGTGATGGCAGCGTCGAGAAGCGGCATCTTTTTCATCCCTCTGATTCTGATCCTGCCGCGGCTTCTCGGCCTTACGGGCGTTGAGATGGCGCAGATGATCGCGGATATCTGCGCGTTTCTTCTGGCAATCCCGCTGGTGGTCTCCGTGTGGAGAGAGATGTAACATAAGGTTTCAGGGCAATCGATCAGCTCCTGTTTTGTTCCTCCACGAGCCTTGCCCCGTGGTAGATTTCGCGTAAGCGCGGTTTTTCGATCTTACCCGTGGCGTTGCGCGGCACATCCGCAAAGATGATCTTTTTCGGGCGCTTGTAGCGCGGAAGTCCCAGACAAAAATCCTCTATCTCTTCTTCGGTGCAGGTCATCCCCTCTTTGACCTGAATAATTGCCGCGGCGATCTCCCCGAGACGCCGGTCGGGCAGTCCGATGACCGCAACGTCATGTACTTTTTCGCAGGCGGCGAGAAAGGCCTCGATTTGTACGGGATAGAGGTTTTCACCGCCGGAGATGATGACGTCCTTTTTGCGGTCGACCAGAAAGATAAAACCGTCGTCATCCTGTCTGGCCATATCTCCCGTATGGAGCCAGCCTTCTTTTAAGACCTCGTTTGTCGCTTCTTCGTCATGATAATAACAGAGCATGACGCCCGGCCCCTTCACGCAGAGCTCGCCCACCTCGCCCTGAGGCACGGTGACACCCTGTTCATCAACGATTTTTGCCTTCCAGCCCAGGCCCGGGACACCGATCGCGCCGACCTTATCGATGTGATCCATTCCGAGATGGACGCAGCCGGGTCCGGTCGATTCCGAAAGACCGTAATTGGTATCATATTTGTGATGCGGAAAATAGAGCAGCCAGTGCCGGATCAGAGAGGGCGGGACGGGCTGTGCGCCGATGTGCATCAGACGCCATTGTGAAAGCGTATAATCATCGATCGAAAGGTCACCGCGGTCAAGCGCCGCGAGCAGGTCCTGTGCCCACGGTACGAGGAGCCACACGATCGAGCAGCCTTCCGAGGATACCGCTTCGAGGATCGCCTCCGGCGTATTGCTCTTTAAGAGAACCGCACGGCTGCCCGTATAGAGCGAACCGAACCAGTGCATCTTGGCCCCCGTGTGATAGAGCGGCGGGATACAGCAAAAGACATCATCGTGCGTCGTTTCGTGATGCGCGGCCTCCATCCGTGCGGACTGGGAAAGCGCCTGATGGTTATGCAGGATTGCCTTCGGAAAACCGGTAGTGCCGGATGAGTAATAGATTGCGGCCTCATCCTCGTCCTCGATGAGGATCTTTGGCTGTGCGGAGGAACAGTTGGAGACATAGAAAGGATAATCCTCCGCAAAGGAAGGACAGGAATCGCCGACATAAAACAGGAGCCGTTCTTTTTTCATCCGGGGCGCGATCTGTTCCATGCGCCCGATAAACTCGGGTCCGAAAAAGAGCACGTCGACATCCGCCAGCTTCAGACAATACTCGATTTCCTCCGCCGTGTAGCGGAAGTTCAGGGGCACGGCCACGGCGCCGGTTTTGAGGATACCGAAATAGATCGGCAGCCATTCCAGACAGTTCATGAGCAAAACGCCCACCTTCTGTCCCTTTCTGACACCGCGGTTTAAGAGGAGATGCGCCACGCGATTGGCCTTTTCGTCAAATACGCCCCAGGTGATCTCCCTGCGGTAATAGGAATCGGAGGTCGGCTGGATGAGTTCGTATTCGCGCCAGGTGACGCGCTGCTCCTCCCGCACCTCCGGATTGATCTCCACGAGTGCGACTTCGTTTTCGTACAGTTTGGCGTTACGTTCGAGTAGGTCCGTGATCGGCATGGCAAAACCCCCGCTGCGGTTGTTTTTTTGCATGTTTTAGTATATCGCATGCGGAAAATGTGTCAAGGGGACGGTTCTTTTGACACGCTTTCTGTGTTAAAATAAAAGAGTCATGGCAATCGGAAAAGAGCGGTATACCAAAAACGTGATCTACGTGGGCGGCGCTCCCTCCACAAAGGAGGGATACGGCGTGATGTTCCTCTATGATTACAAAAACAACATGATGTACTACTATGAGTATGTCGCACCCGTCGGCGGAGAAAACCGTGACCAGTTCATGGTGGACGTGATGACGCATTATGCGGTTCTGGACGGCAGGATGCGCATCAGCTTTGTGTTCGCCAACAATATCGTGCATTCTCTCTCGCAGATCGTGCATCCGCAGTTTCTGGGAATGGATCAGGAGCTTGAGCCGATGGAAGAAGATCTGCAGGAAGAAGGCATCCCCGGGGAAGAGGGAGAGATCCCGGAGGATGAATGGACCGGTGAGGAGATAGCAGCCGGCGGCTTTTTGTACGATGACGCACCCGCCATGCAGGGCGTCGACCCCTTTGCCGAGGACGCGGGCGGCGTCACGCCCCTGGCCGGTACGGAAAATGTCACCCACGAAGCGATCGGAAGCGTCGAATCCATTGCCGATACGCCGATTCCCTTTGAATTGTGGCTCTTCTCCATCAAAAAGATGGGACAAAATTTCGCTGCCGCCAACGAGGCCTTCGAGCGCTTAGGCGACGAGGACAAGGCGGCGCTGATGCAGGAATACAACGAGACCTTCGGTTTCTGAGCCCGGAAGCGGAGATCCTTTGCTTTGCCTGTCAGGGATTCTCCGTGCGGCCTTCTTCTGTCCCAATAAAGTTATCAAGCATCCCGTGTGCCTCAAGGATGGCAAGCAGTGTGCCGTCCTCCTTCATGGCGTTCAGAACAAAGAAAAAACGCATACGGCAACTCCTATCCTTCAGAACCGCAAGGGAACCAAAGGTCTTTTGGAGATGCCGGATTTCCAGTAACATAACAACTCATTATAGCATATTGACAGCGCAACTTTAATACGCTAAAGTGTTAGGATATCACTACATATGAAGTTGCGTCAAGAAGGAGCCCGAAAGATGAAAACGCTGTTGCAGGGAAATGCCGCGGTGGCACGCGGTCTGTACGAGGCGGGATGCGCCTTTGTGTCATCCTACCCGGGAACGCCCTCCACCGAGATAACGGAGGAGGCGGCAAAGTACGACGAGATCTGTTGCGAGTGGGCGCCCAACGAAAAGGTCGCGATGGAAGCGGCATTCGGCGCCTGCCTTGCGGGGAAAAGAGCCTTTTGCGGCATGAAGCACGTGGGGCTGAATGTCGCGGCGGATCCCCTCTTTACGATGTCCTATACGGGTGTCAACGCGGGGCTTGTCATCGGCGTGGCGGATGATGCCGGAATGCATTCTTCGCAAAACGAGCAGGATTCGCGTCATCATGCGATCGCCGCCAAGGTGCCGATGCTCGAACCCTCCGATTCCGCGGAGGCGCTGGCCTTTACAAAGCTTGCTTTTGAGATATCGGAGCGCTTTGACACGCCGGTGTTGTTGAAAATGTGCACGAGGGTCTCCCATTCCCAGTCGGTTGTGGAGACGGGGGAGCGCATGGTTCCCCCCGAAAGACCGTACGAAAAGGATATTGCCAAGTACGTCATGATGCCGGGCAACGCCAAGAAGCGCCATCCCGTCGTCGAAGACCGTACCAAGGCGCTGCGCGCGTATTTTGAAGCGGGCTTTCAGCAATACAAAGAGGGTGACAGGGACGTCACCATCGTTCTAAACCGTATCGAGATGCGCAACGAGGAGGAGGTGGTTTCCCCTTTTGCAAAGCACCTGGGCATCATCACATCCTCGACCTCGTACCAGTATGTCAAGGAGGTCTTCGGCAACCGCGCGTCGATCCTCAAACTCGGGGCGGTCAATCCTCTGCCGGACGAACTGCTGACGGAGTTTGCCGGGGAGGTCGACCGCGTGGTGGTCGTCGAAGAACTCGACCCCGTGATCGAGGAGCACTGCAAGGCGCTCGGATTAAAGGTTGAGGGCAAAAACATCCTGCCCCTGATCGACGAGCTGTCGCAAAACAAGGTCGCCTACGCCCTGAGAGAGCAGGTCCCGCAGGGGAAGAAGCTCGATGACGCGATTCCCGTTCGGCCGCCCGTCATGTGTGCCGGATGCCCGCACAGGGGCGTCTTTTATACACTGGGCAAAAACAAATGCGTCGTCCTCGGGGACATCGGCTGCTATACGCTCGGCGCGGTCGCGCCCTTATCGGCGATGGAGATGACCCTGTGCATGGGTGCCTCCGTCAGTGCCGTTCACGGCTTTAACAAGGCAACGGGCGGAGAAAGCGCCAAAAAAACGGTCGGCGTCATCGGCGATTCCACCTTTATGCATTCCGGCATGACGGGACTTGCCAATATCGCCTACAATCAGTCGGATTCGACCGTGATCATCCTGGACAATTCGATCACCGGCATGACCGGGCATCAGGACAATCCGACGACGGGCTATAATATCAAGGGAGACCCCGCGGGAAAGATCGATCTTGAGGCACTCTGCAAGGCCATGGGAATCGAAAACGTGAGCGTGGTCGATCCGTACGATCTTGCGGAGACGGACCGCATCATCAAAGAGGAAACACAAAAGGAAGGTCCTTCCGTCATTATCTCCCGCAGACCCTGCGTGCTGCTCAAAAACGTGCGCACGGCAAAGCCGTTGCGCGTCAATCCCGACAAGTGCACGGGGTGCACCGCCTGCATGAAGATCGGTTGTCCCGCCATTTCCATGAAGGAACATCCCGCCTTGCGCGTCCCCGCGACGAGCACCACGCCGCGAGTTGCCGTCGTAGACCAGACCCTTTGTGTCGGCTGTAATGTCTGCGTGCAGATGTGCCATTTTGATGCCTATGAGGGCATGAGCAAAGAGGGGATCACCTACGCCGAAAGAGGAGGAAAACAGTCATGAAAAAGACAAGAAATATCATGATCGTCGGCGTCGGCGGACAGGGATCTCTTCTTGCGAGCAAACTTCTCGGTCATCTCCTCCTCGAGGAGGGATATGACGTCAAGGTCTCCGAGGTACACGGCATGAGCCAACGCGGCGGATCGGTCGTCACATATGTGCGCTACGGGGACAAGGTGTATTCCCCCGTGATCGATGAGGGAGAGGCGGATGTGATTGTGTCGTTTGAGCTGCTCGAAGCGGCGCGCTACCTTTCGTTTCTCAAGCCGGACGGGAGGATCGTGACCAATACGCGGCAGATCGATCCGATGCCCGTGATTATCGGTGCGGCGTCCTATCCGGCGGATCTGGTGCAAAAGATGAGAGCTAAGGGCGTGAAGGTGGACGCCCTTGACTGCCTTTCGCTTGCCGAGGAAGCCGGCAGCGCAAAGGCGGTCAATCTGGTGCTGCTGGGAAGGCTGTCCCACTATTTTGAAGACATTGAAGAGGATGCGTGGGACAGAGCCATCGAGGCCGTTGTGCCGCAACGGTTTGTCGAACTCAACAAAAAGGCCTTTGCTCTGGGCAAGGCCTTAAAAGAATAGGAGAGCGTATGGGATACTATCAAAAGGAAATTGAATGTGCCCCGCGAGGGGAAATCGTCGCGCTGCAGAACGAACGGCTCCTTGCGCAGGTGCGCCACGTCTGGGACAATGTCCCCTATTACCGTAAAAAAATGGAAGAAAAGAACGTGACGCCAAAGGATATTGCCTCGATCGACGATCTGCATAAGCTGCCCTTCCTTTCGAAAAAGGATCTGCGGGAGGCGTATCCGTACGGACTGCTTGCGGTGCCGCTGGCGGACTGTGTGCGGATCCAGTCGACTTCGGGAACCACGGGAAAGCGCGTGGTCGCCTTCTATACGCAGGAGGATATCGATCTCTGGGAGGACTGCTGCGCAAGGGCGATCATGGCGGCCGGCGGGACAAAAGAGGATGTCTGCCAGGTCTCCTACGGCTACGGTCTCTTTACGGGAGGTCCCGGATTGAACGGCGGCTCCCACAGGGTCGGATGTCTCACGATCCCCACATCGTCGGGTAATACGGAGCGCCAGATCATGTTTATCAATGACTTACGGGCGACGATACTTTGCTGTACCCCTTCCTATGCCGCCTACCTCGGGGAGTCAATGAAGGAGATGGGGATGCAGCCGGAAGACATTCCCCTGAAGGCAGGGATCTTTGGCGCGGAAGCCTGGTCCGAGGAGATGCGCAGGGATATCGAAAAGACGCTCGGCATCAAAGCCTACGATATCTACGGACTGACGGAGCTGTCCGGTCCCGGTGTCTCTTTTGAATGCGAAGCACAGCAGGGAATGCACATCAACGAAGACCACTTTATTGCGGAGATCATCGATCCCGACACCGAAGAGGTGCTGCCCGAGGGAGAACAGGGAGAACTCGTCTTTACCGCCGTTACCAAGAAGGCGTTTCCGATGATGCGCTACCGTACGCGTGATATCTGCGTGCTGACAAGGGAACAGTGTCCGTGCGGACGCACCCATGTAAGGATGAAAAAACCCAGAGGCCGCAGCGACGATATGCTCATCATCCGCGGCGTCAATGTCTTTCCCTCGCAGATCGAGACGGTACTGCTCAATCACGGGTACGCGGCCAATTACCAGATTCTTGTCGACCGCGTCAACAATACGGATACGCTCGACGTGCATGTCGAGATGACGCCCGAGATGTTCACCGACAACATGGGAGAGATCGCACAGATGCAAAGGAAACTCGTCGAGGGGTTGCGCTCGATGCTGGGCATCACCGCAAACGTCACGCTCGTTGCACCCAAATCGATCACGAGAAGCGAAGGAAAGGCGGTCCGTGTCATCGACAACCGCAAGCTGTATTAAAAAGGAAAGGAGCCCATATGGCCATCAAGCAAATCTCCGTTTTTTTGGAAAACAAACCGGGAACGCTCCTTGAGATGACGGGTGTTCTCGCAAAGGAAAATATCGACATGCGGGCACTCTCCCTTTCCGAGACCAAGGATTTCGGGATCGCGCGCTTTATTGCGGATGATGTCTATAAGGCGGCGAGCGTCTTAAAGGAGGCGGGCTTTATCAATTCCCTCACCCCCGTGGTGGGGGTGGAGATTCCCGACGATGTGGGAGGTCTCGACAAGGTGCTGCGTGTTTTAAACGAAGCAAAGATCAATGTCGAGTATATGTATGCCTTCCTCGGCGGCGGCACACAGGAACATGCCTATTTTGTCTTCCGGGTCGGAAAGGATAAGGAAAAAGAAGCGGAAAGCGCTTTAAAGGCGAAGGGCATTACCGTGGTCACACAGGATGATATTTCAAAGGTGTGAAGCGCCCGATTGTGCACAATACAAATATTGACAAAAGTACCAAAAAAAGATACTGTATGAGGGATGCTGTTATCTGTTTTTATTAGAGGAGGTTTATTATGAAGAAGAAACTGGTAAGCATGCTGATGGCATCGGCAATGGTCATGGCACTGCTCGCTGGCTGCTCGGGCGGCAATGCAGGCGGTGCGGCATCCAGCGCGGCTCCCGCGGCATCGAGCGAAGCTCCCGCGGCATCGAGCGAGGATGCGGGCGAAGAGACGCCGGCAGCAGACGGCGCGGTGCAGGTCGGTATCGTTCTTCCGACCAAGGATGAGCCCAGATGGCTGCAGGACGAAAAGTCCTTCTCGGATGCGCTGGCACAGGCCGGCTTCACGTCCCAGGTTATGTTCTCCCAGGGACAGTCCGCGACGGAGCTCTCCAACGTAGAGGCGCTGATCGAGGAAGGCGTACAGGTTCTGGTTATCTGCGCGCATGACGCGGCTGCGGCAGGTGCTGCGGTCCAGAAGGCACATGATGCGGGCGTACAGGTGGTATGCTATGACCGTCTGATCACCGGCACGGATGCGGTCGACTACTATGTTACCTTCAATTCCTTTGCTGTCGGTGTGGCACAGGGTCAGTATCTGATCGATGCCTACGAGGGACAGACGGGTGTGCCGCTGTATCTCTATGCGGGCGCCAAGACCGACAACAACGCATTCATCTTCTTTGCGGGTGCGTGGAGTGTTCTGAACAAGGCAGTGGAAAGCGGACAGTTTGTTGTTGCCAACTGCCCCGAAATCGAAGCTTACGCGGGACAGGAGCTTGACGTGGACGCCGATCACGCGACGCTTGACACCATCATCGGCACCATCACGACCAACTGGGATTTCAACGTGGCCAAGACCCTTGCGGAAGGCAACCTGGTGGCCAATGACGCCGATCTGAAGGGCGACGTTGCCATTCTTGCCCCCAATGACGGCACGGCACGCGCGATCGCGGACGCCTTCACGGCGGACGGTGATGTTTCCAGCTATGTCGTAACCGGACAGGATGCGGAGATGGCTTCCCTGAAGTACATCCAGGAAGGCAAGCAGTCCATGACCGTGTGGAAGAACACCTCGACGCTGGCCGTGACCACCTGCGATCTGGTCAATGCGATCCTGAGCGGCGGTTCTGTTGCCACGACGACGACCTACAACAACCAGAACGTGGACGTTCCGTCCGTGGAAGAGGAAGTTACGGTTGTTGATGCCGAGTCTCTGCCGGGACTGATTTCCGACGGCAGCTTCTCGCAGGCGGATATCGACGCTGCGGAATAATGACATCGAAAACGACGGATTGACACAACCGGCTCCGCGGTGCAATATCGCGGGGCCGGTTATTCCATAAGACGTTGGGAGCATCTTTTATGGACCAGGAATACATTCTTGAAATGCGTAATATCACCAAGGAATTTCCCGGCGTGCGTGCATTGGACAATGTCAATTTCAAGGTGCGCAAAGGAGAAATCCACTGTCTTGTAGGTGAAAACGGTGCCGGTAAAAGTACGCTGATGAAAGTATTGTCCGGTGTCTGGCGTTACGGCACCTACGACGGCGATATCGTTTACGAAGGCGAAGTCCAGAGATTTCATCATATTGCCGATTCCGAAGCCAAGGGGATTGCCATTATCTATCAGGAGCTGGCGCTGTTTCCGGAACTTCCCATCTACGAGAATATCTATTTCGGACACGAAATCACAAAGGGCAGACAGATTGACTGGAACGAGACCATCATCCGCGCGGGGGAGATGCTGGAAAAGGTGCGTCTCCACGTGGATCCGTCCATTCCGGTGAAGAGACTCAATACGGGCAATCAGCAGCTGGTGGAAATCGCCAAGGCGCTCTCCAAAAACTGCAAGCTGATTATCTTTGATGAACCGACCTCGTCCCTGAACGAAGATGACTCGCAGAATCTTCTGAATCTGATGAAGGAACTCAGGGAAAGCGGGATTACCTGTATCATGATCTCCCATAAACTGCGCGAGGTGACGGCCATTGCGGATACGATCACCGTGCTGCGCGACGGTGCGACCATCTGCTCGCTGGATGCGAAAACGGATGACATATCGGAGGAAAACATCATCCGCAATATGGTGGGCCGCAGCATCGACAATGTCTTTCCGAAGCGGACGGAAAAGAAGGTGGGGGAGGTTGTGTTCGAAGTCAAAAACCTCACCGCGGAGGATCCGGTCACGGGACGCGAGATTCTGAAGGACGTGAGCTTCAACGTACGCGCCGGAGAGATCGTGGGCCTGCAGGGACTGATGGGTGCGGGGCGCACGGAATGTGCGCTGGCGGTCTTTGGCAATACCAGGGGATACAGAATCAAGTCCGGCGAAGTGGTGATGGAAGGAAAAAACCACTTTTTCAAAAATCCGCGCGACGCCATGGATGCGGGGCTTGCCTATGTCACTGAGGACCGCAAAGGAAACGGACTCATTCTGATCCAGGATATCCGGTACAATACAACAATCGCCAATCTGCAGGAGCTGATGAGCGGTGTGGTGATTGATGAAAACAAAGAGATCGTGGTCGCCAATCAGTATAAAGAGGATATCAATATCAAGGCACCTTCGATCGAGCAGATTGTCAATAATCTTTCGGGCGGCAACCAGCAAAAGGTACAGATCGCAAAATGGCTCTTTGTGCATCCGAAGGTGCTGATCCTGGATGAACCGACCAGAGGTATCGATGTCGGCGCCAAATATGAGATCTATACACTGATGAACAAGATGGTGGAGGAAGGAATGAGCATCATCATGATCTCATCGGAATTGCCGGAAGTGCTCGGGATGAGTGACCGCCTGTATGTCATGAGCGAGGGACGGATCACCGGGGAACTCGATGCGGCGGATGCGACGGAAGAAAAGGTCATGGAAATGGCCATTAAAGGCAAATAAAGGGAGGTGTCGGGCTTCATGCAAAACGAAAAAAAATCTGTCGGAGCAGAAATCGCACAGCTGCTGAAGGCAAATATCAAAAGCTACATGATGTACATCGCACTGGTCGTGATCATGCTGGTGTTTCAGATCTGGTCGGGCGGCAAATTTTTCAGGGCCTCCAATATCTCCAATCTGTTTAACCAGGCGGCCTATGTGGCCGTTCTGGCGATCGGCATGACGCTGATCCTGATCCTCAAGCATATCGACTTAAGTGTCGGCTATGTGGCCGGATTTACGGGAGCGATTGCGGCGGTACTGATGCAGCGGTACGGCGTCAACGAGTGGCTGGCGATTCTGATCGTTTTGGCCATCGGTCTGATGATCGGATTATATCAGGGAACACTGGTCATGCGACTGGGCGTGCCGGCCTTTGTGACGACCCTCGCGGGCATGTTTATCTTCCGCGGTCTTTTGTCTCTGGCGCTTGCCAAAACGGGAACCATCGTGGTGAGTCAGAAGGGTTTCCTTGCGCTGTGTAACGACTTTATCCCGGACATCGTGTCACACGAGGAGCCGGGACTGCATGTGGTGACGCTGCTGATCGGCATCATCGCCGTTGTCGCCATGGTGGTCTCACAGCTGCGCGCAAGAAAAAACAAACTGAAATACAATTTTGAAGTGGTATCCATGCCGATCTTTGTAACGGGAATGGTACTGGTAGCGGCGGTGATCATGCTGGTGGCCTATGTGCTGGCCGCCTATAAGGGACTGCCCTGGAGCGCCGTGATCGTCGGCGTGGTGCTGGCCATCTATACATTTATGCTCAGCAAAACCAAGCTTGGCCGGTATATCTACGGCATCGGCGGCAACGACCAGGCAGCGGAACTGTCCGGCGTGAATGTCAAGCTCGTGACGCAGTTTGCGTTCTGTTCCATGTCACTGCTTGCGGCGCTGAGCGGCATTTTGTATACGTCACGCTTATCCTCCGCAACGCCGCAGGCGGGTGTCTCGTTTGAGCTGGACGCGATTGCGTCTTCCTATATCGGCGGTACCGCGGTGTCCGGCGGTGTCGGCAAGGTAACCAATGCCATCATCGGTACCTTTGTCATCATGTCACTGACCAACGGCCTGAATCTGATGAAGGTGGATATCTCTTACCAGTATATTGTTAAGGGCATCATCTTCATTATTGCCGTGGCGTTTGACGTACGCACCAGAAAAAAAGGAAAATAAAGCGTTCACCCGATCACACGGCGGATTGCCGCGAGCAGTTCGTCATAGGTTTCAAAGGCGGGGAGTTCCGGATGCGCGGCCTTGATGGCGTCGGTGGAGCGGAACAAAAACCCCGCCTTTGACGCTTCGATCATCCCGAGGTCGTTAAAGGAATCCCCCGCCGCGATCGTCTCAAGACCGACCGACTGCAGTGCCCGGACAGTGGCTCTCTTTCCGTCTTCGCATCTTCTCTTAAATCCCGTGATCTCCCCGTGATCGGCAACGGTCAGTTCGTTGCAAAAGATGGTAGGATATCCGAGCTTTTCCATCAAAGGTCCCGCAAACTGCGTAAAGGTGTCGCTCAGGATCAGTACCTGAGTCACGCTTCTGAGCTCGTCAAGAAACTCCTTTGCGCCTTCCATCGGAAAGACCTTTGCGATCGTTTCTTTGATTTCTTTTAAGCCGAGCCCGTGTTCCTTTAAGATACCGATGCGGTAGCGCATCAGCTTTTCGTAGTCGGGTTCGTCCCGCGTCGTGCGCTTCAATTCGGGGATGCCGCTCGCTTCGGCAAACGCAATCCATATTTCGGGAACCAGTACTCCTTCGAGATCAAGACATACAACTTCCATCACAGCTTCCTTTCTTATTGTCCGGTATACGGTGCATAGGCAATAAAGAGTTTTACGGGAATTCCCGCGGCAACGGTGTAGGAGGGATTTCTCGCAGCGACCGTGGCAATCGCTTCCTTCATGGTCATACCGTCGATCAGATTTACGGTAACGTCGGCCACACAAAGCGCCATCCCTGCGGCATCCTGCCGGACCGTGCCCGTCATCGTCCCCTGTTCGATCATTGACTGTGCGCTTTCGGTGGCATCCACGCCGAATACCGGGATTACCGGATCCTTCGAGCTGCCCGTATTATACCCTGCCACCTGCAATGCATGCACCGCTCCCTTGGCCATATCGTCGTTATTGCAGATCACAAGCTCGATCATATTGCCGTTTTCTTCGTTAAAGGAGGCAAGATTGGCGCTCATGTAATCGAAAGCGGCCTGCTCCGACCAGGAGCCCTGCAGATCAACCTGGTAGCGGTTTTCGTTTGCGGGGTCAAAGAAGGAAAGCGCAGGATATCCCGCATCCCGCAACAGCTCATCCGCATCCTCCACACTGTAGCGCGTGCGGTAGATGGCCTCGACATTGGCCTCCTCTCCCTTGAACATGGCATAAGAGATGACGCCGTCGCGGTTGAGATCCGTCTCGTCGTAACGGGCAAGCAGATATTCCCCGATCATCTGTCCCTGCAGATGTCCCGCTTCCGGTGCATCCGTTCCGACAAAGCAGATGTTGTCGTACATGTTGAGAAGAACGCCCTCTTCCCCGTCCGGCTCGATCGCACGGTTAAAAAAGATGACGGGGATCCCGTCGGCCATCCGGATCACCTCCTCGGCCACATCCGCATAGCCGCTGGTGACGAGATTGACGATCAGAAGATCATAGCCGCCGGATACGCAGGCGTCGATCTGTGCGTTTTGTGTGACCTGATTATTGGTGCCGTCAAAGATCTGATAAGAAATCCCGCGGTTATCGAGCGCACCTTCAAGAAGCGGACGAAGAGAGGATATGTAGGCATCCGCAAAGGAATAATAGAATACGCCGACCGTAAAGGCATCGTCTTTTTCAATCGATACCGTGTAGGCGGCAGTATTACCGTCATCCGTATCTTCTCCGCCGGCCGGAGCGTGAGAGGCAGGGCTTCCGGGTGAGGGAACGGACGGAGCCGTCCGGCTTGCGGCGCGGCGTCCGCCGGCGCAGGCACCGGTCAGGAGACACAGGATAAGAAGAACGGACAGGAGCCTTACGGATTTTCTCATAAAGGATCCTTTCTCACCCAAGGCGCAGGGCGCCCGTGGGACGTATATCCATCACGTGGATCTGTTCCCTGCCTGCATAAGGTGTCATAAAATCGACATAAGCGGCGGTATCTTCTTTGGGGAGGACGCACATCGCCACACCGCCAAAGCCTCCGCCGTTGATCCTGCAGGCGCCGCCCGGATGTGCGCTCAAAAAGGTCTCTGTCAGCGCCAGCATCACGGCCACCGGCTGTTCGGACGCGGTGCCGGGGACATAGCAGCTCTGCAGCCACTTCCAGGAGGAATTGCCGGAAGCGGTGATGAGCGGAAGCAGTACTTCCTTGTGTCCCGCACGGATCGCATCCGCCGCCTCACGGACGCGCTTACACTCCGCATGGTAGTGAAGCGCACGTAAAAAAGCGCGGTCGCACGCATCGTCTGTCTGCGCTCTCTTTGTCAGAAGGGACAGGATATCTTCACAGGTTGTTTCCGAGAGATTGTTCTTATGCAGCAGCGAAGCGATGTAGTGCATTTCTCCGGGAACCGAGGAGTATTCCCTGCTCAGATCCGCATGCCCCTTGCCGCTGTTGACAAGAATCATGTCGCAGCCGATGTCGTCAAACGTAAAGTCAACGGGCTCGGCCGTGACTTCGTCTTTAAAATCAAAAAGCACCGTACCGCCGTGCGCGCAGGCCATCTGGTCCATCAACCCGGAGGCTTTTTCCCACCAGACATTTTCGGCATACTGTCCCGCATGTGCCTTTTGGGAAAGGGTCAGCCTTCCGTCGTTGAAGAGCTCGCTGATGACGGTTGCAATCAGCATTTCGTAGGATGCGGAGGAGGAAACGCCCGCCGAAGGGATGACATTGCTCGACACACAGGCATCAAATCCCGCACAACGGAATCCTTCGCGCAGGAGGCCGTCGATGAGACCCGCCGTCAGGGATAAAGAACCCCGGCAGCGCGGCACGTCCCCCAGCGAGGAAACCCGGATGTCTATCGGATCATGATAGCCTTCGGAAAAGATGCGTACCCGTCCCTCGTTATTGGGGGCGGCACAACAGATCGTATCGAGCGTGATCGATGCCGCAAGCACCTGACCGCCGTTATGATCGACGTGATTGCCGATGATCTCCGCACGTCCGGGCGAGGAAAAAAAACCTGCGGGGGACGCGCCCCCGAAGCATTCCGAAAAACGGGCAGAAAGAGACCGGAAACGGGTCGCGGCTTCTCCTGCCTTTTCGCCGTAAACACGGGAAAGCGTTTCGGGTTCCGGAAGATACATCTGAAACACCTCACTACAACATGACACCGGTATCAGGCAAAGTATAGCACAGGAAAAATGGACTGTCCATACATCGGGGAGGAGCGGCGTAAGCGTTACGGATAAACAAAGGCGGGTATTTCGTGATATAATAGACGGGTGTGACAACTGAAAAGAAAGGGGATCCCATGCTTAAAAAAATAAAAATCGGAATCGCCGGATACGGCAATCTCGCCCGCGGGGCGGAGAGCGCCATCGCACAGCAAAAGGATATGGTACTGACAAGCGTTTTTACCAGAAGAGACCCGGACAGCATCCGGACTGGGACGGAAGGCGTCACGGTACTGACCATGGATGCGCTGACAAAAGAAAAGCAGATGCTCGATGTACTGCTTCTTTGCGGGGGCAGTGCTTTTGATCTTCCGGAGCAGACGCCATTATATGCCGCACATTACAATGTGGTCGATTCGTTTGATACGCACGCAAGGATCCCGGAGCATTTTCAGACCGTGGATACGGCGGCAAAGTCTGCCGGTAAATGCGCGCTGATCTCGTGCGGCTGGGACCCCGGTCTTTTTTCCTTAAACCGCCTCTATGCATCGTCCATCCTCCCGGACGGCGCGGACTACACCTTTTGGGGAAAGGGGGTCTCACAGGGACATTCCGATGCGATCCGCAGGATCCGGGGTGTCAAGGATGCCAGACAGTATACCGTTCCGCAGGAGCGGGCGCTGGATCTTGCAAGGAGCGGCGCAGAGCCCATGCTGACAACCAGGGAAAAGCACGTAAGAGAATGCTTTGTGGTCGTGACCAAAGAGAGCGATACGGCGGAGGAAAAGCAAAGAATCGAGCAGGAGATCAAAACCATGCCCAATTACTTTGCGGAGTATGATACGACCGTGACGTTTATCACGCAGGAGGAGATGGACAGGGATCATGCCGGCATGCCGCACGGGGGCAGTGTCATCCGAACGGGCGCAACAGGCAGGGACAGGGCACACCGACACGTCATCGAATACTCCTTAAAACTGGATTCCAATCCGGAATTTACCGGCTCGGTGCTGGTTGCCTATGCACGCGCCATCGCGCGTCTGAACGAAGAGGGAAAGAGCGGCGCGATGACGGTATTTGATATCGCACCGGCATACCTCTCCCCACTTTCTCCGGAAGAAATGAGGGCACATCTGCTGTAATGTTTCGTGCACTGTTTGAAAAAAGAAGCGGGCAGCAGGGAGGCATCTCCTGGCTTGTCGCAGGTCTTGGAAATCCCGAAAAGAAATACGACGGGACCAGACACAATGCCGGCTTTGCCGCGGCGGACAGTTTGGCCGCGTCGTTTCAGATCGGTCTGACAAAGACGTTCAGGCGCGCGCTGACGGGAACGGGAAGAATCGGAAACGAAAAGGTGATGATCGCAAAGCCACTGACCTACATGAACGCCTCGGGCGAAGCCGTGCGCGCTCTTTCCGATTATCTCAGGATCGATACGGGGAAGCGTCTGATCGTGATCGTGGACGATATCCATCTGCCGGTCGGAACGGTACGCATCCGCGAAAAAGGATCCGCCGGCGGACATAACGGGTTAAAAAGCATCATACGGCACGTGGGGCACGACGGCTTTATCAGAATCCGTATCGGTGTCGGGGAAGATGCGGGTGCAGACCTCGTCGGACACGTGCTCGGAAAGGTTGCGCCCGAAGAGAGGGCGCGCTTTGAAGAGAGCATAGAGAAAGCCGCGGAAGCAGCCGCCCTGATCATTACCGACGGCATATCCTGTGCCATGAACCGCTGTAATACCAAAAGGAACAAAGAATCATGAAGGCGCTGCAGGCACCGCTTACGGCATCCGGTGATTTTTTGCGCATACAGCAGGCGCTGGAAAAAAAAGGCACGCTTTGCGGCATCGGCGAGGTAACGGGTACGGCGCGTCTGCATCTGATCGATGCGCTCTCTTCTTCGTTTTCTTTTTGTCTGATTCTGACGGGTTCCGAGCTGCGCGCAAGGGAAATCTGTGCGGACTACTCCTTTTTTGACAGTGACATATGCTATTTTCCCGCAAAGGATCTGATTTTCTATGAGGCGGACATCCATGCGGGCGAGATTGCGCGCGAAAGGATGCGCACACTGCGAAAAATCCTGCACGCAAGGAAGCTGACCGTGGTGACGACCTTTTCCGCACTGATGACACCGATGGTTCCCGCGGAGGTACTCCGTCAGCATGTCCTTTCGGTCGAGGCGGGGAAGCCCCTGCCCGTTAAGGATATTGCAGCGCATCTGGTTGTCGCGGGTTATACGCGCACGCACCAGGCGGAGACACCCGGGCAGTTTGCGATCCGCGGAGATATTATTGACATATTTGACCTGACGGCAGATAATCCGGTGCGTATCGAACTGTGGGGGGACGATGTCGAGTCGATCCGCATTTTTGACCGGGAGACGCAGCGCTCGATCGAGCGCGTGGCAAGGGTTGATGTGTTTCCCGCCACGGAGATGATTGTCACAAAAGCAGGATTAAAGGACGGTTTTTTGCGGATCGGGGAGGAGGCCGCAAAGCGCGAGCAGGACCTGCGGGACAAACTGCACACGGAGGAAGCCGCAAGGATCAGGAAAAGTATCCGCGTGTTGCGGGAGGAGATCTTTGAGCTGTCGCTCCATGTCAACCTGGACAGCTACATACGCTATTTCTATGACCGTCCGTCTTTTTTGAGCGACCTGTTCCGGCCGGAAGATACCGCGGTGTTTCTGGATGATCCGTCACGTATCGCGGAACATGCAAAAGCGGTGGAAGGAGAGTTTAAAGAAAGCATGATCCATCGTGCGGAGCTCGGCTATATTCTTCCGGGACAGATGGATCTGCTTGCGGGGAAGGAGGAAAGTGCGGCGAGACTCTCCCGCTTTTCGCGTTGTGCGCTTTTTGGCCTTAAGGATACGGGAATCCGCGATCTTTTCCCCGGGGAATCGGAGGATGCGCTTCTTGTGACGATTCCGGTCAGGCAGATCGCTCCCTATAATAACAGTTTTGATACACTGGTCAGGGATCTGAGGCGATATAAAAAAGAAGGATACCGTGTCGTGATTCTGTCCGGGCAGCGCGCAAGGGCAAGGCGCCTGGTGGAGGATTTCAGGGATCATGAAATCGAAGCGTTTTACTCCCAGGATCCGAACCGCACGCCCCAGCCTTCGGAGATCATGACCTATTACGGGGTGCTGAGCGCGGGCTTTGAATATCCGTCCTTAAGATTTGCGGTGATTACGGAAAGTGATATCTTTACCAGAAAGCATCGCAAAAAAAGAAAAAAGCACACGGGTACCGGCGAGAGGATCCGCGATTTTTCCGACCTGAAAGTGGGCGACTATGTCGTACACGAAGACCACGGCCTCGGGATCTACAGGGGCGTGGAGCAGATAGAAGTGGAAAAGGCGCGCAGGGATTATATCCGCATCGAATACGCGGACGGCGGCAGTCTCTATATCGCGGCGACGGGTCTGTCCGTGATCGAAAAATACGCTCCGGGCGCGGCACAAAAGGACGGCGCAAAGCTCAAACTCAACAAGCTCGGGACATCGGAGTGGCATAAAACAAAGGCAAAGGTCAAAACGGCCGTGGACGAGATCGCCGGGGACCTGGTGGAACTCTATGCAAAACGCAGTAAGGTCAGGGGATACGCCTTCGGCAAGGATACCGTCTGGCAGAAGGAATTTGAGGATGCGTTTCCGTATGAAGAGACATCCGACCAGGAGACGGCAATCGCACAGATGAAAGAGGACATGGAATCCGAGCGTGTCATGGACCGCCTGTTGTGCGGAGACGTGGGCTTTGGGAAAACAGAGGTCGCCATCCGCGGCGCGTTTAAGGTGGTACAGGATTCCAGACAGGTAGCGGTGCTGGTTCCGACAACGATTCTTGCGCAGCAGCATTATAATACTTTCGTCGAACGCTTTCGCAACTATCCGGTGCGAATCGATCTGCTTTCGAGGTTTCGCACACGTAAGGAGATCACGAGAACGCTGGCGGACTTAAAAAAGGGACTGGTGGATATCGTGATCGGCACCCACCGCCTGTTATCCGCGGATGTGAGCTATAAGGATCTGGGTCTTCTGATCGTGGACGAGGAGCAGCGTTTCGGTGTCAGACATAAGGAAAAGATCAAACAGATCCGCGCGTCCGTTGACGTGCTGACCCTGAGCGCCACCCCCATCCCGCGCACGCTCCATATGAGTCTCGTCGGCATCAGGGACATGTCGCTGCTTACCGAGGCCCCGTCGGACCGGCTGCCGATCCAGACCTTTGTCTGCGAGCAGAATGAAGCAACCGTCAGGGAGGCGGTCCTGAGGGAACTGGCCAGACACGGACAGGTCTACTATGTCTATAACCGCGTCAATACGATTGCGGATGTCTGTTCGCATCTGCAGACACTGATTCCGGAAGCAAGGATTGCTTACGCACACGGGCAGATGCCGGAAGCGGCGCTCGAAAAGATCATGTATGATTTTATCGGCGGTGACATTGATGTACTGGTGTCCACGGTCATCATCGAAACGGGACTTGATATTCCGAACGTCAACACGATGATTGTACATGACTCGGATAAAATGGGACTGGCGCAGCTCTACCAGCTGCGCGGGCGTGTCGGACGCTCAAACCGTACGGCATACGCGTTTCTGATGTATAAAAGAGACCGTATTTTAAAGGAGGTTGCGGAAAAGAGACTCAATGCGATCCGCGAATTTACGGATCTCGGATCCGGATACAAGATAGCGATGCGGGATTTGGAGATCCGCGGTGCCGGCAATCTGCTGGGCACCAGACAAAGCGGACACATGGCATCGGTCGGTTATGAGCTGTACTGCCGGATGCTGGACGAAGCACTCCGGGAAGCCAGGGGAGAGGCGGCACCGGGGACGGGGCACTTTGTTACCAATGTGGATCTGAACATTGACGCTTATATCCCCGGAACGTATATTTTAAATGAAGAACAAAAACTGGAAATCTACAAACGGATCGCCGGTCTGACCGATGCATCGGAAGCCGAATCCATGCGGGATGAACTCTTAGACCGTTTCGGGGATATCCCCGCATCCGTCGACAATCTGATCCGTATTTCCGGAATCCGGTTTCGCGCACATGCGTTGTTTGTGACGGAGGTCAAAAATGAGGGAGCGGATCTTTTGCTGAACATGAAGCCGGATGCGCCGCTCGATCCCGCGGGGCTCCCTTCCCTGATCGCCGCTCATAAGGGAAAACTGAGATTTCTGACGGGGGCCAAGCCCTGCTTTGTCTGCCGGATCGGTGCGCCGTTTCAGACCATACAGGGAGAAGCGCTGCTTTTGGCATGTGAAACGTTGCTGACGGAAATGGAACGATGTTTTTTGGAAAAGGAGACACACGGTGCGACAAGCGCATGAAAAAAAGGTATTTGCCGCATATCTTGTTTTCTTTTTTGTGATTGCGACATCACTGGCCGTATTACAGCCGCTGACGAGCACACATCCGTTGCTGCCGGAGCCGCCGGACGAATACGCGCGTTTCCAGATTCCCTTATTCATCTGTAAAAACGGATTCCTCCCGACGGGATTGGAGCCGGAAATGCAGGCATTCTATGCGGGGCTCTATGCCATGCGTCCTTCTTTGCCGTCCGTGATCATGGGCTTTCTCATGCGTCTGATGACATCTTTTTCTCTGCCGGAGGAGGGATTATTGCTGACGGCGCGCATGGTCAATGTGGCGTCCGGTCTTGTAACAGCGGTTTTTTTATATCTGTTCGCACAAAGGCGGTTCCGGAATCCGTCATATGTGTGGCTTTTTTGCATTGCCACGCTCTTTTTACCACAGCACCTGTTTGTCTACACGTACGTCAATAACGACGGGATGTGCATGACGTCCGTTGTGGTGATGTGCTATGCGATGTATGCCATCGCACAGGAAGGTTTTTCGTACCGAAGGAGCCTCGCGCTTGGCACCGGATGGATCATGTGTCTGTTGACTTATTACAATGCCTATGGTTTCGTGATGATGACAGGGATGGCATTTATAGGCTTCTTTTTTGAAAAAGGCCATGGCGGTGTGCGGCGCTTCCGGGGGGATCTTTTTTTGAGATACGGTGTTTTTGCCATCCTCCTTACCTGTGCGGGGGCGGGCTGGTGGTTTGTAAGGAGCTTCTTTGTGCTGGACGGTGATCTTTTTGCGATGCGCGTGACGCAGGCCATGCACGATCCTATTGCCACACAGCTGATACATGAGGGTAACGGGGTGTTGCAGGCGATCGGACTGATGGCCGCACGCGGCGCGTTCCGGATCGTGGCCGCTTCGCTGATTGCCGTCTACGGTTCCATGCATATGGTTGCCTCCATATGGTATTATGTGATATATGGATGCCTGGTGCTGATGTTTGCCGTCGCCGCGTTATGGTATCTGATCCGGTATGCCGGAAAAGAGCCCCCGCGGCAAAAGATACTGGCGGCCGCGCTCTCTGTCGCCTGCCTGATCACCGTGGCGCTGTGGCTGTATTATTGCCTGCACATCGATTACCAGCCACAGGGGCGTTATATCCTGCCGGTGATCATTCCGTTTTATGCGGCGGCCGTATCGGGCATGCAAAGAATCACGGAAGGTGACAATAAAAAGATGCGCGCGCAGATGATACCGAAGATGCTGTGCGTTGTCCTAATGGTATTGTTATTGTTTTATCTCATTGTATATGCGTATCCGGTGTATCTGGATGCCCGGGGAATATGACAAAAGAAGCAGCCGACCGGAAAAAGAATATCATCGTGGGGGGATACCTCCTGTTGTTTGCCGTCCTCGCCGCAAGTATTGCGATCGTCCAGCAGACACAGGATATTTATCCGATTTTTCCCAATCCGCCGGACGAGCACGCGAGAATTCTGATCCCGCGTTTCATTGCGGCGCACGGGAAACTGCCGACAGGTTTTGAGGAAGAGGTACAGATTCCCGGATACGGATCGAGTTACGCGTTCCAGCCGGGACTGCCCTATATCGTCATGGGCATCATGATGCGGATTGCGGCATTTTTTGGCGCAGAGGGTTTTGCGCTGACCCTGACGGCGCGTCTCGTCAATGTCTGTACGGGCGTGTTCAATGCGTATCTTTTATACCTGCTGGGGCAGCGTCTGTTTACGCACGAAGCGCAGGTATATCTGTTTGCGATCGGGTGCACCTTTCATCCGCAGCATCTTTTTATCTATACGTATGTCAATACGGACGCATTGTGCATGGCTTCCATCTCCATGATGGGACTTGCGCTTGTCGCGATTCTGCAGGACGGCATGTCGCGGAAACGCTGCCTTTTATTTGCCGCGGGACAGATCTGTTGTGCGCTGACATATTACAACGCATACGGATTTTTGCTATGCGGCGCGACGATGTTTGCGCTGTTTTTTGTGCACAGGGATGCTTTCGGTCGTCCTTTTGTCGACTGGAGGGGTGTCAGGACATATCTGATTCCGACGGCTCTTCTCATTTTTGCCGGTGCGGGATGGTGGTTTCTGCGCAACCTCATCATGCTGGACGGTGATATCTTTGGTCTTTCAACCACCTTTCGCCTCCAGCAGGAGCACGGTGCCATCAAATTCCCCCCGATCACGCAGGGAATGGGCATCCTGCAGATGCTTGCCGCATGCCGTGAGCCGATGTTTACGTCCTTTGTCGCAACCTACGGTTCCATGAGCATTCCGGGCACGCCGCTTTTTTATCTGCCCTACCGTTTGCTTTTTACACTGGGCTTTGTATCTTTTGCGGTATGGTATGTGAAAAACAGGAAGATGCTCACCGCAAAGGCGCGCACCCTGCATGTGATGACGCTTTTTGCCTGCCTGATCACCGCGCTGTTATGGGCATACTACTGCTATGCGATCGATTTCCAGCCGCAGGGCAGATATGTCCTGCCCATCATTGCGCCGTTTTATTATGTGGTGGTGACGGGTCTGGAAAAAGTATTTTTGTTTTGCGGACGCCGTTTTCGGAAAGAAGCGGTTTTTGCCGCACTCCCCTGTGTTCTGACGGTGGGGCTGATTCTGTTATGTGTCTGGTTTGTCTACGGCATGGCGTTTCCCGTTTATCTGACGGCGGAACAGATTTGAGAAAGAAGGGATGAAACGATGATTAACGAAACCTACCGAGCAATGCTCGGTGCCAAAAATGTCATTCGCGAGCTTTCGGAGTATGCGACGGCCCGCGGTAAAGAAATCGGATATGAAAATGTCTATGATTTTTCCCTGGGAAATCCTTCCGTACCGGTGCCGGAGGCTTTTACGGAAAAAATGATCGGGCTCCTGAAGACCGGGGATACGATGTCCCTGCACGGATATACGCCCACACTCGGTAACGCGCATTTTAAAGAAAGAGTCGCCGCGTCGCTCAACAAAAAATACGGAATGCACTATGAGGCAAAGCATATCTTTCCGACGACGGGCGCGGCCGGTGCGGTAGCGCACGCGGTAAGAGCCGTCTCCGCACCCGGTGACGAGATCATCGTCATTGCGCCTTTCTTTTCCGAATACAAACCGTATGTGGAAGGTGCGGGCTGCGTCATGCGGATCGTTGCGGCGGATACCGATTCATTTCAGATCGATTTTGAGCTCCTTGAAAAGGCTATCGGAAAAAAGACGGCGGCGGTACTGATCAATACACCCAACAACCCTTCCGGCGTGGTCTTTTCCAAAGAAACGCTAAAAGAGCTTGCGCGGATCCTGACGAAAAAAAGCGAAGAATGCGGACACAATCTCTTTCTGATTACGGACGAACCTTACCGCGACATCCTTTTTGATAAAAAAGAGGCACCGTATGTGTCATCGTTTTATCCGCATACGCTTTCCTGTTATTCCTACGCCAAGTCCATGTCGATTCCGGGAGAGCGCCTCGGCTATGTGGCCGTACAGCCGGATTGCGAAGCGGCGGACGAGATCGTGCCGATGTGCGGACAGATCTCGAGAGGATTAGGGCACAACTGCCCGCCCTCGATCATCATGCAGGCGGTGGCGGATATTTGCGACGAAACATCCGACCTTTCGGTCTACGAGACCAATATGAATATCATCTACGACACGGTGACGGCGCTGGGACTGAGCTGCGTGCGCCCCGGCGGTACCTTCTATATCTTTCCGAAGGCACCGGAGGAGGATGCGGTGGCGTTTTGTAAGAAAGCCACGGAATACGATCTGATTCTCGTCCCCTCGGACGGTTTCGGCGTCAAAGGGTTTTTCCGGATGGCCTACTGCGTGGACACCAAAAAGGTGGAACGCGCCATGCCGGTTCTGCGTCGCTTTATCACGGAGGTGTACGGTTGAGGCGGAAGAAAACAAACACGGCGGCAATTGCGACCGCGGTTTGCTTTGCGATCTCCTTCCTGTTTACGATCGCGGTGATGTTTGTCGACGTGGCGGCGATCGGTCCGCAGGGAGCGCGTGTGGGTCTTGCGCGCATGAACGGTGCCGTACGGGACATCATAGGTGTCAATGAAATGTGGTATGACATCACGAAGTATCTTGGCGTGCTTGCCATCCTGATCGCGGGCGCCTTTGCACTGTACGGCTTTTTGCAGATGATACGCAAAAAAAGTATTTTCCGTGTCGACTACGCGGTGATTATGCTCGGCGTCATTTATTCTTTGACGATCGCACTGTATGTGTTTTTTGAGGTGGTAGTCATCAATGTCCGGCCTGTTATCATGGCGGGAGAAGATGCGGCGCAGGCATCGTTCCCTTCTTCTCACACGATGCTTGCGTGTGTGATCTTTGGGACCGCAATCCCAGCATTTATGCGGCTTTCAGAGGACAGAAAAAAAAGATTGATCGTTACGTGTGCGTGTGTTTTTTTTGTGATCGTCATGATCGCCGGACGACTTTTGAGCGGCGTACACTGGTTGAGCGATATCATCGCCGCGGTTTTTATTTCTTCCGCACTGATTTCTCTTTACGTTTTTTTGTTGCAATGGAGTAAAGAAAGTGTCAGTTGAATAAAAAATAAAAGAAAGAGAGTATCTCACCTTTGGGTATAATGGTTTTGGGAAAAAAATACCTTTAAAAGGGGGATACTCTCATGGATTTTATTGTACCACTTCTTGAAGATT
>JAFSLV010000014.1 GCA_017448245.1 Lachnospiraceae bacterium | reverse complement strand
CGCGTCGATCAGTTCCTTGGTCTGTGCGGCCGCTTCCGCCGACTGGCTCGCGAGCTTGCGGATCTCATCCGCAACAACCGCAAAGCCCTTGCCGGACTGGCCCGCTCTTGCCGCCTCGATCGACGCGTTCAGCGACAGCAGATTGGTCTGCGACGCGATATCCGCGATCGTATCGGAAATATTGGCGATCTGTCCGGATGCTTCCGTGATCTTGGCCATCGCCTCGACCACATGTGCCATGTGCTGGGCGCCTTCGTCGGTCGATGCCTTGACTTCTCTTGCGACTCTTGCGCCGTTTTCGACGGATTCCGTGAGCTGCTTCGTCTGTTCCACAACCGTCGTGACCGACGCCGTCAGCTCCTCGACCGAGGCCGACTGGTCAGTCGCGCCTTCCGCAAGGTCCTGTGCGCCCTGGCTCATATTGGTCGCGCCCTGCGACACCTGGCCGGACGCGTTCTTGATATTCCCCATCGTGCCCGCAAGCGAATCACGGAAATCACGGATCTCTTTGGCGATCGGATAGAAATCGCCGATGTAGCAGTCGGGATTCCTTGATCCGTGGACGAGGTCGCCGCCGCCTAAGCGGTGCATGACGTCCGTTAAGTCTTCGACGATGCCGTGCAGCACATGCGTCGTTCCGCGCATGCTGTCCGCAAGTTCCCCGAGCTCGTCATCGGATTCGTAATTGATCTCCAGCTGCAGATGACCTTCCTCCATCTGCCGTGCGGCATTGGTCACCTCCGTGACCGGCGTCACGATGCCCCTGGTCAGCTTGCTCTTTCCGTCATTGACCGTAATAAAGAGAAGGACCACGAGGATGATGGCCACAAGGCTGCATACCACCGCGATGATCAGCGACGTATTGTAGGCCTTATCCGCATTGGATCGGGCCGCGTCGGATACCGCAATCAGATTGTCCCTGAGCTCCGTCAGGGGCCCTACCATCTGCTCTTCGAATTCCACATACAGATCATGTTTGTCGGCACCTTCATTGACCATCATGATCCAGTTCTGCGCATTGGAGGTGAGCTGGTCGTAGGTTTGCTCTGCCGCATGTACAATGGCGCTTTGCGGATAGAGCTTGTCGAGTTCCGCAAACGCCGCAGCGAGCTGTTCGGAATCAGCCGTCGCCGCATCCATGCGCGCGAGCACCACGCTCTCTTCCTCCGCCGCCATGATATAGAGGATATTCTTTGCAAGGGACTGCATGCCGCCCCTGGCATCCGCCACATGCTCCGAGGTCTCGTAATATCTGGTATACATCGTGCGGTACTGCACCACACAGTAGACCACCGTGAAGATCAAGAACAGCGATGCCACGAGCATAAAGATCAAAAGACGGTTAAAGACATATCCGAACTTTCTCTCCACCTTCATGTGTCTGAGCGCTTCGGCATTGATACCGAGACCGCCGCCGCCTACGTGCTGTCTCGCCTTCGGGGCTCTTTCCTTTTTCGCTTCGGCCATTGTTTGCCTCCTTTTCTAAATGAATGCAAGAATCATACACCAAATTCAATAAAACGAATCGATGTGTATATCGACGGATAATCCGAGTTTGTTTATCTGTTTTGACAAAAAAATTGAAAAAAATGAGATAATTCTGTCAAAGGAACACATTTGGAACACATGCCTTCGCATGTTTTCATTTTCATGTGATAGAAAAACTAATAGAGCACGCATATTTATGCGTTTTGATTGAATTGTAGATATATTATGGACAATTTAGACAATTCTTGTATCAGTAACCCTCGTTCATTCTGTTCATAACAAAGCTGTCAGCTCCCCGGGAGAAAAGCGGTAAGCGCGGTTACAAAAACGGCAACGCACCTCCTCTTCTTTTCCCTCGGCGATGATCTGCGCCAGCTTCTCACGCGCGATGGTTTTCTCCGAAGCAAACGGCATCAGCTGGATGCAAAATATGGCGGACACAAACAACCAGGTGGTGCGGGGGGTGGTGCCGTAAGGGTGTGCTGTTTGTGGTATAATCATCCTGTGGCGCGGACAAAGAGTGCGCCATGCGTGATCATTTATAGAGTTTCATAAGGAGGAGATCACATGAGCAGAAAAGATCTGGGAGCACAGCCGGCAGTATTTCCGATGCCCGTCCTGATGGTGGCATCCTATGACGAGAAGGGAACGGTGCAGGTGCTCAATGCCGCCTGGGGTATGGTCTGCGCGATGGACAAGATTGCGCTCTTTATCGATGAGGATCATGCAACGACGAAGGCGATCCGGCAGACAAAGGCCTTTACGGTCAGCATCGCCGACAAAGATCACATGGATGTTGCGGACTTTTACGGGATCGCGAGCGGCAATACGATGCCCGACAAGTTTGCGCAATCGGGATATCATGAGGAAAAGAGCGCACACGTCAACGCGCCCGTGATCACGGAGTTTCCCGTCACGATGGAATGCGAGCTCGCGGAGATTACGGAAACGGACAACATCCATGCCGTGGTCGGCAAAATCGTCAATGTCAGCGTCGATGAAAAGGTACTTTCCGAAAACGGCAAGATCGATCCGATGAAGCTTAACGCCCTTATCTTCGACCAGTTTCAGTCGGGATACTATGTGGCAACGCAAAAGGCAGGCCAGGCCTGGAATGCCGGCAAGGAGCTGATGAAAAAGGCGCAGGGAAAATAACGTCACTCGTCGATAATGTCCCAAGTCTGCCGTAACTGCCTCTTTGCAAGACGCCGGGGTCTGTCCCCTTTGACCGAAAACACGCCAATGAGAACCGTCCCCTTTGGCACGTCCCCTTGGCAGATCATTCCCCGTACAGCGGCGTGGAGAGATAGCGGTCACCGGAATCCGGCAGGATGACAACGATGGTCTTTCCTTCGGCTTCTTTCCGCTTTGCGTAAGATGCGGCTGCGCTGAGGGCCGCGCCGGAGGAAATCCCGGTCAATATTCCTTCCGTGCGCGCAAACTTCTTTCCGTATGAAAACGCATCCTCATTTGACACGGTGAGGATCTCATCGTAAATGTCCGTATCCAGCACCTTCGGCACAAAGCCCGCGCCGATGCCCTGGATTTTATGCGGGCCGGCTTCGCCTCCGGAGAGCACCGGCGAATCCTCAGGCTCCACGGCGATCACCTTCAGCGCGGGATTTTTTTCTTTGAGATACGCGCCCGTGCCCGTGATCGTACCGCCGGTGCCGACCGTTGCGATCAGCACATCGACGCTTCCTTCCGTATCCTTCCAGATTTCGGGGCCGGTGGTTGCCCTGTGCGCGGCGGGATTGGCGGGATTGTCAAACTGCCCGGGAATCACGGCGCCCGGAATCTCCTTTGCCAATTCTTCCGCTTTTTCGATCGCGCCCTTCATCCCTTTTGACCATTCCGTCAGCACAAGCTCCGCACCGTAAGCTTTTAAGAGCGAGCGCCGCTCGACGCTCATCGTATCGGGCAGGGTCAGGATCGCCCGATATCCTTTTGCCACCGCGACAAAGGCAAGGCCGATACCCGTATTGCCGCTGGTCGGCTCGATCACGGTACCTCCCTCCTTCAGGACACCTCTTTTCTCCAGGTCCTCGATCATGGATAGTGCCACGCGGTCCTTGACGCTGCCGGCGGGGTTTAAGTATTCCAGTTTGACAAGAAATCTCACGCCGGAGATCTCCTCCGCTTTTTGAAACCGTTTAGCCTCAAGCAGCGGTGTATTCCCGATCAGTTCCGTTACGCTGTGTTTGATATTTGCCATGACGATACCTTCCTTTCCTCACTATTCTATCATACTCTGTCGACATCCCCGTCGACACACAAAACAGCTCGCACATCCCTGTACGGATACCACACTCCCCTCTTAAGCCGCATCAAAGGCCTGCCGCAGATCCGCGATGATATCCTCCGCATGTTCGAGGCCGATGGACAGACGAATCGTATTGGGAAAGATTCCCTGCTCCTTCAGCTCCTCCTCAGACAATTCCGCATGTGTGGTCGTCGCCGGATGGATCACGAGGCTCTTTGCATCCGCGACATTTGCCAGCAGGGAAAAGAGCTGCAGCCTGTCAATAAAGGCATGTGCCTCCCTCTGCCCTCCCCTGATTTCAAACGTAAAAATACTGCCCGCGCCCCGCGGAAAATACGTGCGGTAGAGCCGCTGTTGCTCAGGGTCTTGCGATAAGGAGGGATGATGAATCTTCTCCACCTGCGGTACCGTCTTTAAATACCCGATCACCTTCAGCGCGTTTTCCACATGACGCTCCGCACGCAGCGACAAAGACTCCAGCCCCTGCAAAAAAACAAAGGCGGACACCGGGGAGAGCGCCGCACCCGTGTCACGCAATAAAATGGCACGGATACGCGTCACGAAGGCCGCCGCCCCCGCCGCCTGTACAAAACTGATCCCGTGGTAGGACGGGTTCGGTGCGCACAGCCCCGGAAATTTTTCTGCGTGTGCTTCCCAGGGAAAGCTTCCGCCGTCGATGATCAGACCGCCGATCGCCGTGCCGTGACCGCCGATAAATTTGGTCGCGCTCTCCACGACAACATCCGCGCCGTGCTCGAGCGGCCTGAAGAGATACGGCGTCGCAAAGGTGTTATCCACGATCAGCGGGATGCCGTGCGCATGCGCGATCTGAGCGATGCCCTCCACATCCGCAACATCGCCGTGCGGATTGCCGAGTGTTTCCGCAAACACCGCCTTTGTATTGTCCCGGATGGCATCCTTCAGAGCCTGTGCGTCGTTTGCGTCGACAAAGCTTGTTTCAATACCGTATTCGCCAAGCGTATGCCGCAGCAGATTGTACGTGCCGCCGTATATGTTTTTGGCGCTGACGATATGATCACCTGCATGTGCGATGTTTTGCACCGCATAGGACACCGCGGCGGCACCGCTCGCCACCGCAAGCGCGGCAACACCGCCCTCCAGCTGCGCGATCCGCTCTTCCAGAACCGCCTGTGTCGGATTCGTCAGCCGGCTGTAGATATTTCCCGCATCGCGCAGGCCAAAGCGGTCCGCGGCGTGCTGCGCATCGCGGAACACATAGGACGTCGTCAGGTATACCGGCACCGCTCGCGCGTCGGTTTCATGATCGTACTCCTCCTGCCCCGCATGCAATTGTTTCGTTTCAAATCTCCATCTCTTTTTGCTTTCTTCCGTAATCCCTGCCATGACCTTCCTCCTTTTCTGCTGTCTGATTGTTTTCCCTCTTTGCGCTTGTGTGCGCAGTGACTCTTTTGTTGTTTCCCATCATACGCCCTTTTTCCCTGTAAGTGTTAATACCGGATTCTGGTATCCTGTTATCGACAAAATCGATAACAAATGGTATATTGTATACATGACACTGCAGCAGCTGATTTACGCCGTCACCGTTGCAAAGGAGCGCTCCATCAACCGTGCGGCACAGGAACTGTTTCTCTCACAGTCCTCTCTCTCCGCCTCCCTGAAGCATCTGGAGGAGGAGATCGGGGTCACGCTCTTTGCGCGCACAAACCGCGGCGTACGTGTGACACAGGAGGGCGAAGAATTTCTGATCTACGCAAGACAGATCGTCGGCGAATACCGTCTTGCGGAAGAAAAGTACATTCTGAAAAAGGAAAGCAAAAAAAGCTTCAGCGTTTCCTCCCAGCATTATTCCTTTGCCGTCAAAGCCTTTATCGAAACGGCCAGACACTATTCCATCGATGAGTATGCCTTTGGCTTTTACGAATGCAAAACGACGGACATCATAGACAATGTCCGCGGATACAAGTCGGAACTCGGTGTGATCTACATGGATGATTTCAATGAAGAGATCATGCAGAAGCTGTTACGCGACAACGATCTGGAATTTGCGGAGCTCTTTTCCTGCAGGGTCTTTGTCTTTATGGCCGGAACGCATCCGCTGGCAAAAAAAAGAAAGCTGAAACTGGAACAGCTCGCTCCCTATCCCTGTCTCGCTTTTGACCAGGGCGATGACAATGCCTTCTACCTTGCGGAGGAGGTATATTCGACCTTTGGCTACCGGCAGCTGATCCGTGCCTCGGACCGCGCGACGATGCTGAATCTGATGGTCGGCTTAAACGGTTATACCCTCTGCTCGGGCATCATCACGCAGGAACTCAACGGCGATGCCTATTGTGTCGTGCCGCTTGACTCCGACAAGATCATGCGCATCGGTTACATCAAACGGCGCATTTCCGCTCTCAGCGAACCCGCCGCGCTGTATGTGGAAGAATTGAAGAAGAGCAAACGCTACATCCGGTAAAAATCCGTTCTATTCATTCGAGTATTGACAGGTCGTCAGGTCTCTTAATTTACAAGGTTCTCAAACACCAAATATGCTCTCACCGAACCTTACCATACAGGATATGTGTAAATTCACAGCCTGCAAATCTTCTTTTGCGACCTCTATTCGATAATGTGCGAGTTCTTTGGCACCGCCGGTATCATTCATGTCATGCGGCTGCATACAGTTCTACCCCCTCATTATTCACATTGTTATAAAAAGGATGCGACCTCACCCATTTGTTAAAAAAATCAAGATTCTGAACAATAGGCATAATCATGATATCGTTGTCGATATTTATATCAAACGTCATATCCGACAGTGCTCCGGAAAACGATTTAATATCCTCGCGACTCAGATCCACAAGAATCATAATGTCGATATCCGATCCTTCACGAAAATCACCGCGTGCATATGAACCATATAGCAAAATATACTTTAAATGGTCACCGTAGATTTCAGCAACATTTGATACGTACCGCTCAAGAATATTCTTTACATTTTCAGGCATTCTCCGACTCCCTCTTTCATCGTCAACTCTCATTTACTTTTACAATCAAACATCGATCTCTGTCTATAATGTGCACTTTTTCGTCCGGCACAATCCTGGTTTCCATTGATTCAATCAATAACATGGCCGCTTTCAAATACTTTACTGTCTCAAACACCTGCGATATTTCCTCATCTGTCAAATACGCACGCAGTCCGACCACAATAAACAATCGAGTGCCAAACACATTTACCATGATCTTTATATATTCTATCATTTTTTCTGTGAGAGATTCAAACGCATCATCAACTCTGATGGTGTAAGCTCACTGTCAGTTGGATAAAACGAGAATTCTCCCTTGAGAATGGCTTTGAACTGTTGCCGCATTCATCTTATCCAGTTTTTCTGTTCCCGTCAAATATTGCCGATCTGCTCCCGGATGGCCAGTG
>JAFSLV010000013.1 GCA_017448245.1 Lachnospiraceae bacterium | reverse complement strand
TCAGGTCGCGCACGGCCTTTTTGATCGTCTGCGGCGTGATGCCGTTTTCCTCATTATACTTTTGCTGGATGGCGCGGCGGCGGTTCGTCTCGTCGATCGCCTTTTGCATGGAATCCGTCATCGTATCCGCGTACATCACGACATGTCCCTCGCTGTTACGCGCGGCGCGGCCGATCGTCTGGATCAGCGAGGTTTCGGAACGCAGGAAGCCTTCCTTGTCCGCATCGATGATGGCCACCAGCGCCACCTCCGGGATGTCCAGACCCTCGCGCAGCAGATTGATGCCGACGAGCACGTCAAAGACATCGAGGCGCATATCCCTGATGATCTCCGCACGCTCTAAGGTGTCGATATCGGAATGCAGATATTTCACACGGATGCCGGCCTCGTTCAGATAATCCGTCAGATCCTCCGCCATGCGCTTCGTCAGCGTCGTGACCAGCACCTTGTTACCGGCCTTTGTGGTCTTTTTGATCTCGCCGATCAGATCATCGATCTGTCCCTTCACCGGACGCACGTCCACCTCCGGATCCAGAAGACCCGTCGGGCGGATCACCTGCTCCGTGCGCAGGAGCTCATGCTCCTCCTCGTATTTGCCGGGCGTCGCCGAGCAAAAGAGCATCTGGTCGATGTGCGTCTCGAACTCCCCGAAGTTTAAGGGACGGTTATCCAGCGCGCTCGGCAGACGGAAGCCGTAATCGACGAGCTGCTGCTTTCTGGAACGGTCGCCGTTGTACATGCCGCCGACCTGCGGGATCGTCATATGCGATTCGTCGATGATCATCAGGAAATCATCGGGGAAGAAATTCAGCAGTGTCAGGGGCGGATCGCCCGGCGCACGGAATTCCAGATGACGGGAGTAGTTTTCGATGCCGGAGCAGAAGCCGGTTTCCCGCATCATCTCCACGTCGAAGTTGGTGCGCTCCGCGATGCGCTGCGCTTCGATCAGCTTGTCCTCTTTTTTGAAGAAGGTGACGCGCTCCTTCAGCTCCGCCTCAATGTTGTCACAGGCGAGGTTGATTTTGTCCTGTGCGACGACATAGTGCGAGGCCGGCCAGATCATCACGTGGGACAGCTCCGAATGCAGCTTTTCCGTCAGCGGCTCCACCTGGCAGATGCGGTCGATCTCATCCCCGAAGAATTCCACGCGCAGCATGAACTCGCTCCCCTGCGCCGGGAAGATTTCCACCGTGTCCCCACGCACGCGGAAGTTCATGCGCTCCAACACCATGTCATTGCGCGTGTACTGGATGGCGATAAGATCCCGGATCAGATCGTCGCGGGAAATCTGCTGCCCCGGACGTAAGGAGATCGACATGCCCTTGAATTCGTCGGGACTGCCCAGACCGTAGATGCAGGAGACGCTTGCCACGACCACCACATCCCTGCGTTCCGCCAAAGACGCCGTCGCGGAGAGTCTTAGTTTATCAATCTCCTCATTGACCGCGGAATCCTTTGCGATATAGGTATCCGTCGAGGGCACGTAGGCCTCCGGCTGATAATAGTCATAATACGATACAAAATACTCCACCGCGTTCTCCGGGAAGAACTCCTTGAATTCGGAGTATAGCTGGCTTGCGAGTGTCTTGTTATGCGCAATGACAAGCGTAGGCTTGTTCAGCGCCTGGATGACGTTTGCCATCGTGAAGGTCTTGCCGGAGCCCGTCACGCCAAGCAGCGTCTGGAACTGGTTGCCTTTCTTGAACCCGTCAACCAGCGCCTTGATTGCCTGCGGCTGGTCGCCGGTCGGTTTGTAATCGGAACGTAATTTGAAGTCCATTGCGCGTTATTCTCCCCGGTTTTTGCGGTCAAATAATTTGACCGCATATTTTCCCAATTTACTTATTTTTTTGGGCGTTTCTTTTTCTCTTTGGGAGATTCCTTCGCTAACGCATAGCGCGTGGATCTCGCCTGCCCTGTTCTGGTAAGATATCCTTCTTCAACCAGTTTCTTTAACGCCGCTTCCACAGAAGAACTCCTGATTCCCGGGCACAATTCTAATATCTCGCTCTTTGTATAATCTCCGATCTTCTTTGTTGCGGCCCGCTTGACCAGATCATAGGAAGACAGCTTCTCACTGAAAAGATTCACGCGGTCTTCAAAATCTTTATATGCTGCCAATACGATACCGAGCAGATATTTTACGAATGCTGAATAATCGTTTTCTCCTTCATGCCAGCCTTCTGACATTTCCTGAAGCACATCATAATAAGTTTCCTTTGTCTTTTCGATGATGTGCTCTAAGCTGATATAACGTCCTACCACATAGCCGCTCTGGTATAACAACAGCGTGGTCAGCAATCGGCTCATTCTGCCGTTGCCGTCATTGAAGGGATGGATGCAAAGAAAGTCTTTGATAAACACCGGTATAAGGAGCAACACATCAACAATGCCAGTATCGACCGCGCGATTATAATTCTCGCAGATCGACTCTATCGCTCCCGGCGTTTCATATGGCTTCAGCGGTGTGAAAAGCATATACTCCTTTCCACCTTCTGTTTTGGCACTGATATAGTTCTGCGTATTCTTGAACTTTCCTCCGATGGTACGTCCGGCGTATTTATACAGATCGCGATGAAGTTGGAGAATCACGGAAGATGTGATTGGAATATACTCATATCTCTCATGAATAAGAGAAAGAACATCGCGATATCCGGCAATCTCTTTTTCGTCTCTATTCTTAGGTGTTGTCTTTTCTGCTATCAGTTCTTTGATTCGTACACTTGTGGTGACAATACCTTCGATCTTGTTGGAACTTTCTGTGCTTTGGATCTTGGCAAGCTCGACCAGCCGTTCTAATTCCACCGGCTTTTGCCGAAGGTATAATTCCTGCCTGCCCTTATATTCATGGATCTGTGCAATCAAAGAGACGATCTCATTGTCCCATTGCACATCCGACAAAAGAGAATAATTGAACTCTCGCATGGCGTTCCCCTTTCTCCCAAACTATATCATATATCGGGAGAAGAATCAATTGCTTGGGAGACCTGCTCCATTCAGACTAAGACCTCCATAAGCATAAATGAGCTGCCAGGCTTCAGAAAATGTATCCGCCTCTCCGTTTTCCTGGTTGGAGTCACCGCATTGGTCACAAAACAAATACTCTTCCGGGATTTTCTCGTCTGAGAAAAACACACCGCCGGACAAATGGTTACTGTATATGTATTTATGCATGGACTCCAC
>JAFSLV010000012.1 GCA_017448245.1 Lachnospiraceae bacterium | reverse complement strand
GTGTAGTGCGCCGTTTTTCAAGGTTCAGCCACCAAACGAGGTGGTAATGCAAGGAAATATCGAGGCTTTCCAGCCTCATAACGTAAAAAATTATTTACATGGTGCCATTGCCAACGTATGCTGAATTAATCAGCGTTTCCATAGATTTTTCTGGATATTTGACCGACTCTGTGGTATACTTTTCCGGTATTATATTAAGTAACGATACAGGAGAACCGTGCCATGAGCAAACCGCTGTTTCGAAGTCTTTTCGTGATTTCCGGATGTATGCTGCTGTACCTGTGCCCGTTCGAAAGCCGCGCGGCCACGCCTTCTCCGCTATCACGCACCTCCCTGGAGGCAACTTCCGAAAAATGCGCCGATGCCACGGCCTTTCAGGTTACCTATACCTTTGGTGACCAGATTGTTCCGATCAATACGGATTCCTGCCCGAACTGGTTTGTGACATCGTCTTCTCTCGAGAGGATGCAAAAGGAGGTCCGGGGAGAGGGCAGGGAACGCAGCGGTTATTTTCTGATCGACGGCAAAGAATCCGCCTTTCCTTCCCGGTACAGAATCGAAAACGGCTTTGTCACGGATATGTCCGGCAATCTGATCATTTCGGAGAGCGAGATGTATGAGACCTTAAAGCGTCTCTTTGACCAGTACAACACACGGGTGGACGAGGGGACGACGGTTTTCTACGCGACGAGCGGCAGAACCGTGTTTTTCGGCGGGGAACCGGAGCCGGTGTCAAAAGTCGATCTCGACGAGGAATTTGATATTCTGGTCGAGGCCTGTATCGAAGGCGACATGAAGGCGGAGCGTGTCATCTATACGGAAAAGGTCAACAGCGATGTGCGTACGGTCGGTGACAGCTATGTCGAGGTCGATATGGCGGATCAGATGCTGTATTTCTATCTGGACGGCGAGCTGATCGTGGAGACGCCCGTGGTGACCGGCAACATGGCCTGGGGCATGGGCACGCCCGAGGGCATATGGCCGATCTTCAACATCACGCGCAATGCGGTACTGGTCGGTGAAAATTACAGAACACCCGTCAATTACTGGATGGCATTTACGCATCAGGGGCACGGCATACACGATTCCACCTGGCGTACTTCCGGCTACGGCGGTGACATTTATCTGACCGACGGCTCGCACGGATGTGTCAATACACCGCTCGACAAGGTGTCGATCGTTTTTGAAAATGCCTATCTCGGATTACCTGTTGTGACATTTTATTAAAGGACGTGGATCATGGATCAGAGTAACAAACCCCGCAGTCGCGAAAAAAAGGTCGTTTCCGGAGGAAGCGGCGCGTTCAGGAGAGGAGAGGGACTGGGCACGGGCCCCGTCGGCATGCAGGACGGCTACGCCGGGAAGGGCACCGGCACATCCTCCGGTGACTTCGGACAAAGAGACACCGGCACGCGTTCTCTTCCGATGTCGAGAATCATCATCATACTGCTGGTAGTGCTCCTTGGCGGAGGCGGCGGAGCAAGCGGTCTGTTTTCGTCGCTCCTTGGCGGCGGCGCGGACATGGCGACGCAGACGGCGGCACCTCAGACGACTCAGACTTCGACCTACCAGGGTTCGGAGTCGCCGTCCGGAACGGATACGGGTGCGGGGACGCTCAATACCGAGGTCGTGCGCGGCGCGAGAGCCAAACGCACGCAGATCCTCGGCAACGGGCAGGATACCGCGACGATCATGGTCTATATGTGCGGGACGGACCTGGAGTCCAAAAACGGCATGGCGACCGCGGATATCAACGAGATGCTTTCGGCTTCTTTTTCCGACAAGATCAATCTCGTGATCTATACCGGCGGATGTGCGAGATGGCGCAATACCACGATCTCCAACCGCACCAACCAGATCTGGCAGGTCAGGGACGGAGAACTTCTCCTTCTTGAGGACAATCTCGGCAGCCTGCCGATGACCAGTCCGGATACGCTCTCTTCCTTTATCCAGTACTGCGGTAAAAACTTTCCCGCCAACCGGAACAGTCTGATCTTCTGGGATCACGGCGGCGGTTCCGTTTCCGGCTACGGCTATGACGAGAAATACGCATCGGGCGGCGGCATGACGCTGGCGGGGATCAAGGATGCGCTGACAAAGGGCGGCATGACCTTTGACTGGATCGGCTTTGACGCCTGCCTGATGGCAACCGTCGAGAACGCACTGATGCTGGATGAATTTGCGGATTATCTGATTGCTTCGGAGGAAACGGAACCCGGCATCGGATGGTACTATACCAACTGGCTGACGGAGTTTTCACGCAATACGTCGATGTCGACGCCGGAGCTCGGAAAGATCATCATCGACGAATTTGTCCGTGCCTGCAACGTCAACTGCAGGGGACAGAAGACGACGCTGTCGATTATCGATCTGGCGGAGCTGTCACATACCGTTCCGGAAAAGCTTAACGCCTTTTCCAAATCGATCAGCGCACTGATCAGGGATAAGGAATACAAGACCGTATCACAGGCGAGATACCAGACCAGGGAATTTGCGCAGAATACAAGAATCGATCAGGTGGATCTCGTGCATCTGGCACAAAACATGGGAACACCCGAAGGAAAAGAACTGTCTTCGGCCCTGCAGTCCGCGGTCAAGTATAACCGCACATCTTCCAACATCAGCAATGCCTACGGGGTATCGATCTATTTCCCTTACCAGCGTACGAGCTATGTCGACAAAGCGGTCAACACCTATGACCAGATCGGCATGGACGAGGACTATGCGGCCTGTATCCGCGAATTTGCCGCGATCGAGACCAGCGGCCAGGTCATTGCGGGCGGCAGTCAGACCGGTTCTCCCGTGCCGTCCCTTCTGGGCACGCTCATGCAGGGACAGGGAGGAGGCAGTGCGGACATGTTTGGACAGCTCCTCAACAGCTTTATGGGCGGCGGTGCGTCCTCCGGCCTCATCGAGGGACTATCCGCGGGCAATATCGGATTCATGTCCGGGCGCGCGATGCCGGACGAGGAGCTCTATACGTATCTCGAAGACAACCGCTTTGATGCCTCGGCGCTGTTCTGGCAGATGAAGGACGGGGAGTATTGTATCCCTCTTACCGACGAACAGTGGGACCTCGTCCATTCCCTGACTCTGAATATGTTCTATGATGACGGGGAAGGGTATATTGATCTCGGTCTCGACAATGTCTTTGATATTGACGAAGAGGGGGCGCTGCATCTGCCAAGTGACCGCACCTGGCTCTCGATCGGCGGCTCGATCGTCGCGTATTACTGGCTCGATACCGTGGAGGACGGTGACAATTACACGATCACCGGACGCGTTCCGGCCTTCCTCAACGGGGAGAGGGTCAATCTGATCCTTGTATTTGATCAGGACACCCCCTACGGCTATATCGCCGGTGCCGTCACCGATTATACGGAGAAAGAGACGGAGACGGTCGCAAAGAGCATGACGGAACTTGCAGAGGGAGACACGCTCGAGTTTATCTGTGACTATTACAGTTATGAAGGTGTCTACCGGGATTCGTATCTGCTCGGGGATGCTGTCACCTATACGGAGGATATCGAGATCGCCAATATGGACGTCGGAAGGGGAGACGCGCTGATCAGCTTCCGGTTTACCGATCTCTACAACCAGGAGTACTGGAGCGAGTCGTTTGTACTCGAGTAAAGCATGGAACAGACACTGTTTCTGAGGGGGCAAAGGGATGTCGCGATCCGCGTCGAACGTAAGCGGATCCGCAATATGTACCTGCATGTCAGTCCGGGGGGCCGCGTGAGTGTGAGCGCGCCCCTCGGCTTTACGGAAGAGGAGATCCGGCGGTTTGTCCTCGAAAAGTCGGACTGGATCAACCGCCATGTGGAGACCCTGTCCGCGGCCGAAGCCCCTGTTTCCACCTATGCGGACGGCGAGGTACTCAGTCTTTGGGGAAGGCCCCTGACGATCCGCGTACTTCCGGATTCCAAAAAGAGTTTTTGCGTCACGGACGAGAGCGTCATTTTGACACTGCCACCCTCCTGTACGGAAAAGGAGCGAACGGACTTTGTTAAAGGACAGTTGAAGCAAAGACTGCTTCGCGCCATACGGATGCGGATGCCTTACTGGGAACAGAAGACGGGCCTGTATGCAAGACAATTGAGAGTAAGGGAGATGAAGACCCGCTGGGGCAGCTGCAATACGGGCAATGCGCACATGACCTTCAATCTGTCGCTGATCCATTTGGCCCCCGAGTGCCTGGATTATGTACTGGTACATGAACTGGTGCATCTGGTGCATGCAAGACACAACGCAGCTTTCTGGTCGACGGTTAAGCGTTATATTCCGGAATACGCAAGAATCAAAAATGACATGAACCATGAACAAAAGGAACACGCATATTAAGTGGACAGCATATTAAAAAAAGCGGGATTGACAAGGGAGGATCTGGATAAACTCTCCCCCATGATGCGGCAGTATCTGGAGACGCGTGCGGCGTATCCGGATTGTATTTTGTTCTATCGTCTCGGAGACTTCTACGAGATGTTTTTTGATGATGCGCTCACGGTGTCGCGGGAACTGGAGCTGACGCTCACCGGCAAGGCCTGCGGTCTCGAAGAGAGGGCCCCGATGTGCGGCGTGCCGTTTCACGCTTCGGAGAGCTATCTGACAAAACTCGTTTCCAGGGGCTATAAGGTCGCGATCGGCGAGCAGGTGGAGGATCCCAGGCTCGCCAAAGGACTCGTGAAGCGGGAGGTCATCCGTGTCGTAACACCCGGCACCAATCTCAACATGCAGTCGCTCGACGAGAGCAGACATAATTATATCATGTGCGTCTGTTACCAGTCGGATGTCTCGGGTCTTTCCTTTTGTGACATGACGACGGGGGATTTTCTGGTCACGGAGGTGGAGGATCTGCAACGAGTCAGGGATGAGATCCTGCGCTTTATGCCGTCGGAGATCGTATCCAACGAGGCCTTCGCACTCAGCGGCATTGATTTTTCGGAGCTGAAGGATATCTGCGGTGCGGTTCATTTTACGCTGGAAAACGCAAACTTTGACGTGAAAAACTGTCGCAGGATTCTGACACGTCATTTCAGGGTGACATCGGCGGCGAGTCTCGGGATCGACCGTTTTGAAGCGGGGCTTCCCGCGGCCGGCGCGTTGCTTGCGTATATGCAATCGGTATCGCACAGTAATCTGCGCAATGTGACCAGACTCTATCCGTATCTGCCGGGCAGGTATATGCTGCTTGACGCGGCATCCCGCAGGAATCTGGAACTGACCGAGACACTCCGTGACAAATCCAAAAGAGGATCGCTGTTGTGGGTTCTTGATCATACACGTACGGCCATGGGGGCAAGGAGACTGAGGGAATTTGTCGAGCAGCCGCTCAGGGAGATCGATGAGATGCGGCTGCGCCTCGATGCCGTTGAGACGATGAAGAATCATGTGATTCCGAGAGAGGAGATCCGCGAATATCTCAAGGCCGTCTATGATCTGGAACGGCTTATGGCGCGCATCACGTTTCATTCGGCCAATGCAAGGGATCTTCTGGCCTTCGGGCAGTCGATCCGTATGCTGCCCGCATTGAAAACCGTGCTGGAGGAGATGGACGGCGATCCCGCTTTAGCCGCGTTAAATGAACAGATCGATCCTTTGTCCGATCTGTGTGCGCTGATCGATGCCGCAATCGATGAGGAGGCGCCACTGACACTCCGGGAGGGCGCAATCATCAAAGACCGCTTTGACGCGGATGTCGACAGACTGAGGGAAGCAGACCTGAACGGCAAACAGTGGCTACTCGATCTCGAAGAGGAGATGCGCGCAAAGACCGGAATCCGGACGCTGCGTATCAAATACAGCAACAATTTCGGCTATGCGTTTGAGGTCAGTAATTCTTTTAAGGACATGGTTCCTCCGGATTTTGTGCGCAGGCAGACGCTGACCAACTGTGAACGTTATACGACCGGGCGTCTCAAGGAGCTTGAGGATACGATCCTCCATGCGCGCGAAAAGCTGCACGGGCTTGAATATGAGCTGTTTTGCCGCGTGCGGGATTCGGTTGCCGATGAGATTCTCAGGATACAGAAGACCGCACAGGCGGTATCTTATATCGATGCTTATGCGTCGCTTGCCTATGTTGCCGAAAAATACGGATATGTCAAGCCGGAACTGTCGGAGGACACGCACATCGATATCCGTGACGGGAGACATCCGGTGGTGGAGCGTATGCTTTCCGATACCGAAGGGTTTATCGCCAATGATACACAGCTCGACACAAAGGATATGTCCTGCATGATCATCACCGGCCCCAATATGGCCGGCAAATCAACGTATATGCGGCAGACCGCACTGATCCTGCTGATGGCGCAGATCGGATCTTTTGTTCCCGCAAAGAGCGCGCGGATCGGAATCACCGACCGGATCTTTACGAGAGTGGGTGCCTCCGATGACCTTGCGGGCGGTCGTTCGACCTTTATGGTGGAGATGAGCGAGGTGGCCGCGATCCTGCAGGGAGCGACGAAACGCTCGTTTCTGATACTGGACGAAATCGGCCGGGGAACATCGACGGCGGACGGCCTTGCGATCGCAAGGGCCGTGGTGGAGTATATCACCGATCCGGAAAAACTCGGCGCAAGGACCATGTTTGCGACGCACTATCACGAGCTGACACAGCTCGAGGGAGTTTTGCCGGGGGTGGTCAATTATTGCAGCACCGTAAGGGAAAAGGAAGACGGCGTGGTCTTTTTGCACAGGATTGCCAGGGGGAGTGCGGACAAGAGTTACGGGATCCAGGTGGCAAAGATCGCGGGTGTGCCGGAAGAGATCCTCAAAAGGGCACAGACACTTGCGGACCAGATCACCTTTTCCGGAAGCTTTTTTCCGGGCGAGAGTCTTCCCGAAAGGGATGAAAAAGAAAAACAGGCGGAAGAAGGCGTGCAGATGAGCCTCTTTGATACGGGGATGCCCGATCCCCTGGTAGAAAAGCTGAAGGAGACCGACGTCAACCGGATGACGCCGATCGATGCACTGAAGCTGTTGTACGAGATGTGTGAAGAAGCGGGAAGGAGGTCATAGGGCGGATGTCTGTCATTCATATACTGGACCGGTCGACCGTGGACATGATCGCCGCGGGGGAAGTCATCGAGCGTCCGGTGTCCGTTGTCAAGGAACTGATCGAAAACGCCATTGATGCCGGCGCAAAATCTGTCTCCGTAGAGATCCGGCAGGGCGGTATCGAGATGATCCGCGTGACGGACGACGGCTGCGGCATTGCGCAGGATGATATCCGTAATGCGTTTCATCCGCACGCGACGAGCAAGATCTCTTCCGTGGAGGATCTGTTCATGATCTCGACACTCGGATTTCGCGGGGAAGCGCTGGCTTCGATCGCCGCAGTCTCAAGGGTGCATATGGTGACCAGGACAGCGGATGCGCTGAGCGGTGTGCAGGTTGTGATTTATGGCGGCAAAGAGGAAAGCCTCGACGAGGTCGGCGCCCCCGAAGGCACAACCGTCGTCGTCCGGGATCTTTTTTATAACACGCCGGCCAGAAAGAAATTTCTGAAAAGCGCACGCACGGAAGCCGGCTACATTGGCGAGCTCATCGAGCGTATGGCACTGGCTTGCCCGGACGTGCAGTTTCATTATATCAGGGATAAAAAGGACCGGCTCACCACGTCGGGAAACGGCGATTACCGCGAGCTGATCTACCGGATCTACGGCAAGGAAGCGGCAGATGCCGTACAGCCGCTCTTTTTTGAAGAAGACGGATACTCGGTTGCGGGCTATCTCGGCGAGCCCGTCCTGAACCGCGCAAACCGCAATCAGGAAGTGTTTTTTGTCAACGGCCGCTATATCAGGGACAAGATCCTCTCCCGTGCGCTGGAAGAGGGATATGAGGAATATCTGATGCAGCACAGGTTTCCTTTTGCGATCCTGATGCTTACGATCCCGCCGGATGCGGTCGATGTCAATGCGCATCCTTCGAAACTCGAAGTCAGGTTTCACGAACAGCAAAGACTCTCCGATTTTGTCCGCCGCGCCGTTCACCGGACGATGCACGCAAGGGAGATGATCCCCGAAGCGCTCTCGGAAACGGGGAAGGAAGTAAAAGAGGAGAGGGAACAGATCCTCAGGGCAAAAACCCCGGAACCATTTGAGAGGGCAAGGAGGGGGATCGGTACATCTGCGGGGATGCCGGACATGCCGGATACGGAGGATTTTCTGACACCAAAGGAATTTTCCTCGCCGGTTTTAAAAAAGATTCTTGGCGACGGTATGACGGAAAAGGCTAAGGTATCGGGCATCATCAAGCAGGACCGTCAGGTCTTTGTCGAAAAGGATGTCCAGATGAATCTCTTTGACGTACGGATGCTGACGGAGGCCAACAAGCCGGAATACCGGATCCTCGGACAGGTCTTTGGCACCTATTGGATCCTCGTCTTCCGCGACAAAATGTATCTGGTGGACCAGCATGCGGCGCATGAAAAGGTCAATTACGAGCGTATGATGAAGCGGTATCATGACCGTGAAATGATGAGCCAGCTGCTCAATCCGCCGCTCGTGCTGCAGATGACGGAACAGGAAGAGACGCTCTTTAAGCAATACGAAGAGGGTTTTCGCACAATCGGATATCAGGTCGAACCGTTCGGTGCGCACGCGTATGCCATGCGTGCGGTACCGATCGAACTGTTCGGTGCGGATGAAAAGGAACTGTTTTTGTCGATCCTGGATGAGCTCCGTTCGGAACGCGGCGAGGTCGGGGATCCTTCCGTGATCACACACCGGATCGCCACGATGGCCTGCAAAGCCTCTGTCAAGGGCAATACGGAGATGACCGGGCAGGAGATGGAGGCGCTGATCGACGAGTTGTTGACACTCGACAATCCCTATCACTGCCCGCACGGGAGACCGACAATCATCTCGATGAGCAAGGTAGAGATCGACCGGAAGTTTAAGCGGATCGTATGAAACCTGAAAACAAGGAAAAGCTGATCGTGCTGACGGGACCGACCGGTGTCGGCAAGACGGCACTCTCCGTGCGCCTTGCCCGGGATATCGGCGCGGAGATCATCTCTGCGGATTCCATGCAGGTCTACCGGCGCATGGATATCGGAACGGCAAAGATCCGCAAGGAGGAGATGCGGGGAGTCAGGCACCATCTCATCGACGTGCTGGAACCTGACGAACCCTTTCATGTCATGCGCTTTCAACAGATGGCGCTCCGGGCCATCGATGAGATCAGAGGTCGCGGAAATATCCCGATGCTCGTCGGCGGTACCGGTTTTTATATCCAGGCGGTATTATATGGAATCGATTTTACGGAAACGGATGAGGATGACACGATCCGCCGGCAGTATGAGGAGCGGGTCCGTAACGAAGGGGACGTCGCGATCGATGCATTGTATGAACAGCTGCAAATCGCCGACCCGGATGCGGCAGAAGCGATTCCGAAACAAAATGTCAAGCGCGTGATCCGTGCGCTTGAGTATTACGACAAGACCGGCACACCGATCTCCGCGCATAACCGTCGGGAACGTGAAAAAGAATCCCCGTATGACTTCCGGTATTTTGTGCTGACCGATGACCGGGAGAGATTATACGAAAGAGTCAATGCGCGCGTCGACGAGATGATGGAACAAGGACTCCCCGGAGAGGTCAGGGCGCTTCTGGCATCGGGCGTCACCATGGACATGACCTCGATGCAGGGCCTGGGGTACCGGGAGATTGCGCGGCATCTTGCGGGAGACTTTGACCGGGATGAGGCGGTGCGCAGGATCAAGCAGAATACGAGGCATTTTGTCAAACGGCAGCTGACCTGGTTCAGGAGGGAGCGCGACGTCATCCTGCTCGACAAACGCGATTATGAATATGATGAGGATCGCATCCTTGAGGCCATAAAAAAAAGACTTCCCTAAGCGGAAAAAACGTGGTAAGATAGGTATTGCGTCGTCCGGGAGTGTAGCTCAGCCGGGAGAGCGTTCGCCTCACACGCGAAAGGTCACGGGTTCGAGCCCCGTCACGCCCACACGATGAAAAGCGCTGTTCCGAAGGGGCGGCGCTTTTAAATGCGCTAAAGACTCCGAATCCAAACTCAAAATCGAACAAGCTGCCAAAAAGGTTTTGTGTCTTTTTTTTATGAACGACTTGCAGATCATCCTCACAACCAAAGACCGTGAAACGATTTGCCTTGCACTGTCGGACGACATCCCCGTCTATCTGATGCACGTACCGGACAATCAGAGTGCGTTGATCGAGATCGGGCGCGTGGAAAATGTAGTCAGAAATCTCAACGCCGCCTTCGTCAAGACGTCACAGAACAAAATCGGCTATCTGCCGGAGGAAGAAGTACCGAAGGGAGCTCTGCTGAACCGTTCGTTTGACCGGGAGGATACGATCAGGAACGGCGATCTGCTGGTCGTGCAAAAGCGTGCCAACGCACGCGGTGCTTCCAAGCAGCCGAAGCTGACGGGCTACCTGACTCTGCATACCGGCAGGGTGGTGCTCGGCGCATACAAGAAGGGCGTCGGATCCTCCGCCGCACTGCCGCAGGAGGTCAGGAGCATTCTGGTACGGACCTGCAAAGAAGTCATCACACAAAATCCCGCGCTGCCCGCAGACTTTCTCCACAGATACGGCATCATACTCCGTACCGAATGCGGTGCATTGTACGAGCGTGCGCTGCATGAAAAAGAAAGCGCGGAAGAAGCGGCGCAGTCGGTGATCGATACGGTGAAGGAGGATATCCTCCATTTATACGAACAGATGTCCGCTATCCAAAAGAAAGCGGAAACGAGAGAGGCGGGCACCATACTGTACCGGACGGATCCGGATGACGGAGTAAACGTATGTTTTCTCAACGCCTATCATTTTTTGCAGCGCGCCTATCCGTCAACCCCGGTCAGGGCCGTCTGTGCGACAGAGGCGCTGGCGGAAATGATAACTTCCGTTGCGGGGGAAAATGAGGATCTGACCATCGTCGTCAACCGGGAGGCGGACGCGCTCTACGGCGTGGACAGGCATCTGAAGAAGATCCTGCCGTACAGGCAGTCGCAGAAGATATGGCTCAAATCGGGGGCCTGTCTGGTCATGGAACAGACGGAGGCGATGTGTGTATTTGACGTCAATTCCGGCAAATACATCAGCAAAAAGGATGATGATTTTGTCAGAGTCAATCTCGAGGCGGCGAAAGAAGTGATGCGACAGATCCGTATCAAGGACGTGACCGGTATCATCATCGTGGATTTTATCAATATGAGGAAAGGCGCTTCCGTCACGGAACTGAAGGAACTTCTGAGGGAGCTGTGTGCCCAGGATCCCGTCTATACGCGCTTTATCGACATCACGGCGCTGGGACTGGCCGAAATCACGCGCACGATGCACGGATAGGGGCCCGGAAAGTGCGAAATTACGCCAAAATCCGATTGACACATCTCCCGTACGGTGATAAAATATCCTGGTGCGCCGCTTAACGAGGGCCAAGTCTGTGCTGCGGTACAGCCCCGCAGTTAGCGAGTGAAAGTGTCCGTTTATCACGGAGACTTTGAAAGGAGGTACCTTACATGTACGCGATTATCGAAACAGGCGGAAAACAGTATAAGGTTTCCGAAGGCGACGTCATCGATGTGGAAAAGCTCGAGGGCGACGCCGGCGCAGAGATCACGTTTGACAAGATCCTTGCCGTCAGTGACGGCACCCTCCGGGTCGCCGATGAGGCAAAGGGTGCAACGGTGAAGGGCTCGATCGTTGAACAGGGACGCGGTAAGAAGATCATCGTCTACCGTTTCAAGGCGAAGAGCGGCTATCACAAGAAAAAGGGCCACAGACAGGCCTACACGCGCGTCAAAATCGACAGCATTGCGCTGTAAGCATGACGACGGTCACTATTTACAAATCGCCCGAGGGCAATTACACAGGGCTGTCGGTCAGCGGGCACGCGGAATATGCGGACAGCGGAAAGGATATCGTCTGCGCCGCCGTGTCACTCCTCACCATCAATACGATCAATGCGATCGGCCGGTTTACAAAAGACGGTATTACGGTGGAAGAGGAGGATGAGAATAACGGTCTGATCGTCTGCCGTCTGAAGGAGTGTTCCAAAGAGACCGCACTCCTGATGCAGACCTTCGAGATGGGTGTCAGGGAACTGGCAAAGCAATACGTCAGGGAGCTCTGTGTAAAAGAAGAGAGAGGATAAGGATATGTTACTTCAATACAATTTGCAGTTTTTCGCGCATAAGAAGGGTGTCGGCTCGACCAAGAACGGCAGAGATTCCGAGTCCAAGAGGCTCGGCGCCAAGCGTGCGGACGGGCAGTTTGTCAAGGCCGGCAATATCCTGTACAGGCAGCGCGGCACGCACATCCATCCCGGTACCAACGTCGGGATCGGCAAGGATGATACGCTGTATGCGCTGATTGACGGTGTCGTGCGTTTTGAACGCAAGGGCCGCGACAAGAAGCAGGCGAGCGTCCATCCGGTGGAAGCATAAGCATCGGAAGCATGCAGAACGTGACGTATATCGTATGACATGAAAAAGCTTCCTGCCGGTTGTGCGGGAAGCTTTTTGAATGACCAAAATGGCTGATTTTATCGACAGAGTCAAAATCCATATCAAGAGCGGCAAGGGCGGCGACGGACATGTATCGTTCCGCCGTGAAAAGTATGTCGCAAACGGCGGTCCGGACGGCGGTGACGGCGGCAAGGGCGGTGATGTGATCTTCGAAGTGGACGAGGGTCTTAACACACTGTCCGATTTCCATTATAATGGTAAGTATAAGGCGGAACCCGGCGGCGACGGCAGGGCAAAGCGCTGCAGCGGCAGATCCGGTGAGGATCTGGTCGTGAAGGTGCCGGAAGGAACGCTGGTGCGTGAATTTGAGAGCGGACAGATCATTGCGGATCTTTCCGGTCCCAATCGAAGGGTGACGATCTTAAAGGGCGGACGCGGCGGCTCCGGCAATATGCATTATGCGACCGCCACGATGCAGGCACCCAAATACGCACAGCCAGGTAAGCCCGCAAAGGAACTGGATGTGCTGCTGGAACTCAAGCTGATTGCGGATGCGGGACTGGTCGGATTTCCCAATGTCGGCAAATCCACCTTCCTGACAAAGGTCTCCGCGGCGAGACCCAAAGTGGCGGACTATCATTTTACGACGCTTTCCCCGATGCCCGGCGTGGTGCGTCTCGACGACATGACGGACTTTGTGATTGCCGATATTCCCGGACTGATCGAAGGCGCTTCGACAGGGCTCGGCCTCGGACATGATTTTCTCAGGCATATCGATCGCTGCAGGGTACTTGTACATGTCGTGGATGCGGCATCGGTCGAGGGCAGGGATCCGCTCGCGGATATCCGTCTCATCAATAATGAGCTTGCCCGTTACAATGCGGATATCACCAATAAGAGACAGATCATCTGCGCCAACAAGATCGATCTGTTGCCGGAAGGCGCTGAGGCCGGTATCATTCATGAGATCCGCGCACTGTATGAACCGCAGGGGATTCCCGTATTTGCCGTATCGACGCTGACGGGCGAGGGACTTAAGAGTGTCCTGTATGCGCTCTCGGATATTCTGAAGGAAACGGGCAGGGAGACCGTCGTTTACGAACAGGAATACTTTCCGGAAGAAGGAACACAGGCCGTCGAAGACTACACCGTGCGCTATGACAAAAAGCAGGGCGAATATATCGTGGAAGGAGCGCTGATCGACAAGATGCTCGGCTATACCAATATCGAATCGGAAAAAGGTTTTGTGTTTTTCCAGCGCTTTCTGGAGGAACACGGCGTCAATGAAAGATTGCAGGCGCTCGGCATCCGTGAAGGAGATACCGTCCGGATGTACGGACATGCCTTTGAATATCTTCCGGGAGTGGAGGAAATATGACACTGACAAGCAAGCAAAGAGCATATCTGAAGGGGCTTGCCTCCGTGGAGGACGCATTGTTCCAAATCGGCAAGGCCGGTATCACGCCACAGGTGACACAGTCTGTCACGGAACTGTTTTCCACGCATGAGCTGATCAAAGGCACGGTATTAAAGTCCTGTACGGAGGATCTCAGGGAGATCGCGGCAAGGCTTTCGGAACGCACGAGATCCGTCCCCGTGCAGGTGATCGGCCGCAAGATCGTGCTGTATAAGCCCTTTGCGAAGGATCCGGAAATACAATTACCCGAATAAGTGATTGCAACGGGAGGCGTTTTTGGCGCCGCCGAAGTCGCACAAGCTCAGGGCGAAGGAGCAACTATGAAAGAAAGAAAGATCGGTATCATGGGCGGGACGTTTAACCCGATTCACTATGCACATCTGCTGCTTGCGGAGAGTGCAAGGGAACAGTACGGCCTCGACCGCGTGATTTTTATTCCGACCGGTATTCCGTACATGAAGGATACCACGGGGCTTCCGAGCGGGGAGCTGCGCTACCAGCTGGTCAAACTCGCCATCAGGGATAATCCGTATTTTACCTGCTCCCGTATCGAGATCGACCGTCCGGGTAATACATATACGGCGGATACGCTTAGGGAACTGCACAAGATGTATCCGGGCGATCATCTGTATTTTATCATGGGCGCAGACAGCATGATGGATCTCGACAAATGGGACCGTGTCGATGAGGTCTGCCACAATACGACGATTCTTGCCGCCGTGCGCTACCGTGTCGACCTGGAAGCGCTGGAGGTCAGGAAAAAGGAACTGGAGGAAATGTTCCACGCGGACATCGAACTGCTGGAGTACGGACGCATGGATGTCTCCTCGACGATCATAAGGTCGCGCCTGGCAAAGGGACTGAGTGTCCGGTATCTGTTGCCGGATGAGTGTATTGAGTTTATCCGCACGCACAGCTTCTATACGGACAAGCCGCCGGTCGAGGATATCCCGAGCAAGGTCTACGTCCCCGAAAAGAAGCGACGCAAAAAGGCCGCACAGGACGAAGCGTGAAGACCATCCGTCTGACCGAAAAACTCCGGAAAGAAATGGAAAAGGTGCTCGATGACGAGCGTCTCGACCACACCATGGGAGTCGCGTATACGGCGGCGTCGCTTTCCTTTGTGCACGGCTGCGATCTGCAGAAGGCACTGATTGCGGGCATGCTGCATGACTGTGCCAAGAATATTCCCGATGACAAGAAGATACGCCTGTGCGAAAAACACGGGATCGAAATCTCTACGGCGGAGCAGCATGCGCCGTCGCTTCTGCATGCCAAGCTCGGAGCCTTCCTTGCGGAAGAGCAGTACGGGGTAAAGGATGAGGAGGTGCTGGATGCCATCCGCTACCATACAACTGGCCGGCCGAAGATGACGCTGCTCGAGAAGATCATCTTTGTGGCGGATTATATCGAGCCAAACCGCAAGGTGCTGCCGCACATGGAGGAATTGCGCAGTCAGGCATTTACGGATCTGGACGGCTGCGTATTGCGGATCTTGCAGTATACATTGCAGTATCTCAAGGAAAAGGCCAAGGTGCAGGATCCGATGACCCGGATGACGTATGAGTATTACAGGAGACGTGCCGCACGTCAGAAAAAGAACAACGGATAAATACACGAAAGGAACATCGAAAAATGTCAAAGGACAAAGAAAAATCCGCACAGATGGCCCGCATCGCCATCGATGCACTCGGTGATAAAAAAGGAGAGGACATCCGTGTCCTCGATATCAGCGAGGTCTCGGTGCTCGCCGACTATTTTGTCATTGCCAGCGGAAAAAACAGAAACCAGATCCAGGCGATGAAGGAAAATGTGGAAGAGCAGATGGAAAAGGCCGGCTACTTTGTAAAAAACGTCGAAGGATATGACGCCGCACATTGGATCCTGATGGATTATGGCGACGTCATCCTCCATATCTTCGACGAAGAAAACCGCTTATTCTATGATCTGGAGCGCATCTGGCGCGACGGAAAGCCGCTCGATGCCGCCTCCCTGTCAGACTCAGGCGTAGAGGCGTAATACCCCGTATACCTTGCCCAGAATCCTGCAATCCTCTACGATGATCGGATCCATGTGGTCATTTTCCGGTTGCAGACGGACATGGCCGTCCTCCTTGTAAAATGTCTTGACCGTGGCGGAATCGTCGATCAGCGCCACGACCTGGTCGCCGTTGTCTGCGGTATCGCTCTCGAGTACAAAGATCTTGTCGCCGTCCCGGATGCCGGCATTGATCATCGAATCTCCCTTGACATTCAGAATAAAGGACTGTCCCTTCGGCGTCATGGAAGAGGGCAGAGGGAAGTAGCTGTCGATATTTTCCTCGGCGAGAATCGGCGTGCCGGCAGCCACCTGGCCGACGACGGGGATCGACATCATCTCCGTGCGCACGAGCCGGAACGAATCGTCGCAGATCTCGATGGCGCGGGGCTTGGTGGGATCGCGGCGGATGTAGCCGTTCTTTTCGAGGGTCTCGAGATGGGAGTGAACGCTGGAGGTGGACTTGAGATGTACCGCCTCGCAGATCTCGCGCACCGCCGGAGGAAAGCCCCTGGTCAGAATCTGCTGCTTGATGTATTCAAGGATTTCTTTTTGTTTGACCGAAATCTTGCCGTATGCCATTTTGCCGTCTCCTTTGCGTAGAAAACAACGTTACCTGTGCCAATTGCCATTATAGCACAGGCAAAAGGAAAATGCAAACACATATTCCAAAATTTTGTTCGGAACGATTATTCGCCGCGGAGCTTGACCATGCGGGCGGCACGACGGCGGTTTTCGTCGTCCTGGGCGGCATAGTGCTTCCGGGTCGTATTGACGTCCTTGTGACCGAGGACGTCGGCAACGAGATAGATGTCGCCGGATTCTTTGTAGAGGGTGGTGCCATACGTGGAGCGCAGCTTGTGCGGCGTGATCTTTTTCAGGGTGGTGACGGTGGAGGCGTATTTTTTGACGAGGTTCTCGACCGCGCGTACCGAGATGCGGCGGTTCTGGAGCGAGAGGAAGACCGCCTGCTCGCTGCCTGCGGCCGCCGCCTTTTCGCTTCGTTCCGCCAGATATTCCTTCAGCGCCGCCTCAACCTCTTCACCGAAATAGACGACGGAGTCGTAGCCGCCCTTGCGGTGGATCCGAAGGCCGTTGTTGCCAAAATCGATGTCATTGAAATCGAGACCCACGCACTCGGATACGCGGATGCCGGTACCGAGCAAAAGCGTAATCAACGCCACATCACGCAGTCTCGTTTTTTCGTGAAATTTTTTCTGCGACCCGGTCAGTCGGTCGCCGGCTTCGACACTGTCGAGCATCACAGCCACCTCGTCGGGTTCGAGACGGATGATTTCGTGCTCATGGAGCTTGGGCGTGCGCACCAGCGCCGGCGGATTGGAGGTGATCAGCTCCGCCCTGTAAAAGTAATTATAGAGAGAGCGGAGAGAAGAGATCTTGCGCGCCTTGCCGAATTCCCGGTTGGAAAATTCCTTGCCGTCCTTGTCATAGAGCGTGATATATTCAAGATACTCCTCGATATCCTCGCGCGTGATCCGGTCGAGAATCTCGAGCTTGTAATCGGTAATCTCGATATTTTTTAAAGCGGGATTGGTCTCATGCAAAAAAACAAAAAAAGTCCGCAGATCGTGGGCATATCCGAGACGCGTGCGCGGCGAGGTGTTCTCCTCGATGCCGCGAAAGTACTGCTTGCAGAATGCGGGAAGAGTGGCAAGGATCTCGCGCGTTTTGCGGATATTTGCGTTGTCCTGGGCGGTATGGTATTTGTCGGTGGTGGTTTTTAAGTGTTGCATGGGCACAGCCGTTTATTCGCAAAAGACATGTTTAACGAAGAGTTGGCACTGCGTGCCAACTGCTTCGTTAAACATGGGACAATAAGTAAAGGCACTGCGTGCCAACTGCTTCGTTAAACATGGGACAATACTTCAATACTTCCTGCCAGCTGCTTCGTTAAACACTTTTTCTTTTTTCGAAGTCGTCCACGAATTGTTCGATGAGCTCCGCGGTGCCTTCGATGCCCAATACGGCGCTGTTGACAACCAGATCATAGCTCTCCGCGTGCCCCCATTTGGTAGACGAATAATAATTATGATAATTCTTGCGCTGCTTGTCCTTCTGTTTCATCATATCCAGCGCCTTATCGTCCGAGGTGATGTCCTTGAAGCGTTTTTTCAGATTGGCGATCTTGAAATCGTTGTCCGCCGCGATAAAAATATTGAGAACATTTTCCATGTCGCCGAGCGCATATTCCGCACAGCGACCGACGATGACGCAGGGTCCCTCCTGTGCGATCTTTTTGATGGCCTCAAACTGTGCAAGAAATACCTTCTGGCCCATCGGCATGTCCACGAGTCCGGAGGTGCTGTATCCGAAGGAATAGGTATCCATGACCAGATTATACAGAAAGGAATTGGTCGGTTTTTCGTCCTGATGTTCGATCATTTCGGGACTCAGGCCGCTTTCCTTGGCGCTGCGCGCAATCAGCTCTTTATCATAACACTTGATACCGTAGTGTACGGCAATCAGATTGCCGATTTCGTGGCCGCCCGAGCCGAATTGTCTGCCGATGGTAATGATGGTATTCATGTTCAGATGCCCCCGCAATCCAAAGGTAACGCCATATCTATGGTTTGTATCTGTATATTATAGCATATTTTGCGATTCGGCGCTACTTCATTTTATCGAGAAGATCCAAAAAATAGTCCGGCAATGGCGCCGTGATGTCGATTCTCCTGTCGCTTACGGGATGTGTAAAGGACAAGGTCTGCGCATGGAGACACTGTCCCTGCAGGCCGGGATACGGCGATTTCCGGCCCGGGGCATAGACGCTGTCACCGAGCAGCGGATGCCCGGTCTGGGCAAGATGCACGCGGATCTGGTGTGTTCTCCCCGTTTCGAGTCGGCAGGTCACGTAACTGAGGCGGTCCTTTTCAAAGCGCTTTTCCACATGCACATGGGTCACGGCGCGTTTTCCTTTGGACGGGTCACGGACGACCGCCATTTTTTTCCGGTCCTTTTCGCTTCTGCCGACGGGCAGATCAATCGTCAGATCGTCTTCTTTGATGATTCCGTATACGATGGCCGCATAGGTGCGTCCGGTCGTATGCGCCTTGAGCTGGGCGGCAATGGAAGCATGTGCGGCGTCGTTTTTGCAGATGAGCAGTGCCCCGGTGGTGTCCTTGTCGATGCGATGGACGATGCCGGGCCGTAAGACTCCTCCGATACCGGACAGCGAATCCCCGCAGTGCGCCATCACCGCATTGACAAGCGTATCGTCCGTATGGCCCGCGGCCGGATGGACGACCATGCCCTTTGGTTTGTTGACGATGAGGACGTCCGCATCCTCATAGAGGACATCCAGGGGGATGTCTTTCGGCAAAATATCCGGTTCTTTGGGGACGGGAATGTGCGCCTCGATGCGGTCGCCTTCCTTCAGGGGGCTCCCCGCCTTTTTGCAGACACGGTCGTTGACAAGGACACAGCCCTCCTTGATGCAGCGGTTCAAAAAGGTTCTGGAATACCTGTCCGCATAAAAGAGAAGCGTCTGATCCAGACGCTGTCCGGTATGTGTATCCTCCACCGTAAAGGCAATCCGCTCCTCTTCCATCAGTGCTCCTTTGAACCGCCGGAGGATTCCGCATCCTCTTTCGTCCCGGGAGTCGCGGGCGTCTTTTGCAGAAAGGCAAAATCCTCCTCGCGGAAATAGACGATGCCCAGAATGATCAGCAGCACACAGGCCGTTGTCACGCAGATATCCGCGACATTAAAGACGGGAAAATCGATCAGGGAAAAATAGATAAAATCCACGACATAGACCGTACGGATCCGGTCGATCAGATTGCCGCAGGCTCCCGCAAGGATCAGTGTCAGTAACAGATGCGCGGGCGCCATACGGCGCGTCAGGGGCATCTTAATCAGGACAAAGCATATGAGAATGACGGCCACACAGGTGATGAGTATAAAAAGCACCTGTGCGTTCTGCAGGATGCCGAAAGCGGCACCGAAATTTTCGACATAGGTCAGCTCCAGGACGCCTTCCATCAGCACATGGGAAGGCTTCCCCCTGAGATGCGCGACCGCCAGTGACTTGGTATACTGGTCGAGCGCAACGAGCAGGATCGTCAAAAGCAGATGTTTCAGATAATGGATCTTTGTATTCATGAGGCAGTCTTCGGGAGTGTACCGATCGCGTCGAGCATCTCCTCTTTCGTTACCGTCGAATCGATCAGGGCATCTCCGATATCTTTGAGCAGTACAAAACGGATCTGCCCGGCATCCATCTTTTTGTCGGAGCGGATCAGCGACAGGATGGCGCGGGGGTCAGACGGGAGCTCACAGCGGACCGGAAGCAAAAAGGCTTCGAACAGGGAGCGGATATAGGCCACCTTTTCCTCCGTGAGCAGGCCGCGTTTTGCGGATAAAAAGGAAGCCGCCATACAGCCGAGAGAGACGCATTCTCCGTGCAGCATGGTAAAGCCGGAGGCTTTTTCGATCGCATGGCCTATCGTGTGTCCGAAGTTCAAAAGCGCACGATCTCCCTGCTCGAGAGGATCATGTTCCACGATGTCCCGCTTGATTTCGACGCTGCGCGCGATCACGCCGGCAAGGATATCCGGGTCCTTTTGCAAGATGCGTTCTTTTTCCCGAAGGAGACGTGCCGCATAATCCCTGTCCCGGATGAGTCCGTGCTTGATGACCTCCGCCATTCCCGAGCAAAACTCCCTGTCCGGAAGCGAGCGTAATACCTGCGGATGGATAACCACGAGACGCGGCATATGGAAGGCGCCGACCATGTTTTTGTAACCGTCAAAATCCACGCCGCATTTGCCGCCGACGGAAGCGTCGGTCTGGGAAAGCAGTGTCGTCGGCAGCTGGACAAAGGCAATCCCGCGCAGATAGGTCGCGGCGATAAAACCGGTCATGTCACCAATGACACCGCCGCCGAGCGCAAACAGCAGATCCTTTCGGTCAAAGGACTTGCGGATGAGCGTATCATACACGCGCCTGACCTCGTCGAGTGTCTTGTACTGCTCTCCCGCGGGCAGGATCATGCAGTCCGTGCTTTTCGCAAACGGAGCAAGCGCCTTGCGCAGGGCATCCGCATACAGGGGGGCCACCGTCTCATCCGTCAGAATGAGAAAGCGACGGTTTTGAAAACCGGATAACGCGCCGCCTAAAAACGCTGTTTTCAGATATGAAAACAGCGCTCCGGCGTCGATTACGACGTCATATGCATGTGTGCCCTGAAAGGTAACCGGAATCGTCAAGTTCAGTCAGCGGAAGAAGCGCTGCCAAACGCGCCGCCGATCATCTCCTGGAAATCACCGGAGATATCCACGCTCGACGGCGTAATGATAAAGATATAACGGGAAATCTTCTGCAGATTGCCCTTGATCGCATAGCAGGAACCGGATACAAAATCGACGATGCGCTGTGCCACATCCACGTCGATGCCCTCGAGATTGAGAACGACCGTTCTGTTCTTGAGTAATGTATCCGTGACCTCCCGCGTGTCCTCCATGGAGGTCGGTTTGATCGCGCAGATTTCCATTCCGTGTTGCTGCTGCATAGCGGGCCCCTTTCTCTGACGGCCTTGCGGCATCTGTCTGATCGAAGCGTTATTGTTCTGGCGGCGCTCGGAGGCCTCCATCATCGGCATCGGCTGTTGCATCGGCATCTGCTGCATGTCTCTCTCCCTTTCGCGCGCCATCTCATGATCCCTCATACGTTCCGCCTTGGCGGATTCTTTGCGTGTGGGCATCGCGGCTTCTTCACGTTCGTCATAATATTCTTCATCGTCGAAGTACTCGTCGTCTTCGCCGTTCAGCTTCATCGCTGTTAAGAATTTATCCATTACACTCATACAACTGCCTCGTTTCCGGACATATCTGAACCCATATAGATCTATTATGCTTTTTTTTCGCTATATTGTCAATATTTTTTCGTTATTTTAATACCTGTTTTTTAATCATAGATCAGTTCGTCCTCGCTGACCGTCGAAGCGTCCAGCACGATATGGTCATATACGCTGAGTCCGTACATGGTGCCGGACTCGACGATGGAGTATTCGTCATTGGCATAGAGCACGCTGATCTGCCTGAAATCCGCAAAGCCCTTGTTGATATTGTAGACGCCGGTAAGTGTGGCCTGCGCGCCGACCGTCATGGTTTCCTGCGTGCCCGGCTTATACAGAAGATCGCCGGGGGAAAGCTGGGACATGTCGATATAATAAGAGCCGTCCTGTTCATAATAGATCTGGGTCGAGGTGAAAAGGGCCTGTTCCTCTCCGTTCTCCGTGTAGGTGCGCCGCATGACGCCGCGGGAGCCGTCGGTTCCCGTGGTGACATAGGCGGTATCGACCAGATAAAAGTTTTTTTCGACGATGGCGGTATTGGGGACCTTGAGCCCCTTCTGCTCCTGCAGTAAAAGCTCGATGCCGAGATACCGGTCCGTACAGAAGGTGATCATCGAATTGGTAAAATAAAACGCGACCATCTGTTCCCCGTCCCGGTTGAGAAAGGTTTCGACACGGCCCCAGGACTCATCCTGGTTTTTGAGGAAGCGGATACGGACATACTCTTCCGCTTCCAGGGCTTTTGCTGTCTCCTCATCCGTCTGTATCACTACGCACCAGTTTTCGTCATCGATGATCTTATATACGGGATCGCCCTCCTGGACCAGGGCATTGTTGAGGAACATCGTGCGTTCGTAATTGTTTTCTTCCATGATCTGTGCCGTCACATCTTCCCTGGCAAGCGTTTCGTATCCGTCCGCGCTGTAGACGACCACGCCGCTCTTGGGCGCGGTGTAATAACCGATGGATTCGATGCGGGCATCGTTGAGCGCCTCCATGCTTTCGAGAATCCGTGCGTTGGTAAGCTTTTGCGCGGTACCCTGCAGCGCATATTTGAAATCATAGACGGTATTGTACTGACGGGGACGGAAGGAGGAGGCAAATTGCACGATCTGGGAACGGATCTCCGAATAGTCGGAGGCAGACAACGAAATCGTATCCGTGCCTTCCGCCATCATCAGTTCTTTCAGTCCGCCCGCACCGTCGATCGTATAGACGAGACCGCCGGTACCGACCCTTGCGCCTTCCGCGGCAAAATAATTGACGTAGCCGGAGGCGCGCGCTTCGATCACGTCCTCGGAACGCACGACAAAGGCATGATTGTAGATGTGATTGGAAGAAAGAGACCCTTCTTTGACTTCGTAACCGACGATATGCCGCGCATTAAAATAAGCGATCACGCAGATCACGACATATACCAGGATCACCGCAAAGATCACCATACCCAGATTCAGATTCAGACTGCGCGGATATCCGGATATTTTGTTTCTGTTACGCTGTTCCAACGGTTTGATCCGTGTCCTCAGAGAGCCACGTGTACTTTGTCCCGGACCCCCTCGGGCAGCTCGTGCTCATCCATGGACACGCTCAGTACAAAGTCCACGTCAAATTTATCGCTGAGCTTTTCGAGACGCTCGATGGTGGTGGTGATGTCCTGCCCCTCGAGAGAGGCGATTTTCAGGAAACTGTCCAGATACATCTGTTGAAGATCATGATCCTGGGAAATGATGCCGGATACAAATCCGATAAACTCGTCCGCGTTGTCCACCATGAAATCCGGAACATCGATCAGCCGGACCTTGTTGTTGAGCTCATACATGTGCTTGGTGCTCTTGTCGAGATATACGACACTTCCGAGGGCTTCTTTCACCTCGCTGTTGACCCGGTCAAGCAGGCATTTGGTCTTACCCTTTCCCTTTTTCCCTACAATTAACTGAACCATGTCGTGAATCCTCCTTGGCGCACGTATTGTCACTACTATTATAGACAAAACCTTCCGGTTTTACAACCTAATTTATTCCGTTTCTGAGGGCCGCAAGCATCAGTGCGCCCATACCGTCATAAAGAGCCTGTATGTCGGCGGCATGCATGTATACCGCAATATAAGGGACACCGCCGGAGTCCTTGAACAGGAGGATCAGGCACTGCCCCGCCTCGTCGGTCGAGCCGGTTTTTCCCCCGACGACGGTAACACCTGCGGGGGGCACATACGTGCTGTTTTCCCGGATCAGCGCATTGGTGGAGCGCACCTCCACCTCCTTGAGTGTCCCGTCATTTCTGTAATACTGCGTCTTGTACGATGGCATGGATATGATCTGGCAAAAAACATCGCTCTTTACCGCCTCCTGAAAGATCAGATACATGTCATAGGCGGTGGTATACTGTCCGTCCTCCGTCAGGCCGTGCGGATTGGCGAAATGCGTATTGGTTGCGCCGAGCCGGAGCGCCTCTTCGTTCATCAGCGCCACAAAGTGCGGCACATCGCCGCTGATGGCCTCCGCGATCATCATTGCCACATCATTGGCGGAAAAGACAAGCAGAAAATGCAGTGCCTGGTTGAGTGTCATCTGTTCACCGGCCTGCATGGTCAGCATCTGTGCCTCCGGATCATCGATATACTCGTCGGTAGAGGAGGTCAGCACCTGGTCGAGCGAGCCGTATTTGAGCGCGACGATGGCCGTCATGACCTTGGTTAATGAGGCGGGATCCCTGCGGGTATGAAGGTCTTTGGCATACAGTGTGCGCCGGCTGCCCGCGGCAAAGAGTCCGGCGCTGGTACGGTCGTCAAACGAGAGCCCATCGAGTGCGATATCCTGAGCGCCTGCCACGGCAAAGTCTTCGGTAAAAGCGGGAAAAACATCGGAAGGCCGCAGATTGTCCGAGGCAGCGGCCGCGTCATAAGGATAGGAAAAACGGCTACCCGCACAGCCGGAAAGGATGGACGTACAGATGACGATAAGAAGCAGCATGTTGAAACGGTTACTGATAGATTTCACGCCAGGCAAAGTCTCCTCTGTCGAGAGATTTCAAAAGCAGCTCCGCGCTCGCCAGATTGGTGGCGACGGGAATATTATGCATGTCGCACAGTCTGACGAGATGCGCCGCATCCACCTCATGGGTGCGGTTGTTGACGGGATCGCGCAAAAAGATCAGCAGATCGATCCCGTTCTGCTCGATGGCGGCAGCCATCTGCTGCTCTCCGCCCAGATGCCCCGTCAGATATTTGTGCAGGTTAAGATTGGTTACCTCCTCGATCAGCCGGCCGGTGGTGCCGGTGGCATAGAGGTCATTGCGGCTTAAAATCGCGCGATAGGCAATGCAGAAATTCTGCATCAGCATTTTTTTGTCATCGTGTGCGATGAGTGCGATACGCATGTCGCTTCAGTACCTCCTTTTCGATTGCAGACCGATGTTGAGGACGATGCCGATGGCGCCAAAGGTACAGATCAGGGAGGTCAGCCCCGATGAAACAAAGGGGAGCGGGATGCCGGTGTTGGGTACGACACCGGTGGCAACGCCGATATTGATAAAGCCCTGAAAGCCGATCCATCCGGCACAGGCGGAGGCGATGATGCGGCCGGCAAGATCTTTGGATCTTCCTGCGATGATCAGACATTTGATGCAGATGCCGAGCACCAGAAGGATGACAAAGACACCGCCGATAAAGCCCATCTCCTCTCCGATCACGGTAAAGATCAGATCGGTTTCCGATTCGGAGATATAACCGCCGTTCAACACCGAGGTGATCTCGCCGGTATTGATGCCCTTTCCCCGCAACTGTCCCGAACCGATCGCCATGAGCGAATTGAGCGTCTGCAGCGCTTCTTCCATCGCATAATCCTCGGGATGCAGCCATGCCTTGATGCGCCTCTGCTGGTAGGCGTCGAGAATCGGATGCGTGTCCCAGGCAGCCGCCGTATAAACCATCAGAATCGTCACGGGAATGATAATCAGGAGTGCCGCCCCGACGATCTTGCCGTCCAGTCCGCCCGCATACAGGATGATCGCAAAGATCACGATCAGCATGACGGAGGTGGAAAGATCCGGCTGTTCATAGACCAGATACAAAGGAATGAGTAACAGCAGGAGGCATACGGGATACAGCACGTAGGACTTGATCTTTTCCCTGTACTTCATGATAAACTGCGCATAAAACAAAATCAACAGGATTTTTGCAAGCTCCGAAGGCTGTATGCTCATTCCGCCGACATAGAGCCATCGGGCCGCACCGTGAGATTCGCGCCCGCGGATCAGCACCAGAATCAAAAGCACGAGATTCAGCAGATAGGCCGCCCACCAGAACCGGAGCACAAAATGATAATTGAACATCGAGGCGACGAGCATGAGCAGCGTGCAAAAGAGAACGCCCGTGATCTGCTTGCTTCGCAGGGACGGATCCGCGCTGGATACGGCGATCACGCCGAATATGCTGAGCGCGAGGACAAGGGCAATCAGGAGATAATCCAGATTGCGGAGCTTGTAGCCGATCGAGGCCGTATTCTTTTTTTCGAGCGTCATCAGCTTGGGCATGAATCCACGGCTCCTCAGTCGTTGACGGTCTGGTTGAGCAGTTCTCTGGCCGTGCCCTCGAGCACGGACTCCCTGTCTTCCGGATTATAGTAATATTTATACATGTCTTTTGCAATCTGCGCGGTATAGCCGGAGGTGTAACCGTAGGCAATACGGACCGTGATCGAGATCTCGGGATTCTCATACGGCGCAAAACTGATAAAGAGCGCATGGTCACCGCGGGTATTGACCTCTTCCGCCGTACCCGTTTTTCCCGCTATATGCACATTGACTTCATCAAAGTAGGACTGGTTTTGTGCGGCGCCGCGCATCCCCTGATGGATCGCATCCCAGTAGTAGGACGCCATGTCCATCGTGGAGCGTACGGTGGCCGCGTTGTCATAGATCAGATTGCCTTCACGGTCCGTCAGCTTGTCGATCAGTGTCAGGTTGAAGCAGGTACCGCGATTGGCCACCGTCGTCACATAGCGTGCCATGCCGACGGTTGTGTAACCGACATTGCCCTGTCCGATCGCGCTTCGGACGGCGTCATTGGTGGAAACGACGGGATCCGATTCCGGAATCTCGATCCCGGTGGTCGCGGTCAGTCCGTACATATCGGCTGCCTGCCGGAGCTTTTCGATGCCGGCATCGTCGCTGTAGACACCGCCCTGTGCGCTCAGGTCGTAGCCGACGTTAAAGAAAAACGCGTTGCAGGAATGCTTGATCGCAAGCGGCACCGCAAGTGATCCGTGCGCACCGGGATAGACCCAGCAGCGGGGAGACGGTGTGACGAGATCAAATTCGCCCTTGCACACATAGGTCGACGTCGTGGAGATCACGCCGTTGATGAGACCCGCGGTCGCGGCCACCGGCTTGAAGGTCGAGCCCGGCGCCGTCCGCTGCTGTGTCGCGTAATTGTACAAGGGCCTGGAGAGATCGTTATTGAGCTGCGCAAAATAGCGGCGGTTCTGGATCAGATTGTTGTCGTAGCCGGGATAGGAAACCAGCGCCAGCACGTCTCCCGTCCGCACATCCGTGATTACCATGGAGCCGGAGCAGGGGTCCAGCGCAAGCTGTGCCGGTGTGAGCTCGAGCTTTTCGATCCGGTCCCGCAAAAAAGCATAAGCATCGATCCCGTAATTGTTCCAGATCTGCTGGTCGTCGGGGCCGAGTGTGACAACGCCCTGCTCGAGCAGAAGGTTGCAGACATCTCTCCCGCTGACCACGTCGTCGTCGATCAGATAACGGAAGAGACGTTTTTGAAAATCCCGGTTGTCGGACAGCTGGTCGATCGTGTATTCCACCACCGCATTGTAGACGGCATCCGCATCGCTGTACGGATCCTCCAGATGCAACAGTGTCACGTCCACCCAGTTCTGTGCTATGCAATAGCGTAAGAATTCGGCAAGCGAAATCACCTCTTCGGTGGTCCAGGCGATATAAGTCTCGTCCGAGGTATCGACCAGATCCGCATTGAGGAGCCCCTGGTTATACCACATGGTGGTGATGAAGGTCTGATAGACCTGGTATTCGAGCGTCAGCCGGTCATACGTGGTCTGCGTGATGCGGAATTCGTCATCGAGTCTCTGTAACACATTTTCAAGCTTGTAGGTAAAGGACTGGTTGACCTTCCGTTCCGTTTCTCCCGCTTCCGCGCGCGAAAAACGGGAAATGTCGATGACGGAATTGCGGAACAGCGCATAATAGACATCATAGATCGGTATCGTCAGCTCCTGTGTCGGGACGTTTTGCCAGTAGGAACGCTGGTTGCGCAGTCGTTGCAGGATGATGCCCGCGATGCGGCTCTCCAAAAGATCATAGGCCGCTTCCTGCAGATCCTTGTCAATCGTGAGATATACGTCATTACCGGCCAGCGGATCGATGTGTTCGCCCTGGGCAATGACCTTGCCCATTTTGTCCACAAAGATCGTTTCCGACCCCTTATTGCCGGACAGCGCGCCTTCCATCGACTGCTCGATGCCTGCCTTTCCGACGATGTCGTTCATGTCATAGGAGGGGTCCTCCGCGCTCAGGAGCGCAAGCTCCTCCGCCGAGACCGAGCCGGTATAGCCGATGATGTTGGAAAAGTAGACACTGTCCACATAGCGTCTGGTCGTTGATTCCGCAATGGATACGCCCGGCATGTCCGCGCTGTTTTCCTGGATATCCGCGATGGTATGGTCGCTGACATTGGTGGCCACGGTGGTTTCGAGGTATTTTTGGTAGCCGGTAAGAGACATCGCATAGCGGATGGTGATGATCTTGAGCATCCGTTCGTCGGAATAACCGAGTCCGGGAACAAAGGAGGAGGACTCTTCCGGATCCGCATAGTCTCCTACGCCGAAGCGTTCCGAGAGATCATTGATGACCTCGTCCGCCGTCTTGATACGGTCGCGGTACTCCAGATCCTCGATCGGTCCGCTCGTATAGAGGTCCGCAAGAAATCTCAGATGCTGCGTGCCTTCGAGCGTAAAGTAAAAACGGCCGCCCGTGTCGATGTCTATGGGAAAGTCAACCTCGATCCGCTCCCCGTTGCGCTCGAGAATCTCCAGCATCAGGTTGACGCTGTTATTGAGATTGCGATTCCATCCGCGTCCGTTGTCAAACACGTCCTCGATGGTCACGGAGTACGTCAGCTCGTTGTAGGCAAGGATATTGCCGTTTCTGTCATAGATATTGCCCCTGACGCCGGGAAGAATGCGCTCCTTGCGGATCATGAGCTGGAACGAATTGAGATACTCGCTGCCGTGTACGAGCTGCAGGTCAAAGAGCCGCCAGATCAGGCCGGTCGCACAAAAAATAAGTATCACGGCAAGCACCGTGACACGCGAGGTCATGAATTTTTTTAAGCCTTCCCGAAACTCCTCAAACAAACTTCCTTGCACTCCTCTGCTCGATATCTTCCAGCCAGGTATTGACCCTTAAAATCAAAGGATACAGGAAGATCGCAACGATCAGTGTATATACCGCTTCCGGCAGAATGATCCCGGTCAGATAATACAGCACCTGAAACCTCTGCCTGACCGCAAACAGCGCGATAAACGACACAATGCCGAAGGCGAAGTCCGCCAGCGTGATCACGGACAACGGCAGGATCAGATTCTCCGGATAAAACTTTTTGTGGAATCTGCCGCACAGATAACCGGCATACATATACAGCAGGGCGTAAAATCCGATCAGGTCGCTGTAAAAGATGTCGGTAAGAAGCCCTGCGGAAAAGCCGACCAGCATGCCGCAGATGTCGCCGCGCATCAGGGAAAAGGATACGGTGAGAATCATCATCAGATTGGGTGTCGATGACGTAACGGAAAACGCACCGAACACCGACGTCTGTGCGATAAAACACACGAACATCATGATTGCAGTGATAATGACACGTCTGAGCATAAGTCAGTTACTGTCTCCGGTTTGCTTGACTTCCATGATTACCAGAACCGTCTCCAGGTGTTCAAAGTCGACGGCAGGTGTCAGTGTACCCGACTTGGTCAGGTTGTTGGCATCGTTTTCGATCGTCGTGATATAACCGATCAGGATGCCCGGCAGATACTTGTCCGAGACATTACTGGTGACGATCTTCTCTCCGATCGTCACGCGTCCCGCATTATCCGTCAGTTTCGAAAAGCGGATCAGCCCCTCGTTGTACATCTCGAGATCCCCGTCCACGATCAGATTGTCGGCCGTGGACAGCACCATGCCGCTGATCGAGGAATTATCCGCAATCACGGACTGCACGCGCGCCCAGTCGGGACCGATGTCGACGATGCGTCCGACCAGACCGGAACCCGCAAGAACGTTCATGTCAATGGCGAGTCCGTCGTTATAGCCCTTGTCGATGATAAACGAATGAAACCAGTTTCCGGCATCTTTGGCGATGATGCGCGCGCCCGTCTTGACATAATCCTCGTACTGCGCGTCCAGATTGTAGAGGATGCGTAATTGTGCAAGCTCGTACTGGTTTTGCTGGAGTGCCGTATTATCGGTCGTGAGCGTGTCCACCTGCTCCTGCAGGGCGCTGACCTCCTCCTGCAGACGGGAGATGTTGTCGAGACGCTGCGCCTGATCCCCGATCCAGACGGCAATCGTGGTCACGCCTCTCTGAAAAGGGGTCACGATGATACCCGCAACGGTATTGAAGACCCCGGAAAAGATCCTTGTGTTAAAGGTCAGTATCATCAACGCGGCGCAAACCACCGTCAGGATCAGCAACAGGAACTTGCCGGGAATATGCAGCTTTTCTTCACCCCTGACGGGTAATTCGGAATGCATGTTATTTGTCCATCTCCTCGATGTCGTACGCCAGTGCCTTGAACTGTTCGTTCTTGATGATGCGGGCAAGTCCGAGCGCAACGGAAGAGACCGGATTTTCTGCGAGATTGACGTTGAGTCCGACACCGTTGGAGAGCTTTTGCGCCAGATGTGCGATCTGGGAGGCGCCGCCCGTCAGATACAGACCGTGCTTGTAGATATCCGCCGCCAGCTCCGGCGGTGTTTTTTCCAGGGTGGCACGGATCGAATCGAGTATCGTGTCAAAGTTTTCCACGAGCGCATTGTTGATGATGTCGGTAGGAATCTCCCGCTCCACGGGAAGTCCCGTGACGATGTCACGCCCGTATACCACGGCGTTTTTATTGTCCTTTTGCAGATCGCGCAGTGCGATTTTGACATTTTCGGCGGTTTTTTGTCCGATGGTAAGCGAATATTCGCGACGGATCACGTTGCGGATGGAATCGTCAAACTTCTTGCCGCCGACCTTGATGAGCTTGGAAATCACGATACCGCGCAGGGACAGGATCGAGATTTCCGTCGTCTCGTATCCGACATTGACCACGAGCACGCCCTGACTGTTCATGACATCCACATTGAGGCCGAGGCCGTCCGCGATGGATTTCTCGACAACCATGATCTTTTTGGCCTTGAGTCCGGATTCACGGATCAGGTCATAAAAAGCGCGCTTTTCAACATCCGTAACATCCGTCGGACGTGCCACGTAAAAGTCAACCGGCTTCATGGCACCGCGCATCTGGTCGCTGATAAAGAGCTTGACGAGTGCCTGCATGTTGTCGATGTCCGCAATGACGCCGTTACTGAGCGGGAAAGAAATCCGGATATTGGCCGGCGCCTTTTCGTACATTTCGTAGGCCGCGTTTCCGTACGCAAAGATATTGGTTTTATTCTGGATCGCAATCAGGTTTTTCTCGACGGTGACGTCGTCCGTCATGCGGTTATAGATCTTGATATTGCTGGTACCAAGGTCAATGCCGAATATATTAGCGCTCAATGCGATACCTCCTACATTAATTTATGCGCCATATATAATAACATAAAGTACAATTACTGTATAGATTTGGGGTCAAAAATACCAAAATCCGCCAATTTTTGAACGGTATTTAGTATGCCGTATTTGACATGAGGCCAGGTAAGTCCACCCTGAAAATACACGGTATAGGGGGGTCTTACGGGGCCGTCGGCGGACAGTTCGATCGAGGATCCGGAGATAAATGTCCCGGCCGCCATGATGACGTCGTCATCGTAGCCGGGCATGGCCCAGGCTTGTGGCCGCACGTGGGCATCAACGGGGGAGGCCTGCTGGATGCCCTCGCAGAACAGGGACAAAAGACGCGCATCCGGAAAGGTGATCGCCTGGATGATGTCATGCCTTGGCGTGTCCGATGAAGGATACGGCAGGATATTCAGGGACAGCCGCGTATTCAGCTCCTCGTAAAGCGCGGCCGCAAAGATGGCGCCCCTGACGGCATTGGATACGACGGAAGGCGCAAGGAAGAGCCCCTGATAATAGCTCCTGAGCACCGTAAGCGATGCGCCGACCTCTTTGCCGAGCCCCGGACTCGTGAGCCGGTGTGCGACGCGCGCCACGAGATCCTTTTTGCCGCAGATATAGCCGCCGGAAGGCGCAAGTCCCCCGCCCGGGTTCTTGATGAGCGAGCCGACGACGAGATCCGCACCCGCTTCCGCAGGCTCCGTCCGGTCGACGAACTCGCCGTAGCAATTGTCGACCATGATGACGACGTCGTCACGGAGTCTTTTTATGTGCGCGATGAGTTCTCCGAGCTTGCGCACGGAAAAAGACGGCCTCGTCTGGTAGCCCTTCGAACGCTGGATGGTGACGAGACGGATCCTCTTTTCCCCGAGCGCTTCTTCGATTGCGGGATAATCAAAGCGGCCTTCTTTGGTGAGCGGTGTTTCGAGATAACCGATCCCGAATTCCCTGAGCGAACCGTCGGAGGGACGAATGCCGATCACTTCCTCGAGGGTATCGTAGGGCTTGCCGGCCGGCGAATACAGGATGTCCCCCGGGCGCAGAATCCCCATCATGGCAATCTGCAGCGCATGTGTCCCGCTGGCGATCTGCGGCCGTACCAGCGCGTCCTCCGTTGCAAAGATATGTGAATAGACCTCTTCGAGCGTATCCCTGCCGATGTCACCGTAGCCGTAGCCGGTCGTTCCGGTCAGATGCGCCTCGGACACCTTCGCCGCATGAAAGGCGTTAAGGACCTTCAGCGAATTGTATTCCGCGGTCCCGGCGATCGAAAGAAAGCGGGACTGCAGCCCTTCCAGCACCTGCTCTCCGAAGCGGACGATCCGGGGGCTGATGTTTATTTTCTGATAGATATCCTGTATCGTATGTGTCTCTTCCAATGGATTATTCTTCCTCCTGCGAATCGCCGTAGAGTACGTCCCGTACCTCATGGCCGCCGATGTTGTCGATCCCGTCCACACCGTTGACATAGAACCGGATGACGGTACCGTCCTGTGTCCTGAAATCCGCGGAGACGTTCATCGTGAAACGGAACATCGAGAGCACCGTGCCCGCGGGAAACGGCGTCGGTGTCGGTACCGTCTGGTCTTCCGATGTCAAAACGTCCAGCGTGACATCCCGGTGCAGGGTGTAAACAGCCTCCGCCGGATCAAAAATCGCATAATACGGATCGTCGGATACGGGGATGCCGGTGGGGCCCGCAGAGCAGATGCGCACGCCGTGTGTATGCACAAACCCTCTTCCGCTTTCGTCCGGCAGAAAGTCATAGAGACGCTCCGTGAGGAAATGCGCGGGATCCAGCGGCGGCGCAAGCTCGTTTAAGAGCATGTCATCCGATATGCCGACAAAACGGAAGGCTCCGTCTTCAAAGAGGTGCACGATCAGGATGTCACTCTCTTTCGCCTGCGGGACGCTTTCTTCGAAATCGGCATAGACGAACACGTTCTCCGATGTTTTTACCAGATAAAAGCGTACGCCGGTTTTGTCAAAACGACCCATCCCCTGTGCGGAAAAATCCGAGGTCCCTTCACCGGCATCGAGTGTATAAGCGCCGCTGTAAGCCGCGGCACCGCGGGTTCCTTTTGTTTCGTCCCAGGTGCGCTCGGCGCTTGCCCTAAGCAGGACCGGCCGGCCGCCGTCACTCAGGGTGACGGTCATACCTTCGGGCAACGGCGCGATGTATTCTGTTGGCAATAACGTGTATTCCGCACGGAACAGATACGCGTTCGCGTCATACGGAACGGTCACTTCAAACAGCTCCGGGGCGCTTTCCGGGACCGTTTGCAGGACGGATGACAACACACCGGCGTTGCTTTCGCACAAGGCTTCCTTCGTGAAGTAGAAACGCACGCCGTAGTAGACGGGGGACCAGGCGCATCCCGCACCCTTTTGCTGTGCGTCACCGGATGCTTTTTGAGCTTCCGCAAGGAGTGTTTCGATACGCTGCAAAAGCCTTGCTTCGTCAGGCAGATACCTGTCCGCGTCGGGATCCGGATTGTTGGTTACATAGGTGTCAATGAGCACGCCGGCAAGCGCTTTGGCAAGTGCGGTCGTGTCATCCGCGAGGTCGGTCAGCAAAATCTCCGAACCGGTTTCCGGATCCAGATTGTGCGTAAAAAGCAACGGCTCCGTTTCGTCCGTACCCGGCACATACTGGACAAAACCAAATACCCTCGAATCCGCGCGCTGCATCAGAAGGCGTACCGTGAGCGGCACGGTTTTGTCCGTCTGTGTACGGACGGTGCGCAGCGCCTTGTCGCAGTAAGCCTGTACGGAAGGATTCTCCGACAAAAGATGGTAATAGGTGGTGAGGACGGTTTGGGGACGTGCTTCGTCTGGTGTCTCTTCCGCGGTCTCCTCATCCTCAGACGGATCCGGCTGTTCGACGGGCGTCTCTTCATGGATCACTTCCACCGTAAACGGCAGATGTGTCATCTGATGATCGGTATCGTTGATATTCCATACAGGGGTCGCTTCTTCTTCCGGTTCTTCCTCCGGTACTTCCGCAGGCTCCGCAGGCGCGGCAGCCGCGGGGGCGGGATCCGTCTCCTGTACGGGTGCCGTCTGCGGGGGTGTATTTTTGGTGCAGGCTATGAGTAAGCTGCCGGTGATGAGTACCGGCATCAGCGTCAAAGCGATGCGAAAGGCGGTATTGGTTTTCATAGATGCTCCTTGCGGATACTGTCCTGTCCGGGCTTTCATCAACCGTTCATATGAAAAAAAGAGGCGCCGACCACCTCTTTTTATCTGGGCGCAATGGGGCTCGAACCCATGACCTCCCGCACGTCAAGCGGACGCTCTCCCAGCTGAGCTATGCTCCCTTTTTTTTCCGCGTTTTTGCGGCAAACAATAGATTACCACATTTTTCGGGAAAAGAAAAGCCTTTTTTCCTTCTCCAGCAGCAAAGATGGCACAAAACATAAAAAGTATCCCCACAACAGGACAAGCAGGGGGTTCTTCGGCAGGTACAAAAGCGGCTGGAACAAAGGTGTCGTGATGCCGTAAAAGACACAGGAAACAAACCACATCCACAGCGAGTACCGGCCCGTCACCGCAAGGGCCCTGTGCGCAAACGGAACGGGAAGCAGGCCGGCCAGGCGGACTGCGGCGTAGACAAAGAGCGGCGCATACAGGGTATCCGCCGTGATGAAAAAGACGGGCAGCCGGTGTGTCGTGATCTGCAGATGCGGAAAAACAAATCTTCCGGCGGCGGCACTCAGCGCAAGAAGCAAAAAGAACAGTACGCGGACGGCCTTATTCCGAAGGATCTTTGATTCCAGATCCTTTGCCCGGAAAAAAAGACCCCGGGCGGCGCACAGATAGCCGGAAAGCGCAACCGGCATCCATTCCGTAATATTGTCTCTGAGTTGCAGGACGATTTCGTTTTCGACAAAGGGGTCCGCCGCAAGAGACGCAAAAAACGGAATCAGAAGCACCGTTACCGCAAGATCGAAAAAAGCGGAACGGGTAAGAATCCGGACAAGCAGCGGCAGGAGCAGCATCATGGTCAGATAAAAATTGACATACCAGCAAAACGGCATGGTCGGACAGTAAAACGCAATACACTCCGTCAGAAAATCGCGGAGATTGTACCGGTATGGCACAAAGATGACGGCAATGAGCGCGACGGGAAAAAACACCATCCAGTAAGAAACGAGGAGGGATCCGATCTTTTTGAAAGAATAAATAAAGGTTTTTTCTTTGGCAAAATAATACACATATCCGGTGAGAAAGCAAAAGACGGGCACACAGATCCTGAACGGTGCACAGATATAGGGGGCGGCCTGTGCGATCAGCGGATAAGACACCCCTTCGCCCCACCACGAAGGATATGTAAAAAAATGATGGATCAGCATCAGAATCAGTGCGATGCCCTTGAGGATATCTGTTGTATTGCTGTCAAAAAATGGTTTTTTTGTTTCCATCAGTGCACTTTTTCGATGCGTCTGAGAAGGACCGCAACTTCGCAGTGGACACTCATCGGGAACATGTCATGCGGACATATCCTGGCAAGCGCATAGCCGTTTTCGCACAGACGGGAAAGATCTCTGGCAAGCGTTGCGGGATCACAGCTGACATAGACGATCCGGTCGGGATGCGCCTGCAGGATTGCGTGAATCAGTGCCTCGTCGAGTCCCTTGCGCGGAGGGTCCGCAATCACGGCGTCCGGGGAAGGAAGGAGGATGTCTCCCTCTTCCGTAAGGCGCAGCTCCGTCACGTTGCCGGCACGGACACGGGAGGCGTCCCCGTCCGTAAAGGACGCATTGGATATGCCGTTGATCTTTGCGTTTTCTTTGGCACAGCGGATCGCTTCCGGTGAAATCTCCACGCCGATCACCCGGCCCGCAAAGGAACGGGCCACGGTCAGCGCAATGGTGCCGGTGCCGCAGTAGAGATCCCAGACCGTTTCATGATCCTCGGGAGACAGACAGGAAAGAACTGTCTGATAGAGATGCTCCGCCATTTCATGGTTGACCTGGTAAAAGGCGCCTGCCGTGATCCTGAAGGTCAGTCCCGACAATGTGTCCTCTATATAATCCTTCCCGTAAAAGCATTCGGTGCGGCTCCCGAGAATCACGTTGGATCGTGCCGTCTGATAGTTGAAGGAGGCGGAAACGATCTTGTCTATTTCCGCAAACTGCGTGATCAGTACGTCCCGGAATCTGGAAAGGGGCTCCTCGGCATTGACGACGATGCAGACGAGGATTTTGCTGCCCGTGCCGTTTTGCCGGATGATCACATGGCGCACATAGCCCGTGCCCGTTTCTTCGTCATAAGCCTCCACGCCGCTGATGGTCATCGCGTCTTTGACGGCCGCAAGAATCCGTTTGTTGACCGCGTCTCCGATGATGCAGTCACTGACGGGGACAATCCGGTGGGAATGCGGGGCATAAAAGCCGAACACGGGAAGTCCCGACGCGTCTTTTCCCGCGGGAAACTGCGCCTTGTTCCGGTAGCGGAAGGGATCCGACACGGGAACGATCGGCTCGGAAACCGCAAGGAGCGCTTCCTTTTCAAAATGTCCGATGCGCCGGAGTGTTTCGAGAACAAAACGCTCCTTCCATGCAATCTGTGCGGGATAATCGAGATTTTGCAGCGTGCAGCCGCCACACTTGTCGGAGACGGGACAGGCGCTTTCCACGCGGTCGGGCGAAGGCTTCAGAATCTCTTCGACGTAAGCGTAGGCGAGATTCTTTTTGACGGCGGTGATGTGCGCAAGCACCTTATCCCCGATGACGGCATTTTTGACAAAGACGGGAAAGGCATCCACGTGTCCGATGCCTTCTCCGTCTCTTGAAAAATCCGAGATATCGACAGTGACGATATCGTTTTTCTTCGGTTGCGTCACTTTTTCTTCTTTAACGCCTTGGCGGGCGCGGTGCCGGAGAGAATGTTCTGGATTTTGATCTCCTCCTGTTTATGATACTTTTCGGCAATTGCTTTTTCCTGTGCGGAGATTTCTTTTTCGTAGCGTTCGCGCAGCTCCTTTAAGAGCTTCTCCTCTTCCCTGCGCATCGCCTCTTCCATCGTGTTGCGCTTTTTCTCCTGCTCCTTTTCCATCTTGTCATGCGAAGCGTGACGGATTTCACGGATCCTGTTTTCTTCTTCCGTATACGGCGTATGGGACAAAACGATCACGGACAGCGGTGCGATCTCCACGTCGAGCATGTAGGGTCTGCCGTCACATTCCCTGCGCACGGGCTCTAAAACGGTATCTTTGTAGCACAGGCCGCTGCCGCCGTAGGAGGTCATATCCGTATTGAGCAGCTCTTCATATTTGCCGTCCTCCGGAACACCGATCCGTACGGTCTGTGCGATGCCTGCCATGTTCATGAGTACGACGAGACGCTCTTTTCCGGGGGCCACACGCAAAAAGGACATAAAACAGGCCTCCGCGGCGATCGAATTGATCCACTCAAACCCCTCCGGCCGGTCATCCGCTTCGTAGAGCGCGGGATGCATGGTATAGAGACGGTTGAGATCACGGATGAGGCGCCCGATCCGCTTGCCTTCATCCCCGGTAAAATCGCTGATGCCGCGATAGACCATTTTCCGGCCGGGATGCAGATAGAGATAGGCAAGCGCAAGTCGCGCGTTTGCGGCCTTTGCGGCATCATCGCCCGGCATCATTTCAAGCAGGGGCTTGAGGCCGCCGATGTCCTCGTGGGAAAAGGCGAGGATAAAGCGTTCCGAATAATGGTAGATCAGGGAAAAAGTAAGCTCGTTGTGGTGCGGGGCCCGGTAGATCGGATCGTTGACGATGTAGGAGAAAAAGTCTCTCGACCATCCGTTGCTCCATTTGTAATCAAAGCCGAGTCCGCCGTCGGCAAGCGAACCGGTTACGGAAGGCCAGCAGGCGGTCTCTTTGGTAATCATCAGGATGCCGGGGTCTTTTTTGTATGCCATGGAATTGAGCGCCCGGACAAATTCCTCCGCCTCGAGGTTTTCGTTGGAACCGTAGATGTTGGGGGTCCACTCGCCCGGTGCCCGGTCATAATCCAGATACAGGATTTTGGAGATGTCCGGGAGACGCAGACCGTCCAGATGGAAGGTGTCGAGCCAGTATTTGGCGCAGGACAGCAGATAGTTTTGTACCTCCTTGCGCCCGTAATCAAAAACAATATAGGGAGACCCGGGCCGTAAGCCCCTGCTGTCTCCGTATTCGTAGAGCGCCGCGCCGTTAAACTGACGAAGCGCCATGTTTTCTCCCGCAAAGAAGGTGGCGGGAAAATCCATCAGTACGCGGATCCTGGCGGCATGCAGCGCATCGACGAGACGGCAGAAGGATTCCGGCGTCCCCAGCGTTGCGGACAAGGCAAAATAACCGGTGATCGCATACGGATCCTCCGGCAGATGTTCCATCGCGGGCATCAGCTCCACCGCGTTGAATCCGGCATCCTGCAGATAGGCAACGAGCGGCATGGTAATCGCGTCAAAGGAAGGTTCGAGCTGATGATCATATGCAAACTGTTCGGGATTGAGTTCGCAGATCGCAAGCCTTGCCTGTTTCTTGTCTTTCTTTTTGCGCGCATTCATAAAACGGCTGTCGTCCCATTCGTACGTGAACGGCGCGGTCACGATGCTCATCGGGACATTTTCATGCGGCGTACCGTATGCAAAGGTATACGGGTCGGGCTTTAAGAAGATAAAGCCTTCCTTTGTTTTGATTTCGTAGAGATACTCCTCTCCCGCCTTCAGTTCCGGAATGAAGATCTCAAAAATGCCGCGGGTATCGCTCATGCGCATCTGGTGAATCCGGCCGTCAAAGGAATTGAAGGCGCCGACGACCGACACGCGTGCCACATTCGGCACCCATACGGCAAAATTAACGCCGCGCACACCGTTTGAAACCGTTTCATGTGCACCGAGGCGTTCATAGGCGGAATAATGAACCCCTCCCGAGAGCTTGATCGCATCCTCTCTTCCGACATCGGCGGGAAAGACATACGGATCCCTGAACCGCACGGTATTTCCCTCATAATCCGTCAGTTCGTACTGATAAGCGGTCAGATCCTTCTGGTACGGGATGAGTGCGGCAAAAAAGCCCGCCTCGTCCGCCACCTCCATCGGATAAGACTTTTCCCCCTTGGCGTTGACGATGACGCGCATCTCCATGGCATCGGGCCGGAAGGCCTGGACAAGAAGCGAGGTCGAGACCTTGTGAGCCCCGAGGATGCGGTGCGGATTGCAGCCGTCGGAGTATACGATTTCTTCGATCTCCGGCCAGTTCATCAGCTTGTAGAGTTTGTTGTTCATATCGATCCCCCCTTATGTGAGCGTATGTATAAACAGTCCGCTCAACAGCTTCGGCTCGAACCACGTCGATTTCGGCGGCATCAAAAGCCCGGCGTCAGCGACTTGGAAGAGCTCCGCGATCGATGTCGGATACAGCGCAAAGGCAACCCGGCAGTCTGTACGGCATCGCCTCTCCAGCTCCTTTAAGCCGCGGATTCCGCCGACAAAGTCGATGCGCTTGTCCGTGCGGATGTCACCGATTCCGAGAATGGCGGTGAGCACGTGCTCCTGCAGGAGGGAGGCATCGAGCCCGCGGACCGGGTCATCGCTTCTGAGATTCTCATGTATGCGCAGAGCATACCATTGTCCGTCCAGAAACATCGACATGGTGCCCTTTTCCTTCGGACGAAGGGACGCATCCTCTTCGTCCTTCGGTTTGACAGTCGCCCGGATGTCGCAGACCGCCCCGAGACGCTGCAGAAAGGACTCCGTGTCCATTCCGTTCAAATCCTTTACCACGCGGTTATAATCAAGGATCTGCAGCTCGTCATCCGCAAACAGCACGGAAAGGAAATGATCGCTTTCCTGTTCTTCCTTATCCGGATGAGCCTGCCTTCTTTGCAGCCCGACCTTGACGGCCGAGGCACAGCGGTGGTGTCCGTCCGCGATATAGACGGCATCCGTTTCAGAAAAAGCCCTGCGGATGACGTCTGTCTCTTCCAGGTTACGCACAACGAAAATACGGTTTTCTGAGCCGTCCGGTCCGTCAAAAGAGACCTCCGCATCCCGCTGCCTGATCGTTTGTATCAGCTCCTTTAAGTCCGCACGTGCCCGGTAACACAAAAAGATCGGTCCGGTCTGCGCGTCACACGCATCCACGTGCCGGATCCGGTCCTGTTCTTTTTCCTCCCGTGTGTTTTCGTGCTTTTTGATGATACCGTTTGTATAATCATCAATGGAAGACACGGCCACGATCCCCGTCTGGGTACGACCGAGAAAGGTCTGCTCGTAGAGGTAATAACACGGCACGTCATCCTGTACAAAGTCGCCTTCCCGGATCCTTTGCCACAGTTCGTCGTGCGCCTTTTGATAGACCTCGGGCGCATACATGTCATGGTCCCTGTCAAAAAAGGTTTCCGGCCGGTCAATTTCAAGAAAGGAGCCGGGATGTGCCTCTACATAGTCGCGTGCTTCCTCGCGGCTGTAGACATCGTAAGGAAGCGCGGCGATCTGAGCGGTCTTTGCTTTTTTCGGGCGAAAGGCCCGGAAGGGTCTGATATCAGGCATATGAAGCTCTCCTATTTGCCGTTCAGGGTTTTCCTGACGACTCTGACGCGGAAAACGCCCTTGATTTTTTCAAGCTTTGCAATCAGCTTGTCCTCGATATCCTTTTCGAGATCGATCAGCGTGTAGGCGACATCGCCTCTTGATTTATTGGACAGATCGGAGATGTTGTGTCCCCCGTCCCCGATCGCCTTGGTAAACTGACCGAGCATGCCCGGCGCGTTTTCATGAAAGATCGCGACGCGGGGTTTGACGCAGACGCCCATGTCACAGGCGGGGTAATTGACCGAGTTGTTGATGTTGCCGTTTTCGAGATAGTTTTTGGTTTCGAGCACGGCCATGACCGCGCAGTTGTCTTCGGACTCTTCCGTGGAAGCGCCCAGGTGCGGGATTACGAGACAGTGATCGTGACCGGCAACCGCGGGCGTCGGAAAATCCGTCACATAGCGTGCGATTTTGCCGCTGCCGATTCCCTGAAACAGGTCTTTTTCATTGACGAGCACATCCCGCGCCAGATTGATCAGGATGACACCCTTTTTCATCTTCGCGATGGCGTCCTTGCCGATGATCCCCTTTGTATCATCCGTCGCCGGGATATGGAGGGTGATGATATCGCATTTGGCATAGATCTCCGAAATGTCATTGATATGCCTGACATCACGGCTGAGATTCCACGCGGCATCGATGGAAAGATACGGGTCATAACCCAATACTTCCATCCCCAGATGTCTCGCGGCATTGGCGACCCGTACGCCGATCGCGCCGAGACCGATGATCCCCAGACGCTTGCCCGCAATCTCCGTCCCGGCAAACTTTTTCTTGGTCTTTTCCGTAAGCTGTGCGATCTCGGGGTCGCCCGCGTTTTTACGCACCCACTCCACACCGCCGATGATGTCGCGGCTCGCAAGCAGCATCGACGCGATCGTCATCTCCATGACGGCGTTGGCATTGGCGCCCGGCGTGTTAAAGACAACGATTCCCTTTTTTGCGCACGTATCAAGGGGAATATTATTGACGCCGGCACCGGCACGTGCGATGCAAAGGAGCTTTTCGGGCAGATCCATGTCGTGCATTTTGGCACTGCGCACCAGCACCGCTTCCGCTTTTCTGATGTCATCGGTTTCTTTGTATTCCTTGCCAAAGCCCTTTAATCCGACTCTGGCGATGGCGTTGAGACAATGATACTGGTACATACGGATACCCCCTTTTTATGCGTGCTTCTTTTCGAAATCCTCCATAAACGTTACAAGCTTTTCGACACCCTCCTTCGGCATGGCATTATAGATCGAGGCCCGCATGCCGCCGACGGTGCGGTGTCCTTTCAGACTGACGAGTCCTTCTGAAGCGGCCTCCTTGACAAAGAGATCGTTGAGCTCGTCGCTGTCCGTCACAAACGGGACGTTCATCAGCGAGCGGTCTTCCTTGCGTACGGTCCCCCGAAAGAGTTTGCTGTTGTCAAGATAGTCGTAGAGGATGGCGGCCTTTTCTTCGTTTCGGCGTTTCATCTCGGACAGCCCGCCCATCTCCTTGAGCCACCCGAACACGAGGCCGCAGATGTAGATCGACCAGCAGTTGGGCGTATTATAGAGCGAATCGTTGTCCGCCTGGGTTTTCCATTTGAGCATCGTGGGCGTTCCCGGCAGCACATCGTCCGTAATCAGATCCTCCCGGATGATTGAAATCACGAGCCCCGCAGGGCCGATATTTTTCTGGACTCCGCCGTACATCACCGCGTATTTAGAGACATCGACCGGCTCCGACAAAAAGCAGGAGGAGACATCCGCCACGAGATCATGTCCCTTTGTATTTGGCAGCGTATGAAATTTGGTCCCGTAGATCGTGTTGTTTTCGCAGATGTAGACATAGTCCGCATCCTCCGGGATGTCGAGATCGGAGCAGTCCGGTATGTAAGAAAAGGTCTTGTCGGACGAATCCGCGATGTTTGCGACCTCGCCGTAGAGAGCCGCTTCCTGTGCGGCCTTCTTGGCCCACTGCCCGGTGATGATATGCGCCGCCTTTTTATGGCGCATCAGGTTCATGGGAACGGCGGCAAATTGCTGCGAGGCACCGCCCTGCAAAAAGAGCACCCGATAATTGCCGGGAATCCGCAAAAGCTCCTTCAGATCCTGCTCCGCCGTCCGTATCACCTGTTCAAAGAGTTTTGATCGATGACTGATCTCATTGACGGACATGCCGCTGCCCTGAAAATCGAGCATCTCCTCTGCCGCTTTTTGTAAGACGGGTTCCGGAAGCATCGCGGGGCCTGCGGAAAAATTATACACACGATTTGCCATGGGTCACGCTCCTTTCCAATCCGGCATCCTTTCCATCCGTGCCCGTGATAAAGATGCCGTCATCTTGGGGACATACATCCAGTGCAGTCCTTTTTGCTTGTTGAGGGTTTATGGTTTTACCACCAGGTTGACAATCTTGCCGGGTACATAGATCTCCTTTACGATGGTGCCGGAGAGCTTGTCGCCCAGTGCTTCTTTGGCTTTGGCAACGGCATCCTCCTTTGCGCAGTCCGTATCGATCGTGATCGTTGCGCGGACCCTGCCGCTTACCTGTACCGCGATTTCCACGGTATTTTCCTGCATGAGCGACGCATCGGCCTCGGGCCAGGAGCTGTGGAAAACGGAGTCCGTTTCGCCAAGGCGCTGCCAGAGCTCTTCCGCGATATGCGGCGCAACGGGCGCGATCAGACGCACAAATACCCGGAGCGTCTCTTTGTCCACGCCGCCTTCGGCACTCATCTCGAGGAGCCGGTTGTTGTATTCCATAAAGCCGGAGATGACGGTATTGAGATTGAACTGTGCAAGGCGCGTCGAGATCGTATGGATCATCTGATGGCGTACCTTTAACAGCTCCGTCGTCTCTTCGACATCACGGTCCTTATTCTCATGCACGAGTCTCCAGAAACGGGAAAGGAAACGGTAGACACCGTCGATCCCCCTGTCGTCCCATTCGGAATCGAGCTCCGGCGGACCCACAAACAGTTCATACATGCGCAGACTGTCACATCCGTAATCACGGATCAGATCATCGGGGGAAACGACATTGCCGAGGCTCTTACTCATCTTGACACCGTTCTTTCCGGTGATCATGCCCTGATTGAAGAGCTTTTTGAAAGGCTCGTCAAATGAGACCACGCCGATGTCATGCAAAAACTTGGTCCAGAAGCGCGCATACAGAAGATGCAGCACGGCATGCTCGACGCCGCCGATGTACATGTCGACCGGAAGATACGCATCCGCCTTTTCTTTTGAGACGAGCTCCTTGTCGTTGTGCACGTCGACATAACGCAGGAAGTACCAGGAGCTGCCCGCCCATTGCGGCATCGTGTTGGTCTCCCGCTTTGCTTTTCTTTTGCAGTGCGGGCAGGTGGTATTGACCCATTCATCGATCGCGGCAAGCGGGCTTTCCCCCGTGCCGGTCGGTTCGTACTTTTCGACTTCGGGAAGCGTCAGGGGCAGTTCCTCCTCGGGGACGGGCACTGCGCCGCAGTCGTCGCAATGCACGATCGGAATCGGTTCGCCCCAGTAGCGCTGACGGGAAAAAACCCAGTCGCGCAGCTTGTAATTGACCTTCTTCTCCCCGAACCCTTTTTTCTCGATTTCGTCGGGGGCGGCAAGCTTGAGCTCTCCGCTCTCCCTGCCGTTCCATTCACCGGAGTTGATCATGATGCCCGAGGCCTCCGTATAGGCTTCCTGCATATCCGGAATCTCCTCGCCGTCCTTTGCGATGACCTGGACGATTTTCAGACCGAATTTTTTGGCAAAGGCAAAATCGCGCTCATCGTGCGCCGGCACGCACATGATCGCGCCGGTACCGTAATCGGCGAGCACATAGTCCGCAATCCAGATCGGGATCCGTTCCCCGTTGAGCGGATTGATCGCATAGGAACCGGTAAAAACACCGGTTTTTTCCTTGTCCTGCAGACGGTCGACATTGGACTTGTTCATCGCCTGCCTTACATAAGCATCGACCGCTTCCTTCTGCTCCGCGGTCGCGAGCTGCGTAACCAGCGCATGCTCCGGCGCCAGTACCATAAAGGTCGCTCCGTACAGCGTATCCGGCCGCGTCGTATATACGCGGATATACCGGTCCCGCAGCATACGGATCCTTCCGTCCGCGGGCTCTCCCACGTCTGACCAGTCGATCTCAAAATCGACCTCCGCGCCGTAGGACTTGCCGATCCAGTCGGTCTGCATCTTTTTGACTTTTTCCGGCCAGTCGAGCCCGTTCAGACCTTCAAGAAGCCGGTCGGCATAGGCGGTGATTTTGAGCATCCATTGCTTGAGATTCTTTTTGGTGACCTCGCTGTGGCAGCGTTCGCACTTGCCGTCGACGACCTCCTCGTTGGCAAGCCCCGTTTTACAGGAGGGACACCAGTTGACCGGCATCTCCTTCTGATAGGCAAGGCCTTTTTTAAACAGCTGCACAAAGATCCACTGCGTCCATTTGAAATACGCGGGATCGGTCGTATTGACCTCCATGTCCCAGTCGTAGATGGCGCCGATCTGCCGGATCTGCTTCCGGATGTTGTCGACGTTTTCCCGGGTCGTTATGGCCGGATGCACGCCGTGCTGGATCGCATAGTTTTCCGCGGGGAGACCGAAGGCGTCCCACCCCATCGGATGTATGACATAGTGATTGCCGTGCATCATCTGATACCGGCTCCAGACGTCGGAGATCACATAGCCTCTCCAGTGCCCGACATGCAGTCCCGAGCCCGAAGGATACGGGAACATGTCCAGACAGTAATATTTGGGTCGTTTGCCGTCGTTGACATTGACGGGATTCTTCTCCCAGGCATCACGCCACTTCGCTTCAATTTCCGCGGGATTGTACGGTTCGGTTTTACTGTTTGCTGCCAATGTTTTTCCACTCCCCTTCCTGCCGTGTGCAGTACAAAGCATAATGAATTATTTTAACATATTTTATATAATTCAGTCTATATGTGCCGGAACGGACGGTTTTCAGCGGCCGGCAGGTACAACCATTCCGGCAATTTGCAACCAATTTGCAACCATTTTTCATTTTTTAGGGGAAAATCGGGAAATCCCGGAAAAAAGAAAAACCCCGGGAACCCTTTATTACAAGGCTTCCCGGGGAGTGGAGACGGTGGGACTTGAACCCATGACCCCCACACTGCCAGTGTGGTGCTCTCCCAGCTGAGCTACGCCCCCTCGTCGCCGTGGACTCCGCTCTTGCTCGGGCATCGTAAACTCAGCCCTCGCGACCGCTTCGTCACGGCTCCTCTTCCGCGCCAAGCGCAAGTCGCTTGTCGCGGGTAACGTGCCTTCGGCACGTCAAAACTACACACAACGCTCTGTTGCGTCTCCTCTTCCGCGCCAAGCGCAAGTCGCTTGTCGCGGATAACGTGCCTTCGGCACGTTAACGAACAAAAAAGATACTAACACAAAATCAGGATAATGTCCACTCTCCCGTCTGTAAAAATCGTGCGGCCATTGCGTCGGCCTCATCGACGATCGACGCGTCATAGCCGAGCATTCTGAGGAGTTGCACCGCATTGCGTGTTTTGGCGATGCCTTCGCGCAGGCGATAATCAAAACGAACATCCCCCTCCGTAATCTCGCCGTCAAAATGATAATTGTCATAGAGACCTTTCAGGATCTCCGTCAGCTCGCCGTCATGCGTTGCCGCAAAACACTGCACATTGCGATTGCAAAATTGTTTTAAGATTTGTGCGCTCGCGGCAATCCGCTCGAGCGTATTGGTGCCCCGGAGCACCTCGTCGATAAAGCAAAGTACCCGCAGGCCGTCGGAGGAGGCCGCATCCAATATACGTTTTAACGATTTTATTTCAACGATATAGTAACTATCCCCTTCGAGGAGATTGTCATTGAGTGCCATCGAGGAATAGATCCGGTAGCGCGGTGCACGGTACGAGGAGGCGCATACCGTCCGGATCGTCTGTGCCATAACGGCGGCAATTCCCGCGGTCTTTAAAAAGGTCGATTTGCCGGAGGCGTTGGAGCCGGTGATCAATACGTTTTTTTCGCAGCGGATCGTATTTGCGACGGGTGTCATCAGGAGCGGATGATATCCGTCTTCGAGCAGGAAGGCCTGTCCGTCTGACGCGTCCGTAAATTCCGGCAGGCAGTACGCCTCCTTCAGGGAGGCCCGGTAGCAGGCAACCGCCAGATACACCTCACACATACCGCTCACGCTCACCAGCCGGTCGACATCCTCCACGTGCCGGAGCAGATGCACATACATCCGGTTAAAAAAGATCAGATCGATATGTGTCGCAATCCGCAGATAATCGAGGATCAGGTCCAGGGGGCTTCCGCCGGTCTGACGGTTCCCGGAAAGCGCAATGGCACTGCCCGCGCGAAAAACCTTCATCGCATCGACACGCGCATCCATCTCTTTGCACTCGGACTCAAAGAGCTCCTTTCCCGGACTTTTTTTCAACAACGTACTTAAGCCTGACGCGCCGGAAATCAGCCGCAGCACATTCTGGAAGGTCGAAAGATACGCATCCAGCTCCCCCTTTTCCCTGTAATACGTCAGCAGATTGAAGATGATCATCAGGATCAGCAGCACAAAGGACATCGTAAAGCGCACAAAGCAGGCGCCGATCAGAAAGACAATGATGACGAGCGGCGCATAATGTGAAAAATTAGAACAGTCCCTGTCCTTGTCCAGACTCATGAGGTGATCGTAGATCGAGTAGGAGGACTGCTGCTTCATGCCTTCAAACAGAACCTGCGCATCGACGCGCGTATCCTGTTCCTTCATGAAAAACAAGACTTTATTTTCAAACGCCTCCGGCTCCCTGTCTTCCACCGGATGCCTGAGCACATGATAGAGCACCTCTTCTCCCGCCGCGGACCGGCAGTAATTGATGCGCGCATAGACGTCATCCATCGCCAGATCATTCCAGGTGATATCGTCGAGTGCGTCCTCTGAGCGGTGCGCCTCAAAATACTTGGGGATGTGACGCACCGATTCCTGTGTGTATTTTTTGTTGGGACTCATCCCGTACTGCTTGCGCAGCCTGGCTTTCAGTGCAAGCCTCGCATCCCGCATCCGTTTCCTTCCGATGATGGCGGTTGCAACGGTAAAAGAAAATATGGCCAGTATGACAATCCAGGTTTCCATTTGTTGTATCGACTCCGTCAGATTCTGTTGAGCTGCAGTTCCGGCTTGATCAGTGCGGACATTCTGTCCGCGAGCGTATCGGTGATCCCCGTACTCTCAAGCGCCGACAGGATACGTCCGTGGGACGGCGCATCCGTCGTCATGAGGCGGATGGTCCGGATCAAAAGATCGGACCCCGGTGTTTCGTCCATGGTGATTGTGAGGGTTTGCGGTGCCTCATCGGGTACCTCGACGGGCAGATGTATCCGCAGATTGCGCACACAGGCATCCTCAAGAAAGGCAATCCGGTTTTCGAGAACGCATGTCCCGTCCGCATCTGTTTTGCGCTGCGCGCGGTTCTTTACCGCATAGATCTCCCCGTGAAAATCAAGCGCAAGCAGCGCCGAATCGGCGCCCTCCGTTACGGGAATCTCATGGACCGCATCGCCCTCATACAAAAAAAGCACGAGCACGCCCTCCTCCGACAGATCAAAGGATACTTTTGTGATGCCGTCGGTAAAGTTATTGTGCACGACCTGCATGAACAGAGGCATCAGCCCCGCGTTTTCCGGGGAAACCTCATAGACGGCTCCCGCAAGATACGCATACGGAAGCGTGCGTTTTTTGGGAACACGCGCTTTCCTTCCGGAAAAGGACGAAACGGAAAGCTTTTTTTTGGCACGGCCCATACGCACCGGGATCAGCCGGCGTGACCATCCGCCGTTGATCGCGGGGGATACGGGTCGTTGCCCTGAGACCTTACGAAGCAGCATCCCGAGACGAAACTGCGCATCATAATCTTCTTTCAACGGCCCGTTGCGCACAAGGTCATCCGCCGTACGCATCCGTTCGCCGATCGTGGTCGCCATCCGGTTTTCCTGAAAGATGTCATTATTACCTGCATTGGTGACGATCAGCATGTTCAGATCGGGATAGACAAAAACATCCTGTCCGAACATGCCGTTAAAGGTATAGGCGCCGGGCCGCACGTCGGTGCACCACAGATGATAGCCGTAGCGTTGCGCATGCTCCTTTCCGGTGTCGGCCTGCGGCGAAACCGCCGCCTCCACATAATCCGCCGACAGGAGCTGTTTTCCGTTCCAGACGCCCTTTTGCAGATAAAAGATGCCGAGCTTGGCCATGTCCTCCGCACGCAGAAACATCCCCCAGCCGCCCTTGTCGATGTCTTCCGGTGACTGCTCCCACTTGTATCTTGCGATCCCGAGAGGCTGAAACAGCCTGGGCAGGAGATACTCGGACATGCTCTGCTCCGTAATCCTTGTCACGATGGCAGACAGCATATAGCTGTTCATGCTGTTGTAGGCAAATTGCGTCCCCGGCGCAAAGGTAAGTCCCGATTCCAGAAATCTCTGCGTCCATTTGTTGCCGCTGACGGCGCCGGATTCGGAAAAGGAGGCACCGCTTTGCATGGTCAAAAGATCCCGCACCGTGATATCGAGCGTCGGATATTTGCTGTTTCCGAGGAGAAGTCCCAGACCCGAGCGCTGCGGCGTAAAAAACTCACCGAGCCTGGCATCCAGTGTCAGCTTTCCTTCCTGCAGCAAAAAACCGATCGCCATTCCCGTGATACTCTTGCAAAGGGAATATGTGGCATGTGTAAGCGACGGTTCATACGGCGCAAACGGGCAGTCACAGATGACCGTCCCGTTTCTGACAATCATCAGCCGGTGCATATGACTCTCTTCATCCGCGCAAAATGCCTCAATCAGATCGCAGGCCAAGGAGGAAGAGACGCCCTGAGACTCACAGCTTGCACGGGGAAGCTGCGTTTCTTCCGGGGGTACATCCGTAAAGCAGGATGTCTTTTGCGCCGCGTACTGTACCCTGCTGATCTCACCGGTTCTCCCGGAGAGCATTTTGATCATCAGATCGCCGATGTAGAGATAAGACGGTGCGGGCATGTCGGTTTATCCTTTTTGTTCATCGTAAAAGACCTTGCGGAAGGCCTTCTTGCCTCTGCGCACCAGCACCCCGTCCCGGAAGAAAGCCGGTTCATAAACGGTGTGCACATCCGTGACCTTTTCGTCGCCGACACTCACGCCTCCCTGCTCGACCGCCCTTCGCGCTTCTCCTTTCGAGGGACAAAGGCCTGCGGAGACAAGGACCTGTGCGATGTCGATGAGGCCGTCACGCAGATCGTGTTCGGACAAAACGGCCTGCGGCACAAAGGCATCGTCGCCGCCGCCCTGAAAGAGCGCCCTGGCGCCGGACTCCGCTTTTTTGGCCTCTTCTTCGCCGTGCACAAGCGTAGTCAGCTCTCTGGCAAGAACCTCTTTCTTTTCGTTGATACGCGTATCGTCCCAGTGTTCCATCTCATCGATCTCCTCGACGGGCAGGAAGGTCAGCATCCTGAGACATTTCATCACGTCCGCATCCGAGACATTGCGCCAGTACTGGTAAAAATCATACGGCGTTGTCTTGTCGGGATCGAGCCACACCGCACCTTTGGCGGTCTTGCCCATCTTGTTGCCCTCGGAATTGAGCAGCAGCGTGATCGTCATCGCATAGGCGTCCCTGCCGAGCTTTCTGCGGATGAGCTCAGTGCCGCCGAGCATGTTGGACCACTGGTCGTCTCCTCCGAACTGCATGTTGCAGCCGTACTTCTCGTAGAGCATCAGAAAGTCATAGCTCTGCATCAGCATGTAATTGAATTCCAGAAAGCTCAGGCCCTTTTCCATCCGGTTTTTGTAGCATTCGGCGGCCAGCATCCGGTTGACGGAAAAATGAATGCCGATATCGCGGATAAACTCGATATAATTGAGATCGCGCAGCCAGTCCGCATTATTGACCATGAGCGCCTTGTTCCCTGCCCCTTTGAGCTCGTCTTCCGTCCCGAACTCGATGAACCGGCTCATCTGTTTTCTGAAACAGTCACAGTTATGCGCAATGGTTTCGTCACTCATCATGCTGCGCAGATCGGTTCTGCCGGAAGGATCGCCGATCATGCCGGTCCCGCCGCCGACCAGGGCAATCGGTTTGTTGCCCGCCATCTGCAGACGCTTCATCAGACAAAGCGCCATAAAATGTCCGACATGCAGCGAGTCCGCCGTCGGATCAAAGCCGATATAAAAGGTTGCGCCTCCCGCATTGACCAGATCCCGGATTTCCTTTTCGTCGGTCAGCTGCGCAAGAAGTCCGCGCGCCTGTAATTCTTCAAATACCTTCATGGCTGTCGTCTCCTGTTCTTACAAATCTTTCGTCGTCTTCGGATGCATCACCGGATTGTAGAGGATGCCGACGGAGATAAAACCGTTTTTGACTGCCTCCAGATCGCTCTCGGGGTCCGCGCCTTCTGCCAGCATCGGACCGCATCGCAGGGTAAAGGAACCGTCCGCGTGATCGGTCCGCTCATAATAATCCTGATAATAGGCATGCTGCGTCGGGATCCGGTCATGAAGGATTCCCTTGCAGTTGCCCGCGCTTCCGCCCGGGAAGTTGACGCTGTATATATGACCTTTGGGCAAAGGCGTATCGATCAGATGCCTTGTAATCTCCGGAAAAAACGCTTCGATCACTTCCACACCCTTATCCGGTACCGTCGAATAGGCAATCGCCGGGATTCCCAGCATCGCTCCCTCGATCGCCGCGGATACCGTGCCCGAGTAACAGATATCGTATCCGGTATTGACCCCGTAATTGATGCCGGAAAAAACAATGTCCGGCGTCTTGTCCGTCAGATAATAACAGCCGATTTTGGTGCAGTCGGCGGGCGTCCCTTCCACGCTGTAAGCGCGCACGCCCTCCACCGGATAATCCTTTACGGGTTTTACGGTAAGTTCACCGAAGACCGTGATACGCTGGCTCATTGCGGAACACTGTGCCACGGGCGCAGCGACGGTGACATCACCGAAGGGCTTCGCCAGCCGTGTGAGCAGGTGCAATAAAGGGGAATCAATCCCGTCGTCGTTGACTATCAGAATCTGCATCATTTTACCTCTGTGGTGCGGAGTTGTATGCCTCGTCGATCAGGGCGTCATAGGCCTCCGCGGCCTCCGCGCCGTTGAGCAGCTGCTGCGAAAGGCACAGGGCGAGGGACGCGGCATACGGATCGTTTTCGATATCGTAAGGCACAAACATGTCGTCGATCTGCGCATGGCAGGCGTTGGCAACGGGATCCGTCTCCATGAGCGAGCGGTATTCCGGTGTTTCAAAGGCCGAGTAGCGCACCGGAAGATAACCTGTCCCGACCGCCCACAGGGCATTCACGTGTGTGCCGGTCAGATACTTGAGATATTCCCATGCGGCCATGCGCGCATTCCCGTCCCCGGCCGTTATGACGAGAAAGGAGCCGCTGACGGCAGAAGCCCCCTGCACGCGTCCGGCGGGAAGGGGAATCACGCCGACATCAAAGCCTGCCGTAAAGACCTCCGGTGCGGCAAGCGACGAGCCGATAAAGCCGGCGGTGCGCTGTGACCTGAAATCCGATGCCCTCTCCGACTCCTCATAGGTCAGTCGCAGGTATCCCAGCCGGTGCATATTGGTCAAAAACCGTACGGCCTCCTTGCCGGCTCCGGCGCCGTCATCAAAATGAATCCCGTCGGAGTCCACAAAGCGTGTGCCGTTCTGGATGCACATGATCTCGAAATACGTACCGGCGCCCCTGACGGCGACGACGGGGATATCCCGTTGGTCGAGCACCACGGACCCGGCCGCGGTCAGCTCCTGCCAGGTGGAAGGCGGCGTTATTTCATAATCCTCAAAGAGATTCTTGTTGTAATAATAGACATCGGTACTCATCGTAAAGGGAAGCCCCGCCATACAGCGGAAGCTCTCGTTATACTCCCTGAACGGTGCGATGATGTCGTCGTAGGAAAAAGACGTATCTTCCTGCGCATAGGTGTCCAGCATCGTAATGTCCTCGAGATGATCGAGCATCACGGAAGGCAAAAGAAGCTGAATATCCGCACGGGAATCAAAGCCGTCATCGTTTTCTTCTTCCGCCGCAAAGACCGTCTCCTCATCCGTCCCGTCTGCGGAATCGTCCGGATCCTCCGGCAGGACAACGGTGATGCCGTAGACATTTTCCTCGTTAAAACGAAGTGTCAGCGCATACAAAAGATCCGCCGCATCTCCCGTCAGCGCATGTGTAAAGACGAGACGTACGGGGGAAATCTCCTTTACCGGCGTGTCATCGGCCACGGGCGCGATCGGCACGGCCTCCACCGGCTTGGGCAAAGAATCCCCTTCTCCCGAAGACAGGGCAATCGTGCCCGGATTGCGCGCACCCGTGCAGGCAAAAAGCCCTGTAGTGAAAAGAAGCGCTGTGACAAACAGCGCAAACACTCGTTTCATATCACCGTTTCTCCATCCGTCGTTTCGACGATTAAATGTACCATAAACGGCCCGAAATAGCAAGTTTGGAGAGGAAGAACGGCGCACCGCCCTCAGACGGTTGCGGGGAGCATTTTCAGCGAGGACGCATCCGCGGGGTCTGCGATCAGCGGCAGGATCACGCGCTCTCTTTCGGGATGCGCCTGATAGATCTGCGTCCGGTGCAGGACCAGTGCCGCAGGAGGCAGTTCATTTTTGCCGAGAAAGGCGCCCAGAAGAAGCGAGGGTTTGACATTGTCTTCGCTGCCAGCCTTTAAAAGCAGCGTAAAGACGCCGTCATCCGAGCAGTCAGCCTCATAGATGAACGGCCTGAGGTCGATCTGTTTTTCGCCCGCCTTGGTTTTTTTGAGGGCGGGGATCGACGGCCGGTCTAAAAAAGCAAGAAATGCCTGACGCAGGCTGCCTTCCGCGGGGAGCGTGATATCCTCGTTTCGAAGGACATCCGGCCGGAACGATACGCGCCATCCGCAGGCGCAGACGGCGGTCATTGCCTTTTTTGCGCCTTCCGGGAGGACGCACGCATCCGTCACCGTGATGCCCTCATGCATCACGTCGTTGAGACGTGCGATCAGAAGCGAAAGATCCGGTGCTTCCCGCGGCGGATCGTCCATGGTCCTTCCGGGAAAGGAACGGAGCGTCAGATCGGCATATTCCGCGTCGCTCGTCGCGCCCACGGACAGCGGCATCGCAAAGCTCATGAGCTGGTGCGGCGAATAGCCTTCCGAATACGCAATGTCGATTTTGGCACGGCGCATGACCTTCTGGAAGTAACGCATGACATCCAGATGCCCGATGAAACGGACCGGTCCTTTTTTTTCAAATCTGATTCTGACTCTGATCATCTGACACAGCACCCGGTTTGGTAGAAGGCGGCGCCGCACTGCACGCATCCGTCGTGGCAGTTGACGGATTCCAGTCCTCTTTTGGCGCGTTCCCACTCTCTGTAGAGATATTCTTTGCCGACACCGCAGCGGATGTGATCCCAGGGGAAGACCTCTTCTTTGGGCCGCTCCCTGTGTGCGTAAAACGCGGGATCGATGCCGCATTCCTCAAAGGCCGAAAGCCATTTGGACATGTCAAAATGCTCGGTCCAGGCATCGTACACCGCACCCTTGCGGTAAGCCGAAAGCACCGCGGAAGAAAGCCTCCGGTCGCCTCTTGCAAAGACGCCTTCGAGCACGCTTGCGTCACTCATGTGGTACGTATAACGGATCCGCTTCTGATTGACCTGCGAGGCAATCGAACGCTTGACGATGCGCACCTTTTCCTGATACATCTCGCGCGTGTCCATCGCCGCCCACTGAAACGGGGTAAAGGGCTTTGGTACAAAGAAGGAAGAACTGGCGGTCACCTCGACGCTCCTTCCGCCCCTCTCCTCTTTGGGCACATGATCAAAATATTCCGTGCAGATCTTTCCCGCGATATCCCCGATGCCGGCAAGGTCTTCTTCCGTCTCGGTGGGAATGCCCAGCATAAAATAGAGCTTGACCTTGTTCCAGCCGCCGAGGAATGCTTCCCTTGCGCCGCGCAGGATATCATCTTCGCTCAGTCCCTTGTTGATCACATTGCGCAGACGCTGGCTGCCGGCTTCCGGCGCAAAGGTGAGCGAGCTTTTTTTGATGTCCTGGATGCGCCGCATGACATCGAGGGAAAAGGCATCGATGCGCAACGACGGAAGCGAGATATTGACGTGATGTTCGTTGCAATACGGAATCAGGCATTCCACCAGCTCGGCCAGGGAGGAGTAATCGCTCGAACTCAGGGAACTGAGCGTGATCTCTTCATGACCCGTATTTTCGAGCATGGCAATTCCCCACCGGATAAGGACTTCGATGTCTCTTTCCCGGAAGGGCTTATAGAGCTGTCCCGCCTGGCAGAAACGGCAACCGCGGATGCAGCCTCTGAGAATCTCCAGTGTCACGCGGTCCTGTGCGACCCGTATAAAGGGCACAACGGGCTTGAGCGGATAATAGCAGTCCGACAGATTTCTGACCAGTTCCTTTTCGATGACGGCGGGGATGCCTTCCTCCGCGGGCGTTACGGCACGAACGGTGCCGTCCTCATGGTAGGTGACGTCATAGAGCGAGGGGACATAGATCCCCGGCATACGGGCAACCCTTCGCAAAAAGTCCCTTCTGGAGAGTCCGTCGCGTTTGGCTTCCTTGTAGAGATCGATCATTTCATGGAATCCGGTCTCCGCTTCCCCGATGTAAAAGAAATCAAAAAAGTCGGCGACGGGTTCCGGATTGTAGGTACAGGGCCCGCCGCCCATGATGAGCGGGTCACAATCCGTACGGTCTTTTGCGTACAGCGGAATCCGTGCAAGGTCGAGCATCTGCAGCACATTGGTGTAGCACAGCTCATATTGCAGGGTAAAGCCGAGAATATCAAACTCCCGTAACGGGTCCTGTGATTCCAGCGCAAAGAGGGGAATCTGCTCTTTGCGCATCAGACACTCCAGATCGGTCCAGGGCGCACAGGCTCTTTCGCACCAGACATCGTCCCGTTCGTTGAGCATCCCGTAGATGATCTGGATGGCGAGATTGCTCATGCCAATATCATAGACATCCGGAAAGCAGATGCAATAGCGCACATCGACCGCACCGGCGTCCTTGTAGACCGCATGCACCTCGTGGCCAATGTAGCGCTCCGGTTTCTCGACGGACAAAAGCTGGGCATCCGTCAGCGCAAGATGCTCATCTGCGGCGCAGTGCATCGGCGATTTCCTCCCAGGTCAGTTCTTTCTCGCTCATCAGCACCATCAGATGATAGAGATAGTCCGATATCTCGTAGGTGAGCTCTTCTTTGGATTCGTTTTTGGCGGCAATCACGATCTCGGTGGACTCCTCCCCGAGCTTTTTTAAGATCTTGTCGAGCCCCTTGTCAAAGAGATAATTGGTATAAGACCCTTCCTTCGGATGTGCCTTCCTGTCCACGATGACGCGAAAGACCTCCGAGAGGATCTGCTGCGGATGTGTGTGCTTTGTATCCCTTACGGGAAGCGTACAGACTTCGTTGAAAAAACAGCTGCGGCTCCCGGTATGACAGGCGGCACCGATCTGTCGTACATCGCAAAGAAGCGTATCCATATCGCAATCCGCCTTTATCCGCTTTACGTACTGGAAGTGTCCGCTCTCCTCGCCCTTCATCCAGAGCTTTTTTCTTTCCCTGGAATAATAATGCATCCGGCCGGTCTCACAGGTCTTCCCGTAGGCTTCTTCGTCCATATAGGCAAGCATCAGTACCTCGCCGTCACGAACATCCCTGACGATCGCCGGGACAAGTCCCTGTTCGTTCTTTTTCAGACCGGAAAACGCAGCGGAAAAAGACAAACGGCGCGCCTCAAGCGCGGACAATACGGCGTCAACTACGGCCTGATCGTCTCCGCCCGAAAGGATGCTTTCCCTGCCGAAGCGTGAAACCGACTCTTCGATCAGCGCCTGTCTTGCGGCAGCATCCTCCGAAGTCTCTTTGCCGGTCAGGATGACCGCCGCGTCTGCGCCTGCATAGAGGATCTTTTTGACGTCTTCCGTACGTGTCACGTTAAATCCGGCGGCGATAAAGAGACCGCATTCTTCGCAAACCGAGGTCAGCACCCGCATGGCTTGTCCGTGCGTTTCGTCGTTGCGGGCATCGGTGAGATCCTTAAGGAGCAGCGCATCATAGCCTTCCTTTGCAAGGCCGTGTACGAGGCTTGCCGCATCCTGCGCGGGAGAAGAAGGATCCGCGGCGCCGGGTACGAGTCCGTCTTCTTTCAGATACAGTTGTGCGATACGTTTTTGTTCCATACGATCGGATTCCTTACGTGTGTCTACAGGGTGCCCTTGGTGCTGGGGACGGAGTTGATGCGCGGATCGGTCTGCGTGGCGTCATCGAGCGCGCGCGCAAAGGCCTTGAACAGTGCCTCGATCCCGTGATGGGTATTTCCGGGCGCATCGTTCATGATCTTCAGGTGGAGATTCATCATCGCGGAACAGGATACCGCATGGAAGAATTCCCGCACAAGCTCCGTATCAAATTCCCCGACTTTTTGAGCATGAAAGGCGGCATCCATTTGGAAGTACGGCCTCCCGCACAGATCAACGGCGCACAGAGCCAGTGTTTCATCCATGGGCAACAGCATTGACCCATAGCGGCGGATGCCTTTTTTGTCACCGAGCGCCTTGCGGATCGCTTCCCCGAGAACGATGCCCGTATCCTCGACCGTATGATGCGCGTCGATGTGCAGATCTCCCTTTGCACGTACCTCGAGATCAAAATATCCGTGTCTGGCAAACGCGTCCAGCATATGGTCAAAGAAACCGATGCCGGTCGCTATCTTTCTCTTTTCGCCCGTGCCGTCGAGATCGATTTTGACGGTGATGTCCGTTTCCGTGGTCTTCCTTTGCACCGTGGCAGTTCTTTTACGCATGGTGAACTCCTTTCGCCGTTGATGAAAGCGCTGTCGTTGCCTTACGTCTCTTCCGCGCGCAGGGCGATCGCCCGGGCATGCGCGGTGAGTCCTTCTTCTTCCGCAAAGCGGATGATCCGGTCCGATGCGGCAAGCAGCTGCTCTTTTTCGTATCGGATCACGCTTGTCTTCTTGATAAAATCGTCGACCCCGAGCGCGGAAAAAAATCTGGCCGTCCGGTTGGTCGGCAGGATATGGTTGGGACCGGCATAATAATCGCCAAGCGGCTCCGGAGAATACGGACCGAGGAAGACGGCGCCGGCATGCCGCACCTCTTCCATTGTCTTTTCCGGATCCGCGGTCAGGATCTCGAGATGTTCCGAGGCGATTTCATTTGCGCATCCGATGGCCTCCTCCATGGTTTCCGCAACGAAGATCGCGCCGTAATCGTTCAGGGACTTCGAAATGATCTCTTTTCTGGAGAGTCCTTCGATCTGTACGGTGAGCTCCTTTTGGACGTCCTTTGCCAGGCGCATGCTGGTGGTGATCAGAATGGCGGATGCTTTTTCGTCATGCTCCGCCTGCGCCATCATGTCCGCCGCCACAAACCGCGCGTCCGCCGTATCGTCCGCAAGCACGAGCACCTCGCTCGGGCCGGCGATCGAATCGATCGAGACATGGCCGAATACCGCCTTCTTGGCAAGCGCGACATAGATATTGCCCGGGCCCGTGATCTTGTCGACCCGGGGGACGGACGCCGTACCAAAGGCCATGGCGGCGATCGCGTGCGCGCCGCCGACACGGAGGATCTCCGTGACGCCCGCAATATCCGCAGCGACAATCGTCGCCGCGCTGACGCCGGCCACGGTCCCTTCCGACTCCGCCTTTCCGGATGCGGGGGTTGTCATGAGGATCCGCGTAACGCCCGCGACCGAGGCGGGAATGACATTCATCAGGACGCTGGAGGGGTAGGCTGCTTTCCCGCCGGGCACATAGACGCCCGCGATCTCCAAGGGCGTGATCCGCTGTCCGAGACGGATGCCTTCACGCGAAGTATCGTCAAATCCGGTGCGGCGCTGCTTTTCGTGAAAGCGGCGGATATTGTCCGCACTCTCCTTCATCACGTCGACAAGCACCGGATCGAGCAGACGGTAGGCGTCTTTTATCTGTTCCTTCGTGATCCTGAGATTGTCCGGTGTCAGGACGCATCCGTCATATTGCAGCGCATAGTTAAAAAGCGCTTCGTCCCCGTTTTTTAAGACGTCGTCGATGATCCTCCTTACGGCCTCCTCCTCTGCGGGATACCCCTGCGTCGAGCGCCGGCGCATCGAGAGCAGAAAGCGTTCTTTTGTTGTGCGGTTCAGTGCGGTGATGTCAATCATCGGCTTCCACCTGTTCCTTGAGCCTGCCGATCAGCGAGCGGATCCGCTCCGTTTCCATCTGCATGCTGACCTGATTGACGATCAGCCTTGCGGACAGCGGGCAGATCTCTGCCAAAACCTCCAGTCCGTTTTCCTTCAGGGTGGTACCCGTCTCCACGATATCGACGATCACGTCCGAGAGAGACACCATGGGACCGAGCTCCACCGAACCGTTGAGTTTGATGATGTCCACGGTCTGCTGTCTTTCGTTGTAAAAGTATTCGCGCGCAATGGCGGGATACTTGGTCGCGACACGGACTATCGAGCGCGCGTCGAGGAGCTTTTTGGCGGATGGCGCGCCGCAGACACACATCCGGCACGCGCCGAATCTCAGATCCAGAACCTCGTAAACACGCCGTTTTTCCTCGAGGACCGTATCCGCGCCGACGACGCCGAGATCCGCGGCGCCCGCTTCGACATAGGTCGGCACATCCTGCGCCTTGGAAAGGAAAAAGCGCATTTTATGCGTTTCGTCCGTGAAGATGAGCTTGCGGCTGTTCCGGTCGAAAATCCCCTTCTCCGCGCATCCTGCCTTTTCGAGCAGAGAAAGCGCATCGGATACGAGTCTTCCCTTGGTCAGTGCCACCGTCAGATATTCTTTCATACGTGACCCCTGCGCGCAAGTGCCGTCATCAGATCATCGAGCGTGATCGCAAAGCCGGTTGCGGGCGCGTCCTTTCCGAAGTGTCCGAGCAGATCATCATAGCGACCGCCCTTGGCGATCGCATCCCCCACCCCGTAGGTGTAGGCCTCAAATGTCACGCCCGTATAATAGTCATAGCGGCTGAGCATTCCGAGGTCAAAGGAAACGTAGCGATGCAGCCCGCTTCCGGCAAGTGCCTCGTATACGCTCGAAAGACGTGCGATCGCATCGAGACTCTTCCTGTTCCCGGCGATCTTCCCTGCCGTTTTGAGCTGTGAAGGGTCGCCCGCAAAATCGGAGATCCGAAGGAGCATCTCGCGGTATTCGTCCCGGATCTTCAGATCAAACATCTGCTTTTCCGCCGCAAAGTAATTGCGGTCCGCAATCAGTGTGCGGATCAGTGCTTCCTGTTCACGGTCAAGACCGCTCTCCTCGCAGATCCCGCGGAAAAAATCGGCATGGCCGATACTGACCTGCAGCTCCTCAAGCCCAGCCGCAAGGAGCGTGCGGATCAGCAAAGAAATCACCTCCGCGTCTGCCGAAACCGAAGCATCTCCGAAGAATTCCAGACCCGTCTGCGTGGTCTGCTTTCTTTTGCCCTGCAGATCGGAGGCGTTGAGATAGACATCTCCCGCATAGCAGACACGAACCGCCCCCTCGACGGAGCCGGGAAAGAGGGAGCTGACGCACCGTGCGATCTGCGGCGTAAAATCGGAACGAAGCACCAGCGTATTGCCGTCCTTGTCAAAAAATTTGAAAAGATCGCGTGCGGGTGTTGCGCTGACGCTCTTCTGAAAGACATCAAAATACTCAAACGTCGGAGGCTTGATGTCCTGATACGAAGCCTCCCTCATGACGCCCAGGATGGTTTCCTGTACCGCGAGTCTTTTTTTCAGTTCCTCTCCGAAGAGATCCGTGACACCGTCGGGTGTGTGTAAAAGGTCGTTTTTCATAATCAATACTTTATCACTCTACCACGCTAAAGTCAATACCGTCTTATCTGGATTCCAGGTCCTTTTCGATCATGTCCAGATACGGCACCATCGCACCGCTTGTTCCGCCTTCCGTAAAGAAATACTTCCCGTCGAGTTCGTCATAACGGAAGCTCTTGCGTCCGCCTTTCTCCGCCCTCTCCCAGAAGACCGTCAGATCCCGCACCGGCAGATAATAAAAAACATCCCTTGCCGTATAGCAGATCAGGATAAACGCCACGCCCTTCTGCCGTTCAAAGGCCTGCATAAAGGCCACCTGATGCGCGTGGATATTTTCGAGCGTAAAGGTATCCTGTGCACATTCCTTGGCATCAAAACAGACCGGAATCCCCTGTACCGCGCCGATGTAATCCACCGTCGATTTCTGGTCGAAGTAGGCAAGCGTGATATGGCGTGTTGCCTTGTCGATATTGATCGGCGTGATGGGGGTAGGCACCTTCTGGATCAGCGCAAGCCCCTCCGCGTGATAAAAATCATTGGTCCGGTTGATCATTTCTTCAAACGTGGAACCGCGCAGTCCGCGCGATGACCAGGTAGGCATGTTTGTTTCCTCTTTTGTCAGTCGATGCTTCGTGCAAAGGTCTGCTGTATCATCCGGCGCATTTTACCGGGAAGCGGTGCCGTAAACGCGCGCCCTTCGATGCCGGAAAGTCTGCAGGCAGGAGCCTCCGGAAAACGGACCGATCTTGCGTGCAACAGCTGTGCGTTGATCCCGAAGGTATCAAGGAGCCGTTGGTTCAGGCGCGTATTCCCGTAACGCGTATCACCCGCAACGGGGAGACCCGCGCCGGATAACGATTGCCGGATCTGATGCTTCTTTCCTTCGAGCAGCGTCACATCCAGCAGCGACAGATCCTCCTTGTCGGACAGGGCCAGTCGCGTATAGGTGATGCCAGAAGACGCACCCGTCCCGGGCGCATGTCCCGAAACTACCGCGAGATAGTGTTTTTCCGTCAGTTTTTCCGAAAGCATCGCCGAGACCTCGCGGGCGGCCGTCACATGTCTGGTAAAGATCAACAGACCGGAGGTGCCGCGGTCGAGCCGGTTGGCGACGGAGGGACGACAGATGCGCAGTGTTTCTTCATCGACCGCACCGGTATGGAGGAGGTAGCCGATCGCCCATTCGTTGACTGACTCGTCCGCGCCGAAGGCGCGCTGCGAGAGCACGCCGACCGGCTTGTTCAATAACAAAACATCCTCATCCTCATGAAGGATGCCGATTTTGATATCGTCCTCTCCCCGCAGGGTGTCATAGGCATGCCGGCAGCGGGCGAGTCCTTCGAGAATCGCGTCGTCTCCGCCCTGCATGGTACGGATCGTATCATCCGAAAGCCACAGCGTGATGACATCGCCCTCCCTGACACGGTAGGAGGCACTCTGCTTTTTGCCGTTGACGACGATGTTTTTCTTGCGCAGCATCTTTTGCACAAAGCCCTCCCCCGCGGACTTGAGATAACCGCGGAGGACCTTGTCGAGACGCATGTCTTTTGTCTTTTCGTCGATCTTCAGCTCTCTCATGTCACGTTACAGGGAGATGGATTTCAATACGCCCGCCATGGTCTGCCGCGTGCCGGGAACCCAGGCCTGTTCCTCGGCATAAGGATCCGCACCGCGTTCTTTCCGGATCTCCTCCATTTCTTCGATCAGCGTCAGAAACACCTCCGGGTCCCCGGTGACGGTGATGAAGCAGTCGTGATATTTGGAAAGCGCAATCTGCAGCCGGATGTGTTTTTCGGCATCCGCGATCCGCAGTGCGGAGTCCTCCGTCAAACAGGCAATACGGTCGAAAAGAACGCAGGCGCATGCGATATTGTAATTGGCCTCCTTGCTTGTGAGGCACAGATCATACATACAATAGAGCCCGCCGCTGACCGCACGGATCCTTTCATACATCTCCCTGCTGCAGGGGACGGCCCGGTAAAACATGACACAGCGGACCGCACTGACCGCGGTCGGCAATGCCATAACGGCAGCAAGAATCGAAAAAACAGAGCGGTTCGAACCGTAGAGAAACAGTCCCGTAAAAAAAAGAGTCAGGGTCAGAAAAAGCAATACGGCCGTCACCGCCGTCGTCTGTTTTCTCCCTGTCCGGATATAGCCGAAGGTCCCTTTTTGCGCACGCATGCTCAGCCTTTTTGCGTTTCCCCGGATTTGTCGGGCACTTCCTTTAAGGCCGTAATCTCCGCGGAGGAAAGCGTGCGGTACGCGCCGGTCTTGAGATTCGGATCAAGGACGAGTCCCGCAAAGGCAACGCGTTTGAGAAATACGACCTCACGGCCGAGTGCGTGAAACATACGCTTGACCTGATGAAAACGTCCCTCGCGGATGGTGAGCTCAACCACGTCCCGTCCTTCTTCGTCCTGTGCGAGCCTGACGGCTGTCGCGGGAAGGGTCTTCGTATCGTCGCCGATGTCCACGCCTTCGGAAAGACACTGCAGCATCCCGTCCGTAACCGGCTCGTCCAGATGCGCTTCATAGACCTTTTCCACATGATAACCGGGGGAAATGAGCCGGTGCAAAAGCGCGCCGTCATCCGTCAGGAGGAGAAGCCCTTCCGTATCCTTGTCGAGACGGCCGACGGGGCTTAATCCCCGGACGGGGACATTTTTGAGCAGTTCGACCACCGTGCGGGACAGACCGTCCCTGGTGGCGGTCACGACCCCCGCGGGTTTGTGCAGCATATAATAGCGGTATTTGGAATATGCGAGCAACTGACCGTCGAGTGTGATGCGGTCCTCCTCCGTGTCCACATGGGTTTCGGTCCTTGTTACGACCTCGTCCCCCACACGGACACGTCCGTCGCGGATATATTCCCTGATTTCTTTGCGGCTGCCGACATGCACATCCGCGAGATATCTGTCAAGTCTGATGCTGCTCATGAAGGTGTTTACGCCCTCGCTTTAAAGCGGTCCTTGACCGGTTTCTTTTCTTTCTCTCTTTCCGAATCCTTTTCTCTCTCCATTTCCATCTTCATGGACTTGGGAGCGGAAGCGGTCGAAGGGATAAAGGAGGTGGTGCGTTCTTCCTTTTCCTGAGGTTTACTCTGCGGTTCGTTGCGGATGATCCTCGTATTGGGGATGACTTCTTCTTTTTCGTCCGCGTCCTTCCCGCCCGGCGCGCCGGATCCGGCAGGACGTTTGTCCGTGGCCAGGGTCTCGGGCATGGTGAGTGCCGCGCGGTTTTTGGACACCGTCTCGGACAGACTCTCATATTCCTTCAGAAGCTGTCCCATCTGCGTATTGGTCGCCTGGATCGAGGCCTTGAGGGTCTTTTCGACATTCTGCAGAAGACGGTCCGTATACTGGACGGCCGCCTCTTTCATGCCGTTGGCTTCGAGCTGCGCGTCATCGAGCAGATCCCTTGCCTGCTCCGCGGCGCTTTTGACGACCTCTCCGGCCTGCTCGTAAGCCTGCCGCATGACCTCGTGCTCGTTGATCAGTTCGTTGCGGCGGATCTGCGCGTCGTCGATCAGCGTATGCGCCTTTTGCCTGGCATCATCGAGAATCGCGTCCTTGTTGTTGATGATCGTCTGGTACTTTTTGATCTCGTCGGGAATCAGATTGCGCAACTCCCGGAGCTTCCCGTCCAGAATCTTCTTGTCGACGATGATGCTGGACTTGGACAGCGCCTGAAACTTACAGCTGTCAAGATAATCTTCGATTTCGTCGATGACATGTTCCAACTTGCTCATGGGGCCTCCTTACAACGCAATCCGCAACCGGGACTTCAGCGCGTGTTGTTTTTCAGATACAGGGCATGTGCGATGTCTTCGGGTACGAGTTTTGAGACATCTCCTCCGAAATGTGCCACTTCCTTGACCATGGAACTGCTCACATACGCATATCGGAGGCTGGTGGTCAGAAAGACCGTATCCACCTTGCCCTGTGAGAGCGCCTTGTTGGTCTGTGCGATCTGCAACTCGTATTCAAAGTCGGTTACCGCACGCAGTCCGCGGATAACGATGCGGACCCTCTTTTCCTTGCAATAATCGATGAGCAGCGAGTCATGCGCGTCCACCGATACGTTTTTGATCTCGCTCACCGCGTTCTGCAACATTTTAACACGTTCATCCACCGAAAACAACGTATGTTTGGAGGCATTGTTCATGACCACCACCGTGACACGGTGAAACATCCTTGCGGCCCTGCGGATGATATCGAGATGTCCGAACGTGACGGGATCAAAGCTGCCGGGATAAATTGCCGTCTTCATGCGCCCTCCGATCTCTGTAAAAAAACGTGCTTATTATGTTTATAGCGTTTTTCTTTTATTACGTCAAATCCCAGGCCGTTTGCAAAAGAAAAATCAAGGGAAATCCCGCTTTCCGCAATGACGGTGGTATATCCGGTGATACACGAAAGCGAAGAAAGCGCACGCAGGGTCGGCGCATAGAGCGCCGCGTCATAGGGCGGGTCCATGTAGACAAAATCGATTTCTTCCGCACGCAGTCTCGAAACGCCGGAGGGGACGTCCGAGCGTAACACAAAGGCACGGTCGGTCATGCGCGTGGTGATCAGATTTTTTTGCAGGCAGGACAGCGCCCTGGTATCATTTTCCACAAAATACGCGTAGGAAGCGCCGCGCGACAGGGCTTCGATCCCGATCGCACCGCTGCCCGCATAGAGGTCGCAGAAGACGGCTCCCGGCAGATCATGGTGGATCATATTGAAGAGCGTTTCCTTAATGATGTCCTGCGTGGGACGGGTATCGTTTCCCGCAGGCGCAACGAGCTTGAGGCGTCTGGCCTCTCCGGCAATCACGCGCACCTTATTTTTTGCTCCCCTTCAGGTCCCTGCCGGTGATCTTAAGGGAATTGAGCGCCAGGGAAGTGCCCCGGGACGTTTCGACCACCGTGGTATCCGCATCGTCGAGCAGATAGACGGCGCGCACATAATCCGCAGACGACAGCTTCATGCCCCGCACACCGATCGCGTTCTTTTTCTTTTCCGGTATTTCCGAGAGCTCAAAACGGAGGTAAAACGAGTCGTTGGATTCAAGGACGATGGTTTTTTGCGTGGTCAGCGCGTATACGCCGACAAGCGCATCGCCCTGCGCAAGCTGTGTGGCCGCCACCGTATGCCGGGATACCTCGAGCTCTCCGCCGTCGACGGTTTTGAGCATGGCAAATTTCGTGACAAAGACGAGCCGGTAGAGATTGAGCGCGGATTGCGGCAGCACCGCGACGATCTGTTCCGCGGAGGAATCATAATTGGAGACATTGTCGACGGGCACGCCCTTGTCGCGGAGCTTTGTGGCGGGCAGATCCGCGCATTTAAAGGTATGGAGCTGCCCCGTATCCGTAAAGACGCAGATCTTGCCGGTGTTTTTGCAGACAAAGGCGTATTTAAAGTCGCTTGCGACCGCTTCCGCGTTTTTCTCGTAGGTGGCGACATCGATGGTTTTGGCATAACCGAAGCGGTCCATCAGGAAGGCGACATCCGCCTCCTCGATCTTCTTTTCCTCAAATACCGCCTCCTCAAAGTTGCCGATTTCCGTGAGCCGCTTTTTCCCGTATTCCTTGCGGATACCTGCCAGTTCATCCGAGATCACGCGGATCATGCTGGTGCGCTCCTCCAGAATATCCTCGTACCGGTAGATGTTGGCGCAGGTCTCCTCATGTTGTTTGACGAGCGCTTCGATCTCGAGGCCGATCAGACGGTAGAGGCGCATGTCGAGGATGGCGTCCGCCTGTTTTTCGGTAAAGAGGAGCTGTGCGGCCATGACTTTTGACTCACGGGATTTGAAGCTGATGCCGGCGGTCGTTCCTTTGACGAGACAGTCCTTTGCCATCTGCCTCGTCTGTGATCCGCGGAGGATCTCGATGATCAGATCGATGACGTTACAGGCCTTGATCAGACCCTCCTGGACTTCCTTCTTTTCCCTCTCCTTTTCGAGGAGCGTCGTGTATTTGCGTCTTGCGACCTCCATCAGGAAATCGACATGGGCCTGAAGGATTTCCTTTAAGCCAAGGGTCTCCGGACGGCCGTCGCGGATGGCCAGCATATTGACGCCGAAGGTGTCCTCCAGCTTGGTTTTCTTGTAGAGAAGGTTGGTAAAATTGTCGACATCGGCATCCTTTTTGAGCTCGATGACGATGCGCACGCCCTCCTTGGAGGTCTGATTGGAGATGTCGACCACATCCGTGGTGATGCGGTTTTCCTGCAGGGCCGCGACATCCGCGCAGAATTTGCCGATGCCGGCACCGATCATCGTATAAGGCACCTCCGTCACGATCAGATTGATGTGTCCGTTTTTGAGTTTTTCTGTCGTGACGCGTCCGCGGATCCGTATCTTTCCCTCTCCCGTCTCGTAGATCTGTAACAGCTCGTCCTTGTTGATCACGATGCCGCCGGAAGGGAAATCCGGTCCCTTGATATATTTCATGAGCTTTTTGCTTGTGAGTGTCGCATCCTCGAGCAGCGCGATCTCCGCGTCGAGCACCTCCTTGAGATTGTGCGGGGGCGTGCTCGTCGCCATGCCGACCGCAATCCCTTCGGAGCCGTTGACGAGAAAGTGCGGAATCCGGACCGGCAACACTTCCGGTTCGCGTTCCGTTTCATCGAAATTGGGTTTGAAATCCACCACATCCTTGTCGAGATCCGCAAGGAAATGCTCCTGCGCCACCTTTTGCAGACGTGCTTCGGTATAGCGCATGGCGGCCTGTTCGTCGCCTTCGATGGTGCCGAAGTTGCCGTGACCGTCGACCAGTGTGAGACCCTTTTTAAAATCCTGTGCCATCACGACGAGCGCGTCATAGATCGAGGAGTCGCCATGCGGATGATATTTACCCATCGTATCGCCGACGATACGCGCACTCTTGCGGTAGGGTCTGTCATAGCGCAATCCCAGCTCGTGCATGTCATACAGGACACGTCGTTGTACGGGCTTTAAGCCGTCCCTTATATCGGGCAGGGCTCTCGACACGATGACACTCATCGCATAGTCGATATAGGACTTGCGCATGACATCGGAATATTCGGTGCGGATGATGTTGTTTTCGTGCTGAATCAAGTTGTTTTACCTCTTTGCTGTTTTATACAAGACCGATGGTGCAGATCGTGCCCATACGGATATAACCGATCTTTTCATAGCAGGCGTTCGAGGGCAGGTAATCGGCGTCCGCATAGAGATTGGCCCATTCACCGCCGTCGAGGACGCGCTGCGTAACGGTCGCAACCAGATGTGACGCATAGCCCTTTCGCCGGTGCTCGGGCATCGTCACCACATTGGTCAGCGCCTCCGAACCGTTGCCGTTATCGGAGGCGGCACACATCGCGACCGGCACGCCCGCTTCGTTTTTCCAGAAAAAGAGGCGTCCCGCATAGATGTGCACCTCCGCTTTCTGCCGGTAAATCGTACGGTCCGCCTTGTCAAGTCCCGTGTCCTCATGGAATCTCTCGAGCAGTTCCACCGCGGCATCCACGTCCTCCTCCGTGCAGATATGGAAGGATCCGCCGACCTCCTTTTCCGGAGCGACAAGAACGTTGCATTCATACGCATTCAGGCGTCTCGTCACCTGCAGTGACACATTGTCTTTTTTGGCATGGGCAATCATGTGCATGGCGGCATCTTCGAGGAGATTGACGGAAAAAGGATTCCCCGCTTCCGTCACGGTATCCCATTTGCCGATTTCCGGCTGCAACAGCTGCCAGACCGCATCCACCTCCTCGTCGGTAGCTTCTCCTTTGGACCAGTACCAGATCGGATACGGATAGGCCGAGTGACACAGAATCACGTTTGAGTCGTCCGTCACCGTCATCCGGCACGGTGTGCGCAGGATCCTGGTCAGCACCATGTAGCGGCAGTCGTTGTCGGGAATGAGTGCGGCAAGGTCGGGGCAGGGGGCTTTTCTGACGAGTCTCATGAGTCCTCTCCTTTTTGTATGATGTATTCAGGCATCGATTTGGGCTTCTTTGGCATTGGCGTAGATAAATTCCCTGCGCGGGGGAACGGCGCTGCCCATGAGCAGTTCCGTCACCTGGGAGGCGCTTCGCGCATCCTCGATGCGGACGGCTTTCATCATGCGGCGCTTCGGATCGAGCGTCGTCTCCCACAGCTGCTCCGCGTCCATCTCGCCAAGCCCCTTGTAGCGCTGCAGGGTAAAGGGGCCTTTGTGTTTTTTGCGGTATTTTTCGAGCGCGTCGTCGTCATAGAGATACTCTTCCTCTCCTTTTCCGGGGATCGCCTTGTAGAGAGGCGGCATCGCGATATAGACATGCCCCTCGTAGATGAGTTCCGGCATAAAGCGGTAAAAGAGCGTCAGCAAAAGCGTCGCGATATGCGAACCGTCCACATCCGCGTCCGCCATGATGATGATCTTGTCATAGCGCAGTTTCGAGATGTCAAAATCGTTGCCGTATCCCTCGGAAAAGCCGCAGCCGAAGGCGTTGATCATCGTCTTGATTTCGGCATTGGCCAGGACCTTGTCGATCGAAGCTTTTTCGACATTTAAGATCTTGCCGCGGATGGGCAAAATCGCCTGGAAATTGCGGTCGCGTCCCATCTTGGCGCTGCCGCCGGCGGAGTCGCCCTCGACGATAAAGATCTCGCATTTTTTGGCATCTTTGGAGATACAGTTCGCGAGCTTGCCGTTGGAATCAAAGCTGTATTTTTGTTTGGTCAAAAGATTGGTCTTGGCCTTTTCTTCGCTCTTTCTTATCTTTGCCGCCTTTTCCGCACAGGAAATGATCTTTTTGACCGTATCGAGGTTGCGGTCAAAGAAGCGCGTGATCTCGTCGCCGCAGACCTTGCTGACGACCTTGGCCGCGTCCTGGTTGTCGAGCTTGGTTTTGGTCTGTCCTTCAAATCTGGGATCGGGATGCTTGATCGAGATGATCGCGGTCATCCCGTTGCGCACGTCGGCGCCCGTAAAATTGGCGTCCTTGTCCTTGATGGCGCCGGTCTGCCTGGCATACTGGTTGAGGATCGTCGTAAAGACGGTCTTAAAACCCGTCAGGTGCGTGCCGCCCTCCGCATTGTAGATATTGTTGCAAAAGCCAAGGACCTCCTCATGAAACTCATTGACATACTGGAAGGCGCATTCCACCTCGATTCCCTCGCTCATACCCTTGAAATACACGGGATCCGTCACGATGTCCTTGGTTTTGTTGAGGTCTTTTAAGTAGCCGACGATGCCGTCCGGTTCGTGAAAGGTTTCTTTCACCGGCGCGTCACCGCGCTTGTCGACAAAGTGAAGCGTCAGTTCCGGATTGAGGTAGGCCGTTTCATGGAGACGGTTTTTGACATCCTCCTCACGGAAACGCGTCTTTTCAAAGATCGTGTCATCAGGCGTGAAATTGACCCAGGTGCCCGATTTTTTGGATTTGCCGACGACGGGAAGGAGACCTTCCTTTGTCAGCTGCGTGACAGGTTTGCCTCGCTCATAGGTGTCCTCGTAGACCTGTCCGTCCCTGGAGACGCGTACCGTAAGCCTCCTGGACAGCGCGTTGACGACGGAGGAGCCCACGCCGTGCAGACCGCCCGAGGTCTTGTAGGCCTCGTTGTCAAACTTTCCGCCCGCGTGCAGGAGCGTAAAGACGACGCGTGCGGCGCTGATCCCCTGGGTCGGATGCTTGCCGACCGGGATGCCGCGGCCGTTGTCCTCGATGGTCGCAGAGCCGTCCGCTTCGAGCGTCACCGTAACCTCCGAGCAATGTCCCGCCAGATGCTCGTCGACGGCATTGTCGACGATTTCATAGATCAGATGATTCAAGCCCCTGGTCGATACGCTCCCGATGTACATGCCGGGCCGCATACGGACCGCTTCGAGCCCCTCGAGTACCGTGATCGATGACTCGTTATACGCCTGCTGTTCCGGTTTTGATGCCATGAAAAAAAGACCTCTCCCTGTTGATGAAGTAGTTTTGCCCTGCTATTTTATCAAATATCACGGAAAAATACAAGATTTGCCAAAAAAAACGGATTTACACACAATATCCTGTTGTTATGCCAAAGGGGACATTATACCGGCGGCATATAATCATCTCCCATGCGAAGCAAGAACCGTCCCTTTTGGCATTTTGTTACGAAGCCAGATGCGCGGCGATGCGTCCGAGCACCATGTCGAGAGCGACCTCGTTTTCTCCTCCGACGGGGATGATGACATCCGCATAACGCTTGGAGGGTTCGACAAAGGCCTCGTGCATGGGCTTGACGGTCGTCAGATACTGGTTGATGACGGAATCGAGCGTGCGGCCGCGCTCATTGACGTCACGCAGGATCCTGCGCAGGATCCTCTCGTCCGCATCGGTGTCGACAAAGAGCCGGATATCCATCAGCCTGCGCAGTGATTCTTCATGGAAGATCAGGATCCCTTCGATAACGACGATGTTGGAAGGCCGGATCGTCAGCGTGTTTTCCGAACGGTCATGGATGGTATAGTCATAGATCGGACACGCGATCTCCTTTCCGTCCCTTATCTTTTGCAGGTCATCGACCATCATGTCCGTGTCAAATGCGTTCGGATGGTCGTAATTGAGTTTGGTACGTTCCTCATAGGTCAGGTCATGATGCGACTTGTAATAATTGTCATGGTTGATTACGGTGACCTCTTCCCCGAACCGTTCCATGATCTTTCTCGTAATCGTCGTCTTGCCGCTGCCCGTGCCTCCCGCAATGCCGATCATCAGAATATTGTTCATTGAAACGCCTCCTTTACCGCCAGTTCCTCATATTGTCTGGTATACAGTGTATGATAATAACCGCGCATACGCATCAATTCGCTGTGCTTGCCCCGCTCAATGATCTTCCCGTCCCGGACCACGAGGATCTCGTCCGCATCGACAACCGTGGAGAGGCGGTGCGCGATGACAAAGGACGTACGTCCTTTGATCACGGTCCGGATCGCTTCCTGAATGCGCCGTTCGGTGACAGTGTCGACGGAACTCGTCGCCTCGTCGAGCACGAGGATCTTCGGATCCGCAATCAGCGCCCGCGCAAAGCTCAGCAGCTGCTTTTCGCCGGTGGACAGGGACGAGCCGCCCTCTCCCACCTCCGTATCGAGCCCCTTTTCCATGGACGTGACGATTTCTTCCGCGCTTACAAGACGAAGGGCGAGAAGAATCTCCTCGTCGGTTGCATCCTCCTTGCCGTAGCGCAGATTGTCGCGCACGGTTCCCGAGAACAGATGCGGTGTCTGCAGGACATAGCCGATATGTGAGTGCAGCCACAGCTGCGAACGCTCTCTCGCGTCCTTGCCGTCGATCAGGATACGTCCCTTTGTCGGTTCAAAGAATCGGCAGACAAGATTGACGAGCGTGGATTTGCCTGCGCCCGTTTCCCCGACGATGGCGATGTTTTTCCCTTCTGGGACGTCGAGATTGAAATGCGTAAGGACATTTTCGTCCCCGTCCGGATACATAAAGGTCACGTCCTCAAAGGTCACGTGTCCGTGTAAATCCTCCCAGTTTTCTTTTTTCGGGGAAAAGGTGTCCCCGTATTTTTCAATCACTTCCGGCGTGTCCGCAACATCCGATTCCGTACGGAGGAGTCTCGTGATACGCTCGATATTGACCTGGGCCTGTACCAGCTGCGCGAGCGTCTCGATCAGAAACTGCACGGGTTCCATGATGTTGAGCGCATAGGTGATAAAGACGGACAAAGAGGACAGCTTCAGTGCTCCTTCGATTGTCATATGCCCGCCCGACATCAGTACGATCGAGAGTGCCGTGCTCCCCATAAAAGCGACGCCCGCGATGAAAAAGGCATGCATCCTTCCGGTTTTTACGGCGGTACGCCGCATCAGATCCGTTTCCTTCCGGAAGCCTTCTCCCATCGTCTCTTCCGCCACGAGAATCTTGATCGTTTTGGCGCCGGTGATGCCCTCGTTAAAGAGCGCGGTAATCCTGGAATTGATTTCGCGGATCAGACGATGCAGGACGATCAGTCGTTTCTGGAAGAAAAACACGATGACGGCGGTCACGGGAATCAACAGCATGATATACAGGGCAAGCTTAATGTCCACGATCAGCATCATCACGATCATGAACAGCAGGTAGGAGCCGTGCCAGATGACGTCCATAAACCGCCAGGACACGATCTCGCCGATGCGCTGTGTGTCGCTCATGATGCGCGAATGGATATAGCCGACATTGTTCTGGTTAAAATAGGAAAAGGACAACGTCTGCAGATGATTGAATGCGGCATTCTTCATGTCTCTGCTGATCGAGATCTCGACCCGCCAGGCCCTGATCAGCGTCAGATAATCGATCGTAACAAAGAGCACTACGGTGATCATGTATACGATGATAAAGGGAACCACGCCCTGCAGTGTCTTAGGAAAAACAAAGTGGTCGAGCGCATAACGGTTAAAAAGGGGAAATGCCGCGTCGATCAGGGAACTGAGAAGCCCGAGCACCATCATGGCAAAAAGCGTTTTTTTGTACGGCTTAAAAAACGGGATGAGCCTGGGGATCCCGTAGTACGGAAGAGAAATATGCGACTGGTCTTTCTTTCCTGTTTCTTCCATGCTCATTCCGAAGCGCCCGCCGTCTGCAACTCATAGATCCTGTGGTAGATCCCCTGCCGTTTCAAAAGCGTTTCATGCGTGCCCTCTTCCGCAATCCTTCCTTTATCGAGCACGATGATATGATCCGCATGCATCAGGGTCGTTAAGCGGTGCGAGATCAGTATCACGGTGGCGCGGCCCGCGTTTTCAAGCAGCGCGTTTCTGATCTGCAGATCCGTTTCCGCATCCACGGCGGAAAGCGAATCGTCAAAGATCATGATGTCCGGTTCCCTGATCAGCATCTGTGCGATCGCGGTACGCTGCTTTTGCCCGCCCGAGAGCGTCACGCCGCGTTCTCCCACAAGCGTGTCGTATCCGTGCGTGAAGTGATCGATGGTTTCCTTGAGTGCCGCGGTTTTGACCGCATTGCGTATGGTCTTTTTGTCCGCATCCCTTTTGGCGATGGTGAGATTTTCTTCAAGCGTCCGGGAAAACAGATACGGTTCCTGCAGCACCATCCCGATCCTTCTGCGCACGGCATGTCTCGGGATCTGACGGATATCCTTTCCGCCGACGGTGATGATACCGGAACGAAGCGGCTGCCCGGCCATGTTTTTTTCATCTGTTTTTTGTGCGTCATCGTCCAGATCGTAGAGTCTCGTCATCAGATACATGAGCGTCGATTTGCCTGAGCCCGTCGCACCGAGAATGCCGAGCGTTTCTCCCTGCCTGACCGTAAAGGACACATCATCAAGCACACGGCCTTCTCCCGTAAAGGAAAAAGATACATGTGAAAACGTGATGTCACCCGCAGGGAAGTCTTCGTCTTCTCCGTATAATGCACTCTCCTCCCCTGCGTTCATGATATAACGGATACGTTCGATCGAAACTCCGGCCTTGCTCATTTCGGAGATGATGCGGCCGAGCATCCGCACCGGCCATGAAATCATCGCGTTGTAGCCGATAAACTCCAGATAATGACCGCTTGTGAGCGATCCCCTCACACAAAACACCGCACCGATGAGGAGGATCAGGAACATCTGAAATCTGGACAGGAAACTGGAAACCGACCAGAAGGTGACAAAGAGCTGCCCCAGCCGGATATCCGCGGCATGGAGCCGTCCGCTCTGTGTCTCAAAGCGTTTTCTTTCGTACCGCTCTTTTCCGAAGGCGCGCACGACACGGACACCGGTCAGGTTTTCCTGCGCAATCGCCGAAAGACGTCCCTCCTCTTCGTCGGACACCCTGAACCGGGCGGCGATATGTTTGTGAAAGATAAGCGAATTGGTGATGATCACAGGCAAAAAGAAAAGGACGATCACCGTGAGCCCGGTATGGATCCTCCACATAAAGATGACGGAAAAAACAATCCACACCAGCATGCGGAGCAAAACGACAAACTGCTCGGAGATAAATTTTTTGATGGTTTCCACATCCGAAGTGCATCGCTGGATGATGTCGCCCGTCTGATGAGCGGCATGCCAGGAAAACGGCAGACGGATGATGTGTGTATAGAGGTCGTTACGCATGGTGCGCAGCAGTGTCTCCGCGCCTTTTGTCGCACCCGTGCGGTAGAGGATGCGGCTGATGCCGTTCAGAAACGCACAGCATACGACAAAGAGCGCGATCACATACAGATGACTCCTCAGATAATCGCGGCCGCCGATCCTGTCAATCATGCTTCGTACGGCCAAAGGAAGGTCAAAGGGCTCCTCACCGATGACGGAATCGACCGTAATGCCGATGACTCTCGGATTGATCAGTTCCAGGGCCGCAAGAACGCAGGAAGATACCATCGCTGCCGCAAAATACCGTTTGCTGCCGCGCAAAAAATACATTAGCATACTCTTTTTATCGGGAAAATCCTTTGTCAACGCTCCTGCACCCATCCTATTTATCTTATCCCAAAACGTGTGGTAAGGCAATGCCGCTTTCCCCGCCCGATACACGTCCTGTGTAGTCCTTCACATTCCGGCATTCCTCACATCCGTGTTCGTCATAAAATGCCGGAATGTTCATGGACACACGTCCTGTGTAGTC
>JAFSLV010000011.1 GCA_017448245.1 Lachnospiraceae bacterium | reverse complement strand
CTCTCACGTTTAAATTCTTTCATCGCTCTCGCGATGGGATTTACCTTGGAATTGTCAAGGATTTGTTTTGCCTATATGACTTCGCTCGGCAATTCGCCGGCCTCGAAAACGCTTGGCGTTTCCTCGGTCGCGGGCTGTAGCCCTATGCAGTCGTCGAAAACCGCTCTCTTGTGTGCAAGCACCCATCGAGCGTCTTTCTCCGCCTGCGCATGGCTCATTGCCTTCGCGAAGATTCAGGGTTGTATCACTGTTCAGTTTTCAAGGTACTCGCGCTTATTTTTCATGCTGCGCATGGTCTGCTGTCACACATGAAGTATAGTAAAAACACAAAAAATCTGCGGTGACAGCGTATAATACTATACCACCGCAGATTTAACGTGTCAACAACAAATTGAAAAAAATTTCAGGAATTTTTTTCGCACACGGGAAGAGCGTCGCCGCAGTCTATTCCAGATGAATCGTCTGGGTATTTCCTCCCTGCAGAATGACCAGTGACAGCGTATCGATATTCCTCGCGAGGTCCTCCGGCAGCTCCATCAGAAGCACCGCATCGAGGTAGCTGCCCGCCGGTATGTCCGTGAGCAGGGAGCTTAAGTCATTGGCGATCATCGTCACCAAGGTAAAACCCTGTACATCCCCGTTGATCAGCAGCTTGTATTGCGGTCCCATAAAGGCGGTATTGACGGAAACCGTATTTCCCGTAAGGTTGCGCAGACGGAAATCGACAATGAGCAGTCTGTCTCCCGTCGCCGCAATCACCGCGCCCTGCGCCTGTGCGTCGGGATAGGCATTTCTGACGGAATAGCCCATATACTCGACCTCGATACCGGGCGCGATCGACTGCAATATGCTCGATTCGATGGCAGTCGCAAACTGCCCGTAGCCGCCGTCATCCGTTGTCTGTGTGCCGCCCTCCTCGGGCGGTTCCTGCTCTCCGGGCGTTTCGGTCGCGGGTTCCCCGTCTGCCGGTTCCGGCTCCCCCGTCTCCTGGGCCGGCTCTTCGGGCGGCGTTTGAACAGGTTCTTCGGGCGGTGTCTGTGTGTCCGGCTCCTGTGTCGCGGGAGGCGTTGTCTCCTGCGGCGTCTCTGCCGGAGTGACCGGTGTTCCCGCCTGCGTCATCAGATACGACGGCGTATAGGACGGGTCGAGATAGGTCAGCTTGTCATAGGACCCCTTTGCGTAGCGGATCAGAAAGCCAGCCGCATAATTGACCACCTGATCGTATTCATGCTGTGACATTTCGGGAAACTTGGCGCCGCATCCGCAAAGCAGACACGCAATCACGGATACGATCGCAACGCGCAGACCCTTGCTGTTCTTTTTCATATGTCATCCTCCGCCGACGACAATTCAAAATAAAACGTCACGCCGTCTGTCTCATTGTATACACCGTACGCTTCATTCATATTTTTTTGTATCGCCCTGACGATCGCAAGCCCCACGCCGTTACCCCCGTTGCTGTGGCTGCGCACCTCGTGGGTTGTGTAGAGCATATTCCAGATCTGGGGCAATGCCTCGTCGGGAATCCGCTCTCCCGTATTATATACGCTCACCCGGACCTTTCCCGGCGTATGGTTTTTTTCCACGCAGATCCGGATTTCCCGCCTTTCGTCTACATGCTGCAACGCATTATTGTAATAGTTTCGCAGCACCTCCACCGTATAAAAAGGATCCGCGTAAACGTAGCACGGCGCACCCTCCTTGAACTCCACGACCGCACTTTTTTGTTTCGTTAATATATCGGCGGATTTCAAAAAATTCTGAATCAGCGCCATGAGTTCCGTTTTCTCCGTCGAAATGGAGATCGCGCCCGATTCCACCTCGCCGATGGATTTGAGCATGTTGACGATGCGGCTCATGTGCGTCGCCTCATCCAGTATGATCTCCGCATACTCCTGTCTGCCCGCCTCGTCATCGACGATGTGGTCCTTGAGCCCTTCTGCGTAGCCGCGGATGATCGAAAGCGGTGTCTTCAGCTCATGCGAGATGGCGATGAAAAAACGCTGCTTGATCACCTCGAGCTGTCTGCGCTGCTTCTCCTCCTCCAAAAGCTTGGCGTGCGCCTGCGTATAGGAGCGCATCACATACAGATACGCACCGAGAAAAGAAACCGCAACACAGGCAAAGACAATCAGATACAACAGCAGTATCACCCGCCGGTTGGCCCGCAGCACCTCGTCGGGTGAGCCGGGCTGCACATACCGCAGCATGACATAGGATGCGCACAGACACAAAACCAGCGTGCCGGCACTGCATACCGCCATCATCGTGATAAACTGCCTTCTGACGCCTTTCCTGATCTCTTCGGGTTCCTTCATGCCGTAAGATAATCCATTGCCTCGAGATATCCGGCCAGTCCCTTTCCCGCAATCATCGTATCGCACGCGGCTGCCGTCACGCTCTCTTTCCGGAAGGGCTCCCTTGCGGAAATATCGGAGATATGCACCTCCGCCTTGCGGATGGCGGCAACGCTTTTGAGCGCATCATGAATCGCATAGCTGGTATGCGTATAGGCGCCGGGATTGATGACGATTCCTTCCGTGCCGTCCCGGTATGCCTCCTGGATCCGGTCGATGATCGCACCCTCGTGATTGGACTGGAACACCGTCACGCTGTGCCCCTGTTCCGCCGCGTGGCGCTCGATCATCTTCACGAGCGACGCGTAATCCTCCTTCCCGTAAACCTCTGGCTCACGGATGCCTAAAAAGTTGAGATTGGGACCGTTGATGACAAGCAGCTTCATGAGGAAAACACCTTTTTGATAATCCGGTCCGCCACTTCCTCCGGACTGTACGTATCCGTCACGATCGTCACATCCGCCGCCGACCGGTAACAGGCGTCTCTTTCCTTTTCCATGGCGATGATCGTCTCAAGCGGATTGTCTGTCTGTAACAGGGGCCTCGAATCATCCCCCAGGGTACGCTGGTATACCACCTCCGGCGAGGTCTTCAGATAGACGACCGTGCCTGTCTCGCGCAGGGTCTTGCGGTTTTCCTCCCTGAGCGGCACTCCGCCGCCGGTGGACAGGATAAAGGGCAGACGGTCTGCGGATGCAATCTCCTTGAGGATCCTCGTTTCGATATCCCGGAACGCCTCCTCGCCGCGCACGGCAAAGATATCTTCGATCGTCGTTTTGACGCGCTGCTCGATCTCCGTATCCAGATCGATGAGCGGTTCATCGAGCATCTCCGACAGAAGTCTTGCAATCGTGGTCTTTCCGCTTCCCATAAAACCGGTGAGAATAATCGTCTTTTTATCCGTCAGATGATGACGCATCTCCTGATACACCTCTTCGATCATGTCCTTTGTCACCTGCACGTCAAACCAGTGCTCAAACGCGGCCACGCCCTGATATAACAGCATCCTCAGTCCGTTATGCGTCACCGCGCCCCGTGCGGCCGCCTCTCTCAAAAAGCGTGTTTCCTCCGGGCGGTAGATCAGATCATAGACCGCCTTCGTTACCTCAAAAAACGCGGGGTCCTCGACCGGCATGCTCTCGGTCAGCGGATGCATTCCGACACTGGTGCACTGGAAACAGACGGCTTGCAGGTCTTTTTTCGAAAGAAGCGTACCGTATCCGTCAAGCCCCATGGCTTCCGACGCATGAAAGCCCGTCTTCTGTGCGATTTCGGCACACAGATGCGCCGCGTGCTCTTTGGTCCGGTTGAGTACGTAGACCCTGCGTACCATTTCTTGCACACACATGCAGAATACGGCCCGCGCGACACCGCCCGCGCCGATGATCACCACGTCCGCTCCCTTTAGAGAAATCCCGTCCGAGGTCACCGCACGCAAAAGACCGGTCATGTCCGTATTGTATCCGATATATCCGCCGTTCTTTGCGGAATATACAAGGGTATTGGCCGCACCGGCGAGCGATGCCGACTCGTCCGTTCCGGCCAGAAGATCCATCACTGCCTGCTTGTGCGGAACCGTGATGTTGAGTCCGCGGATCCCGAGCGCATACGCACCGTCGATGGCCGCCTGCAGCCCGTCGCGGTCCACATCAAACGCCGTATAGACCATGTTGACCCCGAGGCGTGCCGCCAGCGCATTGTGCAGTACGGGCGAGAGCGAATGCCCGACGGGATGTCCGAGCAGCGCACAGCATACGGTTTCCGCATTGATCAGACTGTTCATGAAAAGATCTCTCCCCCGTAGGTCGTACCGTTTTTTTTCATCACGCGACGGTATATCCACAAAAGCGGCCGCTCCAGCTTACGCTTGAAAACGATCGATTGCCTCTCTGCCGGATCGATCGGCGAAACCAGTATCATCCGGATACCGGCAGCCATGGCGCCCCACTGGTCCGTGAAAATCTGGTCTCCGACGGCAAAGGTCTCCTGCCGGGTTACGCCGTATTTGGCCATGGCCTTTTGATAAGCACCGCTTTTCGGCTTCCCTGCCTTGCAGATAAAGTGTGTGCCGACCGCCTCCGCAAAGGGCTGCACCCGCGCCCGGTTGTTGTTGGAGATCACGACACTCCTCAGTCCGCTTGCATGAATCCTGTAAAAAAGCGCGGTCGCATGCTCGTCCGCCGGCGCGTCATGCGGCACGATCGTATTGTCGATATCGAGGATGACCAGACGAAAGCCCCGCTCATACAGTGCCTCATACGGTACATCCTCCGCCGATGCCACCATGGCATCCGGTAGGAATCTCACTCCGTATCCCCCTTATTCGGAAAACAAAAGGTCGCTGTATACCGGGAACGGCCAGACATAGGTGTCTGTCATCTCCTCCAGCGCATCCGCGGCTTCCCGCGCCTTTTGCATGTCGGCGCGTATCGTTTTGCCGATATAGCGCATTGCCTTTTCCTTGTCCTTGGGCACCCTTCCGAGATCCCGTGCAAGCTGCGTACCGGCCGCGTCAAGAAGATCCGTCAGGCGGCTGATTTCCGCTGACGTTTTTCTCTCATAGGCCGCATCCTGCGCCAGCGCCTCCTTGGCCTTTGCGCGTTCGCACAGCGTCGCCCCGAAGCCGCTGACCGCGGGCAGGATCTGTTTGCGGATCATGTTGACCATGGTGCGCGCCTCGACGATCAGTGTGCGGTTATAGGTGTCGACGTGGATATTGTATCTGGCCCTGAGTTCCTCCTCCGTATAGATATGGTTGGCGGTAAAAAGCCTGAGGGAGGACGCGCTGACATAATGCGGCAGCGCCTCCATGGTCGTCGCCAGGTTGGAAAGGCCGCGCTTTTTTGCTTCCTTTTCCCAGGCACCGTCATATCCGTTTCCGTCAAAGATGATTCTTTTGTGTGCGGAAAAGACCTCCTTCAGCAGCTGCTGCAGCTCCTTCTGAAAGTTCTTTGCCTTTTCGAGGCGATCCGCAAAGCCCTTGAGTTCCTCGGCCATGATCGTATTGAGCGCGATATTGGGACCCGAGACCGACTGCGAGCTTCCGACCATGCGGAATTCAAATTTGTTGCCGGTAAAGGCCATCGGGCTCGTGCGGTTGCGGTCGGTATTGTCGAGCGGAATCGGCGGCATCACATCCACGCCGACCTTGAGCATCTCCTTTTTGCGGTCCTTATAGGATACTCCCTTTGTGATCGTATCGATGACCTTTCCGAGCTCGTCGCCGAGGTACACGGAGATGATCGCTGGCGGTGCCTCGAGCGCACCCAGACGATGTTCGTTGCCGCTGGTCGCAACCGTCGCACGAAGCGTATCCTGGTATTCGTCGACCCCCTTGATGAAGGCCGCAAGGAACAGCAGAAACTGCGCGTTCTGCAACGGCGTGGAGCCCGGTTTGAAGAGATTTTTCCCTCCGTCCGTCATGAGCGACCAGTTGTCGTGCTTGCCGGACCCGTTGACACCCGAAAAAGGCTTTTCATGCAACAGGCAGACAAAGCCGTGTCTGTCCGCGATTTTTTTGAGCAGCTCCATCGTCAGCTGGTTGGCATCCGCCGCCGTATTGGCGTCACGGTAGAGAATCGCAATCTCATGCTGCGAAGGGGCCGCCTCGTTGTGCCTTGTCTTTGCGGGCACGCCGAGCTTCCAGAGAGATTCGTCCAGTTCCTGCATAAAAGACAAAACCCTGGGCTTGATCTGCCCGTAATAATGATCCTCCGTCTCCTGTCCCCTGGCCGCGGGGGCGCCGAACAGCGTGCGTCCCGTCATCTTGAGGTCGTCCCTTGCCTGATACAGTGCCTTGTCGATCAGAAAATATTCCTGCTCCGGCCCGCACTGCGCAATGACGCGCCTTGTTTTTTTATCGCCAAAGAGTCTTAAGATCCGCACCGCCTCACGGCTGATCAGATCCATCGAACGCAAAAGCGGCGTTTTTTTGTCGAGGGCATACCCCGAATAGGAACAGAAAATCGTGGGAATATAGAGCGTGGCGTCCTTGACAAAGGCATAGGAAGTCGGATCCCAGGCTGTATATCCCCTTGCCTCAAAGGTCGCGCGCAGGCCGCCGGAAGGAAAAGAAGACGCATCCGGCTCTCCCTTGATCAGATGCTTCCCGCTGAAATCGGTAATCAGCCGGCCCGCGGCATCGGCCGCGATAAAGGAGTCGTGCTTTTCCGCCGTCGCGCCGGTCAGCGGCTGAAACCAGTGCGTATAATGCGTGGCTCCTCTGGCAAGCGCCCATTCCTTCATGGCGGATGCGATCTCGTTGGCACAGTCGGGGTCGAGCTGGGTCGAATTGTCGATGCATTTTTTCCAGGTTGAAAAGGCTTTGGCGGAAAGATACTCCTTCATCCGCTCTTCATTAAAGACATCCTCGGAAAACAGCTTCTCAAAACCGGTATTGGCCTTCATAAAGGGTCCTCCCTGTGGTTCCTTTCCTTATTTTATCATAAAAAAAAACTCCCGCATACCCTTGTCGGGATATGCGGGAAGGTGTTCTCGAAAGCTTGTGTCTGCCTCAGGCGACCGCGTCCGAAAGTCTCGTGACGATACCGTCCGGATTGTCGACCAGTGTCTCCGAACGGTGATTGCCGACAAAATACTGATACTCGTGCAGCACGGCATCCTTTTCCATATCGGAGATGGCCTTACGAATCTCTCCGGTCTCAAAAGAAGATGCGGCGCTGCTTCCGTTCCCGAAGTCCACCTCGATGTCCTCGAGGGGGCCTGCGACGGGGGCGGTCTCATACGCCTTTGCACGGTTGTAAGTGCCGTTCAGTGCGGTAACGCGGCCTTCATCCTCCCCGACGGGAGCAGTTTCCCTGACCTCCTGTACCTTCTGTACGGACGCCTGCTCCGATCCCGCCGTATCTCTCACGTCCAGCGGATGGAAATGCTGCATGAAACTGGAATAATTTACCACACCGTCGATTTTCACTGCTCTTCTCCTTGCATACACCAAATCGCATGAACTGCCTTTGCATCATATACATCGGCTATTTTAACACAAAACTTGATAGTTTTCCATGAAATTCCATGATTATTATTATGATAATCCGATACGGGCGCCCGGCGTCACGGAGACGAACCTCACCGGATTCCGGCCGCCGACAGCAGTTTTTTCGTATAGTCGTCCTGCGGATTCCGGTACACTTCCCCGGTATGGCCGTATTCGACCACCCGTCCGTCCTTCATGACAAGAACATTTTCGCACAGCTGCCAGATCACGCGCAGATCATGCGAAATAAACAGTATCGAAAGAGAGAGCTCTTCATGCAGATGGGCAAGGAGTTTTAAGATCTGTGCCTGGATCGTCACATCCAGGGCCGATACCGGCTCATCCGCGATCAGGAGCCTTGGCGCGCGCATCAGGGCGATGCCGATCGCCACGCGCTGCCGCTGTCCGCCGGACAGCTGCGCGGGATAACGGGAAAGAAGCGCCCTGTCCAGTTCGATCTTTTCGAGTACCTCAAAGACCCTTTCGTCCATCTCCCCGGGCGACCACTTCCGCTGTCTGTCGAGACGCAGCGGTTCCTTTAAGAGCCAGCCGATTTTCTTGGACGGATTGAGAGAACCGTACGGATCCTGAAAGACCATCTGCGGATCGTTCGTCTCCAGACGGAGTGTGCCTTCATACTGCCTCTTCATGCCGACGATCGTACGTGCAAGCGTCGATTTGCCGCAGCCCGACTCCCCGGCAATCCCCAGGATCTCGCCTTCCTTTACCGACAGCGACACATCAAAAAGCACCTGCTTTTTCCCGTAACCGACATTCAGATGTTCAATGGTCAACAGATCCTTGTTCATAGCGCCACCTTCGGGATCGCATCGATCAGCTCCTTCGTGTAGACATCCTTCGGATGCTCGAAGATCTCTTCGATCCGGCCCTCTTCCACGATGCGCCCCTGCTTCATGACGATCACGCGGTGGCACAGTTGCGCAACCAGCGACAGATCATGCGAGATAAACAGGATCGAGGTATGGGCGACCTCGTTGATTTTGCGCAAAAGACGAACGATCTTTGCCTGAATCGTCACGTCGAGTGCCGTCGTCGGTTCGTCCGCAATCAGGATCCTGGGCTCCGCGATCATGGCGGCGGCGATCATGATTCTCTGGCGCATGCCGCCGGAGAGCTCGTGCGGATACATCCGGTAGAGCGTTTCCGTATCCCTGAGTCCCACCTGTTCCATGATCGTCAGCGCGCGTTTCCTGCGCTCCTCTTTGCCGATCTCCGGATGGTGGATCTTTAAGCACTCCTCGACCTGGGGACCGATACGCAACAGCGGATTGAGGGAGGTCATCGGCTCCTGGAAGATCATCGCGATCTCGTCCCCCTGATAGGAACGCAGTGTCTTTCGGTCGCAGGTCAGAAGATTGTGCCCGTCAAAGAGGATCTCCCCTCTTCTGGTCATCATCGCGCGTCTCGACAAAAGCCCCGCAATCGCGAGTGCCGACATGCTTTTGCCGGAGCCCGATTCGCCGACGATGCCGACGATCTCCCCTTCGTAAAGCGTCAGATCAAAATCCTCGACCGCCGTTTCCGGCTGGCCGTGATCGTGGAATTCGATATGCAGATCGGTCACCTGTAACAGGGGCTTCTTTTCCTGATGTGTCATGTCTTTGTCCTCAACCCCTCGCCGAGCAGGGAAAAGCCGAGTACCAGAAGAATCAGCACGATCCCCGGTCCCAGCATATAACGGGGTTCCGACATGATATTGATCCGCGCGTCCGAAAGCATCTGGCCGAGGGAATCAAACGGCGGCTGTGTCCCGATCCCGAGGAAGCTCAGGCCCGCCTCCGCCAGTACCGCATTGTTAAAGCCGATCATCACGGAACTGAGCAGAACGCCTCGGATATTGGGCAGGATATGCACAAACATGATTCTGAGATGCGAGGCGCCCTGGAGTCTTGCGTTGAGCACATAGTCCATGCTGCGTGCCCTCAAAAACTCTCCCCGCACGATCCTCGAAAAGCTCGGGATAAACGCGATGCCGAGCGAAAGCACCAGCTGCAGATTTCCGGTTCCCATGAGGGAGACAAAAACGAGCGCGAGCAGGATCGACGGAAACGCAAAGAGCGCATCGTTGATCCGCATGACGATCTCATCCAGGAGCCCTCCGAAATAGCCGCAGAGCGCGCCGATGAGGATCCCCGCCGTCGTACCGATCGCGACGGTGCCGAGCGCGATCAGAAGTGTCACCCGTGTTCCGTACAGCACACGGCAAAAGATGTCTCTGCCGAAATTGTCCGTCCCCATCGGGTGCCGCAAAGAGATGCCCAGCGATCTGCTCGCCCGGTCCATAGCTGTCGGGGAATACGGCATATAGAATAACGAGATGAGAACCGCGCAGGTAATCACAAGCGTAAGCAGAAGGCCGATGCGGAAAAAGGGGCTCTGATTCTTTTTGATATAGTCCAGAATCCTAAGCATCAAAGACTCACCCTGGGGTCGATCGCCCGGTAGACCAGATCGACGATCAGATTGACGGTCACGATGGTTGCCGCAATTCCCATGATGACCGCCATCACTACCGGATAGTCACGGTTGCTGATCGAGGTGATGAGCGTACGCGAAATCCCGGGGATCGAAAAGAGCTGTTCGATCACAATGGAGCCTGCCAGAAGGTCCGCCAGCGCCATTCCCAAAAACGTCACCACGGGAATCATCGCGTTTTTCAGGATGTGCCCGTACATCACGCCGTCAATCGTATTCCCCCTGCTGTAGGCGGTACGCGTATAGTCCCTGCCCGCCTCTTCGATCATCGAGCTCCTTAAGAGCTTGATCGTCATGGCCGCCTTCGGGAGTGCGACACAAAAGGCGGGAAGCAGCATGTACCCGAGAAACGCGCGAAAAGACGTGTCATACGACACATAGGCGCCCGGCGTAAACCACCGGAGAATCAGGCCGAACAGCGTACTCAGAAGAATGCCCGAAAAGAACGGCGGCACCGACATAATGATCTGGTTGAGTACGGTCACAATCCGGTCGGGCCACGAATTTTCGTATTTGGCTGTCAGGATGCCGACGGGAATGGCGATCACCACCGTCATGCAAAACGCGATCAGCGCAAGAAAAAAAGTGACGGGAATCCGCTTCGCGAGAAGCGACCGCACGGCATCCCCCGTCTGGTAGGAGATCCCGAAATCCCCCTTCACGAATGAAGTAATCCATGTCAGATAACGCACATGGAGCGGCGCATCGAGTCCCATCTGTGCCCTGAGCGCCGCAACCTGCTCCGCCGTCGCCTCCGTGCCGAGCTTTCTGGTCGCGGGATCCCCCGGAATCAGGGAGAACGCGACAAACACGCACACGGAGACGACGATCAGTGTGATCACCATGGAGCATACTTTTCGGATGACATATTTCAATTGACAGGCCTCAGCGCCGCAACATCCATCAGATACAGCGGATAATACACATATCCCGTAAAGGCGGGATTGAGGGCGACGTAGTTGGGCATGTCCATGATGTAGACATTGGCCGCTTCTTCGGAAAGAATGGTGAGGCATTCCTTGTAATACGCGGTCTTTTCGTCATCATCGACGGCCGCCTTGGCATTGGCAAAGGCGGTGTCATAGGCGGCGGAGTTGAAATTGACAAAGTTGTTGGACGCGTCCGACCGGAATCTCGAAAGCATCGCCGCGGCCGTCATCGTCGAGGCGTCGACGCCGACGATGGTCGCCTCGTATTCCCGTCCGCCATAGACGTCGGAGAGCCACGAATTCCACTCGATCAGCTGGATGTTCACCGTCACGCCGATGCGTGCCATCTGTTCCCGGATGACCTCGCTCATGTCGACATACTGGTCATAGTTGCTCGGAATCGTCAGCGTAAAGGTAAAGCCGTTTTCGTATCCGGCCTCCGCAAGGAGTTCCTTTGCCCTGTCGATATCCGTGGTATAGGTATCATTGAGCGAAGCATCAAAGTATTTGCCAAAGGACGGATACATGCTGCTTCCGAGCGGTGTGCCCGAACCGTCAAAAATAAAGTCAAAAATTTCTTCCTTGTCGAGCGCATAGCACAGCGCCTGACGGACGCGCGCATCGTTAAACGGCGCATGCGCGTTATTGAGATACATCGCGACGACAAGATTCATGGTCCCTTCATAGATCGTAAAATCATCCGCCAGCTGTGTGTACATATCCGTCGTCAGACGGCAGAACATATCGATCGTGCCGGCCTTGAGCTCCATCACGACCGTATTGACGTCCGCCTCGATCTTGAAGGTGACGTTCCGGATATGCGCGGCATGATCCGGATCCCAGTAATCGTCAAACTTTTCGATGACCAGATTCTGCTGCGGTGCGTGGGACACATACTTGTAGGGGCCCGTGCCGACCGGTGTCTGTGCGGGCGTTGCGTTACCCGCGGGGATGATCGCGCACGTCAGTTGTGCGAGAAACTCCGAATCCGGCGCACCGAGCACAATCTCCACCTCGCCGTTTTCGGTCACCGAAACCGACTCGATCGCCTCCAGCGCCGACTGAAAGGTGTCAGGCTGTTCGGGATCGGCACAGCGTTCGATCGAATAAACGACATCCTCCGCGGTCACCGCGGAACCGTCATGAAACAGAACGCCCTCCCGCAGCGTAAACGTGTACACCGTGGCATCGTCCGAAATCGTCCATGCGCTTGCGATCGCCGGAAGAAGTTCCCCGTCAGACGAGGGCTTGACCAGCCCTTCATAGAGATTGAACAGTACCTCTCTGCTTCCCGCTGCTCTCGCCGCATGAGGGTCGAGCGAGTCGATGTCCTGAGGGATACCGATCGTGATGTCATCTCTTGTCTGTGCAGCGTCCGTTTGTCCCGCGTCCGATGCGCTTTCTCCGCTGTCCGCAGTCGAAGATGCTCCCTGCGCGGATGACGCTTGCTGTGAGGTGTCTCCTCCGTTCCTGCCGCCTGTGCAGGCGCCCAGTGCGGCGGTCAGGATCAGGCACATGATGCAGACGGCTGCCAACCTCCTTCCTGCTCTCATGTTGCTACCTCCTTGAAAAGATGAAATTGTTATACTGCTTATACAGCAAACATCCCGACGGCTGCCGGGATGCCTGTGGCCTTATTTTTCGTTGCGTTTCTCGTCTTTATTCATCAGTGCCTTGAGTTCGTCCATGAAGGTATGCACGTCCTTGAACTCCCGGTAGACACTGGCAAACCGGACATATGCGACCTGATCGAGATCCTTGATATGGCCGATGACCATCTCGCCGATGACATGGGAAGGAATCTCCTTTTCTCCCTTATTGAAGACCTCGGCCTCGACCTCGTCCACCACCCGGCCGATCGCCTCGGCACTCACGGGTCTTTTGTGACAGGCACGCAAAACGCTGGTCTCGATCTTGGCTCTCGAATAGGGCTCTCTCGTATTGTCCTTCTTGATGACGATGAGCGGAATCGCCTCCACCGTCTCATATGTCGTAAAACGTTTCTTGCAGGAATCACAGATCCTCCGGCGTCTGATCGAGGTATTCTCGTCCGCCGGGCGCGAATCAATCACGCGCGTATCATCCTTGCCGCAAAAAGGGCACTTCATATCCGTCTCGCCTCCCCGCCGTCAGAATTATCGTTTCTGTAAGAAATCCGGAATCTTGAGATTCTTGGGTTCCACCTTGCTCTTGACATCGGCGGGCCGGTTGAGCACATTCATCGCGGGTCTCGGCGGAGCGGCTACTGTACTCTCTCCCTCCGTCGCCTCACGTACCGCCTGCTGAACGGCTGCCTGTACCGGTGCGGGACTGACGATCGGTGTGCCCTGCACGCTGATGGCCGGAGACGGTGCCGGTGCCGGTTGTGCCGCGGGATAACGCTGCGCGATCGGCGTTCCTGCCGCGCTGAATCCGGGCTGCGAAGCTGCGGGCGCATAGGCTGCCGAGGACGGAACGCCGGGAATCGGAGTCCTGATCGGAGTGCCCTGCTGCTGTTGCTGCTGTGCCTGTGCCTGCAGCTGCTGACGCACTCTCGTCTGGCTGCCGCCGGTCTTGTCCTCGATGCCCGTGGCGATGACCGTAATATAGCAGGTGTCTTTGACTCCCTCGTCGTCCTCGTACACGGAACCGAAGATGACATTGGCCTTGTCGCCGGTCAGACCCAGGACATAGTTGGTCGCGTCGGATACATCGGCAAGCGTCGTATCGCCGGACACATTGATGATGACATCCGTTGCGCCGTTGATCGTCGTATCGAGCAGCGGGCTCTCCACGGCCAGCTTGACCGCGTCGATCGCCTTGGTGTCGCCGCGGCCCACACCGATTCCGATGTGTGCCATGCCCTTGCCCTTCATCGCGGTCTGGATATCCGCAAAGTCCAGATTGATGAGACCGGGCTTATTGATCAGATCGGTGATGCCCTGTACCGACTGCTGCAGCACTTCGTCCGCTTTTTTCAAAGCATCCGGCATGGAGGTCCGTCTGTCCACGATCTCTAATAATTTGTCATTGGGGATCACGATCAGGGTGTCGACATTGCCCTTTAGATTGTCGATGCCGATCAGGGCATTCTGCATCCTGGTACGTGCTTCAAATGAAAACGGCTTGGTCACGATGCCTACCGTGAGAATCCCGAGTTCCTTGGCGATGCCGGCAATCACCGGCGCGGCTCCCGTACCGGTACCTCCGCCCATACCGCAGGTGACAAACACCATGTCGGCATTTTCGAGGGCCGATTTGATCTCCTCCGTCGACTCCTCCGCGGCCTTCTGACCGATCTCGGGCTTGGCGCCCGCGCCCAGTCCCTTGGTCAGCTTTTCGCCGATTTGCATGAGTGTCGGCGCTTTGCAGCGGCGCAGATCCATCTCGTCGGTATTGACGCCGATAAACTCCACACCGATGATATCCTCGTCCACCATCCGGTTGACCGCGTTATTGCCGGCGCCGCCAACCCCTATGACGATAATACGTGCGCCGTTTTCCGCGTCGTTTGATCTGATTTCAAGCAAGGCTCATCCTCCTTCTCACTTCCCCCTGATACTACTACCTTATCATATAATCATTTTTAAGATTTCGCAACCGATTTTTACAAAAAAGTTTACAAAAAATCGTACATATCGAATGCGTGTTTGCGGGGGTTTGCTGTTTACTTTCGCTCCTCAAAAGTGATGCCGCGCGTCGCCGGCGTGTAGTCCTTCATACGCAGGATGCCGCGTCTGCCCTCCAGTTCCGGTAAAATATGCACAAGCTGCTCGATTTTTTCATCGATGTACTCACTGGTGCCAAGCTCCGCCTCAATGTCGTCAAAATACAAAAAGATGCGGTAGCCTGCGTCAAAAAAAATCCGGTCGGCACTCAGATGATATTTGTCGAGCAGCTGCGTGATGCTCAGAATCAGCCCGAAAACGTTTTCGTTCTCGACGGGAAGCCTGTCATACAGCACCACATAGCCGAAGCGGAGTCCCATGACCTGCGGCACGCCTTCGAGCCGTTCCTTTCCGGATTCGACAACGATGCCTTCCCTGTCAAAATACATGTACTGGCCGAGATACTCGATATAACCGGCCAGCGCCTTTTCATACACGATGAGCCGCACCGTGTCATGCGACAGAACATCCACGTCGACGCGCTCGATAAACGGCAGGTCGGTGATGCCTTTGGCGCCGTACATCAGGCGGTATGCCAGCGTGTTGTCTTTCCACCCGCCGGTCAATACCATCTCCCGGATCTCTTCGTCCGTATATCTGGTATTGCCCTCCACGCGGACGGTTCGCACCCGGAAATAGCCGTGGAGAAAGACAATGACCGCCAGCAGCAGCGCGGCAAACGCCCCGGAGAAGATCAGGATCCGATCCCTTTTGGTGAGGCGCCGCCTCTTTTTCTTTACGGGCTTACCCGGTGCTCTTTTCCCCTTCCCGCCGGCGTTTTTTTTGTCCTTTTTCGGCATCGGTCAGGTTTTGATGCGCCTTGCGACATTCATCACGAGGCCGATCTCCGCCAGCTGCATGACGACGGCACTGCCCCCGTAACTGATGAAGGGCAGCGTGATACCGGTATTGGGGACGAGGTTGGTGACCACCGCGATGTTGAGGATGACCTGGATCGCGATATGTCCCATGACCCCGACCGTGAGCAGCGAGCCGAACAGATCCGGCGCGTTGTTGGCGATGATCATCAGTCTCCATAACAGAAGGAAAAACATGATGATCACGCACAGTCCGCCGAAGAGCCCCAGCTCCTCGCAGATGATCGAAAAGATCATGTCGTTTTGCGCTTCCGGAATAAAGCCGGTCTTCTGGATACTCTCCCCGAGCCCTTTGCCAAAGATCCCGCCGGAGCCGATCGCATAGAGTGCCTGCAGGGTCTGGTAGCCGGTGCCCGACGAATAGGATTCCAGGTCGCTCCATGCAAGGACTCTCGCAAAGCGCATGGAGTCGGAGGGATCCGCGTAATGCAGGATATAATACACGATGCCGAAGACCGCGGCGCTTCCCGCGGCCGCCATTGCGGCAAAGCGCTTGTAACCGGGTGTCGCGACGAACAGCATGATCACGGCGATTCCCATCACGATACAGGCACTCGACAGATTCTTGGTGACCTTGTAGATCAAAAGCGCCACCGGCAGTGCGCTGCCGAGGAAAAAGGCAAAGCCCTTCCAGGTGACGATCTTTCCCTTCATCGACAGCACAAGCGATGCCAGGAAGACGATCATGGCGATCTTTGCAACCTCCGCGGGCTGCACGGACATCGAGCCTATCTTCAGCCAGCGTCTGGCACCGTTGGCCTCGTAGCCCAGAGGGCTCAGGACCAGCAGGATGAGACCCGCGGAAAAAAGATAGGCGGGAACCGCCAGGTGCTGCAGCATGCGGTAATCCGGAGCGATCGAAAGCGCAAACATCAGCACCACGCCGAACAGCGTGGCCGCCAACTGCCTCTTGACAAAAAACGCGGGATCGCCAAACTTGAGCCCGCCCTCGTACGAGCTCGTGGAAAAGAGCATGATCAGGCCGAAGATCGCAAGGAAGAAAACGGTCAGGAGCAGCGAATAATCGACATAACCCAGGGAGATGCGGCGGGGTGCCCTGCGCACACTGCCGTCCGCGCCGCCGTCCTTTGTCTTCAGCAGACGGAAGGGTACCGGCCGTCTGACTTCTTCTTTTGTTTTTCTGACCGCGTTACCCGTCATTCGTCGATTCCTTCCACATACGCGCGGAACGCATCGCCGCGTTCCTCATAATTACGAAACATGCCCCAGCTTGCGCACGCGGGAGAAAGCAGTACCGCGTCGCCGCTGCGTGCGTGATCTTTGCAATAGTCCATTGCCGCCTCAAAGGTCTCCTCTTTGCGGATATTGGTAAATCCGGCCCGTCTTGCGCTTTTTTCGATCGCATCCTTTGTCTGCCCGATCAGCACGAGCTCCTTGACGCGTCCCTCAAACATCCGGCACCACGCGTCATAATCCGCCTGCTTGTCATAGCCTCCGCCGATCAGGATCGTCGGGGCGCTCATCGCCTCTATTCCGTGGATGGCGGCATCCGGATTGGTCGCCTTGGAATCGTTGTAATAAGAGACGCCTCTCTTTTCGGCAATGAATTCGATCCGGTGCCTGACAGGCGCAAACGCCCTGACGCGGTCGAGCACGTCCGTAAAATCAAACCCCATGCCGGTGACGATGGCCAGTGCCGCCATGATATTTTCCGCACCGACCCTGCCCTTGAGACGGCACTCGTCAAAGCCGATCACCTCATCCTCGCGCTCCCTGTTGATCCCGACAAAGCGGATCCCGGATCCGTCGAACCAGAATCCGTAGGGCGGCTTTTCCCCGGAGGAAAACCAGATGACGCGTGCGGGGCACGCGTTCGTTCCGTACTCTCTCGTGTACGGATCCATGTAATTGAGCACGCAGACATCGTCTCCGGTCTGCCGGTTGGTGATGCGTTCCTTGGCTTTTCTGTAATTTTCAAACGTATGGTGCCGGTCGAGGTGGTCGGGCGTAAGATTGAGCAGTGCCGACACATCCGCGTGAAACCGGTCGACCGCCTCCAGCTGGAAGGAGGATATCTCCGCCACCGTCAGTGTCTCCGGTGTCGTCTCCAGCGCGTGCTCCGTGAAAGGCTCGCCGATATTGCCGACGACTCTCACATCGTCGTAAAACGCGCGCATCAGCTCTCCGGTCAGCGTCGTGGTCGTCGTCTTGCCGTTGGTGCCCGTGATCGCGACAAGGCGCCCCTTCATGCACAGATACGCAAGCTCCACCTCGGAGATGATCCGTTTGGAACGCGCGGCGATCAGGGTCATTAACGGCGTATCCAGCGCCACGCCCGGAGAAGGCACGACGACATCCGCGCGCATGATCTCCTCATCCGACAAGGCGCCCACAATGATACGCACCTGTGCGCGGTCTTCCCCGTGCAGCCTTTCGCGGATCTCCTGTTCCGTTACGGCTTCGTTCTGTTCAAGGAGCGTGACCGACGCACCGATTCTCAGGAGCAGATGCGACGCGCCGATGCCGGAGAGCCCCGACCCGATCACGAGCGCATGCTTGTCCGCCAGCTCTTTTTCGTATGAGATTTTGACATTTCTCATTTCTTCCATCGCGGTCCCTGTCAGGCAATGCCCGCAAATGCAATCATGCATCCGAAGATCGTTGCCAGGGTAAACATATACACGACACGCGTCTCGCTCCATCCGCCCAGTTCAAAGTGATGATGGATCGGCGCCATGCGGAAGAGACGTTTTCCCTTTGTCAGTTTGAAATATCCCACCTGCAGCACCACCGAAACCACCTCTGCGGCATAGATAAAACCGAACAGCGGAATCAGCAGCGGAATCCGCAGGATATAGCTCGTTCCCACGATAAATCCCCCGATCGCCAGCGACCCCGTATCTCCCATCATCACGCGCCCCGGATAGACGTTAAAGAAGAGATATCCGAGGAGCGCGCCGCACATCGCGGCGCTCGTCGGCATGAGTCCTCCCTTGAACAGAAAGCACATGCCCGTAATAAAGGCCGCCACCACGGCCGTCACCTGTCCGCACAGCCCGTCCACGCCGTCCGTAAAATTGGTTCCGTTGACGGTGGCAAGCGTGATAAAGAACAGGGCGGGATACTTGAGCGGTCCCAGATCCGTCATGACGGGAAGCCCCGCTTCGTCCCTGCCCGCAAACGGGATCATCATGCGCAGCTGTACTCCCATGACGCCTTCCACGAACCACGCAAAGAGCGCGGTCACGACAAATTGCAAAAGAAGCTTCTGGATCACGGTGAGTCCGAGATTGCGCCTGAGCACCACCTTGATAAAATCATCCAGGAAGCCGATCAGTCCGAAGCCCGCCGTCATGATCACCACGGCGCACACCTCCTGCCAGTCCTCGTGATTGATCATCTTCCACACCAGGCTGATGAGGAGCATGGGAAGCAGGAAGATAAAGCCGCCCATCGTCGGCGTGCCGCTCTTTTTCTTGTGCGACTCCGGTCCTTCCTCGCGTTCCGTCTGCGAGGCATGCTCTCTCCTGAGCAGGCGGATCACGACGGGGCCGATCAGCATCGCGATGACAAATGCCGCAAAGAAAGGCGCTATGGCGTCGAATCCGACGGTCTGCTTATAATTGCTGAACATGGAACCTCAATCTCCCTCCCCGGCTTCGCCTGCGCCTCCGAGATCGTCCGGAAGCGCGTTGGCGCCGGAATCTCCGTCTTCGCCGCCCGTGCCTTCGATCGGCACATTGTAGATTTCATACGGATGCGCGCGCATCTCTTCGAGCTCTGCGCGCTCCTCGTCCGTGAGTGTCTCCGTCATCGGGATGCCCAGGTACGGCAGCACCTCCGTGAGGATGTTGCGCGTGATATAGGTCGCATAACGCGCGTATTCCTGATCGGCGGCATTGGGCCTGTCCACGACCACATAGATCGCGATCTGCGGATTGTCCGCCGGCGCATAGCCCAAAAAGCTCACCACATACCACTTTTTCAGATGCCTCGGCAGCGTCTCCGCCGTGCCGGTCTTTCCGCCGATCAGATAGCCCGCGGGCCGTGCGGTTTTTCCCGTTGCTTCCTCTCCGAGCACCGCCGCGTTGCAGTAGAGGCGGATCCGGTCGGAGGTGGCCTGCGACACCGTCTGCTTGAGGACGCGCGGCTCGATGTTGCGCACGGTCGCGCCGGAATCGGATACGATCCTCCGTACCAGGTGCGGCTCGTAATAATAGCCGCCGTTGATGAGCGAGGAAAACGCCGTGATCATCTCGATCATCGTCACATTGAATCCCTGCCCGAAGGAGCTGGTTGCGAGCTCCGTTTCTCTCATCTCGTCCGCGGAATAGACCAGATCCTGCGTCCTCGCCTCTCCCGCGAGATCCACGCCCGTTCTCAGGCCGAAATTAAACACGTTCTGGTACTTCGTAAAGGTCTCTACGCCGATTGCGTTACCGATATGCATCATCGCGACGTTGCAGGAGACCTCGATCCCTTTGGATACATTGAGCGACCCGTGTCCCGCCACGTTATGGCAGAAAATCTCGTAATCGCCCACATGCAGATATCCGTTGCATTCGTACCACTCGTTGCCCTGGATATTGCCGTTTTCGATCCCTGTTGCGACCGTAAAGGGCTTGGCGACGGAACCCGGCTCGTACGTGTCGCTGATGGTAAAATTGCGCCACAGCGCGTTGTACTGCTGCATCAGCAGGTCGTTGTCGAGCGTCGAAAGGAGCTCCGGCGTCAGATACGTATACTCATACAGGGCGTCCCGCACATAATTGCCGTACTCGTTGACCATCGGTCTGCCGTACAAAGGCTCCGGATTCTGCGTGTCATTGAGATCAAAATCCGGATAATCCGCCATTGCGAGAATCTCTCCCGTGTTGACGTTCTGGATGATGCAGCCGATATTGTGCGCCCCGTCCGCATGCCGCCACTCATTTTCGTGCGCATCGTTGAACTCCCGTAAGTTGCGCTCCACAATGGACTGGATATTTCCGTCGATCGTGGAGACAATGGCGTTTCCGGCCACCGCGGGGATCACCGTATATTCCGGATTGGAATCGTCTCCCATGTAGCCGTATTCGCGACCGGCCGTACCGGACAGCGTATCGTTGTAATACTCTTCGAGCCCGTAGAGTCCGTTCCCGTCACTGGTGGTAAACCCGACAACGCTTGAGGCGAGCGACCCGTTCGGATAGGTCCTCCGGTAACTCTCCTCGAACCAGACGCCCGTGATCAGCGGGTCGTAATTTTCGCTCTCCTCATTGGTCAGATCGCGGAAGGCCGTGATCTGTTCGTAAGGCAGGGTGCGCCTGAGCACATAATAGCGGGACTCCGGGTGCGTGGCGATATAGCTGCGCACGGTCTGTGCGTCCACGTCAAATTTGGACACCAGTGCCGCGATCGTGGGCTCGAGATACTCCTCCTTTTCAAGCAGTGCCTCGGTATCCAGGATTACGTTGTAGACACGTTCCGACAGTGCGAGCGTCGTGCCGTTGGCATCCATGATGCGTCCCCGGCGGGCGACCAGCGTGCGGCTGTCGTATTGCTGCTGGGAGAGCACCTGCCTCTTATAGGCCTCGGAGTTGTCCCGCACGATAAAGTAGAGTCTGACACCTAATCCCGCAAAAGCCAGCAGTACGATCAGAAACAGTACTACCAGCTTTTTGCGCATCCATACCGCAAATTTCGGCTTTTTCTTCCCCCCCTCGCCTGCCATCAGCGACCCCGTGCGTCACTCTCCGGTATTTCGGCCTTCTGCCTGACGTAGTCAGACCCGCCTCCGTCGGAATAGGTTACGATCTGTCCCTCTTCCACATAGCGCATCCCGTATTCCGAGATGGCGATCCTGCGTATCTCCTCCAGATCGATGTTGCCGTTGATCTGGTTGTAGGTTTCGTCATTTTCCTTGGTCAGATCGGACAGCTGCCGCTCGAGCGAAGAAATCCGTTGCGCGCTGTTGGTGATCTGCGTCTGTAGCATGATATAGTACGCAAGCACAACGGCGCCCGCAGCAAGCGAAACGGTCAGGAAAAAGAGATAGGCCACGTTGTGCCGGTGCTTTTCTGCCCTGACCCTGCGTGCGTGCACCACGCGCAGTCTGTTTGACTCCCGGCTTTCGGACAGTGCCTTGCGGGCCGTATTCCCGTCCGTGACATAGCCTCTTCGTTCTGTTTTTACGGCTCTGTTTGCCATTCGTCGTTCTCCCTCTTCTTTTCGAATATCCTGAGTGTCGCGCTCTTTGCTCTCGGGTTGCCCGTAATCTCCTCTGCCGACGGCCGGATGGCCCTGGTGCCGATACAGCGCCCCGCGGACACTCTCCCGCAGACACATACCGGGGTCTTCGGAGGGCAGATGCACGGCTTTTGCGCGGTCCTAAACGTCTGCTTGACGATCCTGTCCTCGAGCGAGTGGAAGGTGATGATCGCCAGTCTCCCGCCGGGGTGTAAGAACGATATCCACTCGTTGACGCAGTCCGAAAGGCCTTCGAGCTCGCCGTTCACGGCGATGCGCAGGGACTGGAATACCCGTTTGGACGGGTGCGATCCGGCCTTCCTTGCGCTCTTTGGCACCGCCTGCAGGATGATGTCGTTGAGCGCGCCCGTGGTCGCGATTTCTCCCTTTTCCCTCTCCTTTGTTACGGCTCTTGCGATCCTTGCGGCAAAACGCTCCTCGCCGTATTCCCGGAAGATCCGGGTGAGCGCCCCCTCCGGGAAGGTATTGACAATATCCTTTGCGCTCAGCGTCTGTGTGCGGTCCATCCGCATGTCGAGCGGACCGTCCTTCATATAGGAGAAGCCCCTCGTTTCGTCATCGATCTGGTGGGAGCTGATCCCCAGATCCGCGAGGATCCCGTCCGCCCCCGAAACGCCGAGATCTTTTAAAACACTGACGGCGTTTTTGAAGTTCTCATGGAGGATCGTGATCTGTTTGTCGTAAGCCGCCAGTCTGTTTTTTGCGGCCTCCACGGCCTCTTCGTCCCTGTCAAAGCCAAAGAGCCTTCCCGCCTTGTCGAGCCGGAAAACAATCTGCTCGGCATGCCCCGCGCCACCGACCGTCATGTCGAGATAGGTACCGTCGCTCCTGATCTTTAGCGCCTCGATCGCCTCGCCGCACAATACCGGTATGTGTGAAAAGGTCATGCCCGGTCTCCCGTGTCAGATGCTGAGCCCGTAAGTGCTCATGGCTGCGGCGATCTCCTCGATATCCTCAAAGGTGGAGGCATCGTTCCAGCGCGCCTCGCTCCACAGCTCGACGCGGGAGCCCATGCCGACCACGACCGCTTCTTTTTCGATCGCGGCGTGCGACTTGAGTGCCTGCGGTAAAAGGATTCTGCCCTGCTTGTCGGGCTCGGCTTCAAAGGCGCCGCCGATAAAGAAACGCGTCAGCTTTCTGGCATCGGCGTTATCGAGCGGAAGGGCCCTGAGCTTTTCGTCAAAGGCCTCCCACGCGTCGGGCGCAAACGCATAGAGGCAGCCGTCAAATCCCTTGGTTACAACAAAGGAAGCCCCGAGTCCCTCACGGAACTTGACGGGGATGATGATTCTGCCCTTCTGGTCCACCTGGTGGCTGTAATTCCCTCTGAATGCCTGACTCAATCTCTTTTCCTTACTTTTTCACCACTTTTTACCACTTTCCACCACACAGTCCCATTCTAATACATTTTATCGGATTTTTCAACGGCTTTTTTAGAGTTTTTTTGAAAAAAGTTGAAAAAAATTTGATCTTATGTTCGATACAGGATCTGGGGGAAGGATGTTTTGAAACAACAAAATAAGGGCTCCCGTAGGAGCCCTCACGCATTTCTTTCTTATTCTTCGGCGACGCCTCTTACGTTGGCCACCTTCCACGCCCCGTCGACCCGCACGAGATAGACCATCGACTCAAAGATATCGGTCTTGTTTTCGCCGGTACGCTCCAGCGTCATGTCCTTTTGCATATAGACGGTGTAGCGCGCCGCGTCCTCGCCGTAGCGGATGACGTCGTAGATCCGTTCATTGCTGATCACCGGCGGATTGTGAAAGCTCGTCAGCGTGATATCGATGCCGGTCGCCCAGTCATAGGCCTTTTTCTGCATGCTTGTGCCTTCGATAAAATACGGCGCGAGCTGCCAGTATCCGTGCAGATCGCCGCCGAGGTCGTCGGTCATAAAGAGATTCCACTGCGTGGCAAAGAGCATGGCGTCAAAATCGATGCCGGCCGCCTCAAAGGTCTCAAAGCGCTCTCCGCCCCCTCCTTCCGAGGCCACATCGATCACCTCTCCCATCGTAAACGGGATCTCGCGGCCATCCTCCGTGATCTCGATCACGGGCTCCGCGGTCAGGGCATCGAGCTCATACGTATAGACCTTGGGCAGCTCCACATACGCCCCCGCATCACCGAAGCCTTCGACGGTTTCCTCCGCGGCGGGGACGAGCGCGTCCTTGCCGTTGACGCGCACCTCAAAGGCAGCCGGCGCAATGATCTTACAGTGATACAGCTCGCGGACATCGCCGGCCGCAAAAGAGTCAAATGCCAGAATATCGTAATTGAGAATCCCCAGATGCGATACCGACTCGATCGTTTTGAGCCTGGCCTCAAAGAGCTTTTCTCCCCCGCGGCAGATATCATAGACATTCTTGTCCGCACGGCGCACTTCCAGCGGCTCTTCGGCGAGATACGCGCGGAGATTGGCCACCGACTGTGCCGGTTCCTCATAGGCGGGATTCATGGGAAAAAGCTGTGCGATCGTCTCGTCGGACATCCGTGAAAGCTCCTGTCTGACAATCGCTTCCGGTTCATTGTCCCGCATCTCGGCCATCGTTGCATAGACCCCTCGCAGGAACACAATGGCCAGCACCGTCAGTACCAGCAGTAATACCAGATAGCAGATCAGAAAGACAGGTACCTTCTTTTTCTTTCCCTTCTTCCTTCCCTCCTGCTTTGGCGCAATCCGTGCGGGTGCCTGCTCCGGGGCTTTGGACGCGGCATCCCCGTCATCGTCCCCGATGTCGACGATCTCTTCCGTCACTTCCTTTGCCTTCAGGTCCTTGAGATCCTCCTGATGGAGTTTGGCCCGTTTTTTTAAGAGTTCCTCCCGCTCGCGGGCTTTTTGTGCGAGCAGATCCTCCCATTCCCAATCCCTTTGATTCATACCTGACTCCGCCCCCTATGGTCTGACCAGAATCGTCGTCGGCAGCTTCCATGAGGAGTTGTTGTAATAGAACGTGACACTCGTCCTGAGATATTCCCCGTCATAATACATGGAGCTCGAAGAGCCGCCGTCGAGATTGGCCGCATTGACGGCGCCGTACTGCTCCATCACGCTGATCAGATCGGAGGCCGTCGCGCCCAGATGTCCGTTGGCCCCCCTGCCGTCCGTGACAAACAGCAGAATCCGGCCGTCCGCGGTCTGTCCGATCGCGGTGCGCGGATTGGCTCCCGAGCCCAGTCCGTTCATCTCCCTGCGCTCTCCGTTGATGATCAGTTTGACAAAATGGTTATTGGCGTCCGAGGCCTCTTCCTGGAAGCAGATCGCATCGCGGATTCTGTTGTCGGCAATGATCGCCTCCACCTCCGCGCGGCCCTTGCCCGCGATATCGATGATATGCAGGATATGGTCCTCGGACAGGCCTATCAGAACGAGGCCGACCGTCTCGAGCTCCGCCATGTTCTGGATCTCCCCCTGCGAGACCACCGGTCCGATCGGGCGTCCGCCCGTATTCATATAGGACGCATAGAGTCCCCCGTTGATACCGGCAACCGCGCCGTATGACTCGACGATCTCATGCAGCTCCTTGCCGTACTCGCCCCACGGATAGATGGTGCCCACAAAGACCCTCGACGGGTCCCTCACAATCATCATGGTGCCGGAGAAGTTGTCGCCGGCCACCTTTTCGACGACGAGCTCCGGATACTCCACCGCCTCCTCTCCTTCGGCAACCGTGATCAGGGACGCGTCCGAATCCTCCTCCATGACCACCATGGAATTGGCGTTGACGATTTCCATGACCTGTTCGTCGGACATGAAGAGACCGACGACCCACTTGAGCTGCCCGGTTTCAAGCATCGTCGTGACGAAGAGATTTCTCGCCTCGGTCGAAGGGCCAAAGCAGATGATACGGATCGTCATGGCCAGCACGATCACGACCCATGCCAGCACCGTAAACACGATGAGCAGTCCTTTTCCGATGTACTTCAGCGCTTTTTTCATCACTCCTCCGAAGATTGTGCCTGCTTCTTTTTCCTTCCGCCGGCAACCATCCACATGACGACGGAGAAAAGAAACAGCGCAAGTCCGAGCATCTGCGAGACAGCCACCGATGTTCCCGGTATCAGCAGCTGATCGGTACGCAGCCCCTCGATCAGAAACCGTCCCAGACCATAGCCTCCGAGATAAATCAGAACAAAGGCACCGTCAAACGGCTTTCCCTTTCTGCCAAACCACAATAAGAAAACCAGGAGACACAGGTTCCATGTGCTCTCGTACAAAAACGTCGGATGCACCTGTATGTAGTTGGCGCCCGCAGGCATATGCGCGCGCATCGTCTCCGTGATGTCCTGACTTCTGACCGCCTGCACGGGCAGGCGCATCGCAAAGAGATTGTCCGTATACTCTCCGAACGCCTCACGGTTGGTAAAATTGCCCCACCGGCCGAGGATCTGCCCGAAGAGCAGACCGTGCATGATGACGTCCGTCAGTCTGAGGAACTGCCGCACGTTTCTCTTTGCATACACATAGACCGTCAAAAAACCCGCGATCACGCCGCCGTAGATGGCCAGTCCCCCGCCGCGGATATTGAAGATCTCCGCGGGATTGTCCCTGTACGCGTCCCATGAAAAGGCCACATAATAGATCCTTGCGCCGAGCACGCCAAAGACAATCACGAGGATCGCAATGTTCCAGATATCATCCGGCGTCAGTCCGAAACGCTCCGCCAGATGTGCGCACAGATACACCGCGCCGAGCATCCCCAGCGCAATGATCATGCCGTAAAAAGCGATCTCGATACCAAAGACCGTGACGCTCTTCGGCAGGTTTTCAAAATAGATCTGCAGATGCGGAAACCAGATATCTGTATCACCCATACCGCCGCTCATACGTTAAAACGGAACGTGATCACATCCCCGTCCCTGACTGTATATTCTTTTCCCTCCATGCGCACAAGTCCCTTGTCTCTGGCGGCAGCGACACTTCCCTCCCGCACAAGATCCTCAAAGGAAACCACCTCCGCCTTGATAAAACCGCGCTCAAAATCGGTATGGATCCTGCCCGCGGCCTTCGGCGCCTTGGTGCCGACGGGGATGGTCCAGGCTCTCGTCTCGTCCTCCCCCGTCGTCAGAAAACTCATGAGGCCGAGCGTCTCATACGAGGCGGCAATCAGCTTGTCGAGGCCCGCGCTGCGCAGTCCGAGTTCCTCCAAAAACTCCTTTCGCTCTTCCTCATCGAGCTCCGATAGCTCCTGCTCGACCCTGGCGGAGACGACAAAGACCTCCGCGTCCTGTGACCGCGCGGCCTCCTTAAGTGCCCGTACATGCGGATTGGAGGCGGCATCATCCGAAAGATCTTCGTCCGCCACATTGGCGGCAAAGATCACCGGTTTGTTCGTCAGCAGCTGGTAGGACGAAAGCCACGCGGCCTCTTCCTCATCCCCCGTTTCCATGCCGCGCACGGGTTTTCCCCCCTCGAGGCGTTCCTTTATGCGCAGCAAAAACGCGTGCTCTTTGGCAGCCGTCTTGTCCATCCTGGCGGTCTTTGCGATCTTTGCGATCCGGCGCTCCAGCACCTCGAGATCCGCAAAGACCAGTTCGATATCGATGGTGGAAATATCGCGTACGGGGTCGACCGACCCGTCCACATGCGTGACATTCTCGTCTTCAAAGCAACGGACGACATGCACGATGGCATCGACCTCCCGGATATGGGACAAAAACTGGTTGCCCAGTCCCTCTCCTTTGGAGGCGCCCGCCACCAGTCCCGCGATATCCACAAACTCGATCGTCGCATAGACCGTCTTTTTGGAATGGAACAGCTGCGAGAGGGTATCGACCCTGTCATCCGGAACCGTGACGATGCCGTGATTGGGTTCGATCGTACAGAAGGGATAATTGGCCGCTTCCGCGCCCGCCCTGGTCAATGAATTGAATAAGGTGCTCTTGCCGACATTCGGCAGCCCCACAATGCCGAGCTTCATTCCTGTCTCATACTCTCCTTCCCAAGCATCCCCTGTATCATACCATAAAAACAGCACCGGATACAAACCCGGTGCCGTTTCACTGTTTCCAGCCTCCCGGACACGCCTCGCACCGACAGGTCTGTCAGTTTTTCCAGGGATTAGCCGGATCCGGATCGGTCGGATCCCAGCCGCGGTACGCTGCGTTGTTTTCGTCGATCCTCGGTGCTGCCGGCTTGCCCAAAGGGCCCGGATTTTGCGCATCGTCATAGATCGTGACCGTCGTCCCCGCCGCGCAGTTGTCAAAGATCCATTTGGCATCCTCGCAGGTCAGTCTTACACATCCCATGGAAGCCGCTGTGCCCAGCTTGTTGTATTCCCAATACTCCAGCGTCGTTGCGTTCTGCTGCAGATAGGGTACCGAGTGGAACAGAATCGAACCCGTAATTCGCGTCGAATACTGGCCCCAGACATTGCCAAAGAGCAGACCCCACCGGCGTCCGGCCGTCGTCGTAAACGTGCCAAGCGGTGTCTTTTCACCGCCGGTCGAGCACACAAAGGCCCTGACCGGAATACTGTAGGCGCCTGCCGCGTCCATGCCCATCACCGTGACACAGTTGGCGGCACGGTTCACCATGATGTAATACGGAAACTGTGCGGACAGATTGACCTGCGGATTGCCCGTCTCTGCCCCGGAAGGCGATGCGCATGTCTGCCTGCCTTCCGCTCTTCCGTGATTCACGTAGTGATTCCAGAGTGCCCCTTCGTCAAGACCGAAGGCCTCCATCAGATCCGGATAGTGATTGGCATAAAAAATATAATCAAAGACCGTACCGTCCGGCTTGGTCACCGGGGCGGCCTTTGCGCCGAATGAACAAACCGACAATGCCGTCACCAGCATCAGGACTGCACCGGCCAAACGCATCCGGATATTTCGTTTCATTATCATACCCTCCTGCTGTTTTGTGGTCTTTTTTCCCTCTCACTGACAGCATAACGCATCACTCCCCGGTTTGCATCCTACATTCGTAGGGTTTTTGGACTCACTCTTCCAGTTCAAATAAGGTCTGATTGATGTCATGTATGAGAAAACGTACCCGGTGCGGATGACGCAACGGGTCCGTTTGCATGTAGCGCACCCCGACGCCTCCCTCCTGCGGCACCCGCACGGTCACATCCTCATATACACCGCAAAGCGTGATTTCCTCCCCCGCCCGCAGCGGGATAAGGCCGCGGATGGCATTGACCAAAAATGACGGCTGCCGTTCGTGTGAAGAAAGAGCGCTTTGCGGATGATATCCGATCAGCTGCCCGTAATATCCCCGCTCCCGCGCCTCCTGGAAATGACTTCCGGCAGGTGTGTCCGCATCCTTCATCTCCTCGCGGAAGCAGACAAAAAACGTCACGTCCTCGCTCCCGATGCTGCCGTCAACGGTTCCGAGCACCACCCAGTCCTCCGGCGCTTCCTCTTCGGCAAAGCTCGTATAGACCAGATCGTATTGCAGGGGAATCCCGTTGACCGAGGGCCAGGTGCCTGCATATCCCGCCTGTGTCACATCCCCCGGAACAAAATAGCGGATGTCCGTACCGAAGCGCACATCCGTATCCCCCGTGCCGACGACCTCGCATACAATGTCAGACACACAGGTCTCGGCACCGTCCGTAAAGGCAAGCGTCTGTATGCCCCCGTCCGTCACAATCCGGCACTGTGACGAGGAAAAGGCACTCGGCACATCCCCCGCGCCCGCCTGCAGTTCTTCTTCCGTACCGATCCACTGGTACTCCTGCAAAAGGGTTCGTTCGCTCACGGCATGATCATGGTACATGCTGTATTGCTGCTCATTGATGATCCGCGTCATGAAGCTGTCGAAAAACGTAAAGTACTGATAGTTGTACCCGATCTCGTTCATGACGGAAACAACTTCTCCGTAGGCCTGCGGAATCGCATACGGATAATACATCGCAATCCCGTGAATCCTCTCTCCCTTCGACTGTGTATAAACGACAACCCCCGCCGTCTGCCGCAATACCTCCTCGGCATTGACAAGATCCGAGTCCACGCGTCGCACATAGTCCTGCAGATCGATCTGTTCCGCTCCTCCGTAGCCAAAGCTCCTCACGCGTGATCTGGCCGTCGCAATGGAGACATAATCCTCGCTCATCAGGGTCCTTGCGCCGCGGTGATAGAGCTGCAGCGTACGACACAGCTCGGGCACCCTGTCCAGACGGATCACCGAAAGACAGGCCGTCGAAAAATAATCGTTCGCACCGGAAACCCGCATATACTCATCGACGATCCTGCGGCCCAGCGCCACCGTCCCCATGTGGGGATCGTCTTCCAGTTCATTGAGCCATTCGGTATAATACCAGCCGTTTGACGGCTCGACCTCCTCGGACGCGATCAGATAATCCGCATACCCGTGGACGGCCATCGCCGTCTCGACCGTCGCCATGAGGCAGGCATCAAAACCGATAAACTCGAAATACTGCCCGCCCGTCTCCAGCGCTTTCCGTATATCCGCAAGCGACATCGTATCGTCCGGATAGAATTCGTCCATGCCGTAGCCGGAGAGCGTGCCGCCGCCGTGGTTCCAGAGTATCAGCGCATAGCGCTCGGAAGGATACGCGTTTTTCGCCCACTCGATAAATGCGCCGAGCGTCCGGTAGTCGCTCATCCTCTGCCTGTCAAGACTCTGCACCCTGGTCATGCGGCCGTTCGCAAAGACAAAGCGTTCGTTTTTTGCCGGATCGATCCCTTCCGTCCACCAGTCACCCGCGCCGCCGGTCTGTGCCACCACGCGCACGTTTTCGCCGATGGAGGAAGCAAGAATCTCCTCAAAGTCTTCGGAGGCCGCACCCGCGTATGTCTCAAGATCCGCACCGATCACATACAAAAGAATCGTAAACGTATCGGGCACGGCATGCGGATGGGCGGCGGTAAAAGAAGCCTCTTCTTCCTGTTCTTCCCCTTGTGTCTCCGCCTCCGGTACGGAAGTCTCCTCCTGCGGGGTCTTGTTTGCCACACAGCCCGCAAGCAACGCAAATATCATGCAAAAGATACCGATGATCCGGCCACATCTTTTCTTCATGGTTTTCTTCTCCCGGTCGTCTCCTTCAATGGGTGATCTCGCCCTGATACTCCGCAGAGGTCTGAGAGTCCGTCACCGTGAGCGTGGCGTTTCCGTTTTCCCAGTCCATCGTCACCTCCATCGTGCATCCCTCCGTAAGATACACACCCCAGAAGGTATAATACCAGGAATCGGTGTCCACCATCCGCAGATCGTAATAACCGTCCGCGCCGATCAGTGTCAGTGATACACTCTCGCCGTCGGCGAGATAATTGCAGACAGCCTCGCCCCAGTTGTCATTGGCGACCTCCGAGCACTGTACCATCTGAAGGTCATATCCGATCCGCGACAAAAAGGTCACCCCGATCGTGGTCGACGGTGCGACATAACCGCTTCCGGTACCGCTGCCCGTGCCGGAGGTGCCCGCAGCCGCACCTCCCGTTCCCGTACCGCCCATGTCCGTCTCCGGTACGGTTTCAAGCTCCTCCTTCCAGGCCGTATAAGCGTCCGTGCCGTAAGCGGTAAAGACATACTGCCTGCCGTCATAAGAGAAGCTGATCAGATCGTCGGCAAAAGTACCGCCAAATATGCGGCCCTCCGCGTCAAAGGTCAGATTGCCGTGCGAATCGATCTCAAAGGTACCCAGGCCGTAAAAGCCGCTCAGGCTGTAGGTGGCTTCCCCGGAATCATAGAGCGTGATAAACGCCTCTCCGTCGACCGCCGTTTTTCCGTCGATCGAAATACAGTTGTAATAACCGATCACATCGGCAAAAAGATCCTCTGCGGTCGGTCTATCGCCCGCTGCCCGCGCTCTCGGTCTTCCGGGTATCTTGCCCGCTTCTTTGTGAAACTCCCATTGTGCATCGCCGGACTCCATATAGAGCTTGTCCTTCTCGAGCCGGTAGGTAATCTCCGCGCCGTCCAGGAGGATGTTTCGCGTACTCCACGTCAGATCCGTCACCACCGTCGACGTGTCATCCTCTTCGGCAATCCACCCCGTACCGTCCTTGTCGATGACCATGTAGTAACTCAGATGCTCCCGTTCGAGCGTCTCCTCGTCCAGTTCCCGCTCGTCATCGGCCATGTAATCGAGCACATAATGTCCGGGCAGTGCCGGTGTCCGTCCCGCGCCGATCACGCCGGTCAGGAACAATACAGAAATCACAACCGCCGCGACAGCCATGACGCCGAGCGCAATCAAAAGTGCGGTGAGGCCGCGCTTCTTTTTCGGTACGGATGCGACGGGCGGCGGTGCGGACTGCTGTGCAGGCTGCCGATACGGCATCTGCTGCTGCACCGCAGGCTGCGGCGGCGTGGCAAATGGCAGCGGCTGTCCGCAAAACTCACAGCCGGCTGCCCCCTCCGGCAGAAAGGCATTACATCTTGGACAAATCATCCGCTTCTCCTCTTTATCTTGCGGTCACCGCATAGGTCCGGATGACCTGTGTCCATACTTCATAGGCCCCCGGTAAAAAGTGTACGTAGTTATCACTCGAGAATGCGGGATTCATCGAGCCGTTGCCGTCGGAAAGCGGCGTTGCGACATCGATGTAATCCCAGCCGTTTTCGGCACAGGCTGCCTGCATGCCCGCGTTGAGTGCCTGGACATTGGCGCTGTTGAGATAGACCTTGTTGGTACCGGGATACGGATAGGTCGTGCTGATGATGACGATCCGCACACCCGCATACGCCTCCTGCAGCTTTGCGGCAAGCGCGGTATACTTTTCGATCAGCGTCTGCGGTGCCGTATAAGTCAGGTCATTGACACCGAAGGACAAAAAGACGGTCTGCGGTTTGAGATCGGCGACCACCTCCCACGGCGGCAGGCGTTTGCCTCTGTACGGCGGATGCAGTCCTCCCTGTGCGGCATTCATCGCATGTGTCACGGAATAGGACGGTGCCGCCACAAAGTAAAAGGATTTGAGCAGTGCGGAATCGCTCGCGGCACATGCAAGCGCATATCCCTGCATGACGGAGTCCCCGATAAAGAGCGAAGTCCCCAGTTTTGACATCGCCGTAAGATCATCCACCGACACCGCTCCCTGCGTCTGCATGCCCTGCGGGATCGAGGTTAAGGCCGTGGGCATCCCCGTCTGCTTCTCGGGAAGGACCTGGCCCTGATGGCATTGTCTGTCCTCGCGCATGCCGTGGTTGAGATAATGCTGCCAGAGCGCCGCCTCGTCGTATCCGAAGGCTTCTTTTAAGTCCGCATAGCGGTCCGCATAGAAACGATAGTCAAACGGAAGGCAATAGCGCCCCTCCGCGCGGCCGTTTGTCACAAAATGCTGCCAGAGCGCCGTCCCGTCGTCTCCGAACGCCTCTCTCAGATCCGTATAGCGGTCCGCATAATAGGCCGCATCAAAGATCGTTCCGTCCGGCATCCGCACGGGTGCGGCCTGCGCCCGAATCCGGCACATCCCGACGGCAAGGAGAAGAACCGCCGGCAGGATCATCCACATTTTTCGGCAAGCACGATTCATGTCATACCCCCTTGGTCTCAGCGCCCCTCACGCGGCGCCTTTTTTGCTTTCTTCACATAGACGGGACGCTGTCCCGACAGTTCGTCATAATAGAGCCGGTATGCGTCATAACGCACCCGGGAGATCTTCCCTTCTTCGAGCGCCTCCCTGACCGCGCATCCGGGCTCCGTCAGATGCGTACAGGTCGCAAAGCGGCAGTGCGCGCCGGCCGCTTCCATCTCCGGATAATACCGGTGCAGCTCCTTTGCGGTCAGCCCCTCCGGCGTCAGCGACATAAAGCCCGGCGTATCAAACACATAGGTATCCGCGTCCGGCAGCAAAAACAGCTCGCTGTGTCTGGTGGTGTTTTTGCCCCGTTCGATTTTTTTGGACAGCTGACCGGTCTGCGTCAGCTGTTCTCCCGACAATGCGTTGATGAGGGAGGACTTGCCGGCCCCCGAGGGACCCGCAACCGCCGTCACACGGCCCTTCAAAAGCCCTCTGAGCGCATCGAGCCCTTCTCTCGTTTTTGCGGAAACGGCACAGAGCCCGCAGCCCGCATTGCGGTAGATATCAAGGTATGCCTCCGTCTCCTCCTCCGGTGCCAGGTCTTTTTTGTTAAAACACAGAATCGCCGGCAGACCCTTTTGCCGGAGAAGAACCAGAAAACGGTTGATCAGATAATGACTGACATCCGGTGCCTTCACGGCAAAGGTCAACAGCACGCCGTCGACATTGGCCACCGGCGGGCGGATGAGCATATTGGCGCGGGGGAGGATGTCGGTGATATTGCCCTCCCGGTCGCCCTCATGCGTAATCTCAAACGTGACATTGTCTCCCGCGAGCGGCTTTAAACCCTCGCGGCGAAACACTCCCCTGGCCCTGCACTGCCATACGGTGCGGTCCCTGGCCTGTACGTAGTAGAATCCGGCGATGCCCCTGATGATCTTGCCTTCCAACGCACCCCCTGTCCGTCTACTGCTGCTCTCTCTCAAACTCCACGCTGCGGGAAATCTGCTGCTGCGTATCGCCCGCCTGGAAGCGCATGACGATCATGCCCGTGGCGCTCTTCATGTGCTCCGCGGTAAAGGGATACGGGAAAGCGGAGGTCGTCGTCTCCAGAATCACGCCGTCCTGGGAAGATTCAAACCGGATGCTCACCTCCATGCCCGGCACATAGTGCTCGCTTTCGGTGGGCGCCTCGATCGAACCGCTGTAACGATAGGTGACGACCTCGGGTCCGATGCTCTTTTCGATATTGACCTGTGCGCCGGCTGCCATCCTGGTCCCCGCCGGCGGATTCTGGTTGATGATCGTGCCCTCCGTTTCGTTGGAGTGCACCTCGATGATATTGGCCCGTAAGCCGGCCTCGATCAGGAGCCTCGTCGCCTCCGCCTCGCTCCTTCCGATGACACCCGGTACCTGGACATCCGGGGGCTCCTCGCTCGTGGCGCTCGTCGCGGCATCGTCCGCGGTCGACTGGGCTGTGGAGGCGTTTTGTGCGGCGCCTGCCCCCGTCGATACATAGACCGTGATCGTCTCCCCGCGGTTTAAGTATGAGCCGCCCGCGGGCTCCTGGCTCGTCACGGTATTTTTGGGAGCCGAAGAAGCCGGATCGTCCATCTTGCGGACGAGGAAACCCTGTGCGCGCAGCGTCTCTTCCGCCTGCGCATAGAGGATGTTTTGTCCCGATACGTCCGGCACCTCGATGCCGGCAAGGGAAGAGGCCGTGGCATCGCTTCTCGAGCTTGCCGCGCCTCCCGAACCGAACACGCCGATCGCCGAACCGATCGCAAAGAACAGGATAATCACCACCAGCACGGCAATCACGAGCGCCGTCAGCATGGTCGCGCGCTCGACCGTCCCCTGCGGGCGTTTTTCCTGTGCGGGCGCTTCATTCTCTCTTATGCGTTTCTTTTTTCCGTTTGCGGCGGGTCTCCCCTTTCCCTGTGACTGGGCAGGCTTTCCCTGTCCCTTCCGGACTTCCGCCGGCTTTTTCTTTTTGGGTGCGGGTTCCCTTGGCTGCAGGTTTTCTTTGAGTTCCCGGACCTCCTCCTCGCTCGCGACGCGCGTGGCACGCTCGTCGTCCGCGTCCTGGAGCTGCACAAAGTCCTCGTCCGGCGTGATCAGCGAACGCTTCAGATCCGCAATCAGATCGGAGGCCGTCTGGTACCGGCGGTCGGGGGACTTCTGGCAGCACTTTAAGACGATCTTCTCGACGCTGATCGGGATATCCGGCACAAAGGCGCGCGGCGACTGCACCAGCTCCTGGATATGCTTGATGGCGATCGCGACCGTCGTGTCCCCGTTGAAGGGCACACGCCCCGTCAGCATCTCGAACATCGTGATGCCCAGCGAATAGATATCGCTCATCGCGTCGGAATAGCCGCCCCTGGCCTGCTCGGGCGAGGTATAGTGGACACTGCCCATGACATTGGACGTGATCGTATTGGAGGTGGCGGCCTTGGCGATGCCAAAGTCCGTGACCTTGACCTTGCCTTCCTTGCTGATAATGATGTTCTGCGGCTTGATATCCCGGTGGATGATGTTGTTATTGTGTGCGGCTTCGAGTCCCATCGCCACCTGGATCGAGATCGAGACCGCCTCCTTGACCGTCAGCCGGTTCTTCTCCTCGATGTAGCGCTTTAAGGTGATGCCGTCCACCAGCTCCATCACGATATAATAGATCCCCTTTTCATCGCCGACGTCATAGACATTGACGATATTGGGGTGCATCAGGCCTGCTGCCGCCTGAGCCTCCGTGCGGAACTTCTGCACAAAGTTTTCGTTTTCGGAAAACTCCTGCTTTAAGATCTTCACGGCGACCATGCGCGAGAGCTTCTCGTCCTTGGCCCTGTATACATCGCTCATACCGCCGGTGCCGATCTTTTCGAGCACCTCATAGCGGTCGCCGATGACCATTCCCATTTTTATCATGTACGACCCTCTGTATCAGGAAAAGGCTCCACCAGGATCACGGCGATATTGTCCCTGCCGCCGTGGTTGTTGGCCGCCTCCACCAGTTTTTCCGCTTTTTCGATGATATCGCGCTGCCCGTTGACGATCATGCGGATCTCCTCGTCCTCGAGCATATTGGTCAGCCCGTCGGTACACATCAGAATGATGTCTCCTTCGCGCATCTTCACCTTGAAAAAATCGACCTGCACCCGGTCCATCGCTCCGACCGCACGCGTGATGATGTTTTTGTCGGGGCGGTGCCTGGCCGTCTCCTCATCGATGCCGCCCATCCGCACCATCTCCTCGACCAGGGAGTGGTCCTTGGTGATCTGGCGGATGGTATCGCCGATGATGTAGAGTCTCGAATCCCCGACGTTGGCAACCAGCAGTTCCTTTCCCTTGAGCGTCGCCGCCACCACGGTCGTGCCCATGCCGTAGAGCTCCTCGTCCGAGAGCGCCTTTTCCCTGAGCTTTTCGTTGGCCGAGGTGATCGCGTTCTTCAGGATCTGCCTGGCATCGTGCAAAGAGGATACGGAGATCTCCTCCACCATTGTCTCCACGGTAAATCGGGAGGCGTAGCCTCCCCCGTTATGGCCGCCCATGCCGTCGGCCACGATAAAGACATTCGGCAGATTCCCGACGCTCGTATCGGAAGAATAGACGTAGTCCTGATTGAGTTTTCTCTTTTTCCCGATGTCGGTTACGGAAAACGTCTTTAGCACTGCGTTCCCTCACTGCATCCGTTCCGGGAATACCGCCGGCGAAGTTGTCCATCGCATCGCTTCGCGATGGCGAAGTTGTCCGCAGGCACCGTCGATATCCCTTCCCATTTCCCTTCTTATAGTAACATTTATTCCCATTTTTTCAAGGTTTTTTTTGAATTCTCGAACACCTGTTTTGTCCGGCGCGGCATAATCTTTTTCCGTAACCGGATTGACCGGAATCAGATTGACGACATGATCGATTCCCGAAAGCAGCGTCCGCAATGCCCGCGTGTCCTCCTCCAGATCGTTGATCCCGTGCAGCAGCGCATATTCAAAGGTGACCTGCCGGCGGGTCTTTTGCGCGTACGCCCTGACCGCCTCCATCAGCACGGGCAGCGGATACGCGCGCGCCACCGGCATGAGGCGTTCGCGCTTTGGTTGTATCGCCGCATGCAAAGAAATCGCGAGATTGCACTGCGGCGCGTCCTCGGCAAAGGAAACGATCCTCTCCGCAATCCCGCAGGTCGATACCGTGATGTGACGGCTGCCGATATGATGCCCCTTTTCGTCGTTGAGCAGGCGGATACACCGGATGAGCGCCGCATAATTGTGGAAGGGCTCCCCGCTGCCCATGACCACCACGCGCTTTACGCGCTCTTTGGCGATGCGCTCGAGGGCATAGACCTGACCGAGCATCTCCGACGCCGTCAGATTGCGGAAGAGGCCGTCAAGACCGGACGCACAAAACGTACATCCCATGGCGCAGCCCGCCTGCGAGGAAATACAGGCACTCAACCCGAAGCGGTAGCGCATCAGGACGCTCTCGATCATCTCCCCGTCCGGAAGCGAAAACAACGCCTTCTTCGTGCCGTCGCGCGCAGAGGTCTGCACACGCTCCTCCTTCAGTAGCGCAAGCGGATAACCGGCCGCAAGCCCGGCGCGGAACGTCTTTGGCAGATCCGTCATCTCGTCATAGGAGAGCGCCCCCTTTTCATGCATCCAGGAAAAGAGCTGGTCCGCGCGGAAGGCCTTTTCCGAAAGGGCCGCCGTGATCCGTGCGAGCTCCTCCCGGTTCATCCCGCGCGGATCCGTGTCCTTTTTCCTGCATCTTGCGATGAAAAAGCCGTCCGTGTCGTATTTGCCGGGAATCAGCGTCACATAGCCGTCCCGCAGCGTCCCCTCTTCCGCGAGCTGCGCGGGCAGATACGACGTAAGATCGTCCGCTTCGAGCCGTCCGTCTTCAAGAAGCGCCCGGAAGTTGTCGAGATTTTCCTCCCTTGTCAGTGTGCAGGTAGCGTAAATGAGAACACCGCCCGGCTTGAGATACCGCACGGCGCAGGAGGCAATCTCCCGCTGCAGGGCGGCCAGCGTATCGATATCCTTTTGCGAAAGCCGGTATTTGATCGAGGGCTTTCTGGCAAGGACCCCGAGACCGGAACAGGGGACGTCGCAGATCACGACATCGGCCTTTCCTTCGTATTCGGGCAGAATCTTTCTCGCGTCCCGTACAAAGATGCGGACCGCATCCGCCTTCATCCGTGCCGCGTTTTCCCGGATGCGTTGTGCACGCTGCGCATGGAGGTCGATGCAGATGACCTCACGTGCCCCCTTTGCCGCGGCGTGTATGGCCTTTCCGCCGGGTGCCGCACACAGGTCGATCACGAGATCTCCCTTCCGGATCCCCGCGGCCTCCGTCACACACATGGCGCCCGCGTCCTGCACCATCCAGTTTCCTTCCGCATAGCCTTTCAGCGCCCTGATATCCCCGGGATCATGGAGGCGGACCGCATACGGAAAGAGCCTGTGCCTCTCCCCGAAGAGCTCCCCCCGGTCAACTCTGAAAATCACCGGACGTTTGGCCAGGGAGGCCGCAAGAAGCGCACGGCACATCTCCGTGCCCCAGGTCTCCTCCCACAGATCACAGATCCACTGAGGAACGGAATATCGTATAGAATCAGACGGATATTCGACAGAGTTTTTTTCCCTCGCCACGCTTCTCAGAATCCCGTTGACGACCCCCGTCATCTGCTCCATCCCGCATGCCCTGCACAATTCCACGCTCGTATCGATGGCCGCACGGTCCGGCACCCGGTCCATAAACAGGATCTGGTACGCGCCCATGCGCAGCAGCGCGCGGAGCTTTGGCTTTTGTCTCTCCATGGGAAATCCGGCGACCCGGTCCAGATGATAATCCAGCGTTATGCGGCGTTCGAAGACGCCGCGCAAAAGATGCGCATAAAAGGCTCTGTCCCGCGCGTCTCCCGGCGCCCCGGGCACCGCGCTTTCCGGAAAAGCACCGGGCTCTTCTCCCCTGCTTTCTCTGACCAGCGCCTCCCAGACGAGGCGCCTTACGGGATCGGGGTGCATGCCGCCGCCCCCTTACGATAACGTCGTGCCGGCTTCCAGCCGGCAGCCGTTGAGAAAATCCGCGGCCGACATGCGCTTCTTGCCTTCCATCTGCAGCTGCGTCACAAGAAACGTCCCTTCGCCGCAGGCGATGCGGATTCCGGACGCATCCGCGCCCGTCACCGTACCGGGTAATGCCTTTTTGTCGTCTGTCTCTTTTTCCGGCGTGCCCGACAATATCTTCAGCGTCTTCCCATTCCATGTCGTATACGCACCGGGCCAGGGCGTGCATGCCCTGACCAGACGGTCGAGATATGCCGCGTCCCGCGACCAGTCGATCCTGCCGCATGCCTTGGTGAGCTTTTGGGACATCGTGGCCCTGGTTTCGTCCTGCGGGATATGCGTCACCTTCCCCTGCCCGATCAGGGGCAGCATGCGGACGATCTCTTCGGCACCCGCCCGTGAGAGCTTGTCGAAGAGACTGCCGCCCGTATCGGAGGCCCCGATCGGTACGCGTACCTGGCTCAGGATGTCCCCGGTATCGCACCCCTCGTCCATCTGCATGATCGTGATGCCCGTTTCCGTATATCCCTCGAGTATGGCCTGCTGGATGGGCGCCGCACCGCGTAAAAGAGGCAGCAGCGACGCATGGATATTGATACAGCCCAGAGGCGGTATGTCCAGTACCTCCCCCGGCAGGATCTGTCCGAAGGCGGCGACCACAAAGAGCTCTGCCCCCGCTTCCTTCAGTGCCCGGACGGTTTCTTCCTCCCGGACACGTACGGGCTGCAGGATGCGCCATCCTCTTTCGAGTGCCGCTTCCTTGACCGGCGAAAAGGACATCTCCCTGCCCCGGCCCCTTTGCCTGTCCGGTTGCGTGACGACGGCTGCGATCTCATGTCCCGCTTCGGCGATCGCACACAGTGCTTCCTTTGCAAAATCGGGTGTCCCGAAAAAGACGATCCTCATGCGTTCTCCTCTTCCTCCTTCAGATCCTCGTTGCGCACGAGTTCCCCGATCATCTTCTCGGTATACATGATGCCCTCGAGATGATCGTATTCGTGGAGAATGGCGCGGGCCTTGAGCTCCTCCGCCTCCATTTCATACGGGGCAAAGTGTTCGTCAAGCGCACGGATTTTGACCTTCATGGCGCGCGTCACCTTGCCGGAATAACCGGGCAGGCTCAGGCAGCCTTCATACCCGGTCTGTTCCCCTTCCTCATACAGAATCTCCGGATTGATCGCGCAAAAAGCATCCTCCCCCGTCACGTCCACGACGAAGACGCGCTTCAGAATCCCCAGCTGCGGCGCCGCGAGACCGACACCGTTTGCCTCGTGCATCGTCTCGATCATGTCCCTGACGAGCTCCGAGATCCTCTCCTTTTCCTGTTCTTTGACCGGCTTGCATTTTTTGTGAAGGACCGGATCCTCCTCCAGTCTGATCGTCCGGATGGCCACTTTTGTTTCCTCCTTACCTTTGTTCCTGTATTATGTGTGCCGCATGGGGTCCGTGTCTGTCAGCATCTGTACCCCCTGCGGGAGTTCTTCCCTGTCGAGCGCATCGCGGATGGCGCATAAAAGTGTCAGATCCGCGTGCCTGATATAGAGCGCATAGCGGTAATAATCATCGATCTTTTTGATCTGCGCGGGTGCGGGACCGATAAGCACCGGCTCCTCTTTGGCCTCAAGGAAGACCGGCATGCCCTCAATCCTGTGCCTGAGGCTCTTTCCCAGCTCCGTCAGAACCTCTTCCCTCCTGGCAACGAGCAGCACCGACAGCATATGCGCCATCGGCGGATACTTCAGCATGGTGCGGTACGACGCCTCCTGTGCGTAAAACGCCTCGTAATCCTGCGCCGCAGCGCTCCGGATGCTGTAATGCTCCGGCTGGTACGTCTGGATCACGACATCGCCCTTTTTGACGCCCCTCCCCGCGCGCCCCGCCGCCTGCGTGATCAGCTGGAAGGTGCGTTCCGCCGCACGGAAATCGGAAGCGTTTAAGGACATGTCCGCCGCCAGCACCCCGACCAGGGTCACGTCGGGAAAATCATGTCCCTTGACGATCATCTGCGTGCCGACCAGAATCTGGGCCTCCCGGTTGGCAAAGGCGGACAAAATCTCCTCGTACCGGTGGCGTCTCCTCGTCGTATCCGCATCCATCCGGAGCACAGCGGCCTCCGGAAAGATCTTTTTGACCTCCCGCTCGATCATCTCCGTACCCGCGCGGAAGGCGGACACATAGTTTTTGCCGCAGGAGGGGCACTTCCTGCTCGACGGCTGCGTATGACCGCAGTAATGGCATACCAGAAGCCCTCCCGCGTGTTCCGTGAGCGATACGTCGCAATGCGGACAGGTAAAGACATGCCCGCAGGCGCGGCAGGAGATAAATCCCGCAAGGCCCCTGCGGTTCAAAAAAAGCATCGTCTGCTCACCCCGCGCAAGGCGCTCCTCCATCATCGAACAAAGCAGACGGGAAAAAACCGAGCGGTTGCCCCTCTTCAGCTCCTCCCTGAGATCGACGATATGTGTCTGAGCCAGCTGTCCTCCCGTGAGGCGCCCCGACAGCCGAAACAGCGTGATCTCCCCCCTGCGGGCCGCCGTGTAGGACTCCATCGACGGCGTGGCGCTCCCGAGCACGACCGCGCAGGGGACATCGGACATCCCCGCGATCTCGATGGCGCATTCCCTTGCGTGATACCTGGGCATCGTCTCGCTCTTATAGGTCAGCTCGTGCTCCTCGTCGATGACGATGAGCCCGGGATTTGCAAACGGGGTAAAGAGCGCACTCCTCGGGCCGATCATGACATCGATCTTTCCTTCCCTCGCCCTTGCGAACTGGTCACTCTTTTCGCCGGCGGACAGCGCGGAGTGCATGACGGACACCCGGTCTCCGAAATGCCGGTAAAAGCGGTTGAGTGTCTGCCAGGTCAGCGCGATCTCGGGAATCAGGACAATCGCCTGTGCGCCTCTTTTCACCGTCTCTTCGATCAGACGGATATAGACCTCGGTCTTGCCGGAGCCCGTCACGCCGTGGATCAGATAGACGCCCCGCTTCTGTGCGGAAAGATCCTCCGTCACCCGCGTGACGATCGCCGTCTGCTCGTCGCTGAGCCTGAGCGGCCTGGTTTTTTCTTCCGTTCCCGCTTCCTTTGCGGCGATCTCCGACGCGGGGTCGCGGTATGCTTTCTCGCGGATCGTACGCGTCACGCCCTGTTCGTCGAGCGCACGGATCACGGAGGAGGAGACCTGGAGCTTGCCCGTGACCAGCGGATACATCAGGACATGTCCGGGCGCTTCGAGCAGTGCCTCGAGGAGCCTTGCCCTTGCGACATATCTTTTGGTCTTCCACTCTCTTAAGAGCCGTGCCGCCTCTTCTTCGGGCAGTCGCAGCGCCACCTGCCGCTGTTCCTTTGTTCCGATTTTTTTATGTGCGGGCAGTACCGTCTTTAAGGCGGCGATCAGGGTCGACCCGTAGCGCGCGCGCATCCAGACGGCAAGGCGGATCATGCGATCGTCCACGCCCCGCTCCGCGGTGAGGATCCCTTCGATCTCCTTGACCGCAACGCCCGCAGGCTTCAGTGCGCGCCCCACGGAGACCACATACGCCTTTCTTTTGGTATTTCCCTTACCGAAGGGTACCTGTACGCAGACCCCCGGTGTCACGGCATTCGCGAGCGGGCGGGGAATCCGGTAGGTAAAGGTGCGGTCGACGTTTTCGTGGGAGATGTCGATGATCACATCCGCGTAGAGCGCTTCCTCTCCCGGGTCATTGCGCACCGCCGTCACGCTCCTTCATGATCTCCGCTACGATATCGCGCTCGTCCATCGGATACTTCACGCCCCTGATCTCCTGATAGTCCTCATGCCCCTTTCCCGCCAGCACGATGATGTCGCCGTCCGCCGCGATCTCTATCGCATGACGGATCGCCTCCCTGCGGTCGATGATCTCGATGAATTCGCCGTCGGTTTTGGCAATCCCCTGCCGGATATCGTCGATGATCGCCTGCGGATCCTCGTCCCTTGGATTGTCCGAGGTGATGATCGTCAGATCGGCAAGCCTGCCGCTCACCTCCCCCATCTCAAAACGCCTGTCCCGCGCACGGTTTCCGCCGCAGCCGAAGAGACAGATGAGTCTTGCGGGACGGTAATCCTTCAGTGTCGTCAACAGACTCTTCAGTGCCATCGCATTGTGCGCATAGTCGATCATGAGCGTAAAGCGGCCTGACACCGGCACCATCTCGATGCGTCCCTTGACACGCGCACCCTTGAGCGAGGCGGCGATCACCTCACCGTCGCAGCCAAAGTGTCTTGCGACCGCGATCGCACTCAGTGCGTTATAGACGGAAAACCTGCCGGGATTGGCGATCTCCGCATGGACTTCGATCAGCCCCTTCGTATCAAAGAAAACGCCGAGGGCGCCGGGCTTTCGGATATAAGCCAGATTGCAGGCTCTCAGATCCGCTTCCTCCGAAAAACCGAAGGTCTCGACACTGCAGGTATGGCCGGCGAGGATCTCCTTTGCGTGCGGATCATCGATATTGAGGATGCCGCACCGGCACTGCCTAAACAGCAGCGACTTGCAATGCAGATAATCCGCAAAATCCCGGTGTTCGTTCGGACCGATATGGTCGGGCTCGATGTTGGTAAAGATCCCGATGTCAAACAGAATCCCCGCCGTACGGTGCAGCATGAGCGCCTGCGAGGAGACCTCCATCACGACCGCCTCACATCCCGCGTCGACCATCTGCGCAAGCATCTGCTGCAGATCATAGGACTCCGGTGTCGTATTGGACGCATGGACATGCTGATCTCCGATGATATACTCGATCGTACCGATCAGACCGCAGCGGATCCCCGCGTGCATGAGCATATTGCGGATGAGAAAGGTCGACGTCGTCTTTCCCTTGGTGCCGGTGATGCCGATGGTTTTAAGTTTTTTTGCGGGATGATCAAACCAGGCGGCGCTGATCAGCGCCATGGCATACCGGGTATCTTCTACCCGTACCTCGACGACATCCGTTTCCGCGGGAAGCGTCACGTCCCTTTCGGTCACGATCACCTTCGCTCCCTGCGCCGCTGCCTCCGCCGCGCTTTCATGCGCGTCAAACCTGGCCCCCCTGATGCAGATGAATAAACACCCTTTGGTCACCTTGCGCGTATCGTTGACGACATCTTCCACCTCGATGGCGGAAGGATCCCCGGTGCACCGGAAGGAAAGTCCCTCCAGTAAGTATGCCAATGTCATGCGGTTTTCCCCCTGTGAACTCCTGCTTCCATTATAGCACAATCGCCGCCGTTCCCGCGGCGCATGTCAGATCATGTAATCCTCGAGGATGAGCTGGAGCTTCCGTTCGCCCCGGTATTCGTTGATGTCCGGCGTATAGGCGATCTTGATCGTGACGGATACGTCCTCTCCCCGTCCGTTGCAGACCGCATGAAGGGCCTCTTCCCCGAAATGCTCTTTCAAAAACGCGTCGAAACGGTCCTTGCCCCTGAAGAGCAGCATGTCCGCCACCGTTCCCTCTTCATCCCTCACCCTGTATTTGCCGACCCTGCCGTCCCTGCCGAGCGCCCTTGCCCCGAGCAGACGGATATTGCGGGCGGCAAATAACGGGCGCGCGTTGCCGTTGCCGAAGGGGGCGAGCACGCGGTTCCACTCTTCGACGAGGGGAATCGTGAGATACGAGGGCGCAAGCTCCATATCCAGATGAAGTACCTCCTCCAGATCCTCGCTCGTCAATGTGCAGGCTTCATTGAGCGAGCGCAAAAGCATCTGCGGCGTGACGCCTTCTTTGAGTGTCATGCCACAGGCCAGCGGATGCCCGCCGTACTTTTGAAGCAGCTTTTCACACGCCGTCATTGTCCGGAAGATATCACAGGCGGGCACCGACCGGGCGCTGCCCTTGATGCCCTCTTCCCCCTTTGTCAGTACAATCGCGGGCCTTGCGTAATGCTCCCTGAGACGCCCCGCAACGATGCCTGCCACCGATTCATGCGCGTCCTCCAGATACGCGACGAGAATCCCGGGAAGCTCCCCTTGCGTTCCTTCGATCTGTTCGATGGCCTGCTGCGTATACCGGGTGGTCATCTGCTTGCGGCTCTCGTTCAGGTCCTTCAGCAGCTGCGCCTCCCTTACCGCCTGTGCCTCGTCCTCGTTCAAAAAGAGCCCGACGGCGCGCGTCGCATCATCGAGCCTTCCGGAGGCATTGAGACAGGGACCTAAGACAAAGCCGAGCATGGTGGTCGTGATGTCTTGGCCCGCAAGCCCCGTCACGCCGATCAGGCTTTTGAGGCCGGGAATCGCGCTGTCCCTCATGCGGCGCATGCCCTCGCGCACCAGGATCCGGTTTTCGTCCTTCAGGTCCATGACATCGCAGACCGTCGCCAGCGCACACAGCTCGACCATCGCGCCCTGCAACTCAGAGAACCTCTCCTCCTGTCCGGTCAGTGTAAACAGCACCTGCAGAAATTTGTACGCCACCACGGTACCGCAGATCCCCGCAAAGGGATAGGACTGTCCCGTATCCTTTCTGCAGGGATCAATGACGGCGTCCGCGGAGGGCAGCATCGCCCCGCCGCTGTCCGCGTCAAGCGGGATCTCGTGATGATCCGTGATGACCACGCGCATCCCGTACGAATGCGCAAGAAGCGTCTGCTCTCTTGCCGCAATCCCGTTGTCGCAGGTCAGGATGAGAGAGATGCCCTGCTCCCTTGCTTCCTCGACGATGGCGGTACTGATCCCGTAGCCGTCATGTACCCGGTGCGGGATCCGGAAAGACACGCGCGCCCCCGGGGTGCGAAGCCCCCGCATCAGCAGCGCCGTCGCGCAGATCCCGTCCACATCATAGTCGCCGACGATCAGGATCTTTTCTCCCGCAGCCTGTGCGTCGGCCGTAAGACGCGCGCCTTTTTCGACATCGGGAAGTAAAAAAGGATCATGACAGGAGGACAAAGACCCCGACAGATATGCCGCAATCTCCTCTTCGTTCAGAAGGTCCCGGTTGCGCAACAGTCTCGCGGTCACCGGGCTGATATGAAAAGTGTCCGCAAGCAGGCCGAAATCGGCCTTCTTTGCGGACACCATCCATTTGGCCATCAGTCCTTCTTTCCGCCGCCGCTCAGATCATACCACAGGGGCGAAGCGATAAAGATCGAAGAATACGTACCGCAGATGACACCGACCATCAGCGGCAGTGCAAAGTTTTTGATATCCGTCACGCCGAAGACAAAGAGCGAAAGCACCATCAAAAACGTCGTGATCGAAGTGAACAGACTCCTCGTCAGTGTCTGTGTGACGCTCTCGTTGATGAGCTGTTCCCTGGTCTCCTTTGCCGTCAGGCTTCTCTTGTTTTCGCGGATCCGGTCAAAGGTCACGATCGTATTGTTGATCGAATAGCCGATGATCGTCAGTACCACCGCGATAAAGGTGGATCCGACCTCGATCCTCGTGAGCGCATAGCAGGCAATGACCACCAGCGCGTCATGCAGCAGCGCAAGCACCGCGCTGACACCGAAGCGCAGATCCTTAAACCGGATATGGATATAGACAAGAATCAACAGCAGCGCCAGAAGCATCGCCCATGTGGCGCTCGCTCCCATCTCCCGGGATATGGTCGCACTGATCGTCTCCGCCGCCACCTGCTCCGGGAGGATCCCGTAGTCTTCCTGCAGTATGCTGCTCATCTGTGCCCTCTGGTCGGCACTCAGCGTCACGGTCTTGAAGATCACCTCGTTGGTGCCCGCGACGGTCTGTGTCTGAACGCTGCCGACCCCCGTCGCCTCGCGGATCTTCGGTACGACATTGGCATCGAGATCCTCGAGCGTATGGGGCTCGTTGAAGGTCACGGTCGTGGAGGTGCCCCCGACAAAGTCGAGAGAGAAATTCATCATCCCCCTCCCCGATGACGCGTTCATGACCATGGCGCCTGCCCCCAGGCAGATCGCAATCACGGAAATCGCATACCAGATCTTCCTTCGGGAAATGATCTCGAGGAGTTTGATGTCACGTTTTTTGCCATAGAGCGTCTCCGCCTGAAAGCCCGCTCCGTACAGCACATAAGAGATCAGTCTGGTGATAACGAGCGCCGTGATCATCGATACCACGATACCCAGCGCCAGCGTATAGGCAAAGCCCTTGATCGGACCGGAGCCGAACGCCATCAGGACAAGGGCCGCGATCATCGTCGTGACATTGCCGTCAAGGATCGCGCTCAGCGCCTTGCCGTAGCCCGCCTTCATCGCTTCACGCACGCTTTTGCCCGACGCGAGCTCCTCCCTGATCCTTGAAAAGACAAGGACGTTGGCATCGACCGCCATACCGACCGAAAGGATGATACCGGCAATACCGGGCAGGGTCAGCGTGATCTCGAGACCGTCCAGAAGGATGATCACAAAGCAGACATAAAAGCCGAGCGCCAGCGAAGCCGAAAGCCCCAGCAGCAGATAGACCACCAGCATGAAGAGCACCACCAGCAAAAAGCCGACCGCAAAGGCCCTGAGCCCGGAGGCGATCGCCTCCTGCCCGAGCTGTGCGCCCACGACATTGGAGCGGAGTTCTTCGAGCTGCAGCTTCAGTCCGCCGATACGGATGAGCGTCGCGAGACTCCCCGCACTCTCCGCCGTAAAGGATCCCTGGATGATCGCCCTGCCGTTGGTGATTTCCGCGTCAACGCGCGGCGAGGAGATGATCTCCCCGTCGTAATAGATGCCGATCGCTTCTTTCGCGGCACGCGCAAGTCTCGTCGCTTCGGCAAATTTGGTCGTACCCTCCGGTGTCAGCGTCAGCTGTACGACAAACTGACTGTTCCCGTAGTCGTCTCTATGGGTCGCCAGCTCGGCGCCCTCGATATCCGTACCCTCGAGCACGATGGAACCCTCGGCATAGAGATCCTCGATCGTCTTGTTGTTGAGTGTATAGGCAAAGCGTGCGCTTTCGAGCACATTGTCGTCCAGCACCAGCTCCGTGCCCGCTTCTTCCTCCGCCGGTGTTTCTTCCTCCGCCGGTGTCTCTTCCTCCGCCGGTGTCTCTTCCTCCGCCGGTGTCTCTTCCTCCGCGGGCGTCTCTTCCTCCGCCAGTGTCTCTTCCTCCGCCGGTGTCTCTTCCTCCGCCGGTGTCTCTTCCTCCGCCGGTGTCTCTTCCTCCGCGGGTGTCTCTTCCTCCGCTGGAGTCTCCTCCTCCGTCACGGTCTCCTGCTCCACGGTGAGCGTATCGTCACCGGAAGCCTCGAGCTGTGACAGAAAATCCGCCGGCAGCGAATCGTAGACCAGATTATATGTATAATTGGGATTGCCCTCCGGATCGTATTCCTTGATGAAATAGAGGTTGCCGGGCTGGCCCAGCTCCCTCAGGATCCGGTCCGCATCCGACACCCCGGGAATCTCGACCGTGATGCGGTTGGCACCCTCCGCATAGACCTGTGCTTCGGTCGAATAATCCTCGACACGCCGGCGCAGCTTTTCGATCGTATCGGCGATATCCGTCGCGGAAGGCGCTTCCTCCCCGACGACCCCGTAGGTGATCGAAACACCGCCCGCCAGATCCAGTCCCAGATCAATGCTTGCAAGCGATCCTTCCCTCGTCTCTCCGATGCCGCGGAACGCGACATAACCGAGTCCCGTAAGCGCCGCCAGTATCAAAAGCAGCGCAATCCATGCCTTCCCCTTGCTCATAATGCTTCTTCCTTTCGTATACGTTCTTCCTGCGTCTCGCTCAGCGCCGCCCGGATCATGAGCGCGCATTCGATACGCTTTTTCTGGAGCGCGCAGCCGATTTCATACGTACCGTTCACCGATCCGCTGAAATGGTACGCGTTGGCGGCACAGCCGCCGCTGCAGTAGAGCTTTGCAAAACACGAGGCGCACTCCTTTCTCGTGTAGACATTGCAGGCGCCAAAAGAGGCGGCGATGTCCTTTCTTTCGATCCCCCGCACCACATCTCCCATGAGAAAGTCCTTTTCCCCCACAAACTGGTGGCAGGGATAGAGCTCTCCCCAGGGGGTCACGCCCAGGTATTCGCAGCCCGCGCCGCACCCCGACAGGCGCTTGTATACACAGGGACCGCCCTCGAGATCGATATTGAAGTGAAAAAAATGAAACGGCCTGCCCTCGCGGTGGCGGCGGATCAGTTCCTTTGCCAGGAGATCATACTGCGCCTCCAGCTGCGGCAGATCCTCTTTTCTGAGCGCATAATCCTCTGACGGCGGCGCAACCACCGGCTCCACGCTGATCTGCGTGAATCCGAGATCCGCCAGATGCAGCACGTCCTTTGCAAAATCGGGATTGTACCTCGTAAAGGTACCGCGGACATAATAACTCCTGTCTCCGCGCATCCTGACCGCCCGGCGCAGTCTCTTTTCGACGATGTCGTAGGAACCCTTTCCTCCCGCAAACGGACGCATCCGGTCGTGGACCGCTTTCCTTCCGTCGATCGAGAGCACGAGATTGTGCATCTCACGGTTGACAAATTCCATCACTTCGTCGGTGAGCAGCACACCGTTTGTCGTCAGCGTGAAGCGGAAGCGCTTGTCATGCTCGGATTCCAGTGCGCGGCCGTAGGCGACGATCTTTTTGATCACGTCAAAATTCATCAGGGGCTCTCCCCCGAAAAAATCGACCTCCAGCTGTCTGCGCGTACCGGAATGGGCGACCAGAAAATCCAGTGCCTGTTTTCCGACCTCCTCGCTCATCAAGCCGCGCCGTCCGCGGTATTCGCCCTCGTCCGCAAAGCAGTAGCTGCAGCGCAGATTGCAATCGTGCGCGACGTTGAGACACAGCGCCTTGACGCAGATCTCCCGGCGCGCAAACGCTTCGATCGCTTCCTCATAGGCGTCTCCGGAAAAGAGGGTTCCCTCCTCAATCAGCGCAAAAATCTCCGTCAGGGCCTCCCGGATGTCCGCTGCTTCATGCTGCCTGCGGAGTGTCAGGTCCGCGAGCACAACGTCCGTGAGGGCGTCCCTCGCTTCCTTTCCGTACAGGCGTTCCCCTTCTTCTCCTTCGCATAGTCGCGCGGCGGCACGTTCGAAGACCCGCAGCGTGTCCGCGACCGTCTCATCCACGACATGTACGGCACCGGAGCCGGTATCCGTCACGATGTGATATCCGTTGTTTTCGTACACATGTATCATCTGGCGTTTCCCGCATAAACGTGACAATAAGACAGCAAAGTGTCTGCTGTCTTACCGTGGATCACCGGGCAAAAGAGTGCAAAGCGCTCTTTTACCTCAGCGCGTCTTTGTCTGCTCGCAGCTCTGGTTGCCGACGGTGCAGCTCGTCTTGCACGCGGACTGGCACGACGTCTGGCACTCGCCGCAGCCGCCGTTTTTGACCGTATTTTTCAGATTCCCCTTTGTGAGTGTTCTGACTCTGCGCATCGGATCCGGGTCCCCCTTCCTGAAGGCACGTTTTGTGCCCCTTTTCGCTACCCGAAGAGTATAGCACAAAAACCATCCGAATAAAAGTGTTTTTTCTCCGCCGCTGTGTTATACTGTTGGATATTGACCAAAACAGGGTGTATGCTTTAAGAGAGGTTTCTATGGGACTTGTTGCGTTTAAACAGGGATCGGTTCTGCACACTAAAACCACGGATCTGGTGCAGACAATGGAGATTCTGCTCAAAGGAAGCATCACCATGGATAACGGCTTTTATACACTCTCTGCCAGGGGCGGTGCGATCCTCGGCCTTGCGGAGCGTCCGAAAGCCTCGTACGAATTTACCTATCAGGCGGCCACCGACTGTCAGGTTCTGCAGCTGCCCTATACATCGGCACAGGATATCGTCGCCGCCGTCCACGCCAACAAGAATATCTGCCCGCACATCGCCGCGGAATGCGTGCGCCTCGCCTGCGAGGCACTCAACATGCGCGCCCAGAAGCTCTCGCACGTCCAGGAGGCCTATGAACGGATTGTCGGCGACTACGCGGACTATCCGGATCTGTGCGCACAGCTGGGCGAGTATCCCAAATCCTTTGACGAAATAAAACACCTGTCCCCTCCCGTGCTCGCGGACGGGATTCAGGACTGGGAGATCGATACGATGCGTTCCGCACACGAGCAGGCGGAGGCGTTGCGCAAAAACGTCTATGCCGTCTCCCCCGCGCTCTCCGTCGGTATCATCATGTCCACCGTCAAATACTACAATGCCGTCTCCGACTCCTACAAGCAGACCTACGGCTATGAGGAGGAACTCCGGAACGACTCGAATGCCTTTATGTCCGAGATGCATCTGATGCGTGCGCGCGCCGTCGAAAAGGAGCGGGCGACCTTCGAGGGCGATGCCACCGATGCGCCAAAGATCGAAAACGCCCTCGATACGATCCTGAGTTATGCGGGCGCGGACAATCAGGTCACGGAGGAATTCCGCGAAAAGATGCTCGCCTTCCGCGAAAATCCCAACCGCTATTCGACCAATGACGAGGAGCGGATGTTCCGCCGCAATCTCGGCAAGCTCTTTTACGACATCTACTTTGCCGCCTTTTTGCGCAGCCGGGACAATCCCGCCGCTGTTCCCTCGGAAGTAAGGATGCTCTTCATGTTCGGTTTTATCGACGAGGTGCTTGCGGGCGAGGAGCATACCGCAATGCTCTACAGCATTGTACGCAATTATACGTCGGATCCGAAAGACCGCGTGATCACCGCCTACGAGTGGCTGACCAAGATCTATAACGGCGAGGTGGCTCCCTCCAAAAACGAATTTGACCAGGACTATCCCACCTATCTGCGGGAATTAAAGACCAGCGGCGACGTCACCGAGGACAAAATGAAGCAGATGGCCGACGATCCGAAGGAAAAGTTCCTCTTCGAGGCCAAAAACCTCTTCACGATCGGAGGGCGCGTTACCTTCGGACATGCCGCGACCTTTGTGCCCTTCTTTGACAGGCTCAATGTCTCAAGGCCACTGGCCAAGGCCTATGTCAACGCAGAGGTCATGGACGCCATCTTTGACCATATCCGCTCCGTCGACTTCGGGCTCTTTTCGCGTCAGCACAGCTTTTCGCGTCCGGATCTCGGGATCAACCAGCTCTTCCTCGACGAGGTCGTCATGCCCTATGTGATCCTGACGCCGGTCATCGGATGCCGCGGCAATCTCTGGCAGGAAATCGAGGGAAGGGACCGCATGACACCCGCGCGGATGCTTCTGCCCGTCTTCTTTACGGAGGATTTGAATCTCTGCGTACTCAACCTCTCCGCCGAATTCCGCTGGGAGATGTGCAAGACCGTACAGGGCGTGCACTGGAACGACGTGACGGATCCCTCGCTGACGGCGCTCTACTGCGACTATCTGCAGTTCTATAAAAAGAACCGCACCCTGTCCGAGGAAAATAAAGAAAAAGTCAAAACCACCTTGAAGAAATACCAGAACGATTACAAAAAGGTCTTCATGGGCGATTACGCGACCTATATCAACTTTGAGGCCAACGAATCGCCGCGTCTCAATAAGATCGCGCGGGAGATCCTCTTTACCTTTTTGCCCTTTCCGAAGGAGATGCGCGACAAGATGGCGGACAATCCGCAATACCGCGATCTCATCAAAAAGTACCAGACGCAGCAGGCCAACAAAGTACGGCCGCTCGCCGGTATCATCAACAAACTCAAAAAAGACGGAATGGAAGTGCCGCCGGAACTCATGCGGCAGTATCAGGAATTACAAAAATAATCATTGTTTCAGCACGTGATGGGAGTCGAACCCACCTCTCCAGCTTGGGAAGCTGGCGTTCTACCGATGAACTACACATGCACGTCGGCACAAACTGCGCTACCGTTCGTGCGTCGTATACTCCGCACTCACAATCGCTTCGTTGTGCCTCCTCTTCGGACGAAATGCAAGCATTTTGTCCGGTAAAACTGCGCTACCGTTCGTGCGTCGTATACTCCGCACTCACAATCGCTTCGTTGTGCCTCCTCTTCGGACGAAATGCAAGCATTTTGTCCGGTAAAACTGCGCTCCTGTTCGGGCACCGCATGCCCGGGGAGTCTGTCCGCCACAGCAGACGTGCAGTCCACGAGCATCTGCGAGTGGACCCAAAGGGATTCGAACCCTCGACCTCTGCGTTGCGAACGCAGCGCTCTCCCAACTGAGCTATGAGCCCCTAAAAGCAGTACGTCGTCTATCATAGCACGGTCTTTTCGTTTTATCAATTATTTTTTTGATTTTTCGGCAGGAATTTGTTATGATACTCTGCATAAAGGAGGAACGCCATTGTCTTCGGTGCTGATGGACGGACAAGTCTTCGATAACGAGATCCCCTTCTGCAAGGTCTTTACCAAACAGGCCAAACAGGAGCTCGAGCGCACTTTTTTGCGCCACCGGATCTCTTATTTTGTGGAATGGCAGGACCAGGGGTTCTGGCAGCGTCTGTTTGCACCCAAGGGTGACCGGATCTCCTGTACAATCCGCATCAACAAGGCCGACTTCAAGGAGGCCAGGGAGCTCGTCCGCGGCATCCGCGACGTGCGCGTGCGCAATGCGCGCGGCATGCAGGAAAAGGACGCCGTCAAGGAGCTCGCCCGCAAAAAAGAAATCAAAAACAAGGTCCGCAGGAAAAAGACGGCCAAGCCCGTCATCCGCAAGACCTCATCCCGCAGAAAGTAGCGCTTTTTCTACCGCGCCTGCCACGCGGATGCCGTCGATCGCGGCGCTCATGATGCCGCCGGCATATCCCGCACCCTCTCCGCAGGGGAAGAGTCCCTTGGTATTCACCGACTGCATGTCCTTATCCCTGACGATCCGGACGGGGGACGAGGTTCTGCTTTCCGTGGCGCACAGCCACGCATCCGGCGCATCAAAGCACCGGATTTTTTTACCGAATTCGCCGATCCCCTCCGCGATTGCCCTCGTGATGTCCTCCGGCAGGATGCTGTCGATTGCGGCTTCCTCAAAACGCCCCCGGATCCCCTCCGCAAGCGGCAGTGCACCGTTGACGGGCATCGTTCCTTCCCCTGTACGGATGCAAAGGCGCTCCGCCAGTTCCGAAAAGCGCATGACGGGAATGGCGCCCGCTCCCGCCGCATGGGCTCTTTGTTCCGCAAGTCGCTGGAACCGGATCCCGTCAAGCACCGAACCGCGGTCATAATCCGCAGGCGTCACGGTGCAGATGACGGCGCTGTTGGCAAAGGGCGCGTCCCGTAAGGAATTGCTCATGCCGTTGACGCACAGTCCGCCCGGTTCGCTCGCGGCATCGATCACAAAGCCCCCGGGGCACATGCAAAAGGTATAGACACTGCGCGCCCCCACACGGGTTGTGAGTTTGTATGAGGCAGGCGGAAGCGCCTCTTTATGGATCCTGCCGTATCTGGCCAGATCGATGCTTTCCTGCGGATGAAGGATGCGAAAGCCCGCGGCAAAGGCCTTTTGCTCCATCCGTACACCGGATTCCGCAAGCATCTCAAAGGTATCGCGCGCGCTGTGCCCCGTGGCCAGGACAAGCGCCTGTGTGTCGAGGATGCCCCTTGCGGTCTTTACCGCCGTGATTCTTTGCGTATAAGCGCCGTCCGTATCACGCACCCCGGAAAGAACAAGCCCGTTCAGCGCATCCGAAAAACATACTTCCCCTCCCGCAAGCAGAATCGTCTCCCGCATGCGGGAAACAATCTGCGCAAGCGCGTCCGTCCCGATATGCGGATCGGCTTCCGTGAGGATCGATTCCCCGGCCCCGTGTGCGTGAAAAATCGAAAGCACCCGGTGCATGAGGCCTTCCCTGTCCCTGACCGACGTATAGAGCTTGCCGTCGGAAAAGGTGCCGGCACCGCCCTCGCCAAACTGCACATTGCTCTCCGCATCCAGCGTGCCCCCTTCCCAGTAACGGGACACATCCTCCCTGCGCTCCTCCACGCTTTTTCCGCGCTCGATCAGTATCGGCGAAAAGCCGCGCAAAAGAAGCTCCATCGCGCAAAACAGCCCGGCCGGTCCCGTCCCCGCGATCACGGGACGCATAGGATGCAGCGTTTTCGGAAACGATGCCCGGAACGCGGACAGGGAAAAGGGGGCTTCTTTTTGTTCGATACGGCGTACAAAACGGCTGTCTGCCCGCGTTAGAACGCGTTCTTCCCTTGTCTTGCGGAGTGCAAGCGTCACGGAATAGACATCATACAGCTGCGGTTTTTTGCGCGCGTCGATCGTATGGCGCACGACCGTCAGCCGCGTGATCTGCGCGGGCCGCACATGCAGTATCTTTGCGGCCTTTGCCGTAAGGAGCGACATCAGTTCCTGATGGGTGCGGGAGGCAAACGGAATTTTGATTTGTGATATTTCGATCATGATTTATCGTTTTTTAGTATTCTTGCAATATCATCCACGGCGGTCTTCGCGCTCGTAAAGGCCCACTGCAGATTGTAACCGCCGCAGCGCCCGTCCACATCGCACAGCTCTCCCGTGACATAGACGCCGGGCGTCTTCCTGGCCGCAAGCTGCGGTGTGAGGTCCGAAAGACGCACGCCGCCCGCGGTCGTCTGCGCCTGCAGATAAGAGTCCGCGGCACGGATCCGTACGGGGAACGCGCGAAACGTGCAAAGCAGTGCCAGCAGCTTGTCTCCGGGTACCGCGCGCGTTTTGTCCTCTCCCGACATCCCCTCCGCTGTCAGAACCGCCCGGCACAGGGACGGATGCGCAAATCCCCTAAGAAGATCCGCAAGCGTCCCCTCCCGGGCTTTTTCCGTACGCTCCCCGCACATTGAAAGAAAGTCCGCCTGCGCGACATCCGGAAAGCAGTCGATCCTTGCGGTCACGTCCCTTCCCTCCGCCAGATGTCTTGCCGCCTCTCCGGAAGCCTGCAGCACGGGAATCCCCGACAGCGCCTTCGACGTGATCTGCACCTCGCCGGTTTCCCTCGCAAAGAGCTCCTCCCCGGCATAAAAGGAGACCGTCGCACGCACACGCACTCCCTTTTCCGAAGACACCGTCTCCTCCGCGGTCAACAGCCTGACAAGGGCCGGATAACGGGGCGTCACCTCCATCCCGAGCTGCTTTGCCAGATAGTATCCGTCTCCCGAAGAGCCGGTGGATCTGGGGCCCGCAAGACCTCCCGTTGCAAGAATCACGCATCTTGCCCGGTGTGTCTCACGTGGATCTTTTACCTCAAAATACGCGCCTTCTTTCCGGATGCTTTTGACCTGCCGGTTGCACAAAAAGCGCACGCCCTTTTTCACGCAGGCGGCGATGAGCGCGTCCGTTACCTCTTTTGCCACGCCCGCCACCGGATACAGATATCCTTCCTCGTTGCGCAACAGCACCCCCGCTTCCCTGAAAAAGCGGACGGTCTCCTCCGTGGCCTGCGGACCGATCAGGGATGAAAGAAACGACCGCGCCCCCTCGTTATAACAGGAAACGTCCATGTGGAGATTGGAGAGATTGCCCCTGCCGTTGCCCGTCATGGAGAGCTTTTTTCCGGGGACATCGTTTTTTTCGAGGCACAAAACAGAAAGACCGTATCCGGCCGCATACAGACAGGCCGCAAGTCCCGATGCGCCGCCGCCGGCGACGATGATATCCTCTGTTCCGGCGCTCATGAAGGCCCCGTTCCCCTGAGGGAAATCCGCTCTAAGAGGCCGCCGAGCGGCACTCCCTGAAGATCGTCCGCCTCAAGCCCCCTGAAGACGGCCAGAAGGATCAGATACAACACGCTTCCCGCAAGGAGACCGAGGAGCAGCGTAGGCATCTCTCCGATGACATGCACCGCACTGTGCGCCGTCAGATACAGCATCAGCGCTGCCGCCGCGGCACAGCCCGCGGGCTTCAGAAACATCCGCAGGAGCACGGTCCGCCTGAGTCCCATGGAGGACAGCATCAGCCCGAGTCCCGTCACGTCAAACAGCAAAAACGCAAGCATCATCAGAACCGGCGCGAGAAAAATCCTCTCCTTCACGGCCCCCGAAAGGAAGCCCGTGCACAGTACCGTCATCAAAACGGAAAGCGAAACGGCCATCCCCGCGGCCAGCACCAGCGCCCGGCCGTGTTGGAAAAGAATCATCAAAAGCGTTCCGGTCAGCGCCAGGGTATACAGCGGCAAAAGAAATCCGCCCGCCGCAAACAGCGTCACCGTCTGATCCCCGGGCAACCGGAAGACGGCATAGGACACCACCTCCGAAAGTCCCGTCAGAAAGGCGCCCGCGGGCACACTGACCAGCACGATCCTGCGCAGCAGCTGCAGGAGCCTCTTTTGCCTGACGCCCGGCGCCGCGCGGGATGCGCTGAGCGCAAAGCAATGCCGGATCTGCGTAAAGCTCAACAGCATTCCGAGCAGCTGTATGCATACGGCATACTGTCCGTAGATCTCCGCCGCGGACAGCGGCGCCTCCTGCGGTATCACAAAGATCCCCGTCAAAAGCGCAAAGACCAGATGGCAAAACGCATAGGCACAGGCGGCGGGAAAAAAGGTGCTGAAATAAGCGGGTTCCTCTCCCAGAAATCTGGGCTTTCCGCTCTCCTCGAGAGGAGACAGCCCGTGCAGGATCCGCCATCTCAGAATCCAAAGTACCAGAAGAACCGCCAGTTCGCCGAGCAGGATCCCCGCTGCAAAAAAACAGGCCAGATATGCCGCACCGCAATCCCCGGTAAAAAGCAGCGCATCGATCCGGCATCCGTAGCGGTAACCGTACAGCCCGCCAAAGACCGCCCCTGCCGTCACCAGAACACATCTGGCAATGTCCGTCAGATAGACGCTCTTTGCATGTCCCATGCCTTCCGCAAAGCCGGCCAAAACGCTCTCCGCACCGTATACGGGCAGTATGAGCGCCGTCACGCACAAGGCGTACATCCCCCTGACCGACCCTGTCACAAAAAGAGATACGGGATAAGAGCAGACGGCAAGGAGGACACCTGCCACGATCTGTGCGCCCGCGGTCTGTATCAGCGCCCGCCGCGACGCGTCCCGTGCGTTGATGTAGAATTCGTTATCCGCGTACAGCCTGACAAAACGCGCACAGCGTCTTCTGGCCGTCAGCAGATAGATCCCGCATCCGGTCAGATACGGCGGCAGCACCATGACCAAAAAAGCCCCCGCAAGCGCGCCGCTGTTGCGGACCAGAAAAACGGCCGCAAAAAGGACAGCCATCGGCAAAAGATATGTCGCGCGCGTGGGACGCAGCGCTCTCGTCTTTCCTTTCTCCTGCTCCATTTCCTTATGCGTCCCTCGTGATTCCGAGTGCGGAAAGAATCTCTTCCTGCTTTCCGGTCATCACTTCCTCTTCCTCTTCGGTCTCATGATCATAGCCGGTCAGATGCAGCATCGCATGTGCGACCAGAAATGCCAGTTCCCTTCTTTCGCTGTGCCCGTAGCGCGCGGCCTGTTCCCCGACCGCCTCTTTGCAGATCACGATGTCTCCGAGCCAGTACGCACCGCTTTCCGGATCGAGATTGATGGAAAGCGCTTCTTCCGGCATGGAAAAAACGCCCGGCGCTTCAAACTCCAGTCCGGGAAAGGACAGCACATCCGTCACCGCATCCCTGCCGCGGTGCGCGTCATTGAGCCTGCGGATCTCCTCCGCACCGACGATGAGAAGATGCACCTGCGTTTCAAAGGGACAGTCCGCATCCTCCAGCACGCGCTGTGCCACCTCTCTTGCAAGTCCTTCGGCATCAAAGGAAAAATCCTCTCCCGTTTCGTTTTCAACGCAAAAGATCATAATAGAGTTTCTCCTGCTTCAGCACGTTTTTTAACTGCTCGATCTCCCCGATCGACATCTCGCTCCTCGAAAGAGAGCCCTCCGTACGCAGCTGTGCCACCGTCTCGTCGATCAGCGTATCATAGGCGACGGACGCGTTTTTATTTTTGCGAAAGATCATCAGCAGCCTGTCCACCAGGCACTCGCACACAAATACCGCCGTTGCCTCCCTGGAGGAGGGGCCGCTTCTCGAAAAGGTCAGATACTCCCTGATCAGGGCAACCGCGTCCTCCGGAAAATCAAATTCGGTATAATAATGCGCCACATCCGGCCAGACGCTTTTTTTTCCGTCCAGACATCCGATCCTGTGATAGGCGGCACAGGCACGGGCCGCATCCTTTTTCAGATGAAGCGCCTCCGCCACCTTGTCCACCAGATAGGATGTATGAATCGCCCGGTAATAGGCATCCTTGTCCCTTGTGCGGATGGCTGCCATCAGGGAAAATTCCGTATCATTGATATCCGCATAGCGCACGCGGTCATGCCGGACCACCGTGCCGATAAAAATGTGTGCGATGACGGCAAGGAGCAGCGCGCATCCTGCCGTATTGATCAGGGGAATCCACAGCATCGATACGTGAAAGCGCGCATTGACCATCAGTACCTGAAAGGCAAGGAGACAAATCGCCTGCACCAGCGCGCATCCGAACGCCGCCTGCACCACACGCATCTTTTCGTCGACAGCGGAAAACCAGACGACGCAGACGCTGCCGGCCAGAAAATAACAGGCAAACACCGCCGTCCCCTGAGCGGGCAGAAAAAGAACGGAAAGAAACAAAAGCACCGCTCCCGCATACATCCCGGTGAGCGCATTGCCCGTAAGCGCAAGAACCGTAAAGATCACGGGATACGGCCAGAGCGCGGTATCGACCCTTGTGAGGAACAGCGCGGCAAGGAGCGATGCGGTATAGGCGATGCAAAAGCGCTCCGGATGATGCGCGTTGTCAAAGAGGAGCCTGCCCTGTATGCGCTCGCTGCCGAGCAAAAACACCATGACGGAGGCGGCAAGCAGGGCGCTTACGGTATTCCGGACGGTCACATCCGTCCCCGCACCCGCGATCTGTGAAAAGACACCCGCGGCGATACCGCTCAGAATGAGCAGCACGATATCCGGCGCCTGGAATCCGGTAACGCGCTGATTGTTAACGTTCTTTTCCACCGTGCGCATCCTTCTTGCGTCTGCCCTTCGTCATCTTCCTCGACTGCTTTTTCTCATACTCCTCATAGGCCTTTACGATCCTGAGCACAAGCGGATGACGTACCACGTCCCTGCTCGTGAACCTGCACACGGCGATGTCCTCGATTCCCTTTAAGACCTCCTGCGCGACATCGAGCCCCGAAACCGTGCCCGGCGGCAGGTCCTTCTGGGTCTGGTCGCCCGTGATCACGACCTTTGCGCCAAAGCCGATGCGCGTCAGGAACATCTTCATCTGTGCGGGCGACGTATTCTGCGCTTCGTCCAGAATGATATAGGCATTGTCCAGCGTGCGACCGCGCATATAGGCGAGCGGCGCGACCTCAATCAGTCCCTTTTCCGCGTTTCTCAGATAGGCGTCCGCACCCATAATCTGATAGAGTGCGTCATACAGGGGCCGCAGATACGGGTCGACCTTACTCTGCAGGTCTCCGGGAAGAAAGCCCAGCTTTTCTCCCGCTTCGATCGCCGGTCTCGTCAGGATGATGCGGGAGACCTCCTCCCGCTGAAAGGCGCTGATGGCAAGGGCCATCGCCAGATAGGTCTTGCCGGTACCGGCAGGACCGATGCCGAAGACCACGGTGTTTTTTCGGATCGCGTCGACGTATTCCTTCTGTCCGAGGGTCTTTGGTTTGACGGGCTTGCCGTTCGTCGTATGGCAGATCACATCGGTATCGAGATCCGTCAGAAGATTGTCCTTTTCCGCATCCATCGGCTGTTTCTCCCCGCTCAGTGCAATGGCATATTCCACGTTCTGGATGTCGATGCTGCCCGCATGCGCGCTCAGCCCCGCCAGCTGCCGGATCACCGCACCCGCTCTTGCGACATCGCGCGCTTCACCCGCGACATGCAGTGTTCCGCTCCGGTCAAAGACATCGACGTGAAACTGCTTCTCGATTTTTTTCAGATAATGGTCTCCCTCGCCGAAGATATCCTGCATCTGTCCGACGGCAAGGGTATAGGTTTCTTCCGTTCTGCTCATTTATGATACGGTGCTCCGTTGCTGATACGAAATCCCCGGTACAACTGCTCCAGCAAAATGACGCGCGCCATCTGGTGCGGAAAGGTCATGCCGGACATGCTGAGCAGCTCGTCCGCGCGCTCCTTTTCTTCATTTCCGAGACCGTCCGCGTCTCCGATCAGAAAGACGATCTCCCTTCCAGTCCGTAAAAGATCCTGCATATGCTCCGCAAAGGATACGGAGTCGGTGCCCTTTCCCTCGATCGCAAGGGCGATGACGTAGGCTTCCGCGGGGATTCTGGCCGGAAGCCTTCCGGCTTCTTTGACCTCGATCACCTGCACGGACACATACGGCGTAAGTCGCTTGAGGTATTCTTTTGCCGCCTCCTCAAAAAAGCGCTCCCTGCATTTGCCGACGGCAAGAATCGTAATCTTTGCCATCAGTTAAACTGCATGAGCATCATCTGCCCGCGGGAATCATAACCGAGTCTTCTCGTCAGACCCGACTGTGTATGGACGGCATATAAGAGTCCCGTCAGCTCCGGCTGTCCTCCCGGGACGGTCCGGTATTCGCGGATGTAATAAAAGTTGCCGTCCGCACCGATCGTCACCGTGCCGTCGACCTCAAAGGACAGATACGCTTCCTCGCCGGCTACCCTTCCGCTCATATCCTGCACGACGCCGGTCCTCATGAGCTCCGCCATCACGCGCTCGACCGCCTCCGCGGAGGTAACGGTATGCTCGAGTGTGAGTTCATATTCCCTGGTGACGGTCTCCGACAGCTCCCCCTCCTCGTCGATGCAGGCAAAGTGAAAGACGCTCTCTCCCTCCGGCATCGAAATCGGTTCCGTATATTCCTCGCTGTTTGCGGTCACTTTGGCATCTTCTCCCGTCTCGTAGAGGATCCGCAGTCCTTCCCCGCAGACCACGACAATCTTTGTCTCCGCGGTATAGCTGCCGCTGTCCTCGAGCACCTGCGGTGCGGGAACCGCGGGCTTTTCTGCCTCGTAGCGCGCTTCAAAGATCCCGCTGACCGCTCCCTGCGGATTGACGCATACGGCCTGCAGATGATAAGAGCCCTGCTCCGTGATCTCGATCGGTCCGCGGTACGGCGTCGATGTCGTATCCGGCACTCCGCCGTTGATCGTATAATAGATCACCTCGTCGTCACTGGAGGTCAGCGTGATCGAAAACGGTGCCTGATAACTGCCCTCTGCGGGATCCGCCATCAGATCCCCCGGCACATACGCAAGATAGCGCATCCTGAGATCCTCATACGGACAACGTGACAACAGATCCTGAATCATCCCGAAATCGCCCGTATCGAGTGCTGTCGCAAGCGCGATCTCAAAGGCGCTTTTGTTTTCTTCCGGCGTATAGACCGCGGAATTGATGATCCTGTCGAGCAGCTCGTACGCCCTTCCGGTATCTCCCGTCCGGACGAGCGCCTCCGAGAGCATCAGGATGACGGTCGCATCCTGCGGCTGCTTTTCCAGGGCGTTTTCAAGATACGATACCGCACGCGCATCGTCGCCCGCCTCGACCGCGCTCTGCGCCATGCGCACATAATCATCCGCCGACTTATGGACAAGCGCGACGACCACCGCGACCAGAACGGCCGCGGCACAGGCGATGAGCACCGCAATCAGCGTGCGTTTTTCACGCGTCTCGCTTTTGGCACGCTTTGCCGGACGCGGCTCCTTTCCCTGCGGCTGCTTTTCCTGCGGCGCATCCTCCGTGCCGATTTTTCTGGCAAGACGCGACAGGGTCTTGTCGATCTGGTTTTCGATCTCCGGCTCAAACTCCGGCACCATGTGGAACTCTCTTCCGCAGACGTCGCAGTACATGAGCCCCTCGGGCACATCTCTCCCGCAATCCGGACAGATCATGACGCTTCCTTTGCCTCCCCGGTACATATCGCTTCAAACTCTTCCATCGTCATCAGAATCCGGCGCGGCTTGGTGCCTTCCTCCTCGCCCACGACTCCGGCCTCGCACAGCTGGTCCATGATACGTGCGGCACGGTTAAAGCCGATCTTGAAGACCCGCTGCAGATTGCCGATGGATGCCTTGTCCTTGCCGATGATAAAACGTCCCGCTTCCTCAAAATACGGATCCCTGCCGTCCGCGCCCGCTCCCTGTGCGCCCTGCGCCTCCTGTCCGGAGCCGGACTGCATCTTTTCGATGTCCTTGACAATCTCCTCGTTGTAGGAGACCTCTGCCTGCTTCTTGAGATACTCGCAGACGTCCGCGATCTCTTTATCCGAAACAAACGCCCCCTGCACGCGCACGGGCTTGGAATAATTCTGCGGGAAGAAAAGCATGTCGCCCTTGCCGAGCAGCTTTTCCGCGCCGTTCATGTCGAGAATCGTGCGGGAGTCGACGCCGGAGGATACCGCAAAGGCGATGCGGCTGGGCATATTGGCCTTGATGAGTCCCGTGATCACGTCGACCGACGGACGCTGCGTCGCGATGATCAGATGGATCCCCGCGGCGCGTGCCAGCTGCGCGAGACGGCAGATTGCGGTCTCCACCTCCGACTTGGAAACCATCATCAGATCCGCCAGCTCGTCCACGATCAGGACGATCTGCGGCAGCTTTTCAAAGCCGTCCTCGCCCTGATGGAGCTCGATAAACCTGTTATATCCCTCGAGGTCCCTCACCTCGGCATCGGCAAACAGACGGTATCTCTTTTCCATCTCGGCGACGGCCCAGTTGAGCGCGCCGGCCGCCTTCTTCGGATCCGTCACCACCGGAATCAGCAGATGCGGAATCCCGTTATACATATTGAGCTCGACCACCTTGGGGTCGACCATGATGAGCTTGACCTCCTGCGGGTCCGCCTTGTACAAAAGGCTCAGGATCAGCGTATTGATGCAGACGGATTTGCCGGAGCCCGTGGCGCCCGCAATCAGCAGATGCGGCATCCTGGCGATGTCCGCAACGACCGTCTCTCCCGCGATATCCTTGCCGACCGCAAAGGACAATCGTGAGGGAGAGGACTGATAGGCCTTGTCCTCGAGCAGCTCCCTGAGCGTCACCGTGACGTTTTCCGCGTTGGGCACCTCGATACCGACCGCCACCTTGCCCGGAATCGGTGCCTCGATCCGGATGTCGGTCGCCGCGAGATTGAGCTTGATGTCATCCGCCAGATTGAGGATCCTCGAGACCTTGACGCCCACCTCCGGCTGCAGTTCGTATCTCGTCACGGTCGGCCCCTTGCTGTAGTCGACGACCCTGGCGTTGACGTTAAAGGTCTGCAGGATCTTCTCGAGCTTTTGCGCCGTTTCCTTCAGCTCCTGCGCGCCCTGTCCCGGCCCTCTCTTATCCGCCTTTTTTAAGAGCGACAGCGGCGGATACGCGTAACGGCCGCTGGCTGTCTTTTTCTTTGCGTTTTGCTGTGCCTTTGTCTTTTTGAGCGCGACGTCCTCACGGTTTTGATTGTCCGCCTCTCTGGTCGAGGGCATCCGGAAATCCTCCGCCCCTTCCGCCTTGCGGATCAGGCCGCTGCTCGTCGCATGGCGCGATGTCTCCTTCTCGTCGGGAACGTAGGTGATCTCATGGATGTCATCGCCGCCCGCATAGGTATCAGCGCCGCCGTCCTCCTCTTCCTCACGGAACGGCTTTGACGTATCGACGTCCGCGCCGGGTTTTGCGGGGACGCTTTGTTTTTCTTCCGCCTTCAGGTCGGTATCCGTAGTCACGCCGCGCACGGGGACCTTCTTCAGGATCTTTTCATCCTGTTTCCGCTGCGCCTCGATCTCGCGCTCCTTTTCCTCTTCGAGTCTGCGCTTCCGGTCCCTCTCCCGCTCTTTGGCGCGGCGGATCTTTCTTTTCCGGTAGTCCTCGCCCGCATGCTCGATCATGTGCTGCGAAGAATCCCGGACACTGTTCAAAAACGCGCTGTTACTGAGGATCTCGAGACAGATCACCGCAAGCACCAGTATCACGAGCATGGTACCGACGGCGGACAGATACCGGTAAGAGAGAGAGCCCAGAATATCGGGAAGGAGACCTCCGCCGCGGTGCAGGGTCCTGCCGCGCTCGTAAAAGCCCGGAATGTCGATAAAGCCGGCGATCTCCTTAAGTCTCCCCGTGACGAGATCGATCAGTATCCCCGCAAGAACAAAAAGCACCGCACCGGCAACCGTCTTGCGGATGATTTCCGCGGACGCACGGGTACGGATGAGGAAATATGCCGCAAGCGGCAAAAGTGCGGGGGCTATGTACGCCCGGATCCCGAACACCCCGAACATCAGATGACTGAACCACTGTCCCGCGGCACCGCCCAGGCCGAAATTGCATATAAAAAGATACACCGACGCCGCCAGCAGCGCGATGAATATAATGCCGTCCCTGTGCGCATGGTTCTGTGCGTTTTTTTCCTTTTGTTTTTTAGCAGCCATACATCTTAAACCAATGTTTCAGTATACCATTTTTCCGCTTTTTATGCTATGCTTATCTATGCATCCCGTAAACCACAGGAGAACACATTGATGGAATTTAAACAAGTCGCCGAATCCGGCACCCTCAAGCAGATCGGAAGCAGCTCGCGCATCTCGCTCAAAATGCGCGATGTCGCGGAAAAGTGCAAGCTCGTCAAAACAGACAGCGGCCTCAAAATCGAGTGCACCTATATGGGCACCGGCGCCGGCTCCTATCTGCAGTACATCGAAAAAAACCGCGAACAGCTCACCCAGTATCTGATGAATCCCGATATTGCGGATTTCTATGACTGGATGGAGGCATCGCATCAGACCTATGACACGCTGCGCCGCCATGAAAAGGAGCTGCTCATCCTCTATGTCAATTTTGATCTGGATACGATGATCATGGAGACCGGTATCTCCGACGAGCAGGTCACGATGAAGCTCGGAGCCCCGCTCGTACGCATCGACATCTCCTCCCTATCGCGCAACGAATTCAAGCTCAAGGTCTACAATATGCTGCTGTTGGCCGACGAGATCGCGATCGCGATGGGTAATGCCGATCTGCGGCAGATGTCGCAGATCAGTATGGTCAAGACCTATCTTTCGGAGATCTACGACAAGTACCACGGCGGTGCGAACCGCGACGATTACTGAGCGACAAACAGCGTCCCCACCACATCACCGCCGATCACCCTGTAGAGATTTTCGGGATCGCGTCCGTGCACCACAAGGACGTCGATCCCTTTTCGGGTGGCAAGATCCGCCGCTTCGAGCTTGGTAACCATGCCGCCCGTACCGCGGTTGGACCTGACTCCCTCGGCCAGTGCGCGGACGGCATCGTCGATTTTTTCCACACGGGAGATGAGCGTTGCGTCCCCATGCACACGGGGATCCTTGTCATAGAGTCCCTCGGTGTCCGTCAGAATCACGAGCTTACCGGCCCCCACAAGTATCGCCACCTGCGCGGACAACGTGTCATTGTCCGAAAACAGATGCCTGTCGCTTACGATCTCCCGGTGGGAAACCGAGTCATTTTCGTTGACGACGGGAATGACACCTGCCTGAAGAAGTGCTTCAAAGGTATTTTCCAGATTGCGCCTGCGTACCCCGTCCTCGATATCCTCCCCGGACAGAAGGATCTGCGCGACGAGCCTGCCGTATTCCGAAAACAGCTTGTCATAGAGATGCATGAGCTCGCACTGGCCGACCGCGGCCGCTGCCTGCTTGTCGGCAAGTGCCTCGGGTTTTTGCGCAAGGCGCATCTTGCCGGCGCCCACGGCGATTGCGCCGGAGCTGACGAGAATCACCCGGTAGCCCCTGGCCTCGATCCCCGCGATGGTGCGGCAGATCAGGTCGATCGCCCGGACGTCGACCTCTCCTTTATCGTTGGTGATGGTGGAGGTACCCACCTTGACGACCAGACGCTTCTTATCGACCGTACTCACGCATTCATCTGATACATACGGCATAACGTCTCGTACTCCTGGTTGATCATCTGGAAGGTTCTGGCATCCCCGTTCAGATTGTCGGGATGAAAGATCTTGATCAGTTCTTTATAACGCTTTTTGACGGCCAGCGCCGTATTGACGCCGCTGAAAAACATCTCGGAATCCGCGTTGTAATAGGCAGCCGCCTGATTGAAGGCCTTTTCCTTGTCGAGCTGCTTGCGCTCGCGCTCCATCCTCTGGCGGTCGGCATCCAGACGGTCATAGGCTTCGCGCAGCATCTCGAGTTTCTGCTCCGCAAGCTCATCCTTTTCCCAGAGTGCTTCTCTTTCTTTTTCGAGCTTTTGCAGCGCGCGGTCACGCTCGTCGAGCATCTTTTCGCGTTCGCGCTCCAACCGCTGCATCCGCTCGTCCAGCATCGTCTCGCGGTTCTCGATCCGGCAGGTCTCCTTAAAGAGCCACAGCCTCAGCTCCGAGAGTCCGTCCTCGTCCGCCTTTAAGATGGCCTGATACATTTCCTCGAGTTTTTCTTCGCTCATGCTCACGACGCATCTCCCCCCGCGTTCCTGTCCGCATCTTCCTTATCGCCGAAGGCGATATCCACCGCCTCGTCCTCGTCAAACTGCACGCCCTTGCCGGTAAAACGGTTGACGACATCCGGCACGATATCCAGGATTTTGGTCACCGCATCCTGGTTTTTGATATTGATGAGCTTGGTATGTCCGTTCTGGATCATCAGCACCGCGGACGGCGACATCTTGGCACCGAATCCGCCGCTGCCCGTGTCCTTCATCTTGCCGCTGCCGGATCCCGCGCCGACACCGAATGACACGTCGACCAGCGGCACGATGATCGTATCTCCCACGCGTGCGGGCTCCCCGACCACCGTATGGGTCGTCAGCAGCGTTCCCATACCCTTGAGCAGGGAATCCACCACGTTGTTAAACTGATTCTGTCCCATCTGTTTCCCTCCGGATCCTGTCAATGCGTCTCTTGATCCTGCGGACGTCCTTGTTGAAATACACGATCAGCACCGCGCTCAGTATGCGAAACAGCGTCACACGCCCCGCCAGATGTGCGTCACAGCCGATGACCTTTCCGGTGTAATCGGGCCGCACCGTCAGGCAGGGATACGTGAACGGGGTCAGCACACTGAGTGCGGCAAAAATCTCCGCCGTCAGTACCGCGTCCCCCGTGCCGTACAGCACGCGGATGTCGGAACGCTTCGGCAATACCCCGCGGACGAAGCGCTTTGTCTGTTTCAGAACGCAGTCTTTCGCACGTGCAAAGGTCTCGCTTTCGAGCATTGCACGCACCTCTTCTATTCTATCACAAACACTTGATATTGTATACAGTATTTTTGAAAACACTGTATCTGGTTCCTCCGGTGCCTGCGCACTCTCTGCCGGTTCCCCCGCGCTTCCTCCGAAAAAGGAGGAGAGCCATTTCGGTCTGACCACCCATTCCGGCGCGTCCGGCAGTGAATACGAAAACCGGAACAGATGCAGCAGATAGCTGCCCCGTACGCGCAGCCGCGCACGTTCCTTCAAAAGGGCCAGCTCCTCTTCCCTGTCCGGATCGGTATCCGGCACATATGCCGTGACCGTGTAACGCACCGGCACAAACAAAAAAGCAAGCAGCAAAAGAAGCAGGAGAAAGAGCAGCACACCGAGGATGATGCCGATGATTTTGCATACCGTCCAGAAGATCGTCATGCGTCTTCCTCCGCACCGTTTTCCGTGACCGATTCATCCAGATATGCCTTGAGTTCGCCGGGACGGCCGGCAGCGATCGCCTCGTCGGAGATCCGAAGAAGCAGCTCCTCGGCCTCCGCATGGGAGGCGGCGATCCCGTAGACGTGCAGCGGATGCTCTTTGAAATACGGCTGCTTGAGATTGGCACAGTGCAGAATCGCAAGGCTTTCCTTCTTTTCGGGCGCCTCAGCGATCACGTAGATCCCGATCTGTCCCGCACCGTGGGTGAGCTTCCATTTGACGCGCGACAGATTTCCGATCCGTTGGCCGACATAGAGTTTGCGATAAAAGGTGCAGTATTTTGCCATCTATCTGCTCCCGAAATACGCGTCAAAGATAATGCCCGCAAGCGGTACCGCATAGGAGGAACTCGAACCCGCATCCTCCAGGATCAGCGTCACGCAGATCTCCGGATGATCGGCCGGCGCATATCCCGTAAACCACGCGTGCGCATTGTCGACCGCGGCGCTGCCGTGTTCCGCACTGCCGGTTTTTCCGGCGGACGTATAATACCTGCCCGCAAGCGCCTGCCCGGTACCCGATGTCACCACGCCCTCCATCAGGGCCGAAAGGATGCGTGCCTCCTCTTCGCTCATCAGCCGCTCCCCCCGGCCGCCGCCAAAGTCCTGTACGGTATTGCCGTAGACGTTGACCACTTCGGAAAGGATATGCGGACGCATCAGGATGCCGCCGTTGGCCACGGCGCAGGTGATCATGTTCATGTGCAGGGGCGACATGGCCGTCTCTCCCTGTCCGATGGACAGCTGCATGAGCGCCGGTACATCACAGTGCAAAGGATCCGCGCAGGTCGAGACGTTGGAGACCAGATCGCAGGGAAGCGCCCCGCCGAAATGGAGTCCGTCAAGCGTCCTCTTCCACAGATCACGGCCGGTCTCCACGCCGATATTGACAAAGGACGAATTACAGGAGAGCGCAAAGGACTGTGCCAGATCGATCGTCCCGTGCGGTATGGAGTTAAAGCAGTGGACCGTCTCCCCGGCCGTCGTAAAGGAGCCGTAACAGTTGTAGGAATACGAGGCGATATCGTTGTGATGGTCGCGCAGATAGGCGAGCGTCGTGATGATCTTAAAGGTCGAGCCCGCAGGATACAGTCCCTGCGTGGCACGGTTGACGAGGACGCTTCCCTCCTCGTCCGCGGTAAGCGCCTCCCACATCGCGTCCACCGCCCCCGGATCAAACGAGGGCTTCGAGACCATCGCGAGGATCGCGCCGCTCCTCGGGTCCGTAACGATCACGGCACCGCGGTAGTCGCCCATCGCCTCATAGATCGTCTGCTGCAGCGTCACGTCGAGTGTCGTGATCACGTCGTCTCCGGGAAAAAGAATCCGGTCGCTCGCGAGCTGTATCCGGTCCGCGAGATTGGTATGGGAGCTTGTCAGGTCAAAGCTCGCATAGGCCTCGACCCCGGCCTTGTCCTTGACGGCGTATCCCACGGCATGCGCAAAGATCTCTCCGTACGGATAGACTCTTTCCTGCGTTCCGTCTTCTGTGAGCACCGTCTGCGCAAGCAGCGTCGTGCCGTCCGCAGCATAGATCCTGCCGCGTTCGACGGAACGCATCCGCAGTTCCTGCCTGCGGTTGTAGGAATTGCTCATGAGTACGCGGCGGTCCGTATAGGCATGCACGCCGATAAAGGCGCTCATCGACACAAAGAGCAGCGCAAAAAAGACACAGACCACGGGGATCGCGATCCGCCTTCCCGTCGTCTCCTCTTCCGGGTCCGCCGCATCCCTGTCACGGAGATTGCATAAGCCCTCAAAGATACAAAACATCAGGATGGTCGCAAGCACACTCGATCCGCCGTAACTCACGAGCGGCAGCGTCACGCCGGTCAGCGGGATAAATTTGGCCGTGCCGCCGACCGTCAGAAATACCTGGAAGAGATAGGTAACGCCGATACCCGCCGTCACCAGTTTCGTCCACATATCCTCCATGTCGATCGCTTCCCGCAGGAAGATCAGGAAGGTCGAAAGACAAACGAGCAGCAGAAGAATCGCAAAACCGACCCCCAGCTCTTCCGCAATCGCGGAGAAAATCAGATCCTTTTCCACGATCGGCGTGGCCGTCGGCATCCCGCCGAAGAGTCCCATGCCGAACCACCCGCCGCCGGAGATCCCGAAGAGCGACTGCGTGATCTGATAGCCGGAGGTGTCGATCGTCCGGAACGGATCGAGCCACACCATCACACGGTCGCGCACATGCCCGAAAAACCGGAAGGCAACGACGGCAAACACGCTTCCCAGAAGAAGCCCCGCCAGGGGATAGAGCGGATTGCCCGTCGCGATATAGAGCAGCACCACATAGACCACAAAAAAGATCAGCGCACCGCCGAGGTCCCTTGACCATACAAGGATCAGGACATGGGCTGCTGCCGCACCGGAGGTGAGTGCCACCTGCAAGAAGGAGGTCGATGCATGAAGCGCCCCCGCGATAAAGAGCACATAGAGGATTTTGACAAATTCGGAGGGCTGGCCGCTCACACCGAGCAGCGTATAGGAGATCTGCGCACCGAAGGTCGTGGCGCCGAGGAGACGGACAATCAGCAGCAGCACGGCGCCCGCCCCCGCGTAGAACCAGGTATACCGCTCCGGCGTACGGACGAGGCGCACGAGCCACGTCAGAAGGCATCCCGCGGCAATCGAGCCCGCGACGATCACGAGCTGTCTCCTTGCCTTGGCCGGATCGATACGCAGGATCACAGTCATGCCGATCATGAGCAGCATGCACATATTGTTCATCAGCGGACGGCTGGCAGCGGGAAAGAGTCTGGTAAAGAGCACTGGCGTCGCCGTGAGGATCAGCAGCTGCGCCACATAGAATCCCAGATAGGACAACTCCCCGGTATTGGCGATGATCTGCGCATAGAACAGCGCCTGGATGGCAAACATCCAGATCAGCTGCCTGGTATTGACACCCCTTTGCCTTGCATCATGCCGGAAGCGGAAGGACAAAAAGCACTCCGCGACATAGATACACATCAGCAAAAAGATGATGTATTTTGAAATTTCCGTGATAAAAAGACTCAACGCTACTCCACGCCCTTCCCGGAACGTCCCGTCGTATAGGCTTCATACGGAATATCCGCCTCTTTTCCCGCAAGAATCGCGGCAAAAAACGCAAGTACCCGTTTGCATTCCTCTCCGGTCTCGGTCGTAAAATCGAGACGCAGGCGCACCCCTTTCCGTGCAAGTCCCGCCACCTCCCGGTGGAGACTCAGCCGGTGCGCATTCCATATCACATTATAACAGCAGCGGCAGTCGCATGTCACTCTCATCTGACGTCCGGTGCGGTCCGTCATGGAAAGCGTGTCCGTGTACAGCGCATGCTTTTTCCCCGTACAGCCCTCCGTTGTCAGCCGCACGCATCCCGCGCTCACCATCATCGGCGTATATCCGTAGACGATGACGGTCGCCGACTCCCGTAAGGGAGGGGGGCAGGCCGCAAAAAACTGCGCCAGACTCAGCTCGTGTGCCGCGGTCGTTTCGTCCGCCTTTCTTTCGTACGGCAGTTGTTCCTTCAAAAGCCGGAAGGACGCACTGTTAAAGACATAGATCTGGCTGTCACAGACAATCGTCCCGGGATATCCCCGCCCGCACAGAAACGCCAGCTGCTCCATGTTTCTGACGAGTATCCCCCGCACCTGAGTGAGCAAAGACAGCGCTTCCATGTCCCGTTCGTCCGGTGCGCCCTCTTCCTCCCGCATCATGCAGGGCGCCGCCGCAAAAAGGAGGGCTCCCGTACGTTGCGCAATGCCGGATGCCGCCTTACTGTCCTCCTCCGCAAGCAGCAGCTGCGCATCCGCATAGATCCGCGCAATCCGCGCCCGCGTCCCTTCAAGCGCGGCAAGCTGCTCCCTTGTCCTCACGGATACGTCAAGTCCCCTCATACCGCCTCCTCAAGGAGCGCCTGCGTGAGTGCTTCGATCCCCTGTCTGCGCAGGGCATTCAGGGAGGAGACCGGGAGAAATATCCTCTCCCCCGCCTCCACCGTTATCCTTCCCGGCGCAAAAAACGTATCGCCGAGCTTTTCCATCTGCCGGAGAATCTCCTCCTTTGCCAGGGGACGGGTCTTTGCCTCCTGCACGACATCGCCCGTGACGGTGACGCTTCTTCCGTTGCCCGTGACCGTGAGCCTTGCTTCTTTTCCCTCATCGAGGATCAGATGCATATCCGCTCTCAGCCTGCGCTCTTCCGGCAGACAGGTATCCCGGACGGCTTCGAGCAGCGCTTTGTCCGTCGGATTGTAGGCGGGGCTTTCCATGGTCACGAGCTCTTTTCCGTTATGTCTTTCAAAATAGCCGTCCTGCACCCCGGTCCTGAGATACAGGGACTGCAGCAGCGCCTCGTCCTCCGCATCGATCGTAAAGTGCAACGGGTCCTGCGTATAGCGGTCGATGTATTTGCGGTAGATGCCCGTCACGCCCGCCACATACGCGGGCGGCTTCATCCGTCCCTCGATCTTGAAGGCATCGATCCCGGCATCGATGAGCTGCGGGAGCCTGCGCAGCCCGTAGAGATCCTTCATGCTCAGCCTGTACGCGCCCTCCCCCGTTTCGCCTTCCGCCCGGTAAGGCAGACGGCAGGCCTGTGCGCACCGTCCGCGGTTTCCGCTGCGGCCGCCGATCATCCCGGAAAAAAGACACAGTCCCGAATAGCTGTAGCACATCGCGCCGTGGATAAAGGCCTCGACCTCGATCCCCGCTTCGTTCCGGATGGCACGCAGCTCGGCAAGGGACAGCTCCCTGGCGGGAACGATCCGCGTCACGCCCATCTGCCTGAGCATGCGGGCACCGTGGATGCCCGTGACCGCCATCTGGGTACTTGCGTGAACGGCCAGGTGCGGAAAATGCTCCCTGACAAGGGCGAGTACGCCGAGATCCTGCACAAGGACGGCACTGAGTCCGGCCTCCACAAACGGTGTCAGATAGGGAACGATGTCCGAAAGCTCTTCTTCACGGACGAGCGTATTGAGCGTGAGATACGTGCGTACACCGTTGAGCCTCGCGTAACGGATCGCCCGAACGGCCTCTTCCCCGGAAAAATTTTTGGCATAGGCGCGTGCGCCAAAAAGAAAGCCGCCAAAATAGACGGCATCGGCACCGGCGTTGACAGCGCCGATCAGGGCTTCATAGGATCCCGCGGGGGATAAGAGTTCGGGTTTCAGTGTCTGATACTCTTGAGTTCCGCGTCCATCCGGATGAGCCTGCGGTCGCGGTCCTCGAGTTCCTTTTTCATCTGGTCGACAGAGCCTTCGGTGGTCTCCAGCTTCATCTGTGTCGTGATCAGCTCATGCTTGATGTCATAGAGCTCTTTTTCCTTTTCCTCGAGCTGGGCTTCGAGCATCTCCGTCTGCTTCTTGACCTGAAAATAGTCGTCCGCCAGATTCAGCTGGATCAGAAAGTGCTGCAGATCGATGGACTGGCGGTGAAAGCCCTCCATCTGGTCGAATTCCGCAAGCTTGTTATTGAGATATGCCGCGACCTGCTGCAGATACGCTTCGGATTCATATCCCGAAACCGTATACATCCTGCCGCCGATCACGACCTGGGTATCTGTTTTGGATGACATAGGTCTTCCCCCCTCAAGGTGATATTCAAGTATAGCACGAATCGGCCGAAAACACAATCAGCCGTTACGCTTGCTTTCATTGTCCCGTGCCCGCGCGGGGGCCTGCGCCCCTCAGCCCCTCTTCAGAAATCCGAGGTGCACATAGGCTGCTTCGGTCACGACGCGGCCTCTGGGTGTACGCATGATAAAGCCCTCTTTTAACAGATACGGCTCATAGACGTCCTCGATCGTACCGGCGTCCTCGCCGGTCGCGGCGGCCAGGGTATCGAGACCCACGGGGCCGCCTTCGAATTTGTGGATCATCGTCAGCAGGATGTTCTGGTCCGTATGATCGAGCCCCTTTGCGTCCACGTCCATCAGATTGAGCGCTTCGCTCGCAATCTCCTCCGTGATCCTTCCGTCGTAGCGGACCTCGGCATAATCGCGCACGCGCTTTAAGATGCGGTTGGCCAAACGCGGCGTGCCGCGGCTGCGCTTGGCCATTTCAAGGGCACCCGCCCCGTCGACTTCGACCTGCAGCACCCTTGCGGACTGCAGGATGATCTGCCGCAGCTCTTCGGGATCGTAGTATTCCATCCGGTGGATGATGCCGAAACGGTCCCGCAACGGCGCCGTCAGCATGCCGGCCCTGGTCGTTGCGCCGATCAGCGTAAAATGCGGCAGCTCCAGCCTCACCGAGCGTGCCGTCGGTCCCTTGCCGATCATGATGTCGATCGCATAATCCTCCATGGCGGGATACAGTACCTCCTCGACCTGCCGGTTGAGCCGGTGAATCTCGTCGATAAAGAGGATGTCCCCCTGCCGGAGGTTGTTGAGGATCGCCGCCATGTCGCCCGGCTTTTCGATCGCGGGTCCCGACGTAATGCGGATATTGACCTCCATCTCATGCGCGAGGATCTGGGCAAGCGTCGTCTTGCCCAGCCCCGGCGGCCCGTAGAACAGCAGATGATCGAGACTCTCCTGTCTCTTTTTGGCCGCTTCGATATAGATCTGCAGCGATTCTTTAATCTTTTGCTGCCCGATATAGTGCGCGAGCGAAACGGGACGCAGGCTCCCTTCGATCTGCGCGTCCTCTCCGGACTTTTCCGCCGCAACACTCCTTGCGGTCTGTATGGTGCGTCTTTCCTTTTCTTCCATGGATCGTCTTTCCCGCTCAGACGAGCTCCTTGAGCGCCGCCTTCAAAATCGTTTCCGTATCCGCCTCCGGTGCCGTATCCGCACGCCGGATTGCCGTCATCGCATCGCTTCTTGCATAGCCGAGCGCACACAGCGCCTCGAGCGCTTCCGCCGCGGCCCCCTCCCGTACCGTCTCCGCAGGCTGTGTACTCCCGCGCTCAGGCAGTGCGATATCCTCCTTTGCCAGCTTGTCTCTGAGCTCGAGCACCAGGCGCTCCGCCGTCTTTTTCCCGACGCCCGGCGCCGCGGTGATAAGTCTGGCATCCGAGGTCAGAATCGCAAACCGCAGATCATCGACCGGAATGGCGGACAGCATGGACAGCGCGACCTTCGGACCGATCCCCGATACGGTGATCAACAGCTGAAACATCCTCAGCTCTTCTCTCGTCAGAAACCCGAAGAGTGACATATTGTCTTCGCGCACGGACAGATACGTATAAAGAAAGATCGCTTCCCCGATGCCCGGTGCCTGCCGGATGCAGCCCGCCGGTACATGGACCTCAAAGCCGACGCCAGAGACATCCACATGGATGGTTTCTTCTTCGATTTCCGCACAGATGCCGTTCAGAAATGAGATCATCGGCAATCCCTCATGCCTCTGCCACCGGGAAGATCCACCCCTCCGGTGCTTCCACGGTGCCCAGCTGCATTCCGGTCAGCGTATCATAGAGTTCCTTGACCACGGGGCCTGACTGCTCCATCCCGTTCGGGAAGACGATTTCTTTGCCGTGGTCATGTACCATGCCGACGGGACTGATGACCGCCGCCGTCCCGCAGGCACCCATCTCCGCAAAGGAGGCAATCTCCGACAATGCCACCTCCCTCTCCGTCACTTGCAGACGCAGCACGTCGCGCGCGACCTGCACGATGGAGCGGCGCGTGATCGAGGGCAGGATCGAGTCGGTCTTCGAATGCGGGATGATGATGGTGCGGTCCTTGTCCACAAAGAAGACGTTGGAGCCGCCGGTCTCCTCGATCAGCGTATGCGTCGCGGGATCGAGGTAGAGATTTTCCGCATATCCCTCCTCGTGGGCATTTTCGATCATAAAGAGCGCCGCCGCGTAATTGGCGCCCGCCTTGATATTTCCGAGTCCGTGCGGTGCCGCACGGTCATAATCGCTGACCTTTAAGCTGATCGGCCTGGCGTCGCCCTTAAAGTAGGGACCTACCGGCGTGACAAACACGCGAAACTCATACTCTTCGGCGGGCTTGACGCCGATGACCGCACTCTTGCCAAAGACATACGGACGGATATAGAGGCTCGCCCCCGAACCGTAGGGCGGCACCCAGTCGAGATTGGCGCGGACGACCTCGCGGATCGCCGTAAGAAACATCTCCTTTGGAATCTCCGGAATCATGAGCCTCCTGCAGGAGGCGATCATGCGCTCCGCGTTGAGGTCCGGGCGGAAGCAGACGACATCGCCGTTTGCGGTCTCATAGGCCTTGAGCCCCTCAAAGCAGGTCTGTGCATATTGCAGGACACCCGCGCATTCCGTCATCGTGATCTGATCGTCCGCGGTCAGCGTGCCCTCTTCCCATGCACCGTTTCTGTAAGCGGCGACATAGCGCATGTCGGTCTTGCGGTAGGCAAATCCGATATTTGCCCAGTCAAGGTTTTGTTTCGCCATTCTTTCTTCCTCCAGCCGTTTCCGTGATGTTTTGTCCGGTTTCTTTTTCTTCAGGCAGCGTTTTTTTCACGCTGTTTTTTTCCTCTTCCTCCGGTCTCCCGATCCCGAAGACCTTGCGCCAGCCCGGGGACGTGTCCTGTGCGTGGTATTTGACGGCCTCGTCGTCACCCAGGTGTCTCGCCTTTCCTTTTTCGTAATAGGCCAGATCGATGTAGTCATCCGTTTCCTTTGCCAGCCCTCTCTTTTCGAGCTTGTATTCCGTCAGCCTCACGACAAAGGCATAAAAGACCGCAAAGAGCGGTACGCCGATCAGCCAGCCCGCCACCCCGAAGGCCGCTCCGAAGAAGATGATCGAAAAGATCACCCAGAAGCCGGACAGCCCCGTGGAGTTGCCGAGGATCCGGGGACCGATGATGTTGCCGTCCACGAGCTGCAAGATGATCACAAAGATCAGAAACATCAGCGCGTACGAGGGACGGATCAGCACAAGCAGAATCACGCCCATGATGCCTCCGATATAGGGGCCGAAAAACGGGATCAGATTGGTGACGCCCACGATCACCGCAAGCAGCACCGGATACGGCAGGCGCATGAGCATCACCGCGATATAGCAGATGATGCCGACGATCGCGGAGTCCGCAAGCTTGCCCGTGAGAAATCCGTTAAATGTCCGGTGGATAAACCGGAAGGCCCCGACGATCTCGTTGGCATGGGATTCCCTGAAAAACGCATAGGTCATTTTCTTGGCCTGCGCACTGAAACGCTCCTTGGAATACAGCACGTACACCGAGATGATAAAGCCGATGAAAAAGTTAAAGACGCTGATGGCCGTCGAGGCGACCACCCGGGGCAGTACCTGCACATAGCTCGTGAGCATCGGCATCACCGTGGAATCAAAAAACGTATTGATCCTCGACGAATAGGTCGTCGTCAGATACATCAGGGAGCTGCGCAGCTCCGGCTGCGTGTCAAAGGCCGCATTGACCAGGCGGTAAATCGTGGTCACGCGCTGCGGGAAATCACGCACAATCTCATAGACGCTTGCGTAGAGCTGCGGAAAGATCAGCGCAAACAGCACATAAAAAACAAAAAGCACAAAGCACATCGTCAGAAGGATCGATACGGCGCGCATCCGGTGAAAAGCGCGCGGATTGTTGGTGGGATGCGGCACATCCCCTAGCGAATAAAAGAGACGGTGCAGGATCTTGTCCTCGATAAAATCCACCACCGACGAGAGGATGTAGGCGATGATCAGTCCGTAGATCACCGTCATCATCGCGCTCATCATCGTGCGCAGGGGCTTCAGGAACGCGTTGGCCCTGTAGATCAGCGCATATACGACAAGCGACGCGGCGATGACCAGAAACGCCGTCAGTCCCCAGGTGATTTGTTTTTTTGTCAGCTTGAAACGGAACTTCATACGGTTTCCATCCGTGCCGCGGCATTGGCGGGATCCGTGCAATCGGCGGTTTCATCTTCGTCCCCGAGGTAGGTGTCGATCAGAAAACGGGGCCGGTGTTTGCTTTCCAGATAGATCTTTCCGATATACTCGCCGATCACGCCGAGCGAAATCATGATCAGTCCCCCGATCGCCCAGACCGAGAGCACCGTCGTCGTCCAGCCGGTGATCGTCTGTCCGGTAAAATAACGCACGAGCGAATAAACGATCGTCGCGATCGATACGAAAAAGATCAAAAAGCCGAGGGTCGTGATCATGCGGATCGGCCGGACCGAAAGGCTCGTCACCCCCTCCGTCGCAAAGTGCAGCATCTTGCCGAGCGGATACTTGCTCTTGCCCGCAAAGCGCTCTCCCCTTTCGTAAAAGACAATCTCCGATGGATAACCCACCATCGGCACGAGCCCCCGCAAAAAGAGATTGACCTCGGAAAAGGACGAAAGTGCGGCCAGCGCCCGCGCGCTCATCAGGCGGTAATCCGCATGGTTGTAGACGGTCTCCGCGCCCATGCGTCCCATCAGCTTATAAAAGGACTGCGCCGTGGCGCGCTTGAAAAAGCTGTCCGTCTTTCTCCTGTCGCGCACGCCGTAGACAATGTCCGCGCCGCTTCTGTATTTTTCGAGCATCGCGTCCATCGCCGCGATGTCGTCCTGCAGATCCGCATCCATCGAGATCGTCACGTCCGCCAGATGCCTCACCGCCATCAGTCCCGCAAAAAGCGCATTCTGGTGCCCCCTGTTGCGCGACAGTTTCAGACCCTGGATCTCCGCATGGTCCCCGTGGAGCGCTTCGATCATCTCCCAGGTAGCGTCACCCGAACCGTCGTCGACAAAAAGAATGCGCGAAGAGGCGGCTGCGAGTCCCTTGTCCCTAAGGATCCCGAGCCGTTCGACGAGACGCCTTGCCGTCTCCCGCAATACCTCCTGCTCATTGTAACAGGGAACGACGATAAACAGCCTGTCCGGTTCCATACTCCCCCTTTGAATCTACATCTAATCATAGTACAAAAGCACGGAAAAGAAAAGAAATAAATCATTTATTTTTAATTTACGAACGCTTTATTGACTATATGTTATATATGTGCTATAACAGTTATAGTGAATGGAACAGGGAGCACCGTTCACAAATACAAACACAAAACGGAGGTACAAAATCATGTTACTGCCTATGTTATGGAAAAGAGACAACGAAGTATCCTGCAACCCCGACCCTTTCACGGAGATCGACAAAATGATGAACGATTTCTGGAACGGCGGCTTCTGGAATGACCGCTTCGACACGGCAATGAGCGCGATGCCCAAAACCGACATCATCGAAAAGGACGGCCACTATGAGCTCGAGGCGGAGCTCCCGGGCTTTGACAGGGAGGACATCCACGTCGACGTCAAAGATGATGTGCTGACCGTCTCCGCGGAGCATTCGGAAAAGAACGAGGAAAAGAAGCACGGCAAGGTCCTGCGCCGCGAGCGTGGCTACCGCTCCTACAAACGCTCCTTCAATATCTCCGGCCTCAACCGGGACGACATCAAGGCACAGTACAGGAACGGCGTTCTGACGCTGACACTGCCCAAGCCCGAACCGCTTCCCGAAAAGGAAGACGACGTGAAACGCATCGCCGTCACCGAATAAGCCAACGGGGACGGTTCTCAGTGGCTTGTTTTCGGTCAGGGGGGACGGTTCTCCCTTGTCCGTGGAAAAGAACGGACAGATGAGAACCGTCCCCTCTGACCGAAAACAGTAAGATCGCCAAGATCATCGCCATGCTGATCCACTGCGAGGTGGAAAAGACAAGCGCTCTGCCCCTTGCGGCGTCAAAGCGCGCGTATTCCGTCATCAAACGCAGGATACTGTACGATAAAAGACGGCGGGGATTCCCGCCGTTTCCGCATGATGCGGCCCGTATTATCTTGCAGCACGAAGACTCATTCCTCCGCCCGGCTTTCCACAAACTCCCTCAGCCTTGGAAGTGTCAGGGCAATCCTTCCCCTTAAGAGTAGGTCTTTTCCTACCGCAGCGGTTTCCATATTGTGATGTCAGACGGGCTTATGCTATCGGGGACTGCGGATGCGTCCCAGGGGAGATTTTTCAACTCTTCCTTTCGCGCTTCGGTGAGGCTGCCGTCATCGAGGAGGACTGTTTTGGAGATACTGTCGTCCGCCATTCTGGATTCTTCATAATTGAATACCTGCACCGCTTCTCCGTGATCGCCGATACGGTATGCGCTCACACTGCGTGCCATGCCGCCGCTGCCGTTGTACGCGATCAATCCGTCGTCCTGCACATAGATGCGCCAGCGTGCGCCCGCATTTAATATGCTTTCGGTTCTGCCGGCTACCACACTGATGACATCCGTCAGGATATACACGCCGGAATAGGGTTCAAACATCAATACCAGCATTTCCTCCGTGCCGTCTCCGTTGACGTCGTACAGCGTATAGAAAAATGCAGTGTCAAAAAGAACCGGATCAATGTAGTAGTACAGCCATTCCACATACCCCTTTGCCACGGGATAGTCGGATTCCATTTTCTGTAAATCCCCATACTCCGAGGGTCTTTCCCGCAACGCGCTGCGGTACTGGTCGATTGCATCCTCGTAATCCGCCTCCGTACCGCCCCCCGCGCCGGTTTGCGTACTGTCTGCTGTACTTTCTGTCCGTACAGGTTCTGCGTCCGCCGCATCTAACTGTTCGGCTATTGTTTCCCAAAGCACTTCTCTGTATGATTCCAAATCCTCCAACACAGCTCTGTCCAGCCCCCATAAATATCCCTTTGCATATTCCAAAGTAATTTTAAAATGTGTATTTGTTATATTGCTGTAAATATGAATCACTTCTTCCATTGTATCATTATGCTCTCCATCCCAAAGAACATCTGTCATGGTGTAATTCCCTCCGGGTGTTGTATGCCCGCTCTTTCCGCCCGGCTCCGTATTAGGATTTGTCTCACTCGCCATTACCCTGACAGAAAATACCACATTCTCCTTTTCGGGATAGTACATTTCTCCGCCGCTGATTGCGGGAACAGGAATTTCAAGCGCAAACGGAAGAGGGCTCATGGACGGATCATATGTCGGAACACCTACGCTGTTTATATCAATCATTATGATGTCCGATAGTTTTATCAGATTATCAGTCGGAACAGGCTCCTCAAGAAACATGCCTTTCCATTTTACGCAGCGCCGCATGTTATACAACGCCATTTGATTCCAGTCTCTGTCCGGATAAAACACTTTGGAATCATCCAGGCTGACAACAGATGACCGCTCATCATTATATACATCCTCAGGCATATACGGATAGCGGATCGTCCACCCCTGCACCGCTGTGTCCGGAATCGGTGTCGCGGTTCCCTCAACAAAAACCGTGATGTCATGATCATTCATGTTATACTCATAAATGGTTGATTTCTGCGCTTCATAATCCGAAACCGTCATGTGAAGCAGCGGAAGATCCGTCACTCCGTGCAAAGACATGCCGTCTGCACAGGGAAACGCCTCCACGAGCATCACCGCTTTCTTTCCGTCATAGGTATAAATCGAGGAAAACTCCTCCTCCGTCTCCGTGGTATAGAACACCACCATCTCCGGGAGATTGTCGTGGTTAATGTCACACATCACAGAGAAGTTCTTCCCGCCGATTTCATCCGCGATGGCATAGTAAGCTTCCGCCATTTTTTCGTACACGTTCACATCGAAAATATCGATGTCCGATGTATCCGGTACCTTGTTTCTGATATACGGCGATATTGGTGCGGAGCTCTCTGTCTGTTTTGTTGTCACCTGACGGTCGCCGGTTCTATTTCCGTTCTTTCCACCGCATCCCGCAAGCATAAGTGCACACATGAAAAGTGCTATCTGTAATTTGACTTTTTTCATCACCGCTTTCCTCTCTGTTTGTGAACGGATCTATAAAGAAATTTCATTGGCTTTCCGGGGCGGGGAAGAATCCAATGCTGTCGCAAACGGTTACATCCGGATCGGTGCCACCCCAGCTACAGTTATAGCGTATGCCCTGATATACGAAGTTAATCCCATGAGAATCTTCCCCGGATATGTTTTCCGTGCCGGAAAAGAAGTATGTCTCATATTCGATGCCGAGGCGGTCTAACTGCGCTGTTATGTTTGGCATCGTGTCACGCCTTACTCCGGGAAGCACTTCATCATCTCCCGTATACAGGATTGTCCCGGGGTTGTTATCCGTGTTGATGACGAGTAATTGATCCGTTCCATATTGTCCGTCATACAATCCGTCATACCACTGCTCAATCACCAGGAGGTGTTGATCCTCATACCACAACGATCTGCCGCCTTCATAAAAGACAACCTCATAGTTTTCACCCAGTTGTTCTATCACTTCTCCCATGGTCATGTTGAAGTAATCCGCCATTGGATTCGCGGGGGCGTCTTCTTCCTCCTCCCCGGCAAGCGCTTCCTCCTCCGCCGCTGCGCGTTCCGCCTGTGCTAAGGCCTCCGCTTCGGCTTCCGCTTCTGCGGCGTTGATCGCGTCCTCCTCCCCGGCAGACAGGGCATCCGCATCCTGTGCTTCCTCCGCGTCTGCGACCTGCGTGGTCTCATTGCGGTCAGAGATGACACGCGGTATGACGATCGCGGCGCCCGCGATCACCACGACCGCTGCTGCGACGGCGGCAATCACGGCCTTTATGGAGACAGCGCCTGCTGCTGCCGTAGCGGCAGTACTGCCCGTGGCGGCTGTGGTCGCACCGCCGGTCATGTCGACGGATGAGGCGCTGCCCGCGGCCGACCCGAAGGACGAAGCGCCGCCTGCCACGGCTGCGCTTCCGCCCGCTGCGGCTGTGAGGGTTTCCGCCACCGTGGAAACCCACGACGGCATCACCTGCGCCATCCCCGCGCCCGCATTGGCAATCGCCGGTGTCATCGTGAGCGGCGCCGCCTTCAGGCCGACGGATGCGCAGCCCTTCTGATAGACCGCCTCCGCGGCGTGCGCCGTCATCGTCGTCTCTTTGGACAGCTTCCATAAGGCGTACCAGAGTGCCGGCAGACCGAAGACGTGTAAGGCATAGCCTTCCTTCTTTTCCTTTTGGAGGATCCGTTCCTTTAAGTATTGACGGGCGTAGTTTAAGCGGCTCTTGATGGTTCCTTCCGAGCACTCCATCATCTCCGCGATCTTGCCCACGGAAAAGCCGTCGAAGTAATACGCGGTGAGCGATGCCCTCTGCGCCTCCGGCAGCTCCGCGATCAGACCCTTGATGATGTTGCCGGTCTCTTTTTCGTCCATTGTCGGTTCCGGCATGGAGGCGATGTCATTCGTCTCGAGGGTATCAAACACACCCTCTCCCTCTTCCGACAGCAGCATGTCCTTTTTCTTTCTGAACATCTTCATCCCCTGGTTGTATGTGATTGCGTCAAGCCACCCGAACAGCGCATCCGGCGTCTGCAACGAGGCGATGTTGCGGAAGGCTTCCGTATATACGATCTGTACCAGATCCTCCGCATCCTGTTCGTGCCGCATCGTCTGCTTCGCACGGAAATAGACGTGATTGTGCGTCGCGGCGTAGACGGCGTTGAAGCCTTCCTCTTTTCCCTCGCGCATCTTAGTGACGGCGGATAACAGTTGTTGATCCATGGTGATCCCTCCTTTGGGTCTGAAATCATCTTCCATTAACGGTTTCTATAGATCAGTACCGTGGAAACCGCGGACGGTTTTATTTTTTTTGATTTTTTTTTCATTGCCGGACCGTTGCCGGCCCCCGCACCGTGATCACGTGACGTCCACGATCTCGCCCTGATGGATGCGGATCAGCACATGCGCTTTTTCCGCGATGTCCATGTCATGTGTCACAAGGATCAGTGTCTGCCCCAGCTGTTCCATCGTATGTTGCATCAGTGCCAGGGTATGCCGGCCGGTTGCGGGATCGAGATTGCCGGTCGGCTCGTCCGCCAGAACTATGGCGGGTTTGGCGGACAACGCCCTGGCAATCGCCACGCGCTGCTGCTCTCCTCCGGAGAGTTCGGAGGGAAACTTATGTACCAGCCCTTCGATCTCCAGCATCTCCATTATCGGATGCAGATATTCCTCATCCGCGTCCCTGCCGTCCAGATGCAGCGGCATCAGGATATTCTCCAGCACGGTATGCTCCTGCAGCAGATTGTAGGACTGGAAGACAAAGCCGATCTGCCTCCGGCGAAATGCCGCAAGCGCGTTCCTGGAGCGGCCAAAGACGTCTTCTCCCGCGCAGATGACCTGTCCCGCGGTCGGCGTATCCAGGGCACCGAGGATATGCAGCAGCGTCGATTTGCCGCAGCCGCTCTTTCCGATGATGGCGTAATAGCGGCCCTTCTCAAAGTCCAGATGAATCCCGCGCAGTGCCTCCACGGCCTGTACCGTGCCCGGATGGTAGGTTTTTCGTAAGTCCTTTGTCTGTAAGATGAGTTCCGTCATGCTCCGCTCCTTATTTCGGGCTGTCCTGTCAATTTACCCTGATGTTTTCAATCGGATCCAGCCTGCTGACTCTTCTGACCGGCATGCTCTGCATCAACGTATAGCTGAGGATAAATAACACGCAGATGAGCACATGCGTCCCCCACGGATATCCCGCAAGATTCTCCCTGAGTGCCATCTGCGGATTCGTGGCCAAAAGCGCGGTGACGAGATGTACCAGCGCAATGACGGGATGCGCCGCCACACAGGAAACGACCGCCATTCCCGCCGCCAGCAGACTCTGGCCGGTGTTGATCTCAAACGTCGTCACGCCGAACGCCTGCAGGGTGCCGATCCGGTAGCGGTCCTGTTCCGCCGCCACGTCCGCGCCCGAATAGAGCAGGGTGAGAATCACCAGCGACATCTCGAGCCCCAGCAGGAAAAACATCATCCTGCGCATCTGCGCGGAGGACGCCTCCCGTTCGATCCGGATCCGGTAATTGATAAAGTCCAGGCCCAGCTCTTCCGCAAAATCCGCGGCCAGCGTATCCTGCGTGACCGGATCACTTTCCGTGCCGTTACGCACGATAAAGCGCGTAAGTCCGTAGCAGTCCGGATAATAAATCTTTGCCATGATACGGTGAAATGCTGCCTGTTCGGCAGACATGGACGCATTGGCCTGCGGATAGATCGTCCGGATGATCCGCTCACCGGAGACCACGATGTGGGTGGCATTGTTTTCCGAAAACGGCCAGACGCCCTCCCCGAGGACATGGATCACCGCATCGACCCTCGGATGGATGGTCGTACTGCCTTCGAGCAGCATGGTACGACCGTCTACATCCTCCAGCCACTGTCTGTAAGCCGTCAGCGTGATGCGCTCCCCCGGACGGACAGACGGATCCGTGCGGCAGACGGAAGCATACCGGTCCGCATAATGCAGCTCCAGCAGCTCCCCCGCCAGCTCGTCGGCACGCAGGCTTTTGAGCGCCTCGGGATCCGGCATCTTTTGCAATACCCCCTCACCGTCCGGCAGATACTGCGGTACCAGAAGAATGCAGCTTTCTCCCCGCTCCAGCGACGCAAGGTCCACGGTATCGGCGGGAAGCATCCGCAACAGGCTGTGCAAAAGCGCGCTGTCCTTCGATGCGCCCATGACGCGGACGGCAACGCCCGTCTCTCCCCCTTCCGTTTCCCGGAACATGCCCTGCGCCTCGGGCATCCCGTGCAGCGTCTTCAGAATCGGACTGCTTTCCAACAGTGTATCGCAGTGCAGATAAACATTCGGTGCCTCCCTTATACAGGACAGCGTCGATCCCTCACGCAGTTCTTTTGTCAGCTCCATGCTCCGCTCCATCATCCTGGTACTCATCCCGTAGGGCGCCACAAGCTCATATTCCGGCATCGCCGTGTCCGTCACGCTGCGGCGGTACGCACCGTAGGCGTCATGGCAGAGGAAGAGCGTCAAAAGCAGTGTCACCGCAAGAAGCAGCGCCAGCAAAAACTGCAGGCACGTCCGGCCGCGGTTGACCACCGTCTGGCGCAGCAGAATGCGGCCGTAGGTCTGCCGCCGTGTGCGCCGCGGTGCGCGCAGCTGTAAGGTCCTTTTGCTCAGCTGTTCCCGTCCCGTCAGCGGGATGTTCCGGACGAGGAGCATCGGAATGAGCGCCCCCAGGAGCACGGCCAGGATACAGAGCGCCTCTCCGACGGCAAGTGCGGTCCCATCCACGATGAACCGCGTATCCCGAAGCCCCGTGATCAGACGCGCCGCCAAAAACCCGAACGCCGTACCCAGTACCAGGGAAACGACCAGCAGCAGCGCCACCTCCAGGAGCAGCACGGCAAGCACCTGCGCGTCTGTCGCACCGATGCTCATCATCGTTGCGAGGCGCATTCTGCGCCTTCTCAACTGGGTCCAGTACACCTGAAAGACGGAAAATGCCGCGACGCCGATCAGAACGCCGCCCGCAAGCCACTGCATCGACTGTCCCGCGTTGCCGGAGGGCGGATACGCGTAATTGTTCAGCCGCAGGGGATATCCGTTGTTTTGCTCGAGTTCCTCAAAGGTCAGTACCGGCGGTGCCAGCGGCAATAAGAGGTCGGAAAACTCCTCCCACCGTTCTTCTTCCGCCGGGTCGCCGCTGACGAGCCTGTACTCCCCGGACACATCCTGCAGTACGTAGTTGTCAACATGGGTATCATAATTGCGATAGATATGGAGCTGACAGGTTTTTTCCTCTCCGGTCACGGGATCCAGACCCGTGATAAAGCCGTGAGCGGAACCGAAAGAATCCTCCGTAAAGCCCTCCGTGCGAAACGAGGGCCTCTGCGCGGCCATGTACACCGGGAGGATTTGCGCAACTCTGTCTTCCCGGGACATACCGGCATCCCCGAGTAAAAGGATTTCCGCGGAGGGACGGTTTTTCGTACCCTCACTGTAATGCTGCTCGGCAAAGGAGAGCGCCCGCAGCACCTGGTCTCCCGCCTGAGGTGACACAAAGGCGTCCGGCATGGAAAGCCCCCGCACATCCCAGTGATCCGCGTAGGGTGAAATGTATCCGACGACCGTACAGGTTTTGCGCAGCATCACCGCGCACGTATGCATGGCAGCATCATCATATCTGCCTCTGTATTCGTCGGAAAATCCCGCTCCGCTGTAGAAGATCTTAAATCCCCGGCGGTCGATGTCGATCGAAATATCTTCATATCCGAACAGTTCGCCGTCTTTGCGCAGAATGCTGCTGATTGCGTAGGGGTATTCCCCGAATGTGGCGGGACCATAGGCATAGCGCGCCCACATATAGAGCAGATCCTCCTCGATCTCTGGTTCCGGATGATCCGCGTCGACGCCTTCCGGCAGGCGGTACGAATACGCATATTCCTCTTCCCCGTAGTATCCGGTGACCGTTTCCGTAAAGGAGACGGTTCCTTCCTTCGGATCATAATGCTCCTTCAGGTATGCCCGGAAATCCTCCGTATCCTGCGCCGTCATCGTCTGTCTGACAGAGGCAAGCACCGCCTCCTTTTGCACGGATTCCGCACCTTCCTCCGTGCCGCTTTGCATATCCTCGTAGCTGTACGTGATATCCAGTGTTTCTCCCGGGGCGGGCTCTGCGGACATCCTTCCCCGTACCAGGAGGATTTCGTCCTGCCCCTGCGGCAGCCTCCCTTCCTCCAGGATGAAACCTGCCGTCTCAAGCGCGTCCTCGTCGATCGTGCCGATCAGGGACCCTGTATTGGTTGTACCGGCCAGACGGATCTGTGCGCATGGCGCAAGCTCCCGCCTCAGAGCGGCGGATTCTCCCTGTACGCCGTAATACATGATCTGCCATGCACCGTGCAGCTTTTGACGTTCCAGCCTGGCGGTTCCGGAAAAAGAAGAAAGAAGAACGGAGGAAAGCGTCAAAAAAAGAAAGGCCAGAAACAAAATACTGCCCAGAACGGCCGTATCCCGCTTTCTGCCCTTCAGGCCGCCTGACGCAATACGCAGCAGCCGCATTCCTTACCTCGCCCCGAAAATGGCGGTCCCGACGCGCACGTATGTCGCGCCTTCTTCGATCGCGACCCCGTAATCGCCGGACATCCCCATCGAAAGCTCCGTCATCGGCGCGGGAAGGAGTGCCGCCCGGTTGAGATCCCGCATCAGACCGGCAAGGTCCCGGAAATAGACGCGGTTACTCTCCGCCTCCTCCGTGAGAGGCGCGATCGTCATCAGCCCCTTCACACGCAGATGCGAAAGAGGTGCGATCGCTTCGAGAAGCCCCCGCACCTCCTCCGGTGCCAGTCCCTTTTTGGTCTCCTCGTGCGCCATGTTGACTTCCAGGAGCACATCGACGGAGCAGCCGGCGGCTTCGTATTGCCTCTCGATCTCGACCGCGAGCTTTTCGCTGTCCACGGAATGAATCATGGAAAGACCTTCAAGCTTCGGCAGATACCTGACCTTATTGGTCTGGAGCGTGCCGATCAGATGCCAGGAAAGAGACGCTCCCTGCCCGGTGTCTTGTAAAAGTGCCTGCACCGCCGGCACCTTTTCCCTCAGCTCCTGTACACGGTTTTCCCCGAACAGCGTCTGCCCCGCGGCATAAGCCTGCAGAACCGCTTCCGCGGGATGCGTTTTGGATACGGCGATCAGCGTGACCTCCCGCATGTCTCTTCCGGCACGCCCGCAGGCTTCTTCCATCCGGGCGCGCACGTCGCGCAGCCGTTCTCCGATTTCTCCGGATTGTATGATGTCCATGGCTTCCCTTCCTTCCGCATGCACAAACGAACCGTCCGCTCTCTCAGGGACTGACGGTAATGATTGCGATATGATCTTCAAAGGCCGGCGCAAAGACATGCTGTTCGCACGTATCCGTCAGCGGGCCGTCATATGCAAAATGCAGATGCCCGGACAGGATATGGCATACCGGAAGCGTGCCGTCATAGATCAGCGAGAACGCTTCCGCGGTAACGGCATCCGGCACATAATAGCTGTCCGTCCCCCAGAACAGATCACGGTCCTGCCAGGCCTCACGGGAGCGTTCCGACAGTCCGGTATCGCTTTCGGGCTTCAGCGGAACATGCGTCAAAAGCAACACCGGCGTGTCCTCCGCGCGCGCCGCTTCCGAAAGCGCCTGTGCCTGCGCGACACTCATCTGATTGCACGAATTGTTCCAGCCGAGGATCCGCAAGCCTCCCGCGTCATAAGAAAGAATCCCGTCATTATCCGTGAGCGCCTCATGCAGTGCCGCGCTGTCTTCACGGCTCATGTGCTCCGAGGTATACCATGTCTCCGTATCATGGTCGGCTCTTACATAGAGGAACGGTGTCCGTATCTGTGCAAATCCTTCCGCAAGGATCGAAAGCGTTGCTTCGGACGCGTAATCGACCATGTCGCCCGCAAAGAGGATCACATCGGCCTGCAGGCTGTCCAGCATGGGGGCAAGCTGTTCCCAGTATTCCTCCGCCGTCCCGTATGCATTGGAAAAAAATTCCCTTCTCGCCGCCGCCTCTTCTTTTTTTTCTTCATTGAGCTGTGCGTCATCCCGCGCGACGATGTGCAGGTCGCAGACAAGCACAATCCTGAATTCACGCTCCAGAGAAGGAATGTGCCATTCATATTCCGTTATACGGGGAGAAAAAGTCCTGCTGCCGCGCTGTGCGGCCGCGCAGGAACAAAGAAACAGCAGCAGTATCAAAAGTGAAAAAAAACGCCGTTTCATGGTTACCTCCGCGTAAGTACACACAGATTGCGCCAAGAGTGCGGCCCGGCCATCGGCGCAGCCGATCTTAAAATGCCGGGACGCAGTCCATTTGCGCACGCAAATGGACCAGAGGGGAATCGAACCCCTGTCCAAAGATCCGTCCACTGTCCTTCTACGATCGTAGTGCGCAATTTCCGGATTCTGCATCCGTGTTCCCCCGTACGGGCAAATGCGCACTTTCATCCGTACGGAGTAGCTTCATGATACGCCCATGACCGCAAAGCTTAGGTCATGTCGTTTCCCGCATGCTCGACGCCGGTGACCCCGCGTGCGGGTGCGCGGGGGCCGACGCGCCGCTTAAGCGGCGAGCGCTAAATTATCTTCAGCGTTTGTGTTTAAGTTTGAGGTCTGACGCGCCATCCCGCGGATCGCTTCTCCAGCTTCAAAATCCCTGTCGAAACCAAGACTGGCCCATATCGGCTCCCGCCACGTCCTCATGCATGAGGCGGACCGTATACCCAACTTCCGGTTGTACCTCACCTCCTTTACTTAAAGCTCTCCTTATACTCCCTCTGTGCCTCTCTCAGCCGGTCCTTCTTTGCTATCGTCTCTCTCTTATCATACAGCTTCTTCCCCCGCGCGAGACCCACCTCGACCTTGGCCCTGCCCTTCTTAAAATACACCTGCAGCGGCACCAGCGTATAGCCCTTTTCCCTCGACTGCATCTCGAGCTTCCGGATCTCCGCCTTATGCATCAGGAGTCTTCGCCTGCGCAGCGGATCGCGGTTGAAGATATTGCCCTTTTCATACGGCGCGACGTGCATCTGCACGACAAATGCCTCGCCGTCCCTGATATCGACATAGGCCTCCTTGATCGAGCAGTGCCCCATCCGGAGGCTCTTGACCTCGGTGCCGTAGAGCTCGATCCCGGCCTCAATGCGTTCCTCGATAAAATAGTCATGAAACGCCTTTTTGTTATTTGCGATCAGTTTATGTGCTTCCATTTGTCCATTAAAAAAGCCCGGTGTCTGGCCCGGGCTCTTTCCAAAACCTCTTTCCCGCGATCTTCGATCACTTAAAGAGGTTCATGTCGATCAACAAAGACACCAGCAAAAACAGCGACGCCAGTATTGCGGTGAGTCTCGGCAGCATCCCTTCTTTGGTATGCCCCTTGATCTTGGCCCAGTAAGTATCCGTATTACCGCCGCCGATGGTGCCAAGCCCCTGCTGCTTGCCTTCCTGTGAAAGTACCAGGATCACCATGACGACACAAAACGCAATATAAATGACAGTTACAAATACCGATAAACCTGACACTGTGTTCCTCCGTTTTCTGCTCCCGTATTTCCAAGCCGTACCATTCTATCACAAATCCGTCGTCCGCGCAAGTATCCCTTCTTCCCGTCCCCGGGCCCCGGGGCCCCTTGCGCGACGGATGTTCCTTCAGATCTCGCCCTCCAGAATGATATCCCTGTTTTTGACCAGATAATCGATCATGGAGATGATCGTCAGCGCAAAAGCGATCCACAAAAAAGCCTGCGTGACCGTCGTAAGAGCGGGGAGATCGGCAATCATCAGAATGATCATCACCATCTGCGAGGCCGTTTTGAATTTTCCCCAGTAGCTTGCGGCAATCACCCTCCCTTTTTCCGCGGCCAGCTGCCGTACGCCGGTAATCACAAATTCCCTTGCGATGATGACGATGACGACCCAGGCGGGAATCCTCGAGAGTGCGGAGAGACAGATCAGCGCGGAGCACACGAGGAGCTTGTCCGCCAGAGGATCCATGAGCTTTCCGAAATTGCTCACCAGTCCCCTCTTCCTTGCGATCCTGCCGTCAAAAAAGTCGGTGAGGGAAGCGATCACAAAGATCGCAAGCGCCGCCCATGCGCGGACGCCGCTTTCATCCCGCTCCGCCGAAAGCAGAAGCACCACAAATACGGGAATCAACAGCATTCTGAGAACCGTCAGTTTGTTCGGCAGATTCATACTTCCTCCCCTGTCAGATCATAGGCATCCGCACCCGTGACGCGCACACGCACCCGGTCGCCGCTCATATGCTCCTTTTTGGCGGCAAAAAAGAGATAGCCGTCGACCTCCGGTGCGTCCCGGTACGTCCTCGCGACGGTGACCGTGCGGTCCTCCTCCGTCAATGTCCCTTCGACGATCGCTTCCATTGTCTCTCCGATGAGTGCGCGTGACCGCGCAAGCGATATCTCCTGCTGCAGCCGCATGATCTCCGTACGCCTGCGCTTTTTGAGTGCTTCCGCAACCTGTCCCCGCATCCGGAAAGCGGGCGTGCCCTCTTCCCTTGAAAAAGGAAAGACACCGATCCTGTCAAACGCAAGATCCCTGACGAGCGCCATCGTCTCGTTGTGGTCGGCGGCCTCCTCGCCGGGAAAACCCGTGATGAAGGTCGTGCGCAGTGCGATGCCCGGTATCCTCTCCCTGAGCTTTGTGACAAGCGCACGGATTTCCGCATTGGTCGTCCTTCGTCCCATCCGCTTCAGGATCCTGTCGGAGCCCGACTGGACGGGCATATCCAGATACGGTACGATCTTTTCTTCCTCCGCGATCGCGTCGATCAGCGCATCGTCGATTTCTTCCGGATAACAGTATAAGAGACGCAGGTACGACAGCTCCTTTACTTCCCGCGCAAGACGGCGCAACAGATGCGCAAGTCTCTTTTCCCCGCAGAGATCCAGACCGTAGAGCGTCGTCTCCTGTGCGACGAGAACGAGCTCCCTCGTCCCGTTTGCGGCCAGAAATGCCGCCTCTTCGATCAGCTCCTCCTCGGGGACGGAACGATAGCGGCCCCGCAGCGAGGGGATGATGCAGTAGGTGCATCTTTTGTTGCAGCCCTCCGCAATCTTGAGATACGCCACGTGGTTCCCCGCTCCCGTGATGCGCCGTCCGGCGCACTTGTAGGAGCGGTTGATGTCTTCAAATAACAGGGTCTTTTTTCCGGAGAGTGCATCGGAAAGGAGCTGTGCGATCCGGTCGCAGGAAGCGGTTCCTGTCACCGCGTCGACTTCCGGGATCTCCCGGAGGATCTCCTCCTTATAGCGCTCGGACAGGCATCCGCAAACGACCAGTGCCCGCAGTGCGCCTTCCTTTTTCATCTCGGCCAGACGCAGAATCTCCCGGATCGATTCGGTTTTTGCGTCATGGATAAAGCAGCAGGTATTAATCACTGCTGCTTGTGCCTTGCTCTCATCATCTGTCCATTCATAGCCGTGTGCCAACAGCGCACCCAGCATCTTTTCGGTGTCAACCCTCGTCTTGTCACAGCCGAGAGAGACCGCAAGGACCTTAGTCCCCGTCTTCTTCTTCGTCCTCATCGTCTTCTTCTTCGTCCTGCGCATCGGCTGCCTCCGCGGCCGCCGCAAGCTCCGCGGCGATACGCGCGCGTTCCGCCTCCTTGTCGGCCTCCGTCAGGATATGCACCTCGCCCTGGTTGAGCTCCTCCACGGCGATGGACAGCGGCTTGGTCGATCCCTTGGCGCGCACGAGCGCCTCGTCTCCCGCGACGATCTGCCTTGCGCGTCTTGCGGTCGCCATCACGATCGAATAACGAGAGCTGATGACGGGCTCTTCGCCCTCTTCCGTACGGCTGTTGACCGCCTGCATCAGATCCACATAAGAAGGATGTATCATCTTGTCTGTTCCTCCGTTTTCCTTATTACCAAATAAATACGCCTAAAAATCCTACCACAAGTCGCTTCCCGCGTCAATCCGTATACATGGCGCTGATCTTTTCGTGTGTTTTACGGATAAATGCGAGATTGCGCTTCACCGCGCAGCGGGAGGCCAGGATCACGCCGTGCAGCTCCTCTGCCGCCCGTTCCACCTCGTCATTGACGATGATATACTCATACGCTTCGATGCCGTCCGACTCCGCGACGGCCCTGCGCAGACGCTCCTTAACTTTTTCGGCGGATTCCGTTCCCCTGCCCGCCAGACGGATCCGCAGATCCTCCGCATCCGGTGTCATCACATAGATGAGCAGCGCGTCGGGAAAGCGCTCCCGGATCTGCAGGGCTCCCTGCATCTCGATCTCGAGCAGCACATCCTTGCCCTTTGCGAGCTGTTCCTCGACAAAGGCGCGCGGCGTGCCGTAACGGTTGCCACAGTACTGTGCATGCTCCAGAAAACCGTCATGAGCCGCCAGCTCCTCAAAATCCTCCACGGTCGTAAAAAAATACGAGACGCCGTCGACCTCGCCCTCGCGCGGTGCGCGCGTTGTCTTGGAAACGGACAGGACATAATTGTCATGCCGCTCCAGAAGCTTTCTAATCAATGTTCCCTTGCCTGCTCCGGAAAAACCGGAGATCACCGTTAATACGCCTTTTCTCATCTTGTCACTCCAAATTCTGAATCTGTTCCCGGATCTTTTCGATCTCCGTTTTGATCTCCACCGCGCGTTCGCTGACCTCCATGTCCGGCGACTTGGACAGCGTCGTATTGGCCTCGCGGTTCATCTCCTGCACGATAAAGTCGAGCTTGCGGCCGACCCCTTCCGCCGTATCCCCTCCCCCAAGCACATCAAAGAAGGAATCGATATGCGCGGTCAGCCGCACGAGCTCCTCGTCGACGCTCGTCTTGTCCGCAAAGATCGCTACCTCCGTCAAAAGCCTCGCCTCATCGACCTTGGTATCTTCGAGGAGCGAACGGATCCTCTCCTTCAGCTTTTCCTCATACTGTGCGGTGATACGCGGTACGCGCTCCCTGATAAAGTCGACATTGTCGCGGATCCTTGTCAGCTTCCCTTCGATATCCTTTACGAGGAAGGCGCCTTCTTTGGCCCTCGCCTCGTTGAGCTTTGTGAGCGCGTCCCGGCACGATGCCGCAACGAGCGCACGGAGCGTCTCTTCATCGGGCTTTTCTTCCTCGATCGTAAAGACGTCGGGCAGTCTTGCGATCCCCGTCACCGACAGATCGTCCGTCAGATCGAGTTCCCCGGCGAGCGCGCGCATGCTCTGCACATACGCTGCTGCCATCGTCCGGTTACAGGTGACTTTCGCCTCCGACTCCCCGATGGTCTCAAAGGAGATATAGACATCCGTTTTACCGCGGCAAAGATGCTCCTTGACGAGCGCGCGTACCACGGGGTCGAACGCGTTGAAGGTGCGCGGCAGGCGCACATTGATATCCAGATAGCGGTTATTGACCGTCTTGATCTCGGTGGTGATCCTGTAACGGTCATCGGACGCTTCGCCCGCGCCAAAGCCGGTCATTGAACAGATCATACGCATCTCCCGTCTGTCAGCATACAACGTTTTCCGGTCTCCCTTCCATAAAGCGGGAAAGATTGTCAAAAACGATCTCCGCCCTGAGGCTCATCGACTGCGTCGTCGCAAAAGCCACGTGCGGCGTCAGCAGTGTATGCGGCGCGGTAAGCAGGGGTTCCGTCTCATCGAGCGGCGGTTCTTTGTCAAAGACATCGAGTGCGGCCCCCGCAATCACGCCCTCTTCCAGTGCCCTTGCCAGATCCGCGGCGACCACCACGGGGCCTCTGGCCAGATTGATCAAAAAGGCGGACGGCTTCATGAGTTTCAGTCGTGCCATGTCGATCATGCCCCTCGTCTCTTCGGTCAGCGGGCAGTGCAGCACCACGATGTCCGAGGTCTGTAACAGCGTCTCTAAGTCTGTCTGCCGGATCTTTTTTGGCGCATCCTCATGATGCGTGCGGCTCGTTGCGAGGATATGCGCCCCGAAAGCCGAAAACAGCTCCGCCGTGCGCGTGCCGATCTTTCCGAGCCCGACGATTCCGATGGTCTTTCCTTTGAGCTCAAAGCCGACGAGCCCGTCCTTTGTGCCGTGCGCGCGGCACCTTGCCTCGACGTCCCGGATATTTCTGGCCAGCGAGACCGCCATGCCGACGGCCAGCTCCGCCACCGCCTCGTTGGAATAGCCGGAGGCGTTGCATACCGTGATGCCCGCCTCTTTTGCGGCATCGATCCCCACATGGTCGACACCGGTAAAGGCGACATCGATCAGTTTGAGCTTCGGACAGGCACGGATGACCTCCGCCGGCATCGGCATATTGGCAAGAATCATCGCATCCGCGTCCTTTGCCTGCGCAATCAGCTGCTCCGTGTCCGCGGTCCTCTCATATTCTTCAAATGTAACGCCCTGTGACGCAAACCGTTTCTGATGCTCCCGCATCTCCTCTTCGGAGATGCCGAGAGACTCCATGATCACCACTTTCATCCCGCCTGTCCTTCCGAAAGAAATATCCGCCGGTTTCCTTACGCGGCCGCGTCCGGAAAGCCGTCTGTTTTGATATGCTCTTAATTAGTATACCATACTTCTTTACGCTTTATCATTTGTTTGTTATTATAAAGAAGGGTATGGTTTCTCATACACAGCACAGGCGGACTTTTTACGGGAGGACTGGGTGTATGGATCTTTCTGCAAAAGGCAGCTTCCTTCTCTCTACCGGCAGGGCCGAGGCATACTATCACGATCACGCCGCGTCTCTCCCGATCGTCGACTATCATTGTCATCTGTCTCCCGAAGAGATCGCGATCGACAAACGCTTTGACAATATCACGGATCTGTGGCTGTCCGGCGACCATTACAAATGGCGTCTGATGCGCGCATACGGCTGTGACGAGGCGCTGATTACCGGGGACGCGGACCCGGAAGACAAGTTTCTCGCCTTTGCGGATACCCTCTCCCGGGCGATCGGCAATCCGCTCTTCCACTGGTCGCATCTCGAGCTTGCCCGTTATTTTGGCATCACGGAAACGCTGCACGCGCAAAACGCAAAGGAGATCTGCGCCGCCTGTAACGAAAAGCTCAAAGACCCTTCCATGAGCGCACGCGGCCTCATCACCTCTTCGCGTGTCACGCATCTGTGCACGACGGACGACCCAGCGGATGATCTCAGGTGGCACAGGGAGATCGCGCGGGATACCTCCTTTGCGACAAAGGTGCTGCCCGCCTTCCGCCCGGATGCGGCGCTCCACATCGAAAAGGAAGACTTTGCCGCTTATCTGGAGAGGCTCTCCGAAGCGTCCGGGACCGTCATCGAAGACATTGCCTCCTTGCGGCTGGCGCTAAGGCGCCGGATGGATTTCTTTGCCGCGAACGGTGCCACCGTCTCCGATCACGGGCTTGACTTTGTCCCCTTCAGGGACATTACGGAAGGGGAAGCGGACGCGATCCTGCAAAAAAAGCTTGCGGGGCAGCCCCTGACCGCGGATGAGATCACTGCGTTTACCTGCTTCCTGTTGCTCTTCCTCGCAAGGGAATATGCCAAAAGAAACTGGGTCATGCAGCTGCACTTTGGCGTACAGCGCAATCTGCATCCTGTTCTGATGCGCATCAAGGGACCGGATGCCGGAGGCGACGCGATCGGCAGACGTCAGCCGCCCGAAGAGCTCGCGGGCTTTCTGCAGGCACTGGCCGCGGACGGTCTTTTGCCAAAGACCGTTCTCTATTCGCTGCATCCGACAGACAACGTGATGATCGAAACGATCATGGGCTCCTTCCAGGGCGGCATGCGCGGTAAGCTCCAGCACGGCAGCGCCTGGTGGTTCAATGACCACGAACAGGGCATGCGCGACCATCTGACCTGTCTCGCCTCACAGGGAATGCTGGCAACCTTCGTCGGGATGCTGACCGACTCCCGCTCCTTCCTCTCCTATGCCCGACACGAATACTTCCGCAGGATTCTGTGCGACCTGATCGGCACATGGGTCGACAGCGGACGCTTCCCGGTCGGAACGATCGCGGAGGAGATCATCCGGGATATCTGTTATCACAACGCGGTATCGTATTTTGGCTTTACCTGATACAGAAGCAATCGTTGTTTCAAGAAAGGGGGCTTTCCAATGGAACAAAACACCAAGTACGATGTAGGTAACGGCATCCACCGGGTACCCTTGTGGCGTATCGGCGGCTATGCTCTCAACAACACGGCGACCAACCTCTATATGTTTTCCATGACCTTCATCGCCTATTTCATCACCGGCTGGGTCGGTCTGGGGGTGGTGCTCGCCGGCTCCTTCTCGATGCTCATGCGTCTGTGGGACGGCATCACCGATCCCTTCATCGGCTTTATCCTCGACAAGACGGACGGCAAATTCGGCAAAAACCGTCCCTTCATGGTCATCGGCAATATCATTTTGTTTGTCACGAGCTTTATCATCTTTCACGTGACACCGTCGATCCCGGAGGGCGGCGCGCGCATCGCCTTCTTTATCGTCATGAACCTTTTGTATTACATCGGCTATACCTTCCAGTGCATCGTCACAAAGAGCGCACAGTCCTGCGTGACCAACGATCCCAAACAGCGTCCGGTCTTTGCGATCTTTGACGCGATCTACAATATCATCCTGTTCATGGGACTGCAGATCGTCGTCTCCTCGGTGCTCGCGCCCAAGTACGGCGGCTTTACCAATGACGTCGGCATCTTCCATGAGATCTGGATGATTGTTGCCTTTGCCTCCGCCGTCTGCACCGTGATCGCCGTCATCTCCATCTGGCCCAAGGACAACCGCAAATACTTCGGCACCGGCGAGGCACAGCAGATCCGCTTCAGCGACTATGCGGAGGTCTTAAAAAACAACCGCGCGATCCAGATGCTGGTTCTGTCCGCCTCCACCGACAAGCTCGCCAATGCCGCAAAAACCGGTGTCGTCACCGTCATCATGTACGGCATCGTCGCGGGTGCCTATTCCCTGTCCGGCACCTTCTCGCTGATCACGTCCGTGATCTCGATTCCCTTCATCATCGTGCTGGCGGGGTACTTTGCGGGCCGTCTCGGGCAGCGCAAGATCATGATCGTCTGCTCCTGGGTGGCCCTGATCGGCAATCTCCTGATGGCTTTGCTGTGGATCGCGGGCGACCCGACGACACTGCGTCTTCCCGGCATGGAAGGCTTTACGGGACTCTCCTTCTTTACGATCGCGCTCTTTGTCCTCACGATCATCACGTCCGGTTTTATGGGGGTCTCCGCACAGATCGTCATTCCGATGACGGCGGACTGTGCCGACTATGAGACCTACCGCACCGGCAAGTATGTGCCGGGTCTCATGGGCACGCTCTTTTCCTTCGTGGACAAGCTCATCTCTTCGCTTGCCCCCTTCATCACGTCGCTCCTGATCGCGGCGATCGGCTTTAAGGATGTCATGCCCGACGTCGATACGCCCTACAGCGATGCGCTGCGCAACGTCGGTGTCTTTATCACCTACGGCCTCGTCAGCATCGGACTCATCTGCAACATCATCGCGATGCGCTTCTATCCCCTGACCAGGGAAAAGATGGAGGAAATCCGGGAAAAGATTGCGGAAATCAAGGCCTCACACGGAGATAATGATGCGGCAGCCTGACCGGACTGCCTGCGGATCAGTGAAACAAAAAAAGGAGGATCGCATATGTTATATCCCGAAATGACCGAATCGAGACTCGTCATCCGTCTCGACGGTATCTGGAATTTCAAAAAAGACGAAGAGACGGCATCGGGCGAAAGCCGGGGCATGAAGGAGCGCTGGTACGAAAAGCCGCTCAGATCTCCGATGACGATGCCCGTGCCCTCTTCCTACAACGATATCAAGGATGACATCTCCCTCAGGGATCATGTGGGACCGGTCTTTTACCAGCGTCCTTTTGCGCTGCCCTCACACATCCTCAAAAACGAACGCATCATGCTGCGCTTTGACAGTGTCATCCAACATGCAACTGTCTATGTCAACGGCACGATGGTCGCCGCCCATTCGGGCGGATGCCTCCCCTTTGAGGCGGAGCTGACGGGCTGCCTCAAAGAGGGCACCAATCTCCTCACGGTTGCGGTCGACAACCGGATCGACTATACGACGCTTCCGGTCGGAGGCAAGGCCTCCATGATGGGAGGACTCGCATCGATGATGGGGGGATTGTCCCCGCAGAAAAAGAAAACCCTGCATCCCAATTTTGACTTTTTCCATTATGCCGGGATCAACCGGTCCGTCCGCATCTATACGACACCGAAGGCGCATATCGAGGATGTGACGCTCACCTCCTCGGTCAAGGGAAAGGACGCCGTCATCTCTTATGAGATTGAAACAAAGGGAAAGGGCGACTGCTCGATCGAGCTCTTTGATCATTCGGGACGGCGTGTCGCAAAAGGCGAGGGACTCACCGGAAAGCTCACAGTGAAAAGCGTGCATCTGTGGCAGCCTCTGCACGCCTATCTCTATGACGTAAAGGTACGCTTCGGCACGGACGTCTATACGACGCGTTACGGCGTGCGCACGGTACAGGTCAAAGGAAAGCGATTCCTGATCAACGGCAAGCCCTTTTATTTCAAGGGCTATGGCAAGCACGAGGATACCTTCCCCGCGGGGCGCGGCATCAACGAGCCGATGAATGCCAAGGACATCTCGATCATGAAGTGGCAGGGCGCCAATTCCTTCCGCACGAGTCACTATCCCTACAGCGAGGAGATGATGCGCCTGTGCGACGAGGAAGGGATCGTGGTCATCGACGAAACGACGGCGGTCGGCGTCAATCTTCTCTTTGGCGGCGGTGCCAATTTCGGCGGACAAAAGGTCACGACCTTTGACAAGAAGCACGGACTCAAGACCCTCGCCCATCACAAGGAGGTCGTACGAGATCTGATCAAAAGAGACAAAAACCACGCCTGCGTGGTGCTGTGGTCGATCGCCAACGAGCCGGACTCTTCGGGCCCCGGTGCCTTGCAGTACTTTAAACCGCTCTTTGATCTGGCCAGAAAGCTCGATCCGCAAAAGCGCCCCGTGACGCTCGTCAGCGTCCAGTCCGCGGGCAGCCCGAAGGACGACGTCTCTTCGAGGCTCTCCGACGTCATCTGCCTCAACCGGTATTACGGATGGTACGCGGGAGGTCCGGATCTCGACTGGCCCATCGATCTCTTTTGCAAGGAGCTCGCCGCCTGGGAGAGGATCGGCAAGCCCGTCATCATCACCGAGTACGGCGCGGATACCGTCATGGGCTTCCATGACACGACGCCCGTCATGTATACCGAGGAATACCAGACGGAGTATTACAAGGCCAACAATGCCGCACTCGACCGATTCAAATGTGTTGTCGGCGAGCAGGTCTGGAACTTTGCGGACTTTGCGACCTCGCAGTCCCTCCTCCGTGTGCAGGGCAACAAAAAAGGCCTCTTCACGAGAGACCGCAAACCCAAGCTTGCCGCGCATTACTTTAGGGAGCGGTGGCACGGGATTCCGGATTTTTCGTACAAAAAGTGATATCCGCGTCCGCAACCATCGAATAATTGGTATAGTACACGACAAAGCCCGGTTTACCCCCGCCGGGCTTTTTCACGTTTTTGAGCTCCGTATAATCGACCTCGACCCTGCCGTTTTCACGTCCCGCACTGTAATAGGCGGCGAGCTGTGCGGCCTCCACAAAGGCGCGGTCGGGAATCTCTTTTGTATCCGCGCGCAGCACCACGTGGGATCCCGGGATCTGTTTGGCATGAAACCACCAGTCGTTTTTGCCGCGGCCGTGAAAGGTCAGCGCATCGTTCTGGTAGCCGGTCTTTCCGACATAGACATCGTAGCCGTCCGTCGTCGTAAAATGCAGAGGGGCACTGACCGGTGTCTTTTCCGCACTCTTTTTGTTTTTTCCCTTCCGCTGTTGCTTTCCGTCCTTTTGCTTTCCGGTATAGCCGCTTTCCGCAAGCTCCCTGCGGATCTCCGCAAGATCCGCTTCCTCCGTCGCGATGGCAAGCTCCGTCTGCAGGCCTTGTAAAAAGCCGATCTCCTCTTTCGTCTGTCCGATCTGCACGGCGAGATTTTCCGCCGTACGCTTCATTCTTGCATACCGGTCAAAATACTTCTGTGCGTTCTTTCCCGCATCCAGCGTCTCGTCGAGACGGATCGTCACCTCCTGCCCCGTATGATAATCCGTCACCTGTGCACGCTTTGCGCCCGGTGCGATCTCATGCGCATACGCTGTCAGCAGCTCCCCGTAGCGGCGGAAGGTGTCCTTCTTTTCCGTATCCGACAGCTGCGCCGTCTGCAGATCGAGTTTTCTTGCGGCACGCGCAAGAAGCGTATTGACCTGCTGTCTGACATCGGAGGATTTGTTCTTGATGCGGGACGCGGCGTCCTTTGCCGCATAGAACCGCACGATCAGCTCTGACATGCTCTCCATGCACTCCGCACGGAAGACGTCCGTGCGCTCTTCAAAGGACAAAAAAGGAAACGGCGCATATTCCTTTGCCTTGCCTGCCTCATAATAGATCACGGGCGCAAAGTCTCTCTCCCGCATTCTTTTACAGACATCCGCAAGCGCGCCCAAAAGTGACTGATACGCCTCATACGACATCTCCTCCGGATGCGCACCAGGCCCGACCCCCGCCCGGTAACACAGTTCCGCCGACAGCTGCGGCGAGATCCCCGTAAACCGCTGATAGAGCGCCTGATGGATGTCCGCGGCGGTCTTCTCCGTCAGGATGTTTTTGAGCGTCACGACATCCGACACCTCCGCCGGATTGCGTTTTTTTTGTGTGTCCGGCAAAAAATACGCTCTTCCCGGCAGCACCTCGCGGACGGAGGATACCGAGGGCGGGATATGTTTGATCGCGTCGAGGATTTTGTCCGACTCGTCGGTCAGGATGATATTGGAGTGCTTGCCCATCAGCTCGATGAGCAGCGTATAGGTCCGTAAGTCGCCCATCTCGTCATAGTGTCGCACCGCAAACCGGATGACGCGCTCCGTGCCCGGTTGCGTAACGGAAACAATCCTTCCGTTCTGGAGATACTTGCGCAGCAGCATGCAAAAGGCGGGCGCGCTTGCAGGTGCCGCCTTCTGTGCCGTTGTCAGATAGCACAGCGGCTGCTGTGAGGAGGCGCTCAGCACGAGCTTTTGCTGCCTGTTGCGGCCTTCCCGTTCCTCACACCGGAGTGTCAGTGTGAGTTCGTCTTTTTCCGTCTGGGCGATTTTTAAGATACGCGCGTCCGTGATATGCGCAGAACACTCCGATACCAGTGCCGCCACCGTGAATCCGTCAAAAGCCATAACGGTTCTTGCGCTTTCTCTTCTTTGCGGAGGTATGCCGCACCTGCCCGTACGACTTTGCCGTGCGGGTACGCCTGCGTTTTTTGGCATAGATCCCTGTGGCGCAGGCGATCCGGTAGAGGGTCTCTCCGCGCGGGAAGCGCCTCAGCTCTTCCTTTGTCACCGTTCCGGTTCTCAGCAGCACAAAGGCATAGGCATAGACCCCCGTGAGAATCGCGGGCAGTACGGAGATCAGATTGACAAAATACGCACCGGGAATCACAAGTCCCAAAAGAAGCTGCAGCAAAAAGTATACGACAAAGCAGCAGATGCCCATGACAAACGCGGCCTCCAGCGGTTCAAAGAAATAGAGCCTGACGTTGATGGTCGCAAGCCGGTAACGTGAAATGCTCATCTGGTTGAGCAGACAGGTGAGCACCGCATGCAGGATGAGCGCGATGACCATCGCATAGATCCCGAGCGGCGTCACATAGAGAAGAAGCCACAGAAGAAACGCCTGCAGGGCAATGGCGATGAGCGAATTGATCACCGGCGTCCAGGGCTTGCCCGCGCTCTGCAGGATGGCATTGGTCAGTGTCGAAAACGAATACAGCGCCACCGTCACGGCAAGCGCCATCAGCAGATAGGAGGCCTTCGCGAGCGACGCCTGCTGCGGGAAAAGAAGCATCGTCACCGGCCTTGCCAGCGCAATCAGACCAACGGTCGAGGGAATCGCGATCAGCATCGTCATGCGGATGACCTCTCCCGCAAGGCTTCTTGCCGCCTTTCTCTTTTTCCTCGCATACTTGGCGGAGATCTCGGGGATCATCGCACTCGAGACAGCCGCCGCGATCGCGATCGGAATATTGGTGATCAGCACGGCCTTCCCGGAAAAGATCCCGTATTCCGACGCGACGAGACTCCCCTCCATGCCCCTTGCGCCGATCATGACCCTCGTATAGATCGTCTGGTTGAGCAGCGTCGTCATATTGTAGACAAGCGTCGAGAGCAGAAACGGCGTCACGTAGGAAACGAGGCGCTTCATCACAACGGTCATGGGGGCGGGTGCATGCATGTCGAGAAAGACACGGTCGTGCACATACGGGCGGTTGGCCATGTAGAGCATCACCATAAAGACCAGCGCAATCAGCACACCGGCGCCCGTTCCCAGGGCGCTTCCCATGGCGCCCCGCACCGCGCGCGATGTCTGGTAGGCCGCCATCGCCTCCTCCGTTTCGACCTCCGGCAAAGAGACCGTGCTGCGCAGAATCAGCGCCATCAGGATCGAGATCAGGGCATTGCCGATCTGTTCCAGGATCTGCGAGATCGATGTCTGCACCATCGTCTTGTGCGCCTGGAAGTAGCCGCGCAAGACACCCAGTACTCCGAATAAAAAGACGGTCGGCGCAAAGATCCTCAGTACCGGCACGGCATTGGGGTCCGTCACAAAGCTCCTTGCAAAGATCATGAGTACAAGGGAAATGATGCCGCCGATCACGGCAACATAATACATGGCCGCACGGAACGTGCGCTGTGCATAGATATACTGGCCGACGGCGAGCTTGCCGGAAATGATCTTGGAGACGGCGGAGGGAATCGAATAAGAGGAAATCAAAAGCGCAATCATGTAACAGTTATATGCATAACCGTAATAGCCGTTGCCCTCGTCGCCGATGATGGCGGTCAGGGGACTTCTGTATAACAGACCGATGATCCGGACGATGATTCCCGTCGCCGCAAGGATCCCGGCCTGCATAAACAAACCTCTGCTCTTGCTCATGTGTCTTCGGATACCGTTCTACGGTACCAGCCAGTCGTACATATCCTGATATTTGTGGGCGGAAACGTACCAGGAATAGTCCACCTGCATCGCGCGGTCGACCATCTTGTTCCATTCCCTCCGGTTGTCGTAATACAGTGCCTCCGCGTCACGGATCGTTTGGAGCATTTCATGCGCGTTGTAATTGAGAAAGCCGAAGCCCGTCCCCGTGCCCTCAAACCGGTTGTAGGGCTCTACCGTGTCCCGGAGTCCGCCGGTCTGCCTGACGATCGGGATCGATCCGTAGCGCATCGCCATCAGCTGTGAAAGACCGCAGGGTTCAAAAAGCGACGGCATCAAAAACGCATCGGACGCGGCGTAGATCTTGTGCGAAAGCTCCTCTGAATAAAAGATATTGGCGCTCACCTCCCCGGCATATTTCCAGGCATAGTGGCGGAACATATTCTCATACTGCTCGGTGCCGGTGCCCAGCACCACGATCTGGATCTCGTCATGGCACAGCTCGTCGAGCACGCGTGCGATCAGATCGAGTCCCTTCTGGTCGGTCAGACGCGAGACGATACCGATCATGAGGCGCCTTGCATCCTCGGTCAGTGACAACTCCTTCTGCAGTGCGGTTTTATTTTTGACCTTTTCCTTGCGGAAGCTGACCTGGTCATAACGGTGCGGGATCAGCCTGTCGGTCTGCGGGTTGAATTCGTCATAGTCGATGCCGTTGACGATCCCGCGCAGATCCGCACTCCTTGCGCGCAAAAGACCGTCGAGCCCCTCGCCGTAGAACTCCATCTGGATCTCTTTGGCATAGGTCTCCGACACCGTCGTGATCGCATCCGCATAGATGATGCCTCCCTTGAGCAGATCCGCGTCACCGTACATCTCGAGCTTGTCCGGCGTAAAGAAATAGCCGGGCAGTCCCGTGATATCCCTGACCGTTTCTTTGTTCCATCTTCCCTGAAACTTGAGATTGTGGATCGTCATCACGGCCTTGATGCCGCGGAAGAATTCGTTGCCCTGGAATCGTTCCTTGAGATAGACCGGCACGAGTCCCGTCTGCCAGTCATGACAGTGGATGATGTCGGGTCGGAAGCCCACCACCGGCAGGATCGAGAGCGCCGCCTTTGCAAAAAAGGAAAACTTCTCGATCTCGAAGATCACGTCGGAGCCGTACGGTGACCATCCGGTAAAATAATCCTCACAGTCGATGAAATAATACGTGACACCGTCATGTACCGCCTCGAAGATCCCGACGTAGACCTTTTTCCAGTGGAAGTCCATGTAGAAATGCGTGATGTAGTTCAGGCTGTCCCGGTTCTCCTGTGCCATGGAGGTATATCTGGGCAGCACGATCCGCACGTCAAAGTACTTCTTATCGATATATTTCGGAAGCGAGCCTACGACATCGGCGAGTCCCCCCGTCTTGATATAGGGAACGGCTTCCGAGGCAACAAACAGAATATTCTTCATGGGTTACTCCGCGGTATTACAGTATCTGCTTTTCGATCAGATGCACAAAGTCCCTGTTATTGCGCGTGCGCGTAAAGAGCGAAATGACCTGGTCGACCGCATCGTCCGATTTGATGGAATTGAAGGACTTGCGCATCCGGTTGACCGCATCGAGCTCCTCGGGCGTCAGCAGCAGGTCCTCTCTTCTGGTCGAGGACTTGGGGATGTTGATCGCGGGGAAGACCCGGCGCTCCTGCAGCTTGCGGTCAAGAATCATCTCCATGTTGCCGGTCCCCTTGAACTCCTCATAGACCACGTCGTCCATCTTGGAGCCCGTCTCGATCAGTGCCGTCGCGAGGATCGTCAGCGATCCTCCCTCGCGCATGTTACGCGCGGCGCCGAAAAAGCGCTTGGGCATGTGGAGTGCCGCGGGATCAAGACCGCCGGAGAGCGTGCGTCCCGACGGCGGAATGACCTGATTGTAGGCACGCGCAAGCCTCGTGATCGAATCGAGCAGAATCATCACGTCCTGCTTGTGCTCGACGAGGCGCCTTGCGCGCTCGATGACCATTTCGGATACGCGTTTATGATGTTCGGGCAGCTCGTCAAAGGTCGAATAGATGACCTCCGCATTGGGACCCTGGATAAATTCCTTGATATCGGTGACCTCTTCCGGACGCTCGTCAATGAGCAGCACGATCAGATGGATGTCAGGATAGTTGCGGCGGATGGACTTGGCAACCTCCTTTAAGAGGGTCGTCTTACCGGCCTTGGGCGGCGAGACGATCATACCGCGCTGGCCCTTGCCGATCGGACAGATCAGGTCCATGATCCGCATCGAGATGCCGCAGGCGGGCGTCTCGAGTGTGAGCTTTTCGTCGGGAAAGATGGGTGTCATGTGCTCGAAATTGGCCCGGCGCATCGCGACCTCCGGCGTATAGCCGTTGATCGTATTGAGATGGATGAGGGCGCCGAACTTTTCATTCTGCGTTTTGCCCCTCGTCGCGCCGTTCAGCATATCGCCGGTCTTGAGATTGAACCGGCGGATGACGCCCGGTGCGACATAGACATCATTTTCGCCGGGCAGGAAATTCTCACAGCGGATAAAGCCGAAGCCGTCCTGCATGACCTCGAGGATTCCGTCGGCCTCGAGGGCGTCGGCCGGCACCGGCTGCTCGTTAAAATCATCCATCGGATGATGATGACCGTGCGATTCCCTGCGGGACTGCGGTTGCGGTGCCTGTGTCTCTTCACGCGGGGCCGCGGCTGCCGGAGCGCCTCCCTGCGTGGCGGCACCTCCTCCCTCCTCGAGTTCCAGAAGGGCTTCGATCAGATCCGCCTTCTTCATGGTGCTCGATCCCTTGACCTTATGCTTGGCCAGATCCTTTAACGTGGCAAGGTTCAATGACTCCAGTTTTTCTCTCATGTTACTCATACAATGCTTTCTCCCGACTCTTGTTCCTGTACTGCTGCATACTTGGCAAATGTGGAATGGATATCCGATATATGGATACAGATGTTCTTCCCAACAGATAGAATACTCCTTTTTCACGGAAAAATCAACCGTTTTTTGTGCGGCAATCTATGGTATACTAAAGGCTATGGAAGCACTGAAACAGTTGTTTGAGGAAAAACAATACTCGCTCCTGCGCGAGACCCTCTCGGACATGAACGAGGCGGACGTGGCCGCCTTTATGGATACCATGCCGAAGGAGGAGCTGCTGCGCATGTTCCGGATCCTCCCCAAGGACATGGCGGCGGACGTCTTTGCCGACCTCGAGCTCGACAACCAGCAGCATATCATCCAGTCCCTGTCCGATAAGGAAGCGGGCCTCGTCATCGACAATCTGATGGCGGACGACGCGACGGACCTGCTCGAGGAGATGCCGGCGGGCGTCGTCAAGCGGCTCCTTGCCAATGCCAAACCCGAGACCAGGGCCGATATCAACCATCTGTTACGTTATCCGGAGGACTCCGCGGGCTCGATCATGACGGTCGAGTACATCGGCCTCAAAGAGCACATGACCGTGGCGGACGCGATCGAGCGTGTGAGGCAGGGCGGACTCGATACCGAGACGATCAACACCTGCTATGTGCTCGACGAGCGCAGAAAGCTGACGGGCACCGTCGCACTGCGTTATCTTCTGTTACATAAGCCGGAGGATGTCATCGGCGATTTCATGAATACCAACGTCATCTCGATCTCGACGACGACCGACCAGGAGGAGGCGGCCAGGCAGTTCCAGAAATACGACTTTACCGTGATGCCCGTGGTCGATACCGAAAACCGCATGGTCGGCATCATCACGATCGACGACGTGGTCGATATCCTGCAGGAAGAGGCGACGGAGGATATCGAAAAGATGGCGGCTATTTTGCCGACGGACAAGCCGTATTTTCGTGTGGGGATCTTTGAGACTTACCGGAAGCGCATGCCGTGGCTTTTGCTGCTGATGATCTCCGCGACCTTTACCGGTGCGATCATCATGCGCTTTGAGGAAGCACTCTCCGCTGTCGTCGTGCTCACCGTCTACATCCCGATGCTGATGGACACGGCCGGCAATGCCGGCGGACAGGCTTCCGTCTCGATCATCCGCGGTCTTTCCCTCGGGGAGATCCGCTTTGAGGATCTCTTCAAGACGATGTTCAAGGAATTCCGCGTCTCGATCCTGTGCGGCGTCACGCTTGCAAGCGCCAACTTTATCAAGCTCCTCGTCGTCGACCGGATCGACATCTCCGTCGCCTTTGTCGTCTGTTTTACCCTCGTAATCGTCGTCATCTGCGCCAAGCTCGTCGGATGCACGCTGCCTCTTCTTGCCAAAAAAATAGGCTTCGACCCCGCCGTCATGGCAAGCCCCATGGTCACGACGATCGTCGACGCCATCTCGCTGCTCGTCTATTTCACGATCGCCACGTCCCTGCTGCATCTGGCGGTATGATCATTCTCACGCTTTGGAAATGCGGTTCATGAGATGCAGCATCAGCTTTTCCGTCAGAAACGACAGCAATACCACCACCACCGTCAGCGCGAATACCGTATCCGTCTCGAGCAGGACCTTGGCGCGGTAAAGATCGTTTCCGACCGTCATGGTGCGCTGTGCGATAACCTCCGCCGCGATCCCCGATTTCCAGCTCATGCCGCAGGCGATCTGCACGGCGCTCCTGATAAATGGAAAGGCGGCCGGGCCGTACAGATGCCGGATGCGGTCCGTGCGCGTCATCGTAAACATGTCCGCGATCTCGACGAGCTCCCGGTCCGTTTCGCACAGCCCCTGAAAGGTATTGAGATAGAGAATCGGAAAAACGACAAGCCCCGTCACGATCATGGCGGTGTACGCGGTGCCCGTCCAGATGAGTAGCATCACCGCAAAGCAGGCAACCGGAACGGATTTCATGGCCTGCATGAGGGGCGAAAGAATGGTATGTAAAACGGGCAGCGCAAAAGAAATCGCGGCAAGCAGAATCCCGGACACGCAACCGGCGATCAGCCCCGCCCAGATCCTCGTCAAAGAAAAGAATACGGAGGAACGAAATGCCGCATCGGGAAGAAGCCTCCATAATGCGCCGGCCGTTTCCGCGGGACCGACCAGCAGGACGCGGTTGTGCACCAGCACGGATACGCCCTGCCACAAAAGAAGCCAGAACAGTATGCTTGCCGCTTTTTTCAGTCCCTTTGTCACCTGGTTTTTACGAATCTCCCGGTATGTAATAAAAATCATCTCCGGGAAGCGTCCCGCCGACAGACGAGGGATCCGCATCAAACAATGTCTGCAGATATCCGGAAAGCAGCTCCTTCATCCGTTCTCCCTGATACGGCGCATAACCCGGAAGCTGTGTGTCCGTGAGTTCTTCGATCGCAATCCCGCAGCGGGGCAGCGCTGCCTTTGCGATATTTTCATTGCCGATGATCTCCTGTGCTACAATGAGCGGAGCGGTTCCCTCCGGATCCGTCATGGCTCCGATCATGCTCCACGTATGGTCATTTAAGAAGAAATCGATGCTGACCGGTTCAGCAAGGCTTTCGAGATATTCCCTGCGTACCACTGTCACGCCGGTGATCAGGGCGGAATCCTCTCCCAGCGCATTCCACTCGTCCGTCAGCGCAAAGCGGATGCTGTAGGCCTCGTTCTGTGCGCTCGCAACCGTCGCAAAGGGCTGTGGCAGAATGGCCACGATATCCTCCCGCTCCTGCATAAGGGCCGCAATTTCGGCCGCCTCCGCATGAAACTCGATCGTGCAGTCCGTCACCCCGTACCGGTCAAGCAGATACTTCAGCGCATATTCGGGGGTCGCTCCCTGTCCTGTCGACAGCACGGTCTTTCCCGCAAGATCCGTGATGTGCTCCACCGTATCGTCCGCGCTCACGCACTCCAGAACGCCCAGCGTATTGATATTGAGCACGACCACGCCGCCCTCCGTCCGGTTATACAGGACGGACGCGAGATTGGCCGGCACCAGGGCGACATCCAGTTCGCCCCCGATCATCTGTGCCGCAATCGCCGAAGGGTCCGTCTCGACGGTAAACGCATACAGGAAGCTGCCGGCATTTTCATCCTGAGCGACATCATTCATCAGACGCACAAGACCGATGGCCGTGGGTCCTTTGAGCGCGCCGACACGCATCGGTACGCGGTCAGCGGGATCGAGGAATGCCCCTTCCGTCGAGGTCTGTGCCGTCCCGCTGTCCTCCGCGGCGGCATCCTCCGCCTCTTCTCCGGCCGGCTCTTCCTGCGAAGCCTCCGCAGGGGCACCGGGCGGAGTACTCTGTGTGCTGCCCGCAGACTGTGCACAGCCGAATAGCAGGGCGCAGGCAGCAAAAATCGCCATAGACCGTTTGATTTTTGAAAGCATCATTTGAATATCCTCCCATATTTTGTGTTAGGCTGCTCTAACCGACGCAATATCTGTATTGTACCAAATTTTTTAAAAAAAACCAAGAAAAAGGCTAAAGGTTTTGCCGAAAGCGCCGATATAATGTGTGAGATGTAAAAGTCTCACTCCCCCAACAAAACTTTTTTCATACGGCCAGTATCGAACTCCCCATTCGGTACTGGCCTCCTCTCTGTATATGGACCGTATCCGGTGCGTGCGTCTGATTCAGGGCTCGCAGGATAGTCTGTGCGGTATGTCGTCGGGGCCGTCACAGCGGTAGCGGACAAGTGCGCAGTTATCGATGCGGTTTTTCCAGTAATCGTCGATGGCAAGACGGTCGAGATGCACGATCAGTGCCCGGAGCGTCCCTCCGTGCGTCTGGATCAGGATATTGTCTCCACCGGGCACGGCTTCCTTCCTGAGATCCCGCAAAAAGGAGGCGGTCCGTTCGAGGATCTGCTCAAAGGTCTCCGCACCCGCGGGTGCCACATAGGTACCCGGATGATAAAAAAACGCCTGTAATTCCTCAGCCTCCCTGTCATAGGTCGTACCGTCAAGCGGACCGAAGTCCATCTCGGACAGGCGATCGTCAATGATCAGCGCCTCCTCCGGGAGGCCGGTGAGGATGGTTGCGGTCTCTTTGGCCCGCACCAGCGGGGAGCTGTAGACGCGCGCAAAGGAGATGCCTTTTTCCGCAAATTCCCTGCCCGCGGCAAAAGCCTGCGCCCTCCCCGTATCATTGAGGGGGATATCCCGGCGTCCCTGAAACAGCTGCCGGACATTCCAGTCGGTCTGCCCGTGACGGATAAAATTCCAGATCATGTCACATGATGCTCCTTACCGGATCAGTCCGGGAATCAGGCGCAGCAGCACGCCGCTCAAAAGCAGAGCCGCAAGTATGACCAGTGCCGATTTCCAGTTGATTCTTCCCATGAAGGTAAGTTTACGCTCATATAGTGAAAAATTCAAGTAAATAGGCTATACTGTACCTATGGCAGACCAATGGATCAACCGCGCGCATGTACGTGATACGTTTCACCGTTATGTGACACAATTTGATACGAGTGATGTCCGCGTGACCATGAAGGCCTCCCATGCGGGGCATGTGGCCGCGCTGTCTGCGCAGATCGCACAGGCGCTGTCTCTTTCGGAAGAAGAAACCGGGATCGCATGGCTCACGGGCATGCTGCATGACATCGGACACTTTGAACAGCTCGCCCGCTACGGTACCTTCTTTGACAAAGGCTCCGTCGACCATGCGGCACTGGGTGCGGATCTTTTGTTTCGCGACGGACACATACGCGATTATGTCGCCTCGGACCGCCACGACCTTCTGATCGAGCATGTCATCCGGGCGCACAACCGCTTCCGTCTCCCCAAAAACCAGTCGGACAGGGAGCGGATGTTTTGCCGGATCCTGCGGGATGCGGACAAGATCGACATCCTGCGCATCGCTTCCTTTGAACCGCCGGACGCGGTCTATGAGACGGACGCGGAAAAAGTGCTCTCCTCCGCCGTCTCAAAAGAGGTCGAGGAGGTCTTCCATACGCGCCATGTCATCGATCACGACATCAAGCATACGCCCGCAGACTTCATGGCCGGGGACGCATCGCTTGCCTTCGGTCTCTTTTACCGGGAGAGCCGAAAGCTTCTGAAGGAAACGGGCTACCACAAAAAGATCTTTGCGCATCCCATGACGGATGCGGCGACATGCGCGGCGTTTTTGCGCATGGAGGCGGAACTCGACGATTATTTAGGATAATGGTATACTATACAGCATGAAAGAAATCGTATCTGCAATCGAAGGTGCTGCGGCCGTCTCGCTCGACGCGGTACTCCCGCAGGGCATCTCCCCGGACAAGGTGCTTGTGTTTGATATCGAGACGACGGGTCTCTCAAGGGAGCACGATACCGTCTATCTGATCGGCTGCGCCTATCTGGCCGGCGGCCAGTGGATGCTCAAGCAGTTCCTTGCGGAAAAAGAGGTCGAGGAACGCGTGGTGCTCTCCGCCTTCTGGAATTTTGCGGGGCCCTATGAGGCGTTTCTGACCTACAACGGCGACCGCTTTGATCTGCCCTTTATCCGGGAGAGAAACCTGCGCTACGGCATCAATGACATCCTGCGCGGCAGGGAGAGCATCGATCTCTACAAGCATATCCTGCCGATGAAGAAGCTGCTTTCGCTCCCCGATGCCAGGCTGAAGACCATCGAACAGTTTCTCGGGATACAGCGTAAGGACACGCTCGGCGGCAGGGAGCTCATCGACGTCTTCAAGGCCTATGCGGTATCTCCCGACGAGGAAAAGGAAAAAACGATCCTGCTCCACAACGCGGATGATCTTAAGGGACTGATCCTTACGCTTCCGGTGCTCGGATATGCGGCCTTTACCGATGCGATCGACGATATCCGCGTCATCAAGGCACAGGCGAGGGCCTATGACGATCTCGAGGGGGAAAAACACTGGGAACTCTACATGGAGCTCTCCCTTCCCTTTTCGGTGCCCGCCCCCTTCAAGTGCAACCGCGACGAGTGTTATCTGCGTGCTTTTGCCGATACGGCCGTGTTGCGCGTGCCGCTCGTCATCGGCGAGCTCAAGTTTTTCTATGCGGGCTGGCGCGATTACTACTATCTGCCGGAGGAGGATACGGCCTTACACAAGTCGGTGGCGGAATTCGTCGACAAGCTTCACCGTGTCAAGGCCACGCCCGCAACCTGCTATACCAGAAAAGAGTCCCGCTTTCTCAAGCAGTGGGCGATGCTCTTTGAGCCTGTCTTCCGTACCTCCTATGAGGACAATACGCTCTATTTCGAGATCACGGACGAGCTAAAACAAAGCCGCGAAGATCTGTCTCTCTACGCGGCACATGTCATCCATCATATCATTTCCTGAAGTTGCCCGGATCAGGTCTTTCCCGGCAGTTTGATTCCCGGTCTTTCGTAATAGAAGGAATTGGCTCTCGTATAGCCGATCTCCTTGTAGTTGATGATCTGCTCGGTCGAGCCGATGAACAGAATCCCCTCCGGCGCCAGGGCCCGGTAAAACTTACGGTAAATATCGTCCTTGGCTTCCTCGGTAAAATAGATCATGACATTGCGGCATACGATCAGATGATAATCCGTCGGATACGGATCGCGCAGCAGATCCGACTTGCGGAAATTGACGCGCATCTTGATCTCGTTGGCGATCTTGAAACGGTCCCCTTCCTTTGTGAAATACTTTTTCTTCAGATCATCGGGAACGCCCGCAATCTCCTTGGCCTCGTAGACACCGTTCTTGGCCTTGGCGATCGCGGTCAGATCGATGTCGGTGGCGAGGACGTTGATCTGGGACAGCGGCATATGGCGCGACAAAAGCATCACGATCGTATAGGGTTCGTCCCCCGTGGAGCAGGCGGCGGACCAGATCTTGAGTTTGTTGCCAAAGCGCTTCGTGAGCATCGGGATCATGTTTTTGTCCATCAGATCCCATTGCTCCCTGTTGCGGAAAAACTCCGACACGTTGATGGTCAGATAGGCGATGAAGCTGTTTAAGACCTCCTTGTCTTTTTTGAGCAGATCGATAAAAGGGTTGTACCCGTCGACATTGTACTTGCCGATCAGGGTATCGATCCTGCGCTTCATCTGCTTTTCTTTATAACTGTTCAGATCGATCGTCGTGATCGTATAGATCTGCTTTTTAAACCACTCGTAATCGTATGTCATGCAGGATTATGCCTCCGCAGACGCTTCTTCTTCCGCGGGTGCTTCCCCGGCGGGCGCAGCTTCCTCCTGTGCGGGGGCCTCTTCCTGTGCGGGCGCTTCCTGCGGTGCCTCTTCCTGTGCAGGCGCTTCCTGCGCGGCTGCCGGCGCCTCTTCCGCCGGCGCGTCCGGAAGCAGTGCCTTCATGCTGAGAGAGATCTTCTTTTCGGCCTCGTTGAAGTCGACGATCTTTGCGGTCACTTCCTGTCCGGTCTTGAGCACGTCGGAAGGCTTTTCGATGTGCTCTCTTGCGATCTGCGATACGTGCAGCAGCGCATCGATGCCGGGCTCGAGCTCGACAAACGCGCCGAAATCGGTCATACGGGCGATCTTGCCGGTGACGGTCGCACCGATCTGGTAGCGCTCCGCCGCTTCCTTCCAGGGATTCTCGTCCTCAAACTTGCGCGACAGCGCGATCTTGGCACCGTCGATATTTTTGATCAGCACCTTGACGGCATCGCCGACCTTGAATACCTTCTTGGGATTCTCGACGCGTCCCCAGCTCATCTCGGAGATGTGTAGCAGACCGTCCGCGCCGCCCAGATCGATAAAGGCGCCGAAGTCCGTGATATTCTTGACGATACCCTCCGTGACGTCGCCGACCTGAATACGCTCAAAGAGCTCCTTGGCCTTGGCCGCACGCTCTTCCGCGATCAGGATCTTGCGGTTGCCGATGTAGCGGCGTCTCTTGGGATTGTACTCGGTGACGATGAACTGGATCTCCTGTCCCTCGTACTTGGTGAGATCCTTTTCGTAGGTGTCGGAGACAAGCGATGCGGGGATAAAGATGCGCACCTCCTCGACGACCACCACGAGACCCCCGCCCAGCACCTGCACGACCCTGGCGGTAAGGACCTCCTTGTTGTTAAACGCGTCCTCGATGCGCTTGTTGCCCTTTTCGACCGCAAGCCGCTTGTACGACAACAGCACCTGTCCGTCCGCGTCGTTGGTTTTGATGACCTTGGCCTCCATCTCGTCGCCGACCTTGACGACCGTGGTGAGATCGAGATCCTTTTCGTTGCTGTACTCGTTGCGCGTGAGAATCCCGTCGGATTTGTAGCCGATGTTTAAAATGATCTCATCCGGCTTGACATCGATAACCGTCCCCTCAACAATTTTTCCCACATGAATCGGTTTGAACGACGCCTCGAGCATCTCTTCAAACGACTGATCCATTTCTGACATATGACTGAACCTCCTCAATGATATTCTTTGGGGTAGACGCGCCGGCAGTAATACCGACACGACCCGCGCCGTCTAAAAGAATATCTTTCAGATCCCCCGCGCTCTGAATCAGATATGTCCTGGGGCAATGCTCCGCGCAGATCTCGTAGAGTTTGCGTGTGTTGGAAGAATGGGCACCACCAACGACGATCATGACGTCAACCTCCGCGGCCATTCTTTTTGCCTCTTCCTGACGCACGCTCGTCGCATGGCATATCGTATTCACAATGTTAATATTGTAACCTTTTTTTTTCAGAATTTCAACAGTTTCTTTAAACTTATGGGCATCCATGGTCGTCTGGGACACGACGGTGATCGTTGTGTCCGTGTCCGCCTCAAAGGACAGCGCTTCTTCCGCGGAAGACAACACGTATACGGGTCCCGACGCCCAGCCGACGATCCCCTCGACCTCCGGATGGTCTTTCGAGCCGAAGACGATGACCGTTTCTCCCCTTTGCGTCGCGTCTTTTACGGTCTCATGGATCCTGCGCACAAAGGGACAGGTCGCGTCGACAATGCGGCATCCCTTCTCCGAAAGAGCGTCATAGACGCTCTTCGCCACACCATGCGAGCGGATGACGACACAGGTGCCTGCCCCCTGCATAAGCTGCGCGGCGTCTTCGATCACGCGCACGCCCTTCTCCTTCAGGTCGCTCACGACCGCCTCGTTGTGGATGATCTCGCCGTAGGTGCAGATCGCATCCCGCGAAGCGGTCTGCGCATAGACCTCCTCGACGGCCTTTTCGACACCGAAACAGAAGCCGGCATTTTTTGCTACCACGATCTCCAACCGGAAGCGCTCCTTTCTGCCATATGTGCTTCAGCCCTCATACAGCGCGCGGATCCGCGCGACGACCTCTTCGATCGTGAGACCGGACGAATCGATCTCCACGGCATCCTCCGCCCTGCGCAGCGGCGAATGCGTGCGCGTCGTGTCGCGGTGATCGCGCTCTTTTATCTCCTGTTCGATATCGGGCAGATGCGCCTGTTCCCCGCGCGCGATCAGCTCGTCATATCTGCGCTTGGCACGCACGAAAGAAGAGGCCGTCAGATAGATCTTGAGATCCGCACCGGGCAGCACGACGGTCCCGATGTCGCGTCCGTCCATGATGACGTCCGCCTCTTTGGCGAGAGCCTGCTGCAGCTCCACCATCCGCTCTCTCACGCGTCCGTAGACGCTGATCGCGCTTGCCGTATCGCCGACCGTCTGGTCGCGGAGTCTTGCCGTGACGTCCGTGCCGTCGAGAAAGACATGCTGTGTGCCGTCCTCAAACCGGATCGTCACGGTTGCCCGTTCCGCTGCCTCTTCGACCGCTGCCTGGTCGGTCGCGTCGATGCCCTCTTCGAGCGTGCGGATCGCAAGCGCCCGGTACATGGCGCCGGTATCAATAAAGACAAAGCCGAGTTCCTTGGCGAGGATCCTTGCGACGGTGGATTTGCCCGCACCGGAGGGGCCGTCGATGGCGATCGCGTGATGCTTCATGAAGCACCTCCGCCGAGCAGTGACTTCACTCCCTCCAGATTGCCGCCGCGTACCATCCCGTCAAGCTGCATGACCTTCATGCGGTAGATGCCGGGGATGGCAAAGCCGTCGTTGAGTGCCTTGAGACGTGCCCTTACAGAGGCGATATCTCCGTCCCTTGCGTCCGCAAGGATCTGCGCATAGGCTTCGTCGAGTTCCTCTTTGGTGATCACGCGCTTTTCGTCCGCGGACAGAGGCATCGCCGGCATGACGGGCGGTGCCGCGGGTGCCGGTGCGGGGGCTGGTGCGGGAGCGGCGGGTACCGATACATGTGCGGCAGATACCGGCTGCGCCGCGGGCGGTGCCGCAGGTGCCGCCGTTCCCATGGCACGCGCCGGATAGGCCGGTGCCGTCACGGTCCCTTCGAAGACCTCCTCTTCCTCCTCCGGGAAGATATCCTCTTCTTCTTCCTCTTCCGGGAACACGTCTTCTTCCTCTTCCGCAACTTCCTCTTCCGGAATCTCCTCGAAGGCGTCCTCCTCTTCCGGTGTCTTTGCCTCTTCCTTTCCGTCCGAAAGCAGCTCCTCCGTCATCTTCCGGAAGAAATCGCTGACCGTGGTACCAAGGATCATGTCGTCTTCCGAAGGTGCGGTGACGGGTGCCTCTTCAGGCTGCTCTTCTTCCGTCCGCTCTTCTTCGTCTCCTTCTTCCGGAAGGGACGCATCCACAAACATCTCCGGCACGGCATCTTCGCTGTCCGGTTCTTTCTGTATATTCATCTCCAGTTCGGGATCGAGCAGTCCCAGATCCTCGGCCGTATCCGCACTCAAAGGAATCGCCTCCCAGCTGTCCGTATCCTCTTCGTCCCAGGGCAGGATCAGCACGCCGTCTTCCTTTGTGCCCGCCACGGGCACCTCCTGCGTCGTCTCTTCCCGTGCGGTCTCTTCCGCCGTCTCTTCCTCCGCCACGGACTCCCGTGCGGCCTCTTCCGCTGTCTCTTCTTCCTCCACGGACTCCCGTACGGTCTCTTCCGCTGTCTCTTCCTCCGCCACGGACTCCCGTGCGGCCTCCTTCATCCCTTCCGGCGTCACCGGTTCTTCCGTCACCGTTTCTTCCGTCACCGTTTCTTCCGCCGCCGTCACCGTTTCTTCCGCCGCCGTCACCGCCTCTTCCGCCGCCGCGGTTTCCCGCGCGGCCTCTTTTTCCTCCTCCCGCACGGTATGCGTCTCCCTCTGCTGCGCGTCCGCCTCCAGCTGACCGAGCAGCACGTTCATCTGCGCGGACACCTCCCGGACATCGGCCTCCGCCTCCCTGATCTGCCCCGCCATCGCGGCCAGGCCCTCGGCCGTCTCCGTCAGTCTCGATGCCTCATACATCTCCTTCAGGCGGAAATGGTGCAGGAAGAAATTGCCGATCAGGATCAGAATACTGAAAAAGAGAATACTCATCGTGTCGTTGGCGATGACCGTCGGATGCTTTAAAAACACGCGCATCATCACAAGCGCCGCCGCATCGGAGGCGGCGACCAGTACCGCCACGCGCAGCGTATTGTCGATCAGCGGCAATACCACGATGGCCAGAATCACCGGGAAATTGGCCATCCGCTCCCAGTCCGCAAACCGGCTCGTCACGATCGGATATGAGATCAGAATGATACCGAGTATGTAATAAAAAGCGGTCGCGTGCTTTGCGACGGTTTCCGGCCGGCGGATCAGAAAGACAAACAGCAGTCCGGTAACAAAAAAGTAGACGATGAACGCACCGCCGTAATCATAGAGCACACCGAGAATCTCCGTTTCGAGAAGCGCGATCGCAAACGCAAAAAACGAGGCGACGACCGACACCCTGAATACCAGATAATGCCAGGCGCGGATCCTGTCCCCGCAGGCGTCGAAGATCTCCTTTTTCAGACCGTACGTGCTGAACTCGCCAAGCGAAAATTTCATAAGCCCTACCCCTTTGCTCGTTTTACACAGTTCCTATCATTATACCACAGATCCGCCGTGCGCGGCATGCCTGCCCGCAAGCACCCCGGTGGACCAGGCAATCTGCAGATTAAAGCCGCCGGTAAGCGCATCGACATCCATTACCTCTCCCGCAAAATACAGCCCCCGGCAGCGCCTCGACGCCATCGTGGACGGATCGATGTCCGCAGTCGAAACACCTCCCCGCGTCACGATCGCCTCATCCCATCCGCGCTTTTTGCTCACCGTAAAGGGCACCTTCCTGATCCGTGCGGCAAAACGCTTTCTTTCCTCAGCCGTGATCCGTGCGCAGCTCTTTTCCTTTTCGATCTGCGACAGTCCGACCATCACGGGGATGAGGCGTGCGGGAAAGAGCGACGACAGACTGTTTTTGAACTGCTTTTTCCCGTGTAAAAGAAACTCCCTCTGCAGCCTTTTGTCGAGCGTTACTTCGTCGAGTCCCGGCTTCAGGTCGATATAATACGTTGCGGGGAGACGGGCATCTTCCACATACGCGCTCGCGTTCAGGACGAGCGGCCCGGAGACCCCGAAGTGCGTAAAAAGCATCTCACCCTGCCGGTCAAAGCCCTTCTTCCCCTCCGTATACAGGCGCACGTTTCTGAGCGAAAGTCCCTGCAGGTCGCGGCACCATGCCTCCTTCGTTTCAAAGGGCACGAGCGAGGGCGTGCATTCCGTGATCTTATGTCCCGCTTCCCCTGCCATGCGCAATCCGTCCCCGGTCGCGCCGGTCAGCGGATAGCTCAGGCCCCCCGTTGCGAGGATCACGGCATCCGCAAAAAACGCCTCCCCCGTATCGGATATGACGCCGCCGGCTCTTACTCCCTCCCGTGTCTCTTCCGTGCGCAGGCGCCGGGCGCGGGTATCAAAGCATATGCGGACGCCAAGCGCTTCCATCTGACGCAGAAGCGTCCGTATGATATCCGAGGATTTGTCGGAAACCGGAAAGACACGGCCGCCGCGCTCGACCTTCAGGGGGCATCCGTTTTCTTCAAAAAAACGCTGTACACGGGCGGTATCGCATCCGTATACAGCGCTGTATAAAAACTTTTTTCCCCGCATGACATGGTCAAAAAAATCCGCCGTGTCGCAATCATTGGTCACGTTGCAGCGGCCTTTGCCGGAGATAAAGACCTTCTTTCCGGCGCGGTCGTTTTTTTCGAGAACCGTCACATGCGCGCCTTCCCGTGCCGCGGCGATCGCTGCCGCCATGCCGGATGCGCCGCAGCCGATGACGATGACTTCAGCCGGCAAAATCTTCGTAGCAGGTCGTCAGCATCGACCTGCTTTCCTCTTCGCCGAGGTCATAATCGCCGGTGACGGCCATGCAGGCCGCACCGTGGATAAAGATCCACATCCGCATGAAGAGCCCGTTCGGATCCGCGCATCCGGCTTCCTTTGCTCGCTGCGCCTCCCTGGATACCGCTTCCTGCGTGCCGTTGACGAGATCGTACATGCTGCGCTTGCCGGCCAGGTTGTCCGTCAGAAACAGCAGCCGGAACAGATGCGGATGCTCTCTTGCAAATCCGATATAGGCCATGCCCAGATTGACAAAGGGGGTGGTGCTGTCGCCCTTGTTGCGCCGGGTATAGCTTTCGTAAAAGGAGGCCGCCTGGTCGTAGACGTCTTTTTTCAACGCCTCCATATTTTCGTAAATGCGAAAAATCGGCTGTGTGGAGCAGCCCGCCTCCTGCGCGAGGCCTCTCGAAGTGATCTTGTCAAAGCCCTCCGCCTGCGTGATGCGGAATGCCGCGTCGACGATCTCTTTTTGCGTGATCACCGCTTTTCTGGACATGATTTCCTCCCGGAGTCGAAATGTCTTTGCATGACCGCACGATGCGTGCCTTGCGGTCCCCCAATGCATAGCGTTTGTTATTATATCGTAAGGCATCCGCTTTGTCAAACGGCGGATGGCGATTTCTTCTCCGTATTATGATAGAATACTGTTTATGAAAGATCCGTCCGCGCCCGCCGTGACAAAGGCGCTGTTACAATGGTACAAAAAGCATGCAAGGAAGCTGCCCTGGCGGCAGGATCCCGCGCCGTATCACGTCTGGTTGTCGGAGATCATGCTGCAGCAGACACGGATTGAAACGGTCAAAGCCTACTACGCGCGTTTTCTGGATGCGCTTCCGGATATCGCGCATCTGGCGGATGCCCCGGAAGATACGCTCTTAAAGCTCTGGGAGGGACTCGGCTATTATTCGCGTGTGCGCAACATGAAAAAGGCCGCACAGATCGTGATGAGGGACTATGACGGCACACTGCCGCATACCGTGGAAGAACTGCGCGCGCTGCCCGGGATCGGTCCTTATACCGCGGGCGCGATCGCGGCGATCGCTTTTTCCGGGCGCGCCTCGTTCGTCGACGGCAATGTGCTGCGCGTAATGGCAAGACTGCGCGCGGATACACGGGACATCTCCTCGGAGGCGGTAAAACGCGCGGTGCAACACGAGCTCGAAGAGGACTTTTTGCCGGAAAGAGACCGGGACTGCGGCACCTTTTTCCAGGCGCTGATGGAACTCGGGGAGACGGTCTGTGTGCCTGCCGGCGCACCCTTATGCACACGATGTCCCGTTGCCTCCTTCTGTGCGGCATACCGCCTTGGAGACACGCTTTCCTATCCGGTGAAGCGCGCAAAAAAACCGCGCAGGATCGAAAAACGCACGGTACTGTTGCTTAGCGACCGCACGCACGTGGCGCTGAGAAAACGCCCGCGGAAGGGACTGCTTGCAGGGCTCTATGAATTTCCTTCCGTCCCCGGACATCTGACGCAAAGGGAGCTGCGCCGTCTGTTACGGGAGGAAGAGGCGGATGCCCTGCGCATCCTTGCGCTTCCCGACGCAAAGCATCTGTTCACCCATGTGGAATGGCATATGAAGGGCTATCTGGTATATGTGGAGCACCTCCCGGAAAAGGCGCTCCTGTCCGGCAATGCGCGCATGTCTCCTCTTTTTTTTGCGGATCGCACGGACCTCGATACCGTCTATGCGATCCCTTCCGCCTTTCGCACCTATACGGAGGCCGCACGTCATGCAACAGGCTGAACCCCGCATCGGATGCGTCGTGATGGCCGCCGGTGCGTCCAAAAGATTCGGAAAAGAAAACAAGCTGCTTGCGGATCTCGCGGGAAAGCCGGTCCTTTCGCATGTCCTCGATATGCTGCGTGAGGTATCTTCCCTGACGCGGGACGTCGCCGTCGGACCCGTCTGCGTCGTCACTTCCGACGAAAGGGTCGCTTCGCTGGCAAGAGACAAGGGTTTTTTTGCGCTGTGCGCGTCCTTCCCTTTGCAGAGCGATTCCGTACGTGCGGGTGTAACGCATCTGCTGCAAAAAACGAACGGACCGGAGGACCTGCGGCAATCCTCCGTCACGCCCCTTCAGGGGATTCTCTGTATTCCCGGCGACCAGCCGCTCGTGCGGACCGCGTCGGTTTTGCGTCTGCTGAAAAACTATTGCAACGACCCTTCCGTTCCCTGCCGCATGGCTGCTGTCGGCAGGGACGGTGCGGTCACGCAGGGAAGCCCCGTGATCTTTCCCCCGGCATTCTATGATGCACTGTGTGCGCTTTCCGGTGACCGCGGCGGAAGCGTGCTGTTGCGGGACGGCCGCGTACATCTGACTTACGTCACGGACGGGGCGGAGCTGTATGATGTCGACACGAAGGAGTCGCTTTCCTTCCTTTCCGGTTTGGTGTATGATACATTTCGAAAGGAGATATTATGATTCTGTTACAGGGCGGCACCGTCGTAAGTGCCACGGAACACTATCCTGCGGATGTGCTGATCGACGGCGAAAAAATCGCCGGCGTCTTCCGCAGGCAGGAAATCTCCGCAACGCAGGTCGCGGATGCGCAGATCATCGACGTGACCGGAAAGCTTCTCTTCCCCGGCTTTATCGATGCGCATACCCACTTTGATCTGCACGTCGCGGGCACGGTAACGGCGGATGATTTTGCCTCCGGTTCCAGGGCCGCCGTTGCGGGCGGCACGACCTGCGTCATCGACATGGGCACGCAGTACAAGGGAGAGACCCTGCGTCAGGGCATGGAGAACTGGCTGGAAAAAGCAAAGAACGGCGTCTCCTGTGACTACGGCATCCACATGTCGATCACGGACTGGAATGAAGAAGCGTCCCGTCAGTGCAGGGACATGATGGATGCGGGGGTCACAACCTTCAAGATCTACATGACCTATGACCTGCAGCTGACGGACCGCGAGATCTTTGAGATATTGTGCAGGCTGAAGGAGGTCGGAGGGATCACCGGGTGCCACTGCGAAAACGCGGGCGTCATCGATGCGTTACGTGCCGCGTACTCTTCGGACGAGCGGATCAGAAAAGTCTCCTCCCACTATCTTACACGCCCCCCGCAGGCGGAGGCCGAGGCCATAGGCCGCTATCTCTACATTGCGGAAATAGCGGACTGCGCGGTCATCGACGTGCATCTGACCTGTGAGGCCGGACTCGAAGAGATCCGCGCGGCGAGAAAGCGCGGCGTGCGCGTCTACGCGGAGACCTGTCCGCAGTATCTCACCTTTGACGATTCCTGCTATGAGCTTGCGGGCTTTGAGGGCGCGAAGTATGTCTGCGCACCGCCGCTGCGCAAAAAGAGCGATCAGGAAGCCCTGTGGGCAGCGCTTGCCACAGGCGAAATCCAGACCGTCTGTACCGATCACTGCCCGTTTACCCTTGAGCAAAAGCGTCTGGGCATCGATGACTTCAAAAAGATCCCGGGCGGTATGCCGGGTGTGGAGACAAGGGGCGAGATCATGTATACGGAAGGCGTCGTAAAGGGGCGCATCACGGCGGAACGCTACTGCGCCGCTCTTTCCGAAAATGTCGCAAGACTCTACGGTCTCTATCCGCAAAAGGGCGTGATCGCAAAAGACAGCGATGCCGACATCGTCGTGCTTGATCCCGCGCGCAAAAAAACCATCACCTCCGCCGCACAGGTCAGCCGCTGCGATTATACGCCGTATGAGGGAAAAGAAATCACCGGAGTGGTGGAAAAGGTATTTCTGCGCGGTACGTTATGCGCGGAAGAAGGACGCGTCGTCAAAGAAAATACGGGAAGATTTGTCAGACGTCACGGGTCGGAAGGGGTGTCCGCAAAACCTTCCTTCTGACACACGGAAAGGAGTACTCTCATGAGCAACAAGGCCATCGCAACCACAAACGCACCCGCCGCCATCGGGCCCTACTCCCAGGCGATTCAGGCGGACCGGACCGTCTATGTCTCGGGGCAGCTGCCGATCGACCCCGCAACCGGCGCATTTGCCGGTGACGAGATCCGCGCACAGACCAGGCAGAGCCTCACCAATATCCAAAATATCCTGAAAGAAGCCGGTGCCGGCATGGACGCCGTTGTCAAGACGACCGTCCTGTTAAAAGATATCGCGGACTTTGCGGCGATGAACGAGGTGTATGCTACCTTTTTCAGTGAGCCCTTCCCCGCGCGCGCCGCCTTCCAGGTCGCCGCGCTTCCGAAGGACGCGCTCGTCGAAATCGAGGCTGTCGCGGTCATCTGAGCAGATCTCTCCCACATATGCCGCATCCGTATCCGCTGCGCGTAATGCGTCGAGCGCCGCTTTTTCCTGCGCGGCGGGAACAAATGCAACCGGCCGGCCAACCCTGCAAAAATCCATTCAGGTAACATATCCATAACTGGTCTTCAGATAATCATGCGGCGGCAACTGTCACTTATCCGGGATAACTCTCAAGACAATCACGTATCACATATCCGATTTGGTATCTCAGCCTCCCGGAACTCATCATTCCATATATCCACGTGTATCCCCATACATGATTCGAAGAAACCCGAGATACCTCCATGCACTCTCCCGCGAGAACAATTCCGATCGACGTTCCACCTTCTGTGGTACGGAGATGTGCGGCTTCAGTTACAGCATATCCATATCCCGGAACAACCGCAGGCTTTGCCGCCATCACTGTAATCGGATTGATCATCACAAGAACACAGCAGATAATGATTGCCACAATTCTTTTTGCCTGATTCATAGTGCAACCTCCTTAGTTGGTAATCAATGAATGCACCGTCAAATGACCGCCGCATGATCATTCGTTCAAATAACTGTCAATACGTGAATCAATGATCTTTCCTACTTCACTTGCCGTTTTGCTTCCATCGAAAAACGATTGAACTTCTTCCATAACGATTTGCGTGATCGTATCATCATAATGTATGAATACAGTTGTCTCCTCGATCAACTTACGCAGTTTTTCTATGTCTTCATCGGTTACACTCATTTCCGGCAAGTTTAAAAGTGCCTCCAGGCGATGTTCCAGTACCGTGCTGTTTACGGGCATGCTCATGGTTTTTTCCTGCCATCCTTCCGACAGCATACAGGCAATCACTGCTTCGGCTCCGTTCATGCTTTGCGAAGAAAGCGGAATTGCAAATATAACGTCCTCTTCAGCGCGCGAAAAAAAGCTTCCGTTATTCGATGATTCGTTTGGAAACCCGATGTAGGTGATTTTATGACCTCCATAGTTTTCTTTTAATACACCAATCCATTTTTCTGACTGAATCAATTGAACAGTTAATAATATATCCGGTTCGTAATCAGATATGTATTCTGCCACATCAAAGGACTGCGGCTGATCAGCGCAAAATTCCAAAAGAGCTGCAAAGTCATCGCTATCAAACCTGCTGAAGCAGGCTGTCCAATCCACAAACTGCCCCAAACTGATGTTGCAGATCCATCGCATCAATTCGTCGCCTGTCATCCATGGAGGAAATACGTCGGTTCCATCACCTCTTCTTTCGGATAACGAGACAAGTTCCCTCACGCTCCAGCCAGAGTTCGGCCCTACATCACTTTCTCTTCCGACAATAGTTTTGATCCAAAATGATGATGGAACGGTTGTAAGTGCGCCCTCTATCAGGAGTGCATCTTTTATACTTTTTTCCACTGCGCCGACTGCGTTTCCGGACAGCGTGTTCATGTCAACAAATTTGTCCGGCGTGAACGGAATGCTCACACCGCTTATTTCCATAATATCCGGACCGTTTCCGGCAGACAGACTGGTTATTAAGGCAGACTGATCCTCGTAATATACAATTTCAGCCTCATATTCTTCGTTTGTATCATTAAAATATGTGACAAACCTGCCAAGTGACGGACTCGCTTCCCTGATTGCTCCAACTTTTATAACCTCTCGTTGTTCCTCTCTTCGCTCAACACTCAACAGATATAATTCCGGTGTATCATGCAAACATAAAAGTATTGTTTCGTTATCGATACAGGCAACGCTTTTAATATTACTCCCTTTGATTGACAGCGAATCCCATGATGCCCTTGCGTTTAATTGATGTGTTTCAGTGTCTAATTGATACAAAACATCTGCAGTAACCAGCGGTGTTGCATTATTTTGAACACTGTAACTCACTTCTGTCGGCATAACGGAATTGCTGAGCGGAAGGAACTCGTCGTTGGCCAATGACTGAAAAACTCCCGGAACGCCATCCGCATATGCAACCACACAGTAGTCATTTGTGCTTTTCTTTAAGGCGGCCAGAAAAGCCATATTTGCGCCGGCTTCTTTGACTAATACTTCCTTGTCGTTTTCGATCATAACAATCGCTGACATACCGCAAAGAAGGATCCGTTCATTATCCATGGCAAGAACGCTGTGGAAGGCATATTCCGAGTCCAGTCTTTTGCTATTGGTCAATCCGCCTTCTTCATCATATTGACACAAAAGATATGATGCACTGCCCTCTGACACTTTTTGAGCGTCAGAATACAGCATTGTCAGCGTATAGTCTCCATTAATATCTGCTCCACGGATTTCCTCCATGCCTTGTGGCACATCGGGTACTTTTTCCAACGTTTTTCTTGAAACAATCCTTCCTTCCCGGTCAAGATAGACTACGCCCAATTCGACTCCCGTATCAACTATGCAGGCAAAATGTTCTCGGCAGGACAATACATACAGGATCTTTTCCATCCCGGTCACCGGTGTTATGGTGGTGATATTCACATTTTCATTGGTGCTTTTTACTACAGATGACTGCTCTCTAACGGATGCATTTTCCGGTGTTCCATGTGCTCCGCAAGCTGAAATCAAAAGCATTATTCCTGCCAATAAGACAAATATTTTTTTCCATCGTGATAATCGGTTGAACATGTCATTGTTCCTTTAAATCGCTACGTCACAAATCATCATTCGTTCTTTTGCCAAGTTAAAGAGTCTGAAGCTCATTACCACATCCATAAGAATGCAACTATATTTCCACAATGCTTGTTACAGTTTACTTTATTCTTGCACCTTTTATCTTTCCGTGCAATGGACAGACCATGCAAATAGAATTGCTTGATCTGTCCATTGCGAACCGATTGAATTATCTTCATCATATTGTCAGGTGACCGGTTTTTCGAAAAGAGAACTTATTTGAATAAAAGACGACCGTCCTGTTAAAAGATATCGCGGACTTTGCGGCGATGAACGAGGTGTATGCCACCTTTTTCAGTGAGCCCTTCCCCGCGCGCGCCGCCTTCCAGGTCGCCGCGCTTCCGAAGGACGCGCTCGTCGAAATCGAGGCTGTCGCGGTCATCTGAGCAGATCTCTCCCACACATGCCGCATCCGTATCCGCTGCGCGTAATGCGTCGAGCGCCTCTTTTTCCTGCGCGGCGGGAATCGCCGCGAGCAGTCCGCCCGATGTCTGCGGATCGTAGAGAATGTCCTCCATGGCACGCGTGATCCCCTCTTCGGCAAGGACTCTGCCTGCGGTATATTCCCGGTTGCGGTACGCGCCCGCGGGCACAAAACCGTACTCCGCACAGGCATAGGCCTCGCGGATGTACGGCACCTGCTCCGTAAAGATCCGGACCGTTACTCCGGACCCGCCGGCCATTTCATACGCATGTCCCATCAGTCCGAATCCCGTCACGTCGGTGCAGGCATGGACCTCAAATCCGCGAAGTATCTCAGCCGCCTTACGGTTGAGCGTACACATCTGCGCACACAGTGCGTCATATACCGCATCATCGACCTCGCCGCCCTTTCTTGCCGTCGTCAGAATCCCGGCGCCGAGAGGCTTGGTCAGAAGCAGCACGTCCCCTTCCCGCGCCCCCGCGTTTTTCCAGAATCGCTGAGGATGCGCAAAGCCCGTTACCTGCAGACCGTAGACGGGTTCCGCCGTCGTGATCGTATGTCCTCCGGCGATAACGGCTCCCGCCTCATATACCTTGTCATAGCCGCCGCGCAGGATCTCCCGGATTTCTTTTTCCGTCATGTCCTCCGTCACACTCATCACATTGAGTGCGAGCGCAGGCTCTCCGCCCATCGCATAGATATCGCTCAGGGCATTGGCCGCCGCGATCTGCCCGAAGAGATACGGATCGTCCACGATCGGCGGGAAAAAGTCGACAGTTTCGATCAGCACCCTGTTCTCATCCAGCAGGTAGACGCAGGCGTCGTCGCTTTTGTCAAAGCCGACGACCAGCCGCTCGTCACGGTGCGACTGAAATCCGTCAAGGAGCTGTGCGAGCGTTCCCGCGCCCACCTTTGCGCCGCAGCCTGCGCATTTTGCGAGTCTTGTCAGTCTTGCCTGAGTTTCCATCGGTCAATCACCATTTCGTGCAAAGCAAGGACAGCGGAATCCGCATCCTCTTCCGTATGAAACGCGCCAAAGGAAAAACGGATCGTTCCGTCGGGAAAGGTCCCGGACGCATGATGCGCGGCGGGTGCGCAATGTAACCCCACACGCGTGAGGATGCCGTATTTTTCCTCGAGTTGGCGTGCGACCTCCCCCTGGTCGTGATCCTTAAACGCGATCGACAGCAGCGGAACGCAGGCGCACTGCGGACGAATGACGCGGATGCATTCTTTCCCCGCCTCTTCATTGATCGCATCGATTCCGGAAAGGAGCCTTGCGTACAGCTCCGTCTCCCGGGCATAGATCCCCTCTGCCTGTAGCGACGCGTCCTCCTGTGCCCCGGCAAAGACCTCCGGATGTACTTCCCGCAAAAATAAAAGCGCCGCTTCGAGCCCGCAGATCCCCGGGAGATTCAGGGTGCCCGCCTCAAACCGGTCGGGCAAAACATCCGGCATCTCATACAGATGGGAAAAAGATCCGGTGCCGCCCGCGATGAGCGGCGTCATCATGGACGCCATCTCGTCCGTTACGACCATGCCGCCGACCCCCTGCGGACCGAGCAGTCCCTTGTGACCGGAAAAAGCGAGCGCGTCGATCCCGAAGGCCTCCATGTCGACGGGCAGGATGCCCGCGGTCTGTGCGGTATCGACGATAAGTTTCAGGCCGTACTCTTTGCTAAACAGTCCCGCCTCCCTGACCGGCATCACCGCGCCCGTGACATTCGATGCATGCGTCATGATGATCGCCTTGGTCTGCGTCGTGACAAACGCGTCCGCATCCGCCAGATGCATGCCGCCGTCCGCGGATGCGGGGATCACGTCAAAAATCACGCCGTCTTTTTGCATCAGGGTCAGCGGCCGCATAACGGCATTATGTTCAAAGGCACTGACAAGCACATGATCCCCGGGATGCAGAAATCCCCTGAGAATCATGTTGAGCGCGGTGGTGGCGCCGCCCGTAAAGATGACATTTTTTGCGTCGGGTGCGTGAAAGAGGCGCGCCAGAAGCGACCTCGTCTCAAAGACCCGCTCCTCCGCTTCGATCGCCGCCTTATAAGAGCCTCTTGCGATGTTTGCGCCGGACTCGTCCAGGAAGCGCTTCATTGCATCCGAAACGCCCGGCGCCTTCGGAAAAGAGCTCGCTGCCTGATCCAGATGGATGCGTTTCATACCGTCCCCCGTTTCTAAAGAAACTCCCGCGATCCTGCCGTCATTCGACGATTCCTGCAAGCAAGATCGTCTTCATGACTTTTGACACCTATATCATCATAAACGAGACAAAACAAAAAAACAATGGTATACTGTTAGACAAAGGAGGGATTCACAATGGATTTCAAAAAAGAAAGACTCACGATCGCACTGGCCGGCATTCTCACCGGCTGCGTCGCCGTCGTCCTCGTCATGAGCGGCAATCCGGCCAACATGGGTTTTTGCCTGGCCTGCTTTATCCGCGACACGGCGGGAGGACTGGGACTGCATCGCGCGGAGCCCGTGCAGTACATCCGTCCGGAGGTGGCGGGGCTTGTGCTCGGCGCGTTTTTGCTCTCTTTTGCACGGAAGGAATTTCGTGTCAAGGGCGGCTCCGCACCGTTTACACGTTTTATCCTGGGCTTCTTTGTCATGATCGGATGCCTGATGTTTCTTGGCTGCCCCTTCCGCATGGTGCTGCGTCTTGCGGGCGGTGATCTGAACGCGCTCTTCGGCCTTGCCGGCTTTGCGGCAGGAATCGGATGCGGTGTCTTCTTCCTGCAAAAGGGATTTTCGCTCGGGCGCAACTACGCACAGCCCGCTGCGGAAGGAGTTCTTTTCCCCGCGTCACAGGTTGTGCTGCTGATCCTCTTGATCGCCGCGCCCGCCTTTATCTTTTTCAGTGCGGCCGATGCCGGTCCCGGCGGAAAGCATGCGCCCGTTTTGCTTTCTCTCGGCGCAGGGCTCCTTGTCGGTGCGCTCGCACAGTTTACAAGGATGTGCATGGTCGGCGCATTCCGCGATCTGATTCTCTTTAAAGAACCTAAGCTCATGATCGGCTTTGCGGGGATCTTTGCGGCGGCGCTCATCGGCAATCTCATCACCGGACGTTTTCATCCCGGTTTTGCGGAGCAGGCGGTCGCGCATACGGACGGCCTGTGGAATTTCCTCGGAATGCTGCTTGCGGGATTCGGCTGCGTGCTGCTCGGCGGTTGCCCCCTGAGACAGATGGTGCTTGCGGGCGAAGGTAATACGGATTCCGCCGTGACGTATCTGGGGCTCCTGACAGGTGCCGCGTTCTGCCACAACTTTGGCCTCGCCTCTTCGGCGGCAGGCCCCACCGGTAACGGAAAGGCCGCCGTCCTCATCGGCATCTGTGTCATATGCGTCATCGCCGCACTCAATACTTTTCGGAAAGGAGGCACCCGGTCATGATCGATGCCAGAGGATTGTCCTGTCCGGAACCCGTGATTCTGTTACGTAAGGAGATGAAAGAGCATCCGTCGGAGCGCTATGAAATCATGGTCGACAACCGCGTCTCCGTCGAGAATATCTCGAGACTCGCCTCGAAGGAGCGTCTCACTCCCACTGTCACGGAAGACGCGGGCACCTATACCGTGGTTTTATCCTGACGGTTGCACAACCGCTCATTTGCAGGGCGGAATGCCGGTAAAAGCCGGATCACGCGTGTATGTGCGTTCCGGTTTTTCCCGATATTCCGTCCTTTGCTTTTTCCAAAAGAGTGATCAGTGACGCGCGTCCCTCCTTCGATTCCGCAAAGTCGAGCGCCGCTTCCACCTTGGGCAACATCGATCCCGGCGCGAATTCACCGTCGGCAATGTAGCGTCTTGCTTCCTGAGGGGTCAGTTCGTCAAGATCCTTCTGATCAGGCTTGCCAAAGCGGATTGCCACCTTCTCAACGGCCGTGAGTATGATGAGCGTATCGGCATCCAGCTGCTTTGCGAGGGTACAGGCCGCAAAGTCTTTGTCGATCACGGCGCCTGCACCGCGCAGGCCGTTACCCCCGTCGCTGGTAACGGGAATTCCTCCCCCGCCGCAGGCAACCACCACGTGACCGTGGTCGACCAGCTCGCGGATGGCTTCAATCTCCACAATCGCGACGGGCTTGGGCGAAGCCACAACGCGGCGGTACCCCCTGCCGGAATCCTCGATGATCGTGATGCGCGGATCCTTTGCGAGTGCATCGGCTTCTTCCCTGGTCATAAAGGCACCGATCGGTTTCGTGGGATTTTTAAATGCGGGATCTTCCGGATCGACCTGCACCTGCGTGAGGATGGTCGATATGCTTTTTTTTATGCCGCGGTTGAGCAGCTCCTCGCGTAAAAAACACTGCAGGTCATAACCTATATACCCCTGGCTCATGGCCACGCAGACCGACAGCGGTACATGCGAATACTTTTCCGGTTCGCTCCGTTCAAGCGCGGTCATCGCGTTCTGGATCATGCCCACCTGCGGACCGTTGCCGTGGGCGATCACCACATTGTGCCCTTCCTCGATCAGATCGGCGATGGCCTTTGCCGTTTCGACCACCGCTATTTTCTGTTCCGCAAGTCCGTTACCAAGCGCGTTCCCGCCGAGCGCGATAACGATTTTCTTTGACATGTTTCTTTCCTCCTTATCATTCGCTTGATACGATCAGGCATGACAGATGCATGACGAAAGTGCTTCCATAAGCGAAATGATTCATTCCGCTTATGGAAGCATGATGCAGTATCAGGCAGTATTGCGCAGAATCACGCGGCCATGATCAACCATCCCCGCCCGGCGCGTCTTTCGCGTTTCCTACGATTGCCCTTGTGATGATGCCAACGATCAGGGCCGTTGCGATGGCGGACAGTTCCACCGCGCCAAAGGTAAGCACAAGGCCGCCCACGCCGGTGACCAGGATTGCCGAAACCACGTACAGATTTTCATTCTGTCCGAGGTCCACCTTTGCCAGCATCTTGAGACCGGAAACCGCTATAAAGCCGTACAGGGCCACACAGGCGCCGCCCATGACGCAGCCGGGCAGCGTGTTGATGAACGCCACGAACGGCGCGCACAGGGACAGGACAATGGCCATGATGCCCGCGGTCGTTATGGTATGGGTCGAAGCACAGCCCGTGATGGCGACACAGCCGACGGATTCGCCGTAGGTCGTGTTCGGGCATCCGCCGAAGAGCGAGCCCACGATGGAACCCACGCCGTCTCCCAGGAGTGTGCGTGTGAGACCGGGTTCCTTGATCAGATCACGTCCGATGACCGAGCTTAAGTTTTTGTGGTCGGCGATATGCTCCGCGAACACAACAAAGGCCACCGGCGCGAACAGTACAAAGAGGGACGCGATTGCCGTCCCGTCAATCGCCGCCCCCTCGGACGCCGCATTCAGCGCAACGATCGGCGGAACCGCAATGATGCTCGAGAAGGAAAACGGCGAGAAATTATTTACAAGCGCACTGTAATCAACGATCTTCAGATAGTCATTGCCTGTCGCGTTGCCGATCGCGGTAAAGATGCTCGCGATGATATAGCCGCCCAGCATACCAAAGATAAAGGGATACAGCTGCATCGTCTGGTTGCCCTTTGCCGAGCAGTACACGATGATGAAGAAGGTGATGATGCCGACGAGGATCTTCACCAGGTTATAGCCTCCGCTCGATCCGCCGTTCACGTCATTGATGGCCGTTCCGCAGAGGGACAGACCGATCAGCGCGACCGTCGGGCCGATGATAACGGGCGGCATCAGTTTGTTCACCCAGTCGGTGCCTACCATCTTGATGATGAGCGCGATCACCACATACACACCGCCCGCGAACACGGCGCCCAGAATGATGCCCAGCGACCCAAAGGATGCCGCACCGATCAGGGGTGAGATAAAAGCAAATGACGAGCCGAGAAACACGGGACTTTTTCTCTGCGTAAAGAACAGGTAGACAAGTGTACCGAATCCCGCGCCCATCAGCGCCGAACCCTGGTTCAGGAGCGGTGTTTCCGATGCGCCGTTCACAATGGCGGGAACCAGGATCGTTGCAGCGGTGATTGCCATCAGCTGCTGGAATGCAAGAACCAGATTTGCACCCATGGAAGGTTTTGATTCGACGTCATAAACCAGTTTCATAATGCTTTCCTCCTTGTTAGTCTTTGAATTGCAGATTCTTTTACCGCTTTGCTTTGGACTTTGACTTTTTGCCTCTTACAACTTCCAGTACATCGTCGGGTGTGATGGGCATATGGTCGAAGTGATGGCCCAGAGCGTTTGCCACGGCATTTGCGATCGCCGGAGCCCCGGGGACCATGACAGGTTCGCCTATACCCCTCGCACCAAAGGGCCCTGTCTCTTCCGGATATTCCACGATGAGGGATTCCAGCCTTTCCGGGATATCATCCGCCGTAGGGATCTTGTAATCGACAAAGTTCTTATTCAGAACCCTGCCGTCCTTCAGCATCAGTTCCTCGAAAATGGCGGTTCCCATCGCCTGGATCATGCCGCCCTCCACCTGTGCGTCATAGAGCGCGCGGTTGACGGTCTTTCCGGGATCAAAACAGGATATCATCTGCAGTACCTTTATGTGACCCGTCTGCGTATCCACCTCGACTTCCGCCCCCGTAACGCCAATGGTCCAGAACGCAACCGGCTTCGGAGACTGGGAGTCTTCCATGTTGTACGCAAAGTTGTTGGGAAGCACGAACCGTCCCGTACCGATCGCGGGTCCCCCGATACCCGATCCGTCGGGTAACGTAAGCCCCAGTGCGAAGGTGCTGATGGGCACGCGGTTTTCGGGATGATTGGTGGCAACAACCCAGGTCATATGATGATCATCATCTCTCTCGAGATGGATGTCTCTCTTTGCGCAGCCGAGCTTGATCTGGGCAAGATCCAGCACATGCTCCTTTAAGTCTTCCGCGGCAAGCTTTACGGCGTTGCCCGCGCAGTACGTCGTGCGGGAAGCAACCGTCTGCCACTCGTAAGGATTGGCCGTGGTATCACCGCTGGTGAGCGTGATGCGGTCGGGGTTCACGTTTAATACCTCGGCTGCGATCTGTGTCAGTACGGTATTCGAACCCTGGCCGATCTCTTCCGCGCTCGTCTGCAGATAAAAGGTACCGTCCTCATTCATGCGTATGATTGCCGCGCTTGCGGCATCCGTCGGCTGGGAAGGAGATTTCCAGCCCGCCGCAATCCCCTTTGCCCGGATCTTATGCTTATCCTTCGGCTGTGCGCTCTTCCTGTTGTAATCGAGCGCTTTGATGACCGTATCCAGGCAGTCCTGGTATCCCGATACCTTCATCACTTCGCCCGTATTGGTGGTGTCTCCCGGACGCAGGCCGTTGATTTTGCGCATCTCGACAGGAGAAATGCCCATTTCCTTTGCGATCATGTCGATGTTCTGTTCGATCGCGAAATGGATCTCGCACATGCCGAATCCCCTGTACGGACCGCCCACCGGGTGATTCGTGTACAGGCAGTAGCTGTCGGTCGCTATGTTGTCGATATTGTAGGGACCCGCGCCCGCAAAGCCTGCCGCCTTGACGATATTTACGCCGTATTCCGTGTAGGCGCCGCCGTCCCAGAGAAATTCATTTTCCACCGCAAGGATCTTTCCCTTTTTGTCCACGCCTGTTTTGATCCTGGCGTACATCCCCTGGCGCACATAGGCATTTTCAAATTCGTCCTCACGGCTGTAGTCCAGACGGATGTGCCTGCCGGGATTCAGCTGCGCGAGCGGTATCACGATACCCTCGATGGTGGTTCCCGCCTTGGAGCCGAACCCCGCGCCCACAAACTCGGATATGACGCGGAGCTTGTTCAGCGGTATGTCAAAGGAATCCGCCAGCGCCGCGCGCACGGCGTAGGGTGACTGGCAACACGACCACACGGTCAGCGAACCGGCCGTATCGTACAGTGCGGTCGTTACATGGGTCTCGATGGGCACATGCTGGACATGCGGGATGTGATAGCTGTGCTCGAATATCCGATAGCTTTCCCTGAAGCCCTTCTTTACATCGCCCTTGCGCAGCACATGATGGTGCGAGATGTTCGTATGCGGCACGGGATGAAAGATGGGGGCTACGCGGTATGTATGCAGATCCGGATGGATCAGGGGCGCGCCCTTCTTCATGGCTTCCATCGGGCTGAACACCGCCGGCAGCTCTTCGTAATCGATCTTTACAAGGCGGCATGCCTCCTCGGCGATCTCCCTTGTTTCGGCGCATACGGCAACCACCGCTTCGCCCCTGTATTTCACCGTCTGGTACGCAAGGAAGTTTTTATCGGCAAGATACAACCCGCCGCGTTTTTTGTAATAATCTCCCGTGATCACGTTCCTGACGCCCTTGAGCTTTTCGGCCGCCGACGTGTCTATCTTTTTGATTTTTGCGTGCGGGTAGGGGCTGCGCACCACCTGTGCCCACAGCTCGCGGGGAAAGTAATAATCTCCCGCGTATTTTGCCGCACCGGTGACCTTTGCCTTTCCGTCAACGCGCGGAAGGGAATTGCCTATTTCGGTGTACTTTCCGTCCTGTGTCATTTGCGCGCACCTCCCTTCGCTTTTGTTTTCTTTGCGGGGATCTTTTTGGTCCCGCTGTTTGCGGCATCCTCGATGGCCTCGATGATGCGCTTGTATCCGGTACAGCGGCACAGATTCCCGCTGATCGCCTCCACGATTTCCTGTCTGGTCGGATGCGGGTTCTCATTGAGCAGGGCCGTCGCGCTCATCAGAAATCCCGGCGTGCAGTAGCCGCACTGGAGCGCGGCGTGATCGATGAATTTTTGCTGCAGCACGGACAGGTTTTCCCCGTCCGCAAGTCCTTCCACCGTTGTGATTTCCTTTCCGTCCAGCTCCGGTGCAAGCATCAGACATGCATTGACGGGCTTTCCGTTTACCAGTATGGTGCAGGCACCGCACTCGCCGGCTTCACATCCGGGCTTTGTGCCCGTGAACCCCGCCTGCTCCCTGATGACGCGCAGCGCTGTCTGGTTGTCTTCGACAAGCAGCGTTAAGGCTTCTCCGTTGATACTGAACTCTATCGTATGCATAAGACCACCTCCTCAGCGACCAAGCGCAAGCAGTGAGTTTTCGACGATTGCCTGCACGATATCCAGACGATAGACCTTTGAGGCCCGTACGTCATCAATGGGCGCCACCTCCGTTACGGCCGTCTGCTTTGCTTTTTCGATCAATGCGGGCGTTATTTTTTTGCCGTTCAGGAGCTTCTCTGTTTTTTCGAGTCGTTTCGGCGTGGGGGCAACCGAGCCAAAAGCGATCCGGTACTCGTCCCCCGTGCGCACGACAGTCGCGCAGACATTGGAAAGATCCACCTCCTTGCGGCGCGAATTCTTGGTGTATACGCCTTTTGCCCCTTTTATGTAAGGCACGCGAACGCCGAGAACGATTTCGTCTTCGGCAAGCACGGTCTTCCTCACAAAGGTAATGAATTCACGGACAGGCACCTCGCGTTTTCCCTCCGGTCCTTCGATCAGAAGGACGGCGTCCATCGCATAAAGAGGTGTCGCGGAATCGGCAAGGGGAGAGGCGTTGACGATGTTGCCGATACAGGTGGCACGATTGCGCACCTGCTTTGAGCCGACGCTTGCGCATGCTTTTGCGTAATACGGATAATATTTCCGCACATCCGCATGCTCCGCAATCTCATTCATGGTCGCACAGCATCCGACGTGGAGACCGTCTTTTTTAAACGTGATTTCCTTTAATCCGGGAATCCGTTTGATATCAATGACGTAATCGGGCTGTATCAGATTTTCCCGCAGCCTGATCATCACATCTGTTCCGCCGTTAAAGATAACGGCCTTTCCCTTATGTTTCGTAAGGAGCTTAAGCGCTTCGGAAATGCTTTCCGGTGCAATATATGTGATCTCTTTCACGGCGCTCACCTCTTTCTCTGATATACTGTCTTTTTTGTTGCTGCTCCGCTTCCGGGAAACGGATACGGTTCCGGCTCATCAGCGCGTCCTGTGCGGCCCGCGCACAGATACGTGCGCGGGCCGTAAAAAGAGGATTTTATACATCCTCGAATCCGTCAAAGGCAACAATGCGGCTGATGCAGCTCTCACCGTCCACCAGCTTCCAGGGGAAGCAGCCGATGACGACACGCTTGTTGGACAGCTGGTCGATATCGCCACCCACGCATTCCGCGTGAATCGCTTCATACGGCTTGCAGAAGAGCTCGATATGCATTGCCTGATAGTGATCGGGCCACGGATAGATGTCGTTCAGCCCCTTGCCGTATTTTTCACGGAACACCTTGTCACATTTTTCCGCTTCGAGGGGCTCCCAGTCACGGATCTTGGTGTTCATGGGATGGTCGGCACTGCCGCAGTCGACACCGAGCCAGCGAAGCTTCTTTTCGCGTACCCAGTTCACGAAATCGAGTGACGGGCCGGGATGCCGCAGCATGTAGCGCCTCTCGTCGGCTTCGGGCATATCCCATCCGTATTTGTGGTAGCCCGTGTTGATGATCAGGATATCGCCTTCCTTCACCTCGCAGCGTTTTTCAATATCCTCACCCGTGTAGATACCCCAGTCCTCGGCCTGGTCGGACAGGTCGCAGACAACGCCCGGCGCACAGAGCTTAGTGAGCTCCAGGGAAGCCATGTCCCTGCCTGCCGTATCAAAGTGCAGCGGTCCGTCCAGATGTGTGCCGACATGGTTGGAATGCGTGAGTATCTGGCCGTTTGCGCCGTTAAAGCTCAGGCGCTTGAAATACTTCATCTGAAGCGGCTCATAGGTCGGCCACGGGGGGGTTCCGACACCGATCGGGATTGAAAGATCATAAATCTTGATGTCTGACCACTTGCTCATTGATGATTTCCTCCTTTTCTTTTGTGTCCGTTTGAAATGGTACTGTTGCTATTTGGAATGCGTCGCCGCACGGTTCCCTTATCCTTCATCCGTTGCTCCATTTTTCGGCGCACGCGGTGACCGCCTTCTTAAAGCAGTCTTCCGGCGGATGCACAAGCCCCGCGCCTACCTGCCCCACGCCGTAATTTTTGTGGGCGATACCCGTGTTGATGATGGGGCGGATGCCCGTTTCAATGACCTTCATCAGATCGATGCCCGTCGCGCTTCCCCGGAAATCGAGCGACGGGATTTTGTAGGCATTGCCCTCGCCAACGGTGATTTCATACATCTGGGTGGAATAATTGATCGCATCCTGCACCTGGCCGCCCACAAACTGCACGATCGCCGGAGATGCCGCCATACAGAAGCCGCCGATGCCGGTGGTTTCCGTGATGCAGCTGTCACCGAGATCGGGATTGGCGTCCTCATCCGAAAAGCCCGGAAAATACAGGCCCTTCACCATTTCGGCAGGCGCGGTGAACCATTCGTCCTGTCCCAGACCCGCGATGCGTATGCCGAAGTCCGTGCCGTTCCGGGACATGGTGGCAACCAGCGTGCAGTAGGGGATGTCAAAGATCGGATCCATGGTGGCTTTGCACACCGGCATGGACAGATTCAGGAAGGTATGGTCGTTGTCGTTTAAAAACCGGAACGCGGCTTCCTGCTGTTCCTTAGGGAAGTGCGTGTTGTAGATATCCGTTGCGATCTCGCGCAGTAAAAGGGAGGTGGCCGCTTTGTTGCGGTTGTGGCATTCATCCCCCATCTGCAGCGCCTGCGCGATCAGTACCTTCATGTCGATCTCGCCGTGCAGTTCCAGCGCTTCCTTGTACACCGGATAGAATTCGTTCTGCATGCGGTTCAGTCTGTCTATGACCTCCTGATCGCAGGCGCCGAAGCGCAGCACCTTGCCCAGGCCCTCATTCAGCGTGCAGAACGCTTCATAATCAAACGCCTTGTTTACGATGCGCCATACCGGCATATGGTACGTGACGATACCGCCCATGGGCCCCACCGTATGGTGGTGGTGACAGGGGTCAAAGGTGATCTTTCCGCTTGCGGCCAGTTCTTCCGCCTCTTTCAGATCCTTTGCGAGGCCTTCGTAGATCAGGCCGCCCATGACCGCCCCCTTCTGCGGCCCGCTCATGCGCTCCCACGTGACGGGAGGCCCGGCGTGAAGGATGGTGGTTTCTGTCATGCCGGGAATGGACTCACCGGCGGTGCTTAAGCCCGCGAGCACGGGCTGCGCCGAAAGGATCCGCTGTAAGGCTTCCTGATTGGCCTTTTCGATCTTTTCAAGAAGCTCCGGTTTCTTCAGCTGCATCAGGCAGCCCGCGACCTTTTTGTCACCGCCCGCAACGGGCTTCCAGTCCACATGCACCGCGGGGTTGTTCTGATGTACCTGGTCATGATAAAAGGATTCTATGCCGAAATTGACCACCGCTAATTTTTTATTGAAAAGCTCGTTTACCTTGCTCATATCACCCACCTCCCTTACAGGTTTTTCAGGATCAGCTGCGTAAAGCGCGTCGCCTGCGCGTTCGACGGAAGAACGATCGCGCCCGCGTCCTCAAGCTTCTTCCCGGAAGCGGCCTTCCCCTGCGGGTCGGCATCCGTTCCCAGGATTTCCGCGACGACCGACAGATACCTGCCGTCCTTTGCGGCGATCTCCTTTGCTTTCCGTATGGATTGCGAGAGCTCCTCCGCGGGGTCTTCGTGCGAGCCAAGGCCGATCACGCAATCTACCTGGATGACCGCCACTTCCCTGTCTTCGGCTTCCTGCACCACGCGCTCCGCACGCAGGGAAGGGTCGATCATCGGGTGCGGACGTCCTACCGTAAATTCATCGTCGCCGAAATCGAGGAAGGTATGCTCCTTCGACTTCCCGTTCCTTGCGTCCTCCAGCTTGTCTTCGGGACTGAGCGGTATGTTGGAATAAATGTGCTTTAACTCCCCGATCATCAGCTTCATTGCCTCATCGCAGACCGTTCCGCCGGTATAGAGACCGCGCGCGTATTTCTGTCCGGAAGCCATCTTTGACGCTTCTTCCTTTGCCATTTTTTCCGCGGCCTCCAGACCCATCGAAAACGATTCAAAGGTTTCGGGCGTCTCGCCTTTGGAGAGCGCGACCGCCTTGTGTGCGGCGTCCTCCAGGGAAACGGCGGCCGTCAGACCGTATTTTTCGACCGCTGCGGGGTCGCCGCCGATGAAGCACACGACGGTGGGCTTTCCGCCGTCGGCTGCCTGCCGTAAGATCTTGTCCATGACCTCCGCTGCCGGGGGCTTGGATACCAGGGTGATGACCCTGGTCGCGTCATCATGGATCAGCGCGTCCAGGCACTGTTTCATCATGATGCCGCCGATATCGGCTTTTAAGTCACGGCCTCCCGTACCCAGCAGCTGCGAAACGCCGCCGCCCAGCTGGTCGATCAGCACGGAAACCTCCTGCGCGCCTGTTCCGGACGCGCAGGCCATGCCGATATCACCCCTGCGCAGCACATTGGCAAAGGCGAGAGGCACGCCGTTGATCACCGCCGTTCCGCAGTCGGGCCCCATCATCAGCAGCTCCTTTGAAACGGCATATTCCTTCAGTTCTTTCTCTTCTTCGACCGTTACGTTATCGCTGAACAGCATCACGTTGATATCATGGTTTAAGCACTCCTGTGCGACGCCTGCGGCAAATCTGCCGGGCACCGAAATAACTGCCATGTTCAGATGCTCGTCGATCTTCAGTGCGCCGTCCAGTGTGGGCGGATAATAATCGCTCTTTGCCTTGTCCGCCTTTTTGGACAACAGCTCGTCCACCTTCTGTATGACAGACAGGAAGGTGTCTTCGGAATCGCAGTCGGCGGCGATAAAGAAATCGTTCGCCGTCACCGCGTCAAATCCCTCCACCTCCAGTCCCGTGCTGACCACAAGGTCCCGGTTCAGATCGGTTCCCATCCCGACCAGCGCCTCGCGGACACCGTCCAGCTTTTTGACCTCCTTTGAGATGATCATGAGCGTCACGGAATCGTAGTAGGCGTTCTTTCTGACTTCAAGTTTCTTCAATGCTTCATTCCTCCTTCCGCACGAGTAAGTCTTTGATGCCAAAATACAATCCGGTGAGAAAATCACAGCCGGAACTGCTGCCAAATTCAGCCACGCGCGAAATCGCGCGGTTGATCTCTTCTTCGTTGTCCGCACTGCCCAGTGCCGTCAGCAATGCCAGTATGTCCTCGGAATACAGGCCTTCACCGCTGCGCTTCAGAAGGGCCGCGCTGATGTCATTTGTGCGTTCGGCTGCCATATAGGCCGCCGCTTTCGTGACCTCCCTGCCCCGGATAAAGCCGGCGCACAGCAAATAGCCGCTGAGAAAATCGTCCGAGGACGGGGTCAGTCCTTCACCGCAGCCGGAAATCTCGTAGGCCGCCCGGATGAATGCCTCGTCATCGCTCCCGGCCGCCGCTTTCCGGAAAGCCTCAATCCGCGGATAGAGGAATCCGGTTACGGCATTGTCAAGGCGGTGAAATACCAGCCTCGAAAGCCCCTCTTCACAATGCCCCTTCAGAAATGAACGAATATGTCCCAGCGCGGCTTCTGCCGGATCGTATGCGGGGAGCTTGCGCCCCTCGATACTCAGATCGGGACGGCTCGCGCAGGAAAAATCTATCACCTGTATGCCGTTTGCATGTACACCGGCGTCGTTAATGCCCGAAACCCTGTATTCAAAGAAATGAAAGTCGAAATCCTGACACAGTACCATCGCGTATGGCTGAAGGCTCCTGCCCGGAGAAAGCACCGTCACAATGCCGAAGGCAGACGTAAAATTGACGGCAGTATCAAACATGGAGTGTACCTGCAGGCTGCAGGTATCCTGTCCGACGTCCCTTAATAATCTGTCACACACGCTGGCGGCTTCTATCACGGATCACACCTCCGATGCGTTGCACAAAGGGTTTTTGCTATGTTTTTATTTTAATACATACTTTGGTTTGAAAATATATGAACTGTTCACAAATATTAGTTTATCGTTTTTAGATAAAAACGTTGCAACTTCGCGTTTCTTTTTGTGCAATATGCACAAAAACCGCCCGGGTTGACGGTATCCTGCAAAGGTGGCATACTGTAAAACACCTGATTTTGACCATCGGAGGTTGTTTCAATGACGGGAATGACATTTCTGGGCATCACCATGGTGCTTGCGCTGGTTCTCCTGGTCGGATTCTTTTCGGGAAGACGGATCAAGAGTGCAAAGGATTTCCTGACGGGCGGGGGAAGCGGCAGTTTCATGGTAAGCGGCGCCATCATGGGCAGTCTTGTTTCTTCCCAGGCCACCATCGGTACCGCGCAGATGGCATTTCAGTACGGTATCGCCGCATGGTGGTTCACGCTGGGTGCGGGCATCGGCTGTCTGATCCTTGCGCTCTTTTATGTTCGCCCGCTGCGTGAGGCGGGCTGTGTCACCGAGCTCCAGATCATATCGGCGTCTTACGGAAAGACCACCGAGAGTCTGGGGTCGGTATTGAGCTCCGCAGGCACGTTCTTCAGCGTGCTTTCCCAGGTCATTGCCTGCAGCGGTCTTATGAGCGTATTGTTCCCGGGCGTCTCGCCTGCGGCTGCGACGTTCGTTTCGGTTGCCGTCATGTGCCTGTATGTGATCTTCGGCGGCGTGTTCAGCATGGGGATGGGCGGGATGTGCAAGCTCCTGCTGCTCTATCTGGCGGGCATTTCGGGTCTTGTGCTCACGCTTTCCCTGTCGGGCGGCATATCGTCTCTTGCCGGGCAGCTCCGCCATCTGCTGGCGGGAACGGACCTCGGACTGATACAGGAATCCGTTTCCCTTCCCGTATTACGCACCGGAGCCGACGTGACGGCACGCTTCGGCAATATTCTGGCACGCGGAGCGGCAAAGGATCTCGGATCGGGTTTTTCTCTGATGCTTGGTGTTCTTTCCACGCAGACATATGCGCAGGCAGTCTTCAGCGCAAAGAACCACACCGCGGCAAGAAACGGTGCGCTGATCAGCGCTTTTCTCACGCCGCCTCTGGGGATTGCCGGCATCGCCGTGGGGATTTTTATGCGAACGCGGTTTATCACGCAGGCCGAAGCCGACGCACTGCTTGCCGCGGGCAGATCCGTTCCCGATATGCCCGTACTTGCCGGAACCATACAGGCATTTCCGGTTTTTGCGATCGAATATCTGCCTCCGGTCATCGCGGGCTTTGTTCTGGGGGCGCTTCTCTTAAGCGCCATCGCGGGCGGTGCGGGACTGTCACTTGGCATCGCGACGGTCATGCTGAAGGATATTTTCCGCAGGGTCACGAACCGTATCGACACATCCGGAAAAGAGCTTGCGGTGACCCGGGGGTGCATTGCCCTGGTGCTTGGTATCGCCGCGCTCTGCGCCATACTGATGCCCGGCAGCACCATCAACGATTTCGGGTTTTTATCGATGGGCCTGCGCGGCACCGTGATCTTCATGCCGCTGAGTTGCGCGCTGTGGCTGAAAGAGCGCGTGGATTCCCGTTTTGTGCTGGCAAGCATCCTGTGTGCGCCGGTCACGGTCATTCTCTGCCGGATACTCGTGAAGGGGATCGACCCGCTGATCCCCGGGATGGTCGTATCGGTGCTGTGCTGTCTGTGCGGGGTATTGTTTTCCGCCCGGAGGAAACGGGGACCGCAGTGCCCCGCGTAAGCGCTTGACTTTTTTTCTCCATCTGTTACCATAAAACAGTTATTGGCACAGATGCTTATTTTCGGAAGAGAGGAAACGGGAAATGACGAATGAAACACTGAAGCTGATGGAATCAAGAAGGAGCTTCCGCTCATATAATGACAGGGAAGTTCCGGAGGAAGCGCTTGATGCGGTTTTGAGAGCGGGCACGTATGCCGCGTCCGGCGGTGGCAGACAGGCGGCACAGATCGTTGCGGTCAGGGACAAGGCCGTGCGGGAAACGTTACGCAGGCTGAACGCCGCGGTCATGGGATCCGATACCGATCCTTACTACGGCGCCCCCGTTATCGTGCTGGTGCTTGCCGACAGCACGTCAAACACGCCCGTCGAAGACGGAAGCCTTGTGATCGGCAACATGATGCTGGCCGCACATTCCATAGGGCTGGCCAGCGTATGGGTACATCGTGAAAAAGAGATCTTTGAAGGCGCGGAAGGCAAAGAGCTGTTAAAAAAATGGGGACTTTCCGAAAAGCTCATGGGTGTCGGCAGCATCGCGCTGGGGTACACCGACGAGCCCCTTCCGGAAGCCGCTCCCAGAAAGGACGGCTATATCCTCAAGGTCTGATCTGAAAGTAAAAGAACCAAACGGCTCCGGGTGCCGCACGGACAGGCGCCCGGAGCCGTTTTCTTATATGATCTGCCCCGATGTGATGCGTATCAGCCTGAGCGCAAGGTCAAGGAGAAACCGGTCATCGGGGTCACGCAGGTCCGCGCCGGTGATCTCTTCGATTTTTTTCAGGCGATAGGAAACGGTATTATAGTGTGTGTACAGGTCTTTCGAGACCTGACGCACGTTTCCGCCGTTTCTTAAGTAGCTTTCAAGAGTCGTCATCAGCTCGACATTTCGCGGTTGTCCGGCATCGAGCAGGTCGCGCAATACCTCGTGCAGGAATCTCGATATCGCATACTCCGGGTTATCACTGTAGACCATCCGGAGAATCCCCATATCCTCAAAGCATATATACCGGATGCCCAGGCTCTCCGTTACCTTCATGCAGACTTCCGCCTGACGGATACCGTTGACAAGCCCCGCGATCCCCCGGTTGGAAGCGCTGAGCCCCCCTGTCAGACGCAGCAGGTGATACTGGTTGATCGCGTCCGCAAACATGCGCTTGATTGCCAGGGCAAGCTCCTGCATCCGTTCGTTTTCGGGACGGATCCCCGCAATAAAAACGATTTGATCGGTACGCTCCACCACCTGCAGCTCGTAGCCCCGGCGGGCAAAGACGTTTTTGAGCCCCCCGATAAACAGCGCTCTCTGGAAGAGACCGGAATTCCCGTTGTTCGTACGCAGTTCTTCCAGCTTTAACAGCAGCACCACATAGGCGTCCTTCGGTCTGAGCCCGTATTCCAGGGCACGGCTCTCCTCCCAGGCCATGTCGGTGATCGGATCCGAAAACAGATGCCGGATGAACGCCGACAGCTCCCTGCGGCGCGCCTCGTTCTTGCTCTGCCTTGCCGATATCTCGAGCGGGATAACGGACAGCAACTGGGTGAGGAGAGTCTCATCCATATCCGAAGCGGACGCCTCGCCGTAAAAGTATATCTGTCCGAAGGAAGCGCCCTCCGCCTGCAGCGGGAACGGGACCGCACTGTCCGTGATGATCTGCGCGGTCTTTTCTTCGTCCGCTTCCCGGAAGACCTCCTGATCGGATTTAGCGATACAGAGTGCCCTCCTGCCGTTCACCGTATCCGTAATCATGACGCTCGCGCCGGTCTGCTCGGATATCATCCGCGCGATGTCATCAAGGTCGGCACCGTCCAGAATGGTACGTATCAGTGTGCGGTTGACCGCGAGGCTTTGCCGGAGCACATCGGTTTCCCTTTTCGTGATCTCGTCAAAAACCGCCTTCACAATGCCCGACAGTCTGACCGTATCGGGCAGCTCGATGAGGGGAAGATCGTACGCATCGGCCTGTTCTTTCATCACGCGGGGGATACTTCCCAGATACTGTTTCGGCTTGATGAAGATGCCGGAAAGCCCGCGTTTGTATACATTGGAAACAAAGCTTTCTATGGCCTGACTGTCGTTATGGATGGAAAAACAGGTGGTGGCCATAATCTCGTCCTTTGTGAGCCACTTGTGATAATCCGGTGTATCGCTTAAGTTTACGCCGCATACCCGGTGGCCGAGTCCCTTGCTGCCCGCCACCACGGTACAGTCCCGGAACGCGGGCAGCGTCAGCAGTTCTTCGATGGTCGGATAGAACGATTTTTGCAACCTGTTAGGCATATTGCACGAAATCTCCTTTGAAAATAGTGTTTTTTTCACTCAAAATTATAAAACAATCTTTGTAAACATTCCACATATGTTTTTGTTTTTTTATGTCTTATAATGATCGCATCATTGTTTTTCACAACAAATAAGAAGAGGAGGTAGCAAAAGCATGAGTGTACTGGACAAGTATAACGTTGAGTTGAACGAAATGGAGCAAAAACTCCGCCCGCCGACGATCGGCATGGTTCCCTACGAGCCCAAGGTCATTCCGCTCACAACCGGCGAAGACATGCTGGTGCGTGAAGCCAAGCCGGAAGAGATCCCCGTGGTACTCGAAGCGATCAAACCGCTGTTTGATCACGTCGCCGATTATTACGACATCGTTGCGGCAAGAATCTACACGGAACTGCTCGGTATGCTCCGCTATCGCGTGCAGGATGAATATCTGTTCTGGGGACTGATTAACGGCGAACTGGCGGGTATCGTCAACGGACGTCTCGTGAACGCAAAGACAGGCATGAGCTATCATACCATGACCATCAAGCGCGGCGCACGCGTTGGTGCCCAGCTTTTTGCGGCCAAGATGGAATACCATTTTGATTTCATGAACCAGGACGAGGTTTTGATCGTTGCCGAATCGCCCAACGGCTTCCGCCGCTGGATGATCGAATACGAGCTTGAATCGGCACCCGACAGACCGCATGAACTGGGCGGCGTTCCCACTTATGTGCTGACAAGAGCTCTCTGGGAAAAGCATAAGGGCAACAAGAATGTCGGTCTGCGCCCTGCCGATCCGGAGATCATCAAGGCAAACGAAGTGCTGAAACCTATTTCCGAAATCAAGGTCTGATGAGGAGGTGCATCATGCGTGAAGTTGGCATTATCGGGATCGGACATACCAAGTTCGGCAAGTCCCAGGTTCCGTTTCTTGACATGGCTTGCGCGGCCGCACTTGAGGCCATGGACGACGCAGGCGCAAAGACCGGTAACAAAAACGTGATTGACCAGGTATTTGTAGGTTCCATGGGCAGCGGCATGGTGAGCCGCGTATCCGGCATCGCAAGCGCACTCGTGGATACACTCAACATCCGTCCTGCCGCGGCGGAAACCATAGAAAACGGCCCGGCTTCCGGCGCGTCGGCGGTAAAGCTCGGATTCCAGGCGATCGCGTCGGGCTGCTCCGACTGCTGCCTCGTGGTAGGCGCGGAAGGCATGCGCGCCGTCACCGGCTGGGAAGGCACCGACTTTGTTGCCACGATGCTGCATCCGACGGGAGAATACCCCTACGGCTGCACGCTTCCTTCCTTCGCCGGCATGTTCACCCGCCTGCTCATGGAAAAGAACGGCGTGGAGAGCAGGGACCTGAGCATCATTTCCGTTAAGAACCATGCAAACGCGTGTCTGAACCCCGTCGCGCATATCCAGAACAAAGTCGTACTCGAACGCATCACGGACGAGCGCATCATAGCCGCAACAAACCCTCTGGTCGCGGACCCGCTCAGACAGTTCGACATGTGCCCCGTTTCCGACGGCGCGGCGGCAGTGCTGCTTGTGGCCAAGGAAAAAATGAAGGATCTGGGATTTGACGGCAAGCCCTTCATAAAGATCGCGGGCATCGCTTCCGCGACGGATACGCACTATGTGGCAAACCGTGCCGATCCTACCGAGCTTCTGGCTGTCAGGCTGTCCTCGCAGAAGGCGTATGACATGAGCGGAAAGAAGCCCGAAGACATCGATGTGGCGGAACTCCATGACGCATTCCAGATTCTCGAGATCGCAGAGAGTGAGGAAACGGGACTCTTCCCGAAGGGACAGGGACATATCGCCGCACGCGAGGGCAAATCGGAGATCCACGGTGAGATGCCCATCAACACATCCGGCGGTCTGAAGGCCAAGGGGCATCCGCTCGGTGCGACCGGCGTATCCCAGATCGTGGAGATCGTAAAACAGCTGCGCGGAACGGCTCAGGAGCGGCAGGTGGAAGGCGCAAAGACAGGGCTCATCGTAAACTTCGGCGGCTTCGGCAACAACGTCGTATCCGCGGTCTTGACAAACGAATAAGCAGGAGGAATCAGTGATGGAAGAAGGAAGGAAAATGTACGCATACCAGTGCAAAAAATGCCAGAAGCTGCACCATCCGCGCTATATCGTCTGTCAGAATCCCGATTGTGACGGTCGCGAGTTTGACGAGATGGAACTGGGCGGCAAGGCCAAGCTGTTAACCTGGACGAGAGTGTACAACCTGCCCGAGGGCTTCTCCCAGGCCTGGCTGAACTTTGGCATTGTGGAATTCGAAAACGGCGTACGCGCCACCGGCCAGATCGGATTTGACGATATCGAAAACGGCATGGAGGTAGTTTCCACCGTTGGCGTGATCCGCAACTTTGTAATCAAATACAAGGAATCCGTAAATGAAGAACAGTACGGCTTCATTTTCCAAAAACCTTGAATCGGCGGCGTGATAACCGCAATGTAAGGAACGGGCAGGGGATTTCCCCTGCCCGCTTCATTTGCAATCCGTAACACTTAACAGCGGTATATCACGGAAAAGAGATCTCGTTATCCGACAGACTTCGCAACGACTCATCATGCGTCGCGATTACCAATGTTTTTCCGTCCCGGGCCAGTTCTTCAAGGACATGGCGGATCATATTGGCGCTTTCCTGATCCAGAGAGGTTGTAGGCTCATCGATCAGTAACACATCTGCCTCAGCTTCCAAAAAAACAGCAAAGCACAACCGCTTATATTCCCCACCGGAAAGACGTGCTTCTTTATTTCCGACTATGCTATCGATTCCTGCGTTCTTTCCCCGGAAAGCATGATTCAGACCAACTCGCGAAAGGGAGCGAATGATTTCTTCTTCCGTGATGTTCTCACGAACCAAACGATAATTCTCAGCCACTGTCAAATGAAACAGCGCCGGTTGTTGAGGAAAGTAACTCCATCTGAGACCGTTTGCCTTTTGTATCATAGTATTCTTATGCAAATCCAAGTACTCCGCCAATATCTTGAGTAGTGTACTTTTTCCGCTGCCGCTCTTTCCCCAGAGAATGGTGGTTCTGTTCAGCGGAATGCAAAACGACAGATTGTGAAATACATCCGTCGATTGATCAGGATAACGGTAGCTCAGACTCTCCGCCTCTACGGCCATACGATCATCACGTGTTTGTTCATGTGATATCGGCATCCTGTCAGGCATCATCAATATGGAATCTATTTTTCGAAACGACTCTTTCGCAATAGCTGATTCTGCAGACATATTCACAAGACTCATGACAGGCTCTATCAGATAATTTGTCAGATTGGCAAAAATCAGTATTGTTCCAATTGTCGGATGTCCGGAAAGAATAGACAACGTCCCTCCAACTCCGTAAAGAATTGCCTGATAGGGAACCATCACCATTGTCCAACTGGAACGTCTCATTACATCGAAAAGGGTATCCTGATTAATTGCTGCCTCCGCAAATTTGCTGATATGATTCTGAAAACGTTTCATCATCCACTCGGTTAAGTCATAATTGCGAATACTGATATAACAATCAACCCCCTCTTCTAAATCCTGCATGACCAAATTACGCCGGTCCTGCATTTCCCGATTAGTCGCTTTTGTTCTTTTCCCGATCCGTGATGACAATATGATCAGTAGCGGATATACAGGAACAGAAAGCAATGTCAATCTCCAATCAAACCAAAGCATAATGCCTGCCGTAACAATGATTGTAAGAATATTATTTGCAGCCTCCGTGATACCGGTGCGAAACACACCGTCAAGTGCATCCACGCTATAATTGGCAATCGCTGTAATTTCTGATTGGCGGATTTTCTGAAAAGCCAGATAATCTGTCGATAAAAGCTTTCCAAAAATACGGTATCGTAATTCGTTCTGCGCTTTTTGCGACAGGCTCTCTGCTATCCTGCCCTTGACAATTCCGGTCAGAGAGTTTAACAAAACCAGAACGATAAACAAGAATTGAAGAAACCATAGTCTCTTTATGGCACCTTGCGGAATGGCATAATCAACAACCAGTTTTAAAGTAATCCCGGAAGCAATACCAAAGGCAGAGGATAAAACAGAAAGTAAAACAACCACTATCAGTCGTGACCTGAACTCCGAAACCATCCTGAACACACGAACATAGACTGATTGTTTCGCCCTTCGTGCCAAAGCATAATCCTCTTTTGAGCAGATCTGACAATGGTTTATTTTATTTTGTTTTTCTCGACGCATCATCTTTTCCTTTTTTAAGCCATTCCGCAAGATATCTGATCCTTCAAGATCATGCGATCGGAGGCAGAATCACGCACTCTCCCGGAAAAAGAGACGCAAAGTGCTGCGCCTCCTTACGCCGCGGTTCGCTGTCCGCCTGCGAGACGGCGATGATATCAAAGAGCGCCTCCTTGCGGATCGCGTCCGCCACCACCTCCGGTGTCGCCGTGTCCTCCGGAGATGCGCCCGTCAGTGCACAAAAGATCTCCGGCCGGTGCGCCACATCGCGGATGGTTCTTCCAAATCCCGCGGCCCCGACGACCAGGATCCTGCGCTTCGTTCCTTCCGGGATCACCGGTTCGTACGGTGCGTGCGCCTTCAGCGGAAGCCCCTTTGCCCCGTCCGCCTCTGCCAGAACATACTCCGCCATCCGCGCCAGCCTGTCAAAAGGAATCGCCGGCGCACGGAGCTTTCCCTCCGCACCTGTTTTCACCGCTTCGCGCATCAGGCCGGGCGCCTGTGCGGGCGCCTCCAGCGGAGATCCCGTACATACCACACGATGCTTTTGTAAAAGGGTACCAAGCGCCTCCTCATCCTCACCGGTGTAGAGCGGCACATCCGCAAAAGGATAGATTTTGGTCGATGTGGTCAGAATCACACGCCCCTCCGGCACGCGCGAAAGCGCACGGAGCAGTGTCGTCTTTCCGCCGGAGCCGATGACACAGTTGATTCCCTTTTTGATTGCCAGCGCATCCGCTATATCCGCGCTTATAAGCATTTCAGCCATGCTGCATCCTCCTTCATCCCGTAAAATGCAATACCGCCTCCAGCACGCCGCCCGCAACGGACAGTGCTTTGTCGGAGACACTGTGACAATAAGAGGCGTCGTCTCTCGGGTCGACGTCGCCCGCCTTCATCCCCTCATGCACCCGTGCACCGTCCGGCAGAAGTCCCCTGAGGACGCCGCCGATGGCGCTCATCATCTCCTCTCCTCCGGGCTCCACCACACCGCAGACATCCCCCGGCTCTACATGGTCGCCGATTTCTTTGCGCGTGCGCAGGATCCCCGCGGCGGGTGCGCGTAAAAGACGCTCCGTCGTAAAGCCCATAATATCCCCTGGACGTCCGCTGTTTTTCGCGGCACTTCCCTCATACAATACGCGACCGAGTGTATGTCCGCGTTTTGTCTCTATGACCGCATGGCAGTCCTCTCCTGCCGTAAATCCCGGCCCCACGCCGATGACACAGGGCGCGTCCGTGATCTTTGTGCCGAGATTCTTTTTGGCAATGATCGCATCGACCAGGACGGCCGGACGTAAGTCCGCGACGCAGGAGGCCTCCGGATCGATGAAGACCGCAATCTCCCCCTTCCCGCAAACGGCAAGCGCTTCCTCCGCGTCCCTCACAAGGACAGCCGTCACGTCCTCGACCGTATATTGCCCGCAGCGGATCGCTTCGGAAAAAGCAACCGTCCGCCGGATGGCGGTCGGCTCCTCCGTATCGCACATGACCACCAAAAATCCCGCACGGAACAGGCGGATGGCAATGCCGCTTGCGAGGTCTCCCGCACCGCGGATGACGACGGTTTTCTGATCTGCCTTCATCAGTGCCGAAGCGGGTGCCCCCTTTCCTTTGACCTCACTTCCTTCCCGCAGGGCCCGGTGCAACGTCATCTCCGCGGCGATGCTGATTGCGATCTCTGCGGGTGTCCCCGCACCGATTGCCAGTCCTATGGGAGAGTGGATCCGCGCAATGTCTTCCTCCGGGAAGCCCGCATTCCGCAGCTTTTCATTCAGTGTCTTTGCCTTGTTCCTGCTGCCGATGCATCCGATGTAATACGGGCGCATCGGCAGGATCTGTGACAGTACGGAAAAATCACCCCTGTGACCGTAGGTCGTAACGATCACATAGTCATCCGGCGTCACCGGAACGGAACCCGCGATCTCATCATAGGAGATGCAATATCTCGCCGTTGCATCCGCATAGGACGCGTCCTCCGTCAGCTGCGCCCGGTCATCGATCACCGTAACGGGAAAGTCCAGCCTGCGCAATACGGGAAAAAGAGCATGTCCCACATGCCCGAGGCCGAACAGATAGACGATGCCTCTGCGGCTAACGGGCTCGACAAACCGGTGTGCCTCGCAGACCGTATCCGCATAGGCTTCTTTTTTGGTCACAAGAAAGCGGGCCCGTGCGTCAGACGCACGCGATGCCTCCTTCCCTGTCAGCGGCAATCCCTCCGTTTCGATTTCCAGAAACAGATTCGCCTCCCCCTCCTGCGCATCCGCAAGCACCTGCAGCGCGGAATACTCCTCTTCGTGTACCCTTATAAAAAGAATCCGTACCGCACCGCCGCAGATCATGCCGGTCGTATTATCGCGTTTCGTGCCCTCCAGATCGTATTCCCTGACATAAGTCCGCACGGAAGGATCCTCAAGCATCTTACATGCGTCCCGTATCGCACAACGCTCGACCGCACCGCCGCCGACGGTGCCGACGGTGAAGGCGGTCCTGCCTCCCTCCCCGGTGTCCCCATCCTCCCGTCCGGCAGGAAACACTGCCATGTGGGTACCCGCCTTGCGCGGCGTCGAACCCTGATCCGCAATGATGGTACACAGCACGGCCTCGCCTCTGATGGTTTCTCTCAAAAACTCCCGAAAAAAAGATAACCTGTCCATCTGACTCCTTCTTCTCCGTTTCATGCGCCGTGACGGTGCCCGTCCCGGTCACGTGCCATTCGTTATGCGCCCTTTGCCCGGTATACCGTACGGTAACCGTTCGTATCCGGTGTGTCCTGCACGATCGCAACGATCTGCTCGATCTCTCCGTGCGGATCCGTATAGCCCTCCTCAAACGCGTCACCGGCGTCCTCAAACATCACGCAGGTGCCGCACGAGGAGCTCAGCGTGCGCGGTACCGGCGCCATCCGCGCCTTTTTATGCGCCGCATCCAGGCCTTTGTAAAAGCGCATCGCGCCGAAATGTGAATAAAATGTGGCGATATAGGATTCCATGATATTCATTATATCATACGGCATTCTTTTCACGTTTGAAATATCCCCGCTTTCTCTGTATAATGAAAAGGTACCGGTAAGATTACTCTAACAGGGAGAAGACTATGACGATTCAAAAATCCGCGGAAGATTATCTGGAAACGATGCTCGAACTCAAGGAACAGCACGGCTACATCCGCTCGATCGATCTGGCCGAGCGTCTCGGCGTGACCAAGCCGAGTGTCTCCTACGCCGTCAAGAGGCTGCGCGAAAACGGTTACATCTCGATGGACAAGGACAAGTTTATCCAGCTGACCGATTCCGGCATGGCGATCGCAAGCGACATCTATACCAAGCACAAGCGGCTCTCCGATATCTTTATCGCACTCGGCGTCGATCCTGAGATCGCAAGAAAGGACGCGCACCGCGTGGAGCATGACCTGAGCGAGGAGACCTTTGACGCGATCTGCCGCTACACCAATCTGCATCTGAAAAAGATCGAAAAGGCCTGCAAGCAGTTTTGCAAGAATCCCAAGCCCGACTGTTAAAAAAAACCCCCCCGCCGGGGGGTGTTTTTTTATGCTTCGTCCTCATATTCCGAAAGATCGATGTCCTGCTCTTTGGCGATGGCGATGAGGCCCTCTTCGTCCGCCTCGTCGACGCGCCGTAAGTCGACTTCGATCAGCTTTCGGGAAAAGCCGAAGCTTGCGGCCGTCTTAAAGTATTCCTTCAAATCATTGCGCAGTTTTTCCGTTTTCATGTGTTGTCCTTTCTTCTGCTTATAAATCCCCTGCCCTGCTTAAGATGCTGATGCGTCTCTTTTCGGCACGATGACCGTGCTGTCCTTGACGATATGATGTGCCGGGATCACGCCGCGGACACTCGTCGTCGGATAGACATTGGTATGCGCGCCGATCACGGTGCCGGGATTTAAGACCGCATTGCAGCCGATCTCCGCATAGTCGCCGAGCATCGCGCCAAACTTGCGCAGCCCCGTTTCGATACGCGCTTCGCCGTCCTTTACGACGATATTTTTGCGGTCCGCCTTGACATTGCTCGTAATCGCCCCGGCTCCCATGTGCGCGTGAAAGCCGAGAATCGAATCGCCGACATAATTGTAATGCGGCGCCTCGACCTGATTGAACAGCACGACGTTTTTGAGTTCCGTCGAATTGCCGACCGTTGCGCCCTTTCCCACGATCGCGCACTCCCTGATAAACGCACCGTGACGGACTTTTGCCTCTTCGTCGATGATGCAATAATCCCCGATAAAGGCGGAGTCAAAGATGTCCGCGCTCTTTGCCACCCACACATGCGCACCGCGCTTTTCAAAGCGTGCGGGATCGAGCGTCTTACCCAAACGCACGATAAAATCCCGGATCAGGGGAAGTGCCTCCCAGGGGTATAAAAGTCCCGCAAACAGCTCCGAAGCGATCGTCTCCTTCAGGTCAAAAAAGTCTTCGATGCATATGTTCATGTCTTCTTTCTCCCGCTTTTCGGATCCTTTGTCCCTTCTTCTTTAGGCTTTCGTCTGTTGGTTCTTACGGCAGGTTTTCTCTGTGCCGCGGCGTCCTTCTCATAGTATACAGAAAAAGCATCAAACCGCGCAAGCAGCTGTGTGCGGACATCCTGTGTTTTGACCGCGTCCACGCGCCGGCGGATAAAGTCCTCGAGTTTTTCCATATATTCCTTCCCGGTGACGCTCCCTCCCGCCACACCGGAGAGTCCCTTTTCCCAGCTGGCGGTCAGCGCCGGATTGAGCATCGGCTTCATGGAGAGGAACACCGTCTCGTAGATCATCTCTCCGAGCTGTGTCGGCGTGATGATCTGGGTCTTTTGATTGAGCTTTAAATACCGGTTGGCGACGAGTTTTTTCAATATCTCCGCCCGCGTTGCACTCGTGCCGATCCCGGAGCCTTTGATCTGTGCGCGCAGCTCCTCATCCTCAATGAACTGCCCGGCGTTCTCCATGGTCAGAATCAGCGTCCCGGAATTATAGCGCCTGGGCGGCGAAGTCTCCCTTTCTTTGACAAGCAATTCTTCGAGCGTGACCTTCGCGCCCTTGCGGAGCTTTTTCATCTCCTCCATCAGCGCTTCGTTATCGATTTCCACACCGTCCGCTCCGGCTTCCTTTTCGTCGCCCGGACCGTCCGCTTTTTTTTCTTCCTCTCCCTGTTTGTCCGCCTTGGGCCGCTGCAGCACGTGCAGATATCCCTTCGCGGTAAGGAGACGTAATGTCGTATAGAAGTATTCGGTATATTGTTCATCTTGAACGCCAACCGTAAGCGATAGCCTGTCATACTGCGCCGGCGGATAAAAGACAGCGAGGAATCTTCGCGCGATCAGCTCATAGACCGCCCGCGATACGGGCGGGAGCTTTGCGACCTGCAAAACCGCCTCCCCCGTCGGGATGATCGCATAGTGGTCGGTCACTTTTTTGTCGTCGACATAGCGGGTTTTGGCGATCGTCCGGTAGGATGCGTGCTGTAGGATGGCCCTTGCATACACCGAAAGCGGCGCGTAGGAGGCAAGTCCCTCTATATTCTTTTTAATCTCTTTGGCGATGGCGCTTGACAGTACCCTGGCGTCCGTTCTCGGATAGGTGGTCAGCTTCTTTTCGTAGAGCTCCTGTGCGACCTGCAGCGTCTGGTCGGGACTGATCCGGAAAAACCTCGCGCAGTCGTTTTGCAGCTCCGCGAGATTGTATAACAGCGGCGGATTCTTTTTTTCTTTTTTTTTCTCCGCCTTTACGACCGTCGCTTCGCGCGGATAAGGGGACAGACGCGCGATCAGCTCCTGTGCCGTTTTCTTTTCCTTAAAGCCTTTTTCGTTGTAGAGGAGGGGGGAGCCTGCGTAACGGCTCAGTTCCTGGACCTTCCAGGAAAAAAAACCGCTTTCCACACCGTAAAAAGGGGTCTTTTGAAACGCGCGGATTTCCCTTTCCCTGTCGACCACAAGCCCCAGCACACAGGTCATGACACGACCGATCGCGATCACGCACTTATCGGCTTTTAGATAGTTTTTTAACGTATTACCGTATTTCAGTGTCAGCGCCCTGGAAAAATTGATCCCCATCAGATAATCTTCTTTGGCGCGCAGATAGGCGGCGTCGCTCAGATGATCATAGGCGGACAGGTCCCTGGCCTCGCGGATGCCGCGCAGGATCTCCTCCTGCGTCTGCGCATCGATCCAGACGCGCCTTCTTTCTTTTCCCGTCACGTGCGCCATCTGCTCGACGAGCCGGTAGATGTACTCGCCCTCGCGCCCCGCATCCGTGCAGACATAGATCACGGAGACATCGTCACGGTTCAATATCCTGCTGACGATCGCAAACTGTTTTTTCACGGCGGCGATGACTTCGTATTTGAATGTCTCCGGTAAAAAGGGGATCGTGTCGAGCGACCATTTTTTGAGCGACGCATCATACGCATCGGGATAACACATCGTCACGAGATGTCCGACACACCACGTGACGATCGCTTCGTCCGATTCGATGGCGCCCTCGCTCCCGCGGCCCCTGATCTGCAGCGCCTCGGCAAAGGCGCGCGCCACGCTCGGCTTTTCCGCGATATAGACCGCCTTCCCCATTTCCCTGTCGGCCTCTTACGCGGGCGTGATATATCCCTGCGCCTTTAGGAGCTCCGCGCAGAGGACGGCGCCGCCCGCGGCGCCGCGCAGGGTGTTGTGCGAAAGACCGACAAACTTCCAGTCGTAGACGGTATCGGGCCGGAGTCTGCCGATCGAGATGCCCATGCCGCGCTCATAGTCGACATCGAGCGCGACCTGCGGACGGTTGTCCTCCTCCAGATACTGTATGAACTGCTTTGGTGCGCCCGGAAGCGCCATTTCCTGCGGCACACCGGATAACGCACGCAGCTTTTCAATCAGCTCTTCCTTTTCCGCCTTCTTTTTCATTTTGACAAATACCGCCGCCGTATGGCCGTTTAAGACCGGCACGCGGATGCACTGTGTCGTGATGACGGGGGATGCGGCCTTTACGATTCTGTCCCCCTCGATATGCCCTAAGATCTTTAAGGGCTCCTGTTCGGATTTTTCCTCTTCGCCTCCGATATAGGGGATGATGTTGTGCTCCATCTCGGGCCAGTCGGCAAAGGTCTTGCCGGCGCCGGAAATCGCCTGGTAGGTGGTAGCGACCACCTCGTACGGCTCGTAGTCGCGCCAGGCGTAAAGCGCCGGCGTATAACTCTGGATCGAGCAGTTGGGCTTGACCGCGACAAATCCTCTTTTGGTGCCGAGACGTTTCTTCTGTGCGCCAATGATCTCCGTATGCTGCGGATTGATCTCCGGGATGATCATCGGCACATCCTCCGTCCACCGGTGTGCGCTGTTGTTGGACACCACCGGCGTTTCGGTGAGTGCGTACGCCTCCTCGATTTCACGGATCTCTTCTTTGGTCATGTCGACCGCGGAAAAAACAAAGTCGACCTGCGACGCGATCTTTGCAACCTCCTGCACGTTCATGACCGTCATCGTCCGGAAGCCTTCAGGCATCGCCGTATCCATCTTCCAGCGCGCGCCGACCGCCTCTTCATAGGTCTTTCCGGCACTGCGCGGGCTCGCCGCAAGCACATGCACCTCAAACCACGGATGGTCTGCAAGCAGCGTCACAAAGCGCTGTCCCACCATGCCTGTCGCGCCGAGTACGGCAACTCTCAATTTGTCACTCATCTTTTCCCTCGCTTCCTCTTTTTAGCTCTATGTACCTGCCGGATTCCGATTTTTTGCGAAACCGCCCGAATACCTTTGCGGCTGCCCATAACGCGATTTCAAATAACGTCTCCGTCACGATATCAAAGAATACTTCCAATACCGCTGCCATTACACGCTTTCCTCCTGCGTAACGGATACCTGAAGCTCTTTCAGGTAACGCTCGTGTGCTTTAATCACCTTCTTAACGGCCTCCTCTCCCGGCGCGCCGTGCGTGAGGCGCCTGTCCACGCAGTTTTTCAGGGAAACGGCTTCAAAGACATCCTCCTCAAACTGCGGCGCAAAGGCCTTGAGCTCTTCAAGCGTCAGATCGTCGATGGCGCGGTTTTTTTCGATGCAGGCAAGAACCACCCTGCCGGTGATCTCATGTGCGTCACGAAACGGCACCCCTTTCCCGGCCAGATAATCCGCGGCGTCCGTCGCGTTCGTAAAGCCGCGCGCGGCGCTTTTGGCCATCACGTCCGCATGGAAGGTCAGCGCCTTTAGCATCTCCGTAAAGAGCGAAAGGCAGGCGGCGACCGTATCAAACGCGTCAAAGGCGCACTCCTTGTCCTCCTGCATGTCCTTGTTGTAGGCGAGCGGCAGTCCCTTCATCGTGGTGAGCAGCGACAAAAGATCTCCGTAGACGCGGCCCGTCTTTCCCCGGACAAGCTCCGCGACATCCGGATTTTTTTTCTGCGGCATGATGGAAGAACCCGTCGCATACGCGTCATCGATCGTGACAAAGCGGTACTCGTCGCTGTTCCAGAGAATGATCTCCTCCGCAAAACGCGACAGATGCATCTGGATCAGCGAAAGCGCAGAAAGACACTCGATCAGATAATCGCGGTCGCTCACGCCGTCCATCGAATTGTCGCACACGGCGTCAAAGGAAAGGAGCTTTGCGACATAGTCGCGGTCGAGCGGATAGGTCGTACCGGCGAGCGCGCCGCTCCCCAGAGGGCAGACATTTATGCGCAAAAAGATATCCGCGCACCGCTCCTCATCGCGCTTAAACATCTCGAAATAGGCGCCGAGGTGATGCGCGAGCGTCACGGGCTGTGCCTTTTGCAGATGCGTAAAGCCAGGCATCACCGTGCGGAGATGCTCCTTCATCCGTCCGTGCAGCGTATCAAGCATCCGGTACAGGAGGGAGCGCATGTGCGTAATCTGCTTTCTCGTATACAGGCGCATGTCGAGCGCCACCTGATCGTTGCGGCTGCGGCCGGTATGCAGCTTTTTGCCCGCGTCCCCGATTTTTTCGATCAGCCGGGCCTCTACAAAGGAATGCACGTCCTCGTACTCGCCGGCGGCTTTTCTTACCGCGTCTTTACTGTCATCCGCCAAAAACTCCGCCCGGATCTCCTCGAGTCCCTTCACGATTGCGTCCGTTTCTTCGCGCGTGATGATCTTTTGCTTTCCGAGCATCTTTGCGTGCGCTATTGACCCCTCGATATCAACGTCCAAAAGGCGGATGTCAAAGCCGATCGACGCGTTAAACGCAAAGACCTCCGCATCCGTTTGCCCTTCGAATCTTCCGCCCCATAACTGTGCCATTCCGTGCACCTCCGATTCATTCCATTGTACCACACTCCCCTCCTGTCACGCCATCCGTTGCGTGACACAGGAGTCACTGCCGTTCGGACATCTCCATGAGCGCCTCATAATTGAAGCGTTCCGTAACGAGAGCCAGATGACCGGTCCGCTCCCTGAGCTCCTCCGCGCTTTTTATCTCCCGTATCCCGTCCGCAAAGCACGCGGTCATGTAGCGGTTCATGTCGGGATGATAATGCGAATAATCCGCGTAATTGTCGAGATCCGTGATGTATTCCTCCATGTCCTGGAAATAAAAGACGCGGACATTGTCATAACGAAGCAGCTCCCCGGCTACATACACACAGGCGTCGAGCGTCGCGTCGAGTCTTTTTTCCCGCGCAAGATCATACCAGAACAGAATGCTGTACGGAGGAAAGAAAAACGTAAACGTCGTCTCCGGATGCGCTTCGATAAACGGTATCAGATTGGCGTCGAGATTGACCTTTGCCTGCGCGTTCAGCGATTCCCGCGCGGTCTCCTCCTTGCGCACGGGCGAAGGAGTAAATTGTGAAAGCACTCTGACCGCGTCATATTCCTCCTCCTGTCTCCACGTCTCCGCATAGACCGCGTGGAGCGGGGTCGGCTCGGGCTGCATCAGCGGCTTGATGATGTATTGCAACAGCACGTCCTTATTGAGCAGATACGGGATGTCATTGAAGGGATTGCGGTCGTAGTAACTGTAAGGAACCGGAAACTTGGTCTCTTCCGGCTCCGCGCCGAAGGACACGATGTCGATCGGGATAAAGATCTCTTTGATCCCCTCACGCGTAAAGATCTGCTCCAGAATGATCGCATCATCCCTTGTATAGGCGCCGCTGTAGCTCAGCTTGATCGTATGCAGCCCCATCCGCTCCTCAAAATCGCGCGTATCAAAATTGAAGGTCATCGAAGAGCCGATGATCGCACTGTCATAGGAAAAATGTCTTGCCATGCCGGGATTCTGTGTCAGCTGGTTGTCGATCTCATACGGAAAACGTGACAGCGGTGCATGAAAAACAAAAAACGGATCGACCGCGGCCGTCACGCCGGCACACAGTACGATGCCGCCGATTACCGTGATGAAAAATACCAGCAGAAGCTTTTTACACATCCGTTACTTTTCTTTCCTTTCCTTCTCTTCTCTTTTTTTCCTTACCGTACCGTCACCCGGCGTACTAAAAATTGACATACACATAGGTGCTCACGCCGCCGGACGAGATCAGAGACCACACGAAGAGTGCCGCACATAAAACGGCACAGATGCCAAGGAGCGCCATTCCCGCGCCTGAGCCCTTTTCACCCGGAAGGCCGGACGCCTCCCGCGTGATGCGGTCCGCAATATCCTTTGCGCGCGGTGCCGCAAACAGGACAACCGCTCCCGCGGCGAGTACCGTGATCATGCTGCCGTACCGGAACAGAAACGCATTGTCCGGCGCAAATGCCCTTACGGCATAACGCACCTCATCGAGCGCGAAGGTGGCAGACACGGGACCGGAGACGTAGCCGACGAGCGCACCGTACGTACGCTCAAAGAGTTTGAACGCGTCCTGCAGGCTGTCCGCCCGGAAAAAAACATAGGTCGCACATACATAGACATAACACAACAAAACGCGCACTGCCTGACACAGTGCCGCTACGGGATGCTTTGGCCTGCCGTCTCCGTCAAGAAGCAACGGATCGATCACGCGGTCGATGCGTGCGGTCAAAAGAAGCGCGATCCCGTGCATCATGCCCCAGATCATGAATCCCCACCCGGTGCCGTGCCAGAAAGCGCTGAGAGCAAAGACGATGAGCGTATTCAGGCAGCGTCTCGCCTCACCCTTACGGTTCCCGCCGAGAGGGATATAGACGTAACGCGTAAAAAACGCGGTCAGCGAGATATGCCATCTCTTCCATAATTTGGCGACAGACGCCGCACGCAGCGGTGTACGGAAATTGTCCGGCAGATCGAGCGCCATCATGCGGCACACGCCCATCCCCATATCACAGTAGGCACTGAAATCAAAATAGAGCATCATCGGATAGATCAGAATCGTAAGGAGCGCATCCGGTCTTGTCAGATCGGGAATCACCCCGTAGGCAAAGTTGATTTCACGCGCAAGGAGGTCGGCGAGCAATACTTTTTTGCCAAGCCCCAGCGAAAACAGCAAGGCGCCGTTCAGCACATGCTCCGCCCGGACCTTCCGGCCGAGACGTGAAAGAATCATCTCCCGCGTATCCGCATACCGTACGATCGGTCCCTGCAAAAAGCGCGGAAAAAAGAGAGCGTGCAAAAGATAATCGGGAAACGACGCGACCGCGGCCTCTCCGCGCAGCGCATCCGCAAGAAACGCGACCTGCGTAAACGTATAAAAGCTGATGCCCATGGGCATCGGGAAACGTGTCAGCTTAAAGACAAGAAGACATGCGACATTGATTGCTATCGCGCATGCCGCAACGGTTCTTTTTCGCGGGACATGCCCTTTGCGGTGCCTGTCTTGTGCGCCGTCCACGTTTATTTTCTCCATGACGCACCATGCGGCATAATTAAAAACGATGCTTGCGGCAAGCGCCGCCGCGTGCCGGATACCAAAGCAGAGCAGATACACAACGGACGCGCAGATCAAAAACGCCTTGCGCAGCCGCACGAGAGCGTCTTCGCCCGCAAGCTCTAAAAGCTTGTAGACGATCACGCAAAACGGCATAAAGAAAAGAATAAATGTCAGATGATGAAAATCCATGCGTCCGTTTTCCCGTTGCCAAACGTCAAAAGGGCTCCGCGCTCAGAGAATGAGCATCGCGTCCCCGAAGGAAAAGAAACGGTAACGTTCCCTGACGGCCTCCCGGTAGGCGCTAAGCACTCGCTCCCTTCCCGCAAACGCGCTCACGAGCATGAGCAGTGTCGACTGCGGCAGATGAAAATTGGTGAGCAGTCCGTCGGTGGCGCGGAATTGAAAGCCCGGATAGATAAAGATCTCCGTTTCGCCCGTGCCTGCCTGCACATACCGCTCCCCCGGCTGCCCGTGCGCCGCCTTTTTCTCCCGCGCGCAACCTGATGCACTCTCGATCGTCCGGCAGCTCGTCGTCCCGACACAGATCACGCGCCCGCCCTGTTTCTTGGTCTCATGGATCCGCCGTGCGGTTTCCTCCGGCACCGCATACCACTCGCTGTGCATATGGTGCTTTCGTACGTCGTCCGTCCTGACCGGTCGGAAGGTCCCGAGCCCCACATGCAGCGTCACATATGCGATCCCGACACCTTTCGTCTGTACTTCTTCAAGGAGCTCCGGCGTAAAATGCAGACCCGCCGTCGGTGCGGCGGCACTTCCGTTATGTACGGCATAGACCGTATTGTACCGGTTGCGGTCTTCAAGCCTGTGTGTTATGTAGGGCGGCAGCGGCATCTCGCCGAGCCTGTCCAGGATCTCTTCAAATGTGACGGGCTTTCCCCCCTCCGTCCCGGACAGGGACGCTTCCCGCCGGCCGTGCCTGTCGTCAACCGAAAAACGCACCAGGCGGTTACCGTCCGCAAGCTCCTCCTCAATGGTTGCTCTCAGGAGCGGCGCTTCCCCGTCCTGTCCGTAAAAGGACATCTCCGCGCCCCTGCGCAGCTTCCTTCCCGGTTTCACCAGGCACTCCCACAGAAAGCCGCCTTCTGCCCCGTTCTCCGCATCGTACGGGTGCCCCGCCGCGTCCGGTTTCCGCTTCAGCAGCAGCAGCTCGACCTTTGCGCTGGTGTCTTTTTTGACACCGTGCAGACGGACCGGAAGCACCCGCGTGTCGTTTAAAACAAGAAGATCGCCCGCCCGCAAAAAGGTGGCGATCTCCGAAAACCGGTGATGCGATATGCCGCCGCTCTCCCGGTCCAGTACCATGAGTCTGGAAGACGCGCGGTCCGGGAGCGGATCCTGTGCGATCAGTTCCCCGGGCAGCTCATACTCATAATCCGCCGTTGCGTATCCGCGTATATCCCCTGCATCCGGCATGGCGGTATCCTCATCCTGCATCAAAAGAAATCTCCCCCCGGCACGTCAGGTGCGCAGCTTTGCGCCGAGTGTCTCGAGCCCGTTTAAGATCTTCTTCATGGCACCGGCAACATCCTCGTCGGAAAGCGTACGGGAAGCGTCCCGGAAGGAAAGCGCGTAAGCCATGGATTTGAGGCCCTCCCCGATCTGTGCTCCCTCATAGATATCAAAGAGCGAAACGCTCTCCAAGAGCTTTCCTCCGCGCTGTCTGATCATCTCTTCGAGCGCCGCATGCGTCACCGTCTTTGGCACGGTCATGGAGATGTCGCGCGTCACCGCGGGAAATCTTGCGAGCGGCGCATAGGTCCTCTCAAAGGAGGCATACGGCATCAGCGATGCGATGTCGATCACGGCGACAAAGGTGCGTGCGCCGATCTCATACGCCTCGCACACATCCGGATGGAGTTCTCCGAGGTATGCGATCGGCGTATCCCCGGTGCGGACCTGTGCCTGCCGGCCGGGATGCAGGTACGCACGCTCTGACACCTCATACGATACGGAGGATATCCCGAGGTGCGAAAGCATCTCTTCCACGACCCCCTTGAGCGCAAAGAATGCCTCTCCCGTTTTTCCGGACGCATCCTCCGTATAAAACCCGAGAGTGAGCATCATCCGCTCATCCGGCAGCTGCGTCAGGGGGAGCGATTTCGGCAGATAGACATTGCCGCATTCAAAGAGCTTTACGCTTTTGTTGCGGCGGTTGTAATTGACGGAAAGAGAGCTCAGCACGCCGTTCAGGGGAATCGTGCGCATGATCGAAAAATCCTCCCCGAGCGGATTGACGATTCTGATCGCCTGCCGCTCCGGCGCATCGGGCGCAAGCCGCAGTTTGTCAAAGACCCTCGCCGATTCAAAGGAGTAGCTGTATGCCTCGGAAAATCCCGCCGCCTTTGCGATCTCCTTTAAGCTGTCTTCCACCTCCATCTGCATGGTGCGCTTGCCGCTCGACACCTGCGAGGACGGCAGCGTCGTCGGTGTCTTGTCATAGCCGAAGAAGCGCACGACCTCCTCCGCAATGTCGCACAGCGCGTTTAAGTCCTGCCGGAAGGAGGGAATCAGCAGCTCGTTTGACGGTTCGTCATATCCGATCCCGAGCGGCTCAAAATACGCCAGCATCTGTTCTTTTTCGATGTCCGTTCCTAAAAGCGCGTTGATCTTTTCCGGATCAAAGACGATTTTTTTTTGCGGAGGAAGCGGTGCGCATACCTCGACAATCCCCTTCGTCACCCTGCCGCACTGAAGCTCCTCCACGAGATGGCAGGCACGGTTGATGGCCGCTTCGGCATTGGCCGGATCGAGCCCCTTCTCAAAAAAGGACGAGCTGTCCGTGCGCAGACCGATGCGCTTTGAGGACTTGCGGATATTGGGGCCGTTGAAAGTCGCCGCCTCAAAAAGAACGGTCTTTACGCCTTCCGTGATCATCGAGTTTTCGCCGCCCATAATGCCGGCGATGCCGATCTCTTTTTCGGCGTCGCAGATCATCAGCACGTCCTTGTCGAGTGTCCTTTCCTGCCCGTCAAGAGTGACAAATCTGTCGCCGTCCGAAGCCCTGCGCACGATGATCTTTTTTCCCGCGACGGTGGCAAGATCAAAGGCATGCATCGGCTGTCCGTACTCGAGCATCACGTAATTGGTGATATCGACCAGATTGTTGATCGGACGGATCCCGCAGGAAGAAAGCCTCCTCTGCATCCACTCAGGGCTCGGCGCGATCGTGATGTCGGTACAGACCCTGCCGCAGTAGCGCGTGCACAGATCCGGATCGCTGACCTCCACGCTGATATAATCGCTGCAGTTTTCCTCCGTCTCATGCACCGACTCATCGGGCAGTACGAGTTTCTTTCCAAAGGTCGCCGCCGCCTCCCTCGCAACGCCCGTCATCGCATAGCAGTCGACGCGGTTCGAGGTGATTTCAAATTCAAACACGGTATCATGCAGGCCGAGCGCCTCCACCGCATCGTCCCCGGGCCGTACATCCGCGTCCTTTTGAAAGATATAGAGACCGTCCTCGGGCTGTTCCGGATAAAAATCTCTGGTACTGCCCAGCTCCTCGATCGAGCACATCATGCCGTTGGATGTCACCCCCCTGAGCTTCCCCGCCCGGATCGCCATGCCTTCCTTTGGCATGGGCGCGCCGTCATGGCCGCCTGCGACCCGGCCGCCGGCAAGCACCACGGGTACCAGATCTCCCTCCCGCATGTTCTTTGCGCCGGTGACGATCTGCACGATGCCGTTTTCATGTTCCACGTCAAAACGGGTTGCGGCGTCGCCGACATCGACCCTGCATACGACCAGTTTTTCCGCGTCGGGATGGGCTTCGATCCGGAGGATCTTTCCGACGACGATGCGTTCCAGATTCTTGTCGCGGCGTTCATATCCCTCGACCTTGGTGCCGGAGAGGGTCATTGCGTCGGTAAATTCGGTGTCGCTCACGTCGAGCTCCGGAACATATGCTTTCAGCCATGACATACTTGCGTTCATGCTTCCTCCTTACGTCGGAAGCATGACGTGCTCCCGACATTCCTAATCGCCTTCGGCGATGTCGGTCGCACCGCCTGGCATACGATACTCATTTTTACGCCCTCAGCAGCAAGTGCTTCGGGCTGTACTGACATTGGGTTTCCTTCCGCATTCCTCCTTCGTCGGAATCATGAAGCGACTCCGACATTCAAAATGCCTGCGGCGATGATATCCTAAAACTGATTTAAAAAGCGTATATCATTTTCATACAGCAGGCGCATGTCTTCGATCTCATACTTTAACAGTGCCAGACGCTCGAGTCCGAGTCCGAAGGCAAAGCCCGTGTAGGTATCCGGGTCGACCCCGCTCATCTCGAGCACGTGCGGATGCACCATGCCGCAGCCCAGGATCTCGATCCAGCCCGATCCCTTACAAAAGCGACAGCCCGCACCCTTGCACTTATAGCAGGAGACATCCATCTCCGCGCTCGGCTCCGTAAAAGGAAAATGGTGCGGACGGAATTTGACCTTTGTGTCCTCGCCGAAGAATTCCCTGGCAAATACGGCAAGCGTCCCTTTTAAGTCCGCAAACGTGATGCCCTTGTCGATCAGAAGGCCTTCCACCTGATGGAAGGTCGGCGAGTGTGTCGCGTCCACTTCGTCGGAACGGAATACACGGCCGGGCGAGATCATCTTGATCGGGATGCGCCCCTTCTCCATCTCATGGACCTGTGCGCCGGATGTCTGCGTGCGCAGCAGAAACTCGCCGCCGAGATAAAAGGTATCCTGTTCGTCCTTGGCCGGATGATCCGCCGGGATATTGAGTGCTTCAAAATTGTAATAGTCTTTTTCGATCTCCGTGGACGAGACAACCTCGTATCCCATGCCGATGAATATCCGCTCGATCTCCTTGCGTGCCAGAGTGTTGGGATGCGGATGACCGATCTGCATGCGGCCGGCCGGCAGCGTCACATCGAGCGTCTCTGCGGCCAGCTGCGCGTCGCGCATCGTGCGCTTCATCGCCCCCTGTGCCTCTTCAATCGCGCGCTCGATCTCGTCCCTGAGCTCGTTCACGGCCTGGCCGAACCGGGGTCTCTCCTCCGCGGACAGATCCTTCATGGATTTGAGCATCGCTGTCAGCTCGCCCTTTTTGCCCAAAAAGGCGACGCGCGCCTCCTCGATCTTTTCCGGCGTTGTGCCTTCCCTGATCTGTGCAAGTGCGCGTTCGCGCAGTTTACTGAGATTGTCTGTCATAATGCCTCCTTAACGCCCGCCGGACGTTTTATGTCGTTTCGTAGAGTCCTTCCAGTATCCGGTATGCCTTGCGGTAATTGTCGTCCCGGCCGCTCTTTAAGACCTTGCGCAGATCCGACTGCACCTCCGGGACCGTCAAAAGCTCTGCCATGTACGGTGCATAGCGCGTGCCCGCTCCCTGCTGCACCTCTTCGATAAAATCCTCCAGTGTCTTGCCCGTCTTGTAAGATCGGCCGATACTGTCGGTGGAGGCGTCGAGACAGTCCGCGCATTCCACGATCGCGACCATCACTCTATCCGGCGCCGCATCAAAATCATACGTCTCCGGATAGCCGCCGCCGTTGTTGTACCAGCGGTGATGTCCCCTGGCCACATTGGCGTAACGCCTGGTGGCGTCGTGCTTTTCCAAAAGAACGGCACCGATCTCCGGATGTGTCTTGATCCAGCCAAACTCACAGTCAAAGAGCGGTCTGCCGTAGGTGATGATCGTCTCCACGATAAAGAGCTTGCCGATATCATGCAGAAGCGCCGCATGACCGGCAAAGGAGATGATATCCTCCGCCCCTTCGCGCACCTGCTCTATCGTGTCATACCCCGGCATGCCGACAAAGAGTTCCGGATGACGCCTGAGCAGATGTCTGGTCAGACAGACCGTAAAGTCCGCAACGCTTAAGACATGCACATAGGTCGGCGGATGAATGGCCGCCGTCAGCTCCAGACAGAAGCTTTCAAAGCTCATGCCTCCGGGCACGTCGATGAAGGAGGTGAGCACATTGGCGATATCCCCCAGCAGATACATCTGCGTTCCTTTTTGCGGCAGGCGGTGCAGATGCAGGATCAGACCCCGGTAATACTCCCCGATGAGCCTCTTTTCTTCCGCGGACAGATGCCCGGGATCCAGGGTACAGAGGTATTCGATCGGTGCAAGGATCTTCAGAATGCAGGCATCGTAGGAAAAATCGTTTTCGTCACACATCGCGGGTGCAAGGCGCATGGCCTCACGATATTCCTGAAGGGACATCTTCCCCGAAAGATATCTGGCCCGGTTGACCAAAAGGTCCACCATCTCCCTGCGGTCGAACGCGGAAAACTGTTCATAATGCGCCTCATAAAAGAGTTTGAGCCGTTCCGCATATCCCTCGATCACGGCAAGCTGTGCCCCGGTATATCCCCGGCGGTTGTTATACTCCGTCGGCAGACAGATATACTGCAGGGCGCGGTAGGTATGATAGTCCCAGTCATACGCCGGCGCCTGTTCCCTGTAAAAGGGATCTTCCGCCAGCCTGTAGGCCCTCTCCATCGTGTCCAGATCGGCGGCGTTTGTCTCCTCGTCTCCCAAAAGATCCTCTCTCTGGAAGAGAATACAGACATAGCGCGCGTTGATCAGCACGGCTTCCTTTTCCTCCGGTCCCAGCTGCCGGAAGCGGTCCGGTTCCAGAAAATGCAGCAGCTTCACCGCGGCGGAAAGCCCCAGTTCGCGGTAGTTGATAAAATCCCTCGAAACCGGATACAGTCTCAGTGTCATCACCGCCATCGCGCCGGAAGCGGCGACCATGTCATCGAGTGCGCGTATGAGCACCGGCACATTGCCCTTTTTCTCCGCATCCTCCACGAGACGCTTGGCCTGCAAAAAGACCATCATCTGATCCAGGTTTTCCGCGCTGCGCGCATCGAGAATCGCTTTGCCGAATTCGCGAAGGCACGCGACATCCCTGCCGTCAAGCTCCCGGTTCGCATCCATCAGCGGCCAGAAGAAACGTTCAAGAATCCTGCCGTTTTCACGCGCAAGCTCTCCGATCCGCATAAAGTTTTCAAGGAGTGTAGTCCGGTAATCCTCCTCACCGTCCATCGACTCGATCAGGGGCGACGACAGCGTGCGGATCTCGTTGGACAACTCCACATAACCCATCAGTTCTTTTTTTTGCATAGCCTGTATATTTTATCACATTTTGGTATATAATAAAATGTAAGCTTAGAGGAGGCAAACATATGTCCGAACTGATTTTTCCCGCAAACTACCGCTCGGATCTCGACCTGCACGAAACACAGGTCGCGATCAAAACCGTCAAGGACACCTTCCAGGGGATGCTGTCCGCCAGACTCAATCTGCTGCGTGTATCCGCGCCGCTCTTTGTCGATCCCTTAAGCGGCATGAATGACAACTTAAACGGCTACGAGCGTCCGGTGGCCTTTGACATCCTGCACGATGCCGATCACAACGCGGAGATCGTGCAGTCCCTGGCCAAGTGGAAGCGCCATGCGCTGCAGGTCTATGATTTCTACGTGGGAAAGGGACTCTTCACCGACATGAACGCGATCCGGCGCGACGAGACCTGTGACAATATCCACTCGATCTATGTCGACCAGTGGGACTGGGAAAAAGTCATCACGAGAGAGGAACGCACCATGGAGACGTTTTGCGAGGCGGTGCGCCAGGTCTACAAGGCGCTGCGTAAAACGGAACAGTTTCTCGCGATCGAATACGACTACATCGAGACGATCCTGCCAAGAGAGATCACCTTTATCTCCTCACAGGAGCTGCTCGACCTGTATCCCTCTCATGAGCCAAAGGAGAGAGAATATCTCTTTACCAAAGAGCACGGGGCCGTCTGTATCACGCAGATCGGAGATGTGCTCTCGGACGGTAAGCCGCACGACGGACGCTCGCCCGACTATGACGACTGGTCCATGAACGGCGATATCCTGGTCTACTATCCGCTGCTCGACATCGCACTCGAGCTCTCCTCGATGGGCGTGCGCGTGGATGCCTCCTCGCTTCGGGAGCAATTAAAAAAAGCCGGCTGCGAAGACCGCGCCGCGCTTCCCTTCCAGAAGGCGATCCTGCAGGACGCGCTGCCGTTTTCGATCGGCGGAGGCATCGGACAGTCCCGCATCTGCATGTTCTTTTTGCGAAAGGCACATATCGGGGAGGTGCAGTCGTCGCTCTGGCCGCTGGAAATGGTGCGTGCGTGTCAGGAACACGGGATCCGTCTGCTGTAGAAAACGTGCGGACGATTCCCGGGACGCGCCGTTACACCCGCTCCAGAATGCGGTACGTACGCCGGTAATTTTCGTCCCTGCCGGCATTCAGGATCGCGTCGAGTTCGCGGTACACGGGCCCGGACGTGACGAGCTTCTCAAGATACGGCGCATACTGCGTGCCGCTCCTCTCCTTCAGCTCCGCGATAAAATCATCGAGCGTCCTGCCGGTTTTGTAGCTGCGCCCGACGGCATCGGTCGAGGCATCGAGACAGTCCGCACAGGTGACCACCTCGATCATCGTGCGGTCCTTTGCGTTAGCGAGCGTAAAGTCCGCGGGATATCCTCCCTTGTCGTTGTACCATTTATGATGTCCCTTTGCGACATTGGCAAAAAGGGCCGTCGACCCGTGCTGTGCAAGGAGCCTTGCGCCGATCGAGGGATGCGCGCGAATCCAGTCAAATTCCATGTCATAGAGACTCCGGCCGTACGTCATGATCGTCTCGACGATATAGAGCTTGCCGAAATCATGACATACCGCGCTGTGCCACGCAAAATCGAGCACCGCCTCCCTGTCGGGATAGCCCGGCACTCCCTCAAAGAGTGCGGGATCTTTGTCAAAAAGGTGCTTTGTGAGGCAGACGGTCAGATCCGCGACCGAGAGCGAATGCACATAGGTCGGCGGATGCACGGCCGCCATCAGTTCGAGACACATCGTCTCAAAATCGATGCCGTCCGGCACGTCGATAAAATGATCCAGAAGACAGCTCAGATCCGTCAGCAGAAAGGACAGATTGCCGAGCTTTGGCATCCGGTAGAGATAAGAGATGATCGAACGGTAAAAATCCGTGACAAGCACGCCCTGCTCTGCGGTCAGATGCGCGGGATCCAGGGACAATACCGCCTCCAAAGGGATCATCACCTGTACGGAATTGTCATCAAAGGAAAACTGATCCGCCGTCGCGTTTTTGTGCAGCTCCATAAGCGCCGCACGATAATCGTCCCCTTCAATCTCCCCCGCAAGATAACGGTTTCTGAGAACCGTCATCGTCATCAGCTCTCTCGACTCGATTCCCTCAAAATATTCGACATCCGACATCCACAGCTCGTAGAAGCGCGACGCGTAGCCGCATACCTCCCTGCACTGCGCCTCATCAAGGCCCGTGCGGTTGCAGTAATCGGTGAGATTGCAAAAATACTGCAGCACTCGATATTCATGATACCGCCAGTCATAATTCGGCAGCTGCTCCCGGTAAAAAGGATCGTCCATGATGGCAAGCGCGTGCCGCAAAATAGACATGGTCTCTTCGATCGCATGCGCGTCACGCTCTCCCGTATAAGGCTGCATCATCGCATAGTCATAGCGGGCGTTGACCATCACGATCTGTTTGGTATGTTCATCGGGGAGGGACGCAAAGACATCCTTTTCCAGAAAGGTGAGGAGCTTCCTTGCCGTGAGCCTGCCGGCCGCTCTCAGACGGGCAAAGGAATCATCGCAGTCGTAAAACCTTGCCGTCATCTCGATGATCGTATAGCTCGACGTGATAAAACCGTCCAGTTCGCGGATGAGTCTTGCGACATCCTGCTTCTTGACGGCATCCTCCAGGAGCCTCCGCATGACGCGGTGCATCAGCGGAATGTCCAGATTTTCCATATGGAGCGCATCCTGCATGGCGTGATGGAAATGCAAAAAGTCCTCCACCTCGTCGTCCGTAAGCAGCCTCTCCCCGTCCAGCAAAGGATAGGCATAGCGTTCCAGAATATCCCCGTTGATCGCGGCGAGTTCGCCGATGCGGGAGAAATTGCGCAGCAGTTTTTCCCTGTACTCCTCCGCCCCCTTCACGCCCGAAAGGTCCGGACTCGACAGTTCCCTGATCCAGATCGTCATCTCGACGTATTTGTCGAGCGCTTCGCGTAATGTGATCTCTTCCTTCACTTTAATACACGCTCCAGCACCATATAGGTCTTGTAATAATTGCGCTCCCTGCCGCCCTTTAAGATGCCCTCCAGGTCCTCGCGCAGACCCTCGTCCTGAAAGAGCTCCACGAGATACGGGGCAAAGCGGGATCCGCCGTCGTCCCTGAGCTCTCCGATAAAATCCTCGAGCGTCTTTCCCCGCTTATAAGAGCGTCCCACATCATCGGTCGACGCGTCGAGACAGTCCGCGCACTCGACAATCGCGACGAGCGTCTTATCCTGCATGTCCGCCATGTTGTATTGCGCGGGATACCCCGCGGTATCGTCATAAAAACGATGATGCATCAGGGCGGTATTGGCATACTCTCTTGTCTCCGCGTGACGCGCAAGAAGCTCTGACGCGATCTGCGGATGCGCCTTGATCCAGAAAAACTCATCGTCAAAGAGATCGCGGTTGTAGGTGATGATCGTATCGACGATAAAGAGCTTGCCGATGTCATGGCAGGCCGCCGCATGCCAGATCACTTCGCGCATCTTTTCCCTGTCGGGATAGCCGGGGATCTGCGCAAAATACGACGGATCCTTTTCATAGAGATGCTTGGCGATACAGACACTCAGGTCCGCCACCGACAGGGAGTGTACATAGGTCGGCGGATGGAGGGCCGCCAGCAGTTCCATCGCAAGCGTCTCAAAATCGACACCCCCCGGCACTTCGATGAAATGATCGAGCATCCATGTGATGTCCCCGAGCATAAACGTAAAATTGCCGATCTTGGGAATGCGGTGCACATAGGAGATCGTATCCCGGTAGATACGCGTGACCGTCTGCTCCTGTCTGGCGGACATATGCGCCGGATCGACGGTCAGCAGGTATTCGAGCGGTGCAAGAATCCGCAGCACATTGTTGAAAATCGAATAATCATCCGACTTGGCCTTTTCCGACAGCAGCATCAGCCGTTCCCGGTATTCGTCAACGGACATCCGTCCGCACAGATAAGCGATGCGCAGACGGCTGACACGCAGCATCTCCTCGGTGCTGAACGAATCAAAATACGCGGGATCGGAAGCCCGCAGCTGCGAAAGACGCTCCGCGTGCCCGTGGATCCTCTCGAGCTGCTCTTTGCTCAGACCCAGTGCATTGAGATGCTCCGTCATATTGCAGAAATACTCCAGCGTCCGGTATTCATGATACCGCCAGTCATAGGAAGGAACCTGGTCCCCGTAGAAGGGATCGTCCATGATCTCGAGCGCACGCCCGAGCATGGCAAAGCCCTCATCGACCAGTGCCCTGTCCGTCTGTCCCCTGGGGTGCTGATACATGGAGATGGCATAACGCGATGTGACGAGAATGATCTTTTTGGTCTCTTCGTCCGGCAGCGCCGCAAAGCGGTCCTTGTCCAGAAACTCCAGCAGTCTTTTTGCGGCACGCAGTCCGTCGTTGCGGTATTTGTAAAAGGAGTCGACCGCCGGACACAGGCGGTCCGTCATCTCCACGACCGCGTAAGAAGCCGTCATAAAATCATCGAGCGAGCGGATAAGATGCGCGACGTCCTCCTTTTGTTCCGCATCCTTTAAGATCCTTCCGGAGATCAGATACAGGATCGGCGCATCCATGTTTTCCATGATGTATGCGTCCATCATCTGTGCGTAAAAATCGCGCAAAATCTGTATCTCCGTCCCCGTCAGAAGACGGTCTGTCGAAAGAATGGGCAAAATATACGCGTCAAGAATCTCCGCATTGATTCGTGCGAGTTCCCCGATCCGGGAGAAATTGCGTAAGAGTATTTTCCGGTAATCCTCCGCCGAATCCACATCCTTAAGGCCCGGCGAAGACAGTTCCTTGATCCAGCTTGTCAGCTCGACATAACGCGTCAGTTCCTGTGCAACATCCATTTCAAAATGCTCCCCTTTGCATTTTGTCCCATACCGGCTCCACTATCTTATCATACTTTCAGACTTTTGTGTGAATATCGCAGACAATTTCCTCCTGCAGGGCAAAGGAATAAATCAGACATTCCCTGACCTTACAGCCGGTCAGCCGCGTGAGCGCTTTGGCATAATACGCAAGCTGTGTTTCGTAACGACGCCGGAGCTCTTCCGCCTCCCGCACACGATCCGTCTTGTAATCCAGGATCACCAGCCCGTCCTCCTCCATAAAATAACAGTCGATCACGCCCTGCACCAGCGTCATCTCCTCCTCGGGCAGCGTCTCGTCGATGGTACGCGCAGGCAGTCCGATCATAAACTGCCGCTCCCTGTAGAGATGATCCGCTCCCAGCGCACGCCGCATGCGGGCCGCGACCGGACTCATAAGAAAACGCGCGATATCTTCAGGAGCAACCAGCCGCAACGTCTCCTCCTCCAGGTATCCTTTTTGGATTTCTCCCCGCATATATGCGTCGACCATCTCGGTCAATTTTTCTTCCGGCGCCTCGCATCCCAGTATCTGCGCGGGTAAGCGCTCCATCACCCGGTGATAGAGCGTACCGCGTCTTGCGCCGTCCGCGGCCGTCTCATCCGCGTCGGAATGTCCGGAGAGAAAGTGCGGCAACTCCGCTTTCGCTTCCCGCGCGCGGTACGGATGGAGGGCCGTCTCCTCCGTTCCTTCGTCAAGAGCCGCTTCTTTTAATTCGGTAACGGTTGTTTTTGCAAAGAAATGTGCGTAGGCGGGATGGGCATAGGTGTAGGTAAACCGCGATTCAAATCCTTCCTGCAGCGAACGCTGCCGCCCGGTCAGCCGGTTTTGCGTCAGCGCGGTATAACGGTCAAGCGCATCCTCCCTTTGCGTCTCCAGGGCCTGCATCAGCGACTCAAAGCCGATAAAGGAGAGATCGACACTCTCCCGGATATGGGCCCGGACCTGCCGGAGCCAGACAAGAGCCTGTTGTGCATCGCGTCTTGCCATATAGGAGATACAACCGTCCGTTTCGGGGGCAGGCGTGTAAAACCTTGCCTCTTCCCTGGCAATATCCGGCGACACTGCCGTGAGGATCAGCTTTTCCCTGGCTCTCGTCATCGCCACATAGAGGATCCTGAGCTCCTCTCCGAGCAGATCGCTTGTCACCTTATGGGCGAGAACACTGCGCCTGAGCGTGGTCATGCGCAGACGCAGCTCAGGATCGTGAAACATCGATGCGCCTCCGAAATCGTCGTCGATGACGAGCTCTCCCTGCGCATCCTGCCGGTTGATCTTTTTGGAAAGACCCGTGACAAAGACCACGCCAAATTCGAGTCCCTTGCTCTTATGGATGCTCATGATGCGTACGACATCCGCTCTCTCATCGAGGAGATTGGCCTCTCCCTCATCGATCCGGTACTTCTTTAATGCCTCGATATAACCGATAAAACGCGCAAGACCGCGGTAGCTGGTCTTTTCAAAGGCTCTTGCCTTTTCCATAAGAGCCGTGATATTGGCCATGCGCCGCTCCCCGCCGGGCATGGCAGAGATAAAGGAAAAGAAGCCGCTCTTCGTCCCGAGCTCCGAGATCAGCTCATGTACGGGCATCGAGGGCAGCCGTCTGCGGAGATCCCCGATCAAAGAGATAAAGGAAGCGCATTTGACAGACAGCGGATCGTCCGTCCCCTTGTCCGCCATGCGCTGTACGAGCGTATACATCCAGTCCGGGCCTCCCTGCTCCATTGCCTCCGCACGGATGCGCGCCAGATCGTCGTCCTCAAACCCTCCGATTACCGAATGCATGACGGCGCAGAGCTTGACATCCTGCAGCGGATTATGCAGCACGGACAGCGCGTCCAGCATGATCTGCACTTCCCATGCGTCAAAGTAGCCGGTGCGGCTCTCGACATAGACGGGAATCCCCTGTGCTTCAAACACGCGCCGGAAGGTATCGTCTCTCCCCGCCTGCGCGCGCATCAGAACGGCGATATCCCCGTAGCGCAAAGGACGCAGACGTCCCGTTTCTTCATCCCTTACCTGCAGTGTCTCAATGAGCGAACGGATCCGTACCGCGCACAGCAGCGCCTCATCCGTGACATCATCCTCTTTTTTTTCACCGATGATCAGTTCCGTGCGGTAGGCATCCCGCCCGGTGACATTGGACGATGTGCCGTCCTCATGATCTCCGTCATAGAGCGGCCCCGGCACCAGATGCGCGTCCTCGTCGTAATCGATGCCGCCGAGGTCCTGTCCCATCAGCCCCCGAAATACCGCATTCACGCCCGCAAGCACCTGCGGCCGCGAGCGGAAATTGACATGCAGATCGATGCGCCGCTCCGCGGCCTTTTTGTCCTTTGAAAAAGAAGACATCTTTTCCGTAAAGAGCTCCGGTCTCGCCATCCGGAAGCGGTAGATCGACTGCTTGACATCACCCACCATAAAGCGGGGGATCCTCCCCCCCTGTGTATCAAAGACACCGCAGATCGCACAAACGATCATCTCCTGCACCGGGTTGGAATCCTGATACTCGTCGACCATCACCTCCGCAAAGTGGGTACGGTATTCTCTGGCAACGTCCGAAGGCACATAACGCACCACCCCGTCCTCTTCTTTTTTTTCAAGAAGAATCGAAAGTGCCAGATGCTCCATGTCATGAAAGTCGATCACGTTTTTTTCCGCCTTGGCAAGCGCAAACGCTTCCATGAAGCGCAGTGTCGTGCGTATCAGCGTATGATAGGCTTTTTCTCCCGTGTGCGATTGCCGCATGACCTCGGAAAGCGGCTCCGTAAAAAAGGAAGCGATAAAGGACGCGACCATGCCCTTCATGTCATCGCGCAGATCTCTTGCCGCCTGCTGCAGCGCGGGGTCCGTGTCATCGGAAGACCTGACCGGCCTGAGCCTGTCCCACCGGATGCCCAGCAGAACCTCCCGCACGGTATCATAGGATGCGCCTTTGCACTTTGCCGCCGCTTCCCTGATCTTACGGATATCGGACTTCAGCGTCTCCTCATAGGGGGCGGGACCATCAGGCATCAGACATATCTCAATGGCCGATTCACACATCGCCTGCGCTTCGCGCAGCATGTGCGCGGTCTCCTTTAAGACAAACGCGACCTCAAAGCGCTCACCGAATGCCTCTTCGCTGTCTTCTTCCTCTCCGATCTGCGCAAGAAGCCATGCTTCCGGATCGGTCTTGCTCATCGCCTTCGCAAAGAGATCGTGGATCATTGCGGTCAGCGGCGTATCCTCCACCCCGCTGATGTAGCAGTCCGTCATGTGCAAAAAGGCGGGATCCTTTTCTTCATAACACGCGTCCATCACCGCTTCCGTCACGTCCTGCATCAGGAGTCTGCGCTCACCGTCGTCGAGCACGCGCATCTGCGGATCGATATCGATCGCGGTAAAATGATTGCGGATGACGTCCTGGCAGAACGCGTCGATCGTCATGATCGGTGCGTGCGGAAGCAACAGCTCCTGCCTGCGGAGTATTTCATCGGAAGGATCCGCGAGCAGCGCCTCGTCGATCCTGCGCCGGATGCGTTCCTTCATCTGCGCGGCCGCCGCCCTCGTAAATGTCACGACGAGCAGACGGTCGACATCCACGCGGTCTTTGGTGATCCGCTGAAAGATGCGTTCGATCAGAACGGCGGTCTTGCCGCTCCCGGCAGCCGCGGAAACCAGAAGATCCGCATCCCTCGCGTCGATGACGCTTTGTTGTTCCTCAGTAAAGGTCACTCACATGTCTCCCTGCATCCCGAGGAGTCCGCTTCCCGCCATCTCCATGTCCCGCTCGAGCCCGATCTGCTCGAGGATCTCCTCCATGTGATCGGCAAAGGGCAGATTGGCTTCCTCCGACAGATGCACGCCGTCAAAGGCCGGTGTCAGTCCCCACTGTGTCGTATCATAAAACATCACGCCCAGATGCGCTGCAAGCGCACCGTACGCACGGACAAACAGTCCGTTGGTCGTGTCATACTTGGCGTAAAACTCATCCTGCAATGTGTGGATCATGGGCGGCGCAAGCAGGATGATCTGCGAGCCGCACATCTGCACCGGTGCCTGCGCTTTGATATCCTCCAGAAAACGCTTCATGCGTCCGGTGACCTCCACGACATCCGGCTGGTACATGTTGAGATAGTCGTTGGTCCCGAGCATCACGCAGAACACGTCAAAGGGCGTATGCGAGATGATCGTGTTGCGTGCGTGCTCGACCTCGTAGGCGGCATTGGGAATCTCTCTCCCGTTTGCGGCATCGACGACGATGTCCCACTTGCCGACGAGACGCCTCTGCAGTACATCCGTCCAACGGACGGATTCCGGATAGCGCGATTCATAAAAGCCGCGCGGATCAAAACCGTAGGTCAGCGAATCACCGTAGAAGTAAGCGCGTTTCATGTGTCTTTCCCTCCCGCTTGTGCTGATTGTCTGTTGCCTGTTTCTTTGGACGCATTCTCCTTCATCATTGCAATGGCCTCTTGCGTTTCGAGTTGTTGCAACTCACGTGCGGCAAACCCCGGGATCCTCTCGTCAAAGCCGCAGACCGCACCGAACGGACACCAGGTGCAGCTGTCTCTTTCCCCGAGTCTTGCGGGATTGCATGCGATCTCCCCGGAAAGGATCTCCTCTCCCATGGCGACACTGATGCTTCTTGCATGCCGCGTGATCGTTTCAAATTCCTGTTCCGCAAGCACCTGTGAGGCCGCGGTAAAGGTTCCCGTCTTTGTGCGTCCCACGGGAATCACGTCGGACGTGCCTTTGCAATCCCGGTCGAGCAGGCGGATCGCGTCTCCCTCGCTGCTGACTATGCCGCTCGTGCGCAGCTTCCGGTACAAAAGCGACTCTCTCTCTGCGTCCGTTCCCTCCTTCAGCTCCTTGCGGTCGATCACGGGATCGCTCACGCGGTAATACAGAAGTGCGGCGGGCAGAACGTCCGACTCCGGATATGCCTCCTTTGCAATCTGTTTTGCGCCGTCCATATACAGTACGAGCTGCAGCTGCAGTCCGTAGTACATGGAGGAGATGTCAAAATCGCGTCTGCCGGATTTGAAATCCAGGACCTTGACATAACACTTTCCTTCTTCCCGGCACAGGTCGATGCGGTCGATCCGCCCGAAGAGTTTCAGACTCCCCTCTCCGGTCCGGATCTCTTCCTCAAAGGGTGCCTCCGCCCGTTCCGGAAGAAACTCTCCCTTTTGCAGCTGATAGCGCAGCGTCTTTACCGTGCGCGTCAGGATCCTCGCGATCCGGCGCATCTGTGCGAGGGTTCTTTCATTTTCCCACAGCCCCGCGCCGCGGTAGGAGGCGGCGACACTTTGGAGCGCGCTTTCGACATACTCCTTTGCCTGATCGTCCGTAAAGTCGAGCCAGGAAATCCCCTCTCTCACGATCCTTTCGGAAAACGCCTCGATCACCCCGTGATAGATATTGCCGAGATCCGTCCGCTCAAAGGACGCGCTCTCTTCCTCCGAAAGCCGCAGACCGTATCGGAGAAAATGCGCATAGGCACATCCCGCAAACTGTTCGAGGCGGCTGATGGTGCCGACCGCTTCCCTGCCGTAGAGACGCAGTGCCAGTTCTTTCTCCAGGCGGGCGGGCCGGTAGCGCAGGAAGGCGGCCCGCAGCAGACGTTCCTTTTGCGCGGAATCGAGTCCCGCCATGGCGGCCATGTAGCTGTCTTCCTCTTCCGGTATGAGCATACCCTGCGCATACTGTCTGCTGATATGTGCCAGACGGGCAGCCATATCCTCCTTTGTTTCCGCCTGGTCGGTAAGAGGATCTGTCTCCGGCATCGTGACCGCAAGACGCGGAAAGAGCGTCCGGATCCTGTCAAACAGATAGGAGGGCCGATCGCTTGCGCCGGAGGGCGAAAGCGCGGCGCAGGAAATCGTAAGCGTCTCCGCCGGCCTCGTCAGCATCATATAGAGATAGAGGCGCTGGTTGCCGGCCAGTTCCGAGGGAGACGGCGCAAACTCTGTCTCCGGCGATATCTCCCGGAGGAAGGCCCGGTCGATTTCCGTCAGAAATCCGCCGCCCGCTTCCCTCGTGGGGATCACGGAGTCGCCGGCACCGACCAGAAACAGATGCCTGACCCTGCCCAGCCGTGATCTCGTCAGATCGCCGATCATAACGCGGTCGATGCTCAAAGGAATCGTCCCGATGACCATCTCCCCGAATCCCGCTTCCAGGAGATCCGCAAATGTCTTCAGCTCCGTCGTCTCATCCCCGAGAAGCGCCACCAGCGCATCAAAGAGGGTGACGGTTTTTTGCATGATCTGCCGGTACTGCATCGCAAGCGAAGGATCGCCCCTTTCCTCGAGCATATCCGCCATCGCGTGCAGCTTGTCTTCCACACGGTCCGCTTCCGTCATCCGGAAGAGTGCCGTAACGAGATCGCGGACGGTTCTTTTTCCGGAAGACGCATCCGCAAGCAGTTCCATGCGCGCCGCAAAGGAAGCCCTCGCCTGCTCCACGCGCCGTGTCAGCATAAGAAGCTCCTCTTCGGAACGGTGAAACCGGTCGCGGAAGGGCTTCAGAAACGGCTCATTCCATGCTTTTTTGCCGCGGATATGATACGTCTCCGCATAGCGCTCGAGCAGATCGCAATCGGCCGCATCGATATCGACGAGGCCGCTTTTGAGAAACTGGAAAACGGCGGCCTGCGCATAGCCGGTACGCACGACCTCCGTTGCGCTGATCAGGTATTCGGTCAGAGGATTGCGCAGGACGGAGCCGGTGCGGTCCTGATAGACCGGAATGCCGAAATCCTTTGCGGACTTTGCGAGAGCATCTTCATACTCTTCGGGGGAGGCCAGGATCACGGCAAAGTCCCTGTACAGAAGCGTCGCATCCTCGCGCATCATGGCGCGGATCCCGCGGAAGGTCTGCCGTACCTCCTCTCCCGCGGTGGTCGCCGTGTACAGACGGATCCGGTCGGTATCCTCTTCATACGCCCGGGGGATCCGGCGGAAAAGATACCGCTCGAGATGGGCGAGCGCGGGATTGTCCTTTAAGCGCCTTACGGGATCGCCCGTAAGAAAAATATCGCGTCCCTCTTTCCTGCGCGCCTCTTCCCAGGCTTCAAAGGACGGCATATAGCGCGGGTCTTTCGACTGCTCTTCGAGATACATGTGATATGCAAAATCATGTGCGGTTTTTTTGCTCAGCGCAAAGAGCTCCTCCTGTACGGGAGCAGCTTCTTTTCCGCCTCCGCATGCCGCTGTCAGCGTCACGATGACCTCCTCCGCGGCGGCATAGACCGCCCGGAGCAGCCGGTACTGGATCGGCGTGAATCCCGTAAATCCGTCGAGACACACCACCGCCCCCTTCAGCAGCGTACAGCCGGGCACTCGTGCGGCACACACACCCATCAGCTCCTCCGGTGTGACAAAACGCTCACGCATCTCATCAAGAAAACCCTGATATAGCTTTTGCAGATCGGTGAGCTTTAAGCTGAGTGCCTGTCGTTCTTTTGTCTTTTCGATGAGCTGCGTGAGCATGGCGGGCGGGATGTCATATTGCATGAGCTCCGAGATCGTCGATTTGACCTCGTCGACAAAGCCCGGCTTTTGCATGCCGGAGGACAGCACCGGCAGCGCCTCCTTCATGCGGGCCGCCGTATGCATCAGAACCAGGGTCTTTCCGAGATCATCGAGTGTCTGCTCTTTGGGATAAAATGTCTCCCCGAACACGCGATGCATCAGACGCGAAAAACTAAGGACATCGATGTTCATGATGCCTTTGTCGGGATGCATCGCAACGACCTCGCGCTGTGTCTGCATCGTAAACTGGTCCGGTACAAGAATCAGAAAGTTTTTGTCCGGCTCCCTGCGGCTGCGTTCGATGATCTCCCGGTAGACCGTGTGCGATTTTCCGGCGCCCGAAGCGCCGAAGACAAACCGGAGCATTCTTTAATGGTGGAACAGACGCATACCCGTAAAGCACATCACCATGTCATGCGCATCGCAGGCTTCGATCACGTTGTCGTCCCGGACACTGCCGCCGGGCTGTGCGACATAGCTGACGCCGGATCTCGCCGCGCGCTCGATATTGTCGCCGAAAGGGAAAAAGGCATCGGAGCCGAGGGCGAGTCCCGTAAATCCCGAAAGATGCGCCTTCTTTTCGTCCTCCGTAAAGGGCGCGGGTCTTTCGGTAAAGAGTGCCTCCCATCTGCCGTCCGCAAGCACGTCCTCCGCTTCCGGTCCGATGTAGAGATCGATCGCGTTGTCCCTGTCCTGCCGTCTGACTTCTTCCCTGAACGGCAGCGACAATACCTTTTCATGCCGGCGCAGCAGGAAGTTGTCGGCCTTATTTCCGGCAAGCCTTGTGCAGTGGATACGCGACTGCTGCCCCGCGCCGACGCCGATCGCCTGCCCTTCCCTGACGTAGCAGACGGAATTGGACTGCGTGTATTTGAGTGTGATGAGCGAAAGAATCAGATCCCTCCTGGCCGCGTCGGGAAGATTCCTGTTTTTGGTCACGATGTTTGCAAGGAGCGCCTCGTCGATCCGGAAATCATTGTAGCCCTGTTCAAAGGTAACGCCGAAGACCTGCTTTCGCTCGACCGGATCCGGCTTGTAGGAGGGATCGATCTCGAGCACACAGTAGGCGCCCTTCTTTTTTTGTTTGAGGATGGCGAGTGCCTCCTCCTCGTAGCCCGGGGCGATCACGCCGTCCGATACCTCCGGCTGAATGAGCCGTGCGGTCGAAACGTCACAGACGTCGGAGAGCGCGATAAAATCGCCGAAGCTGCTCATGCGGTCCGCTCCCCTTGCCTTGGCATAGGCGCAGGCAAGCGGCGAAAGCTCCGCGTCCTCTTCGATGTGATACATCTTTCTTTCGATGCCGGAGAGCGGAAGCCCGAGGGCCGCCCCCGCGGGAGATACATGCTTGAAGGACGTCGCACAGACCGTGCCGCACGCTTCCTTTGCGCTTTTGACGAGCTGCCACGCATTGAGCGCATCGAGCAGATTGATAAAGCCGGGCGTGCCATTCAGTGCCGTAAAGGGCAGCTCCCCGTTGTTCTCCATATATACGCGCGAAGGCTTCTGGTTGGGATTGCATCCGTATTTTAAAGCAAGTTCTTTCATCCTGAATGGTCTCCTTTATTATTTGTTGGCATTGACGACACGGCTCTTTGTGCGGGAGTTTTTGAGATCGGTCAGACGTACATAGAGCGACACGCGGTTGTCCTGATCCAGCGCTTCCCATGCCGCGTCCGTGATCTCGTCGATGTCGCCCGTGATCGCCACGCACTCAGGCTCCCCCGTAAAGGACGGCAGCGGCGATCCGTCCCCCTGATACGTATGAATAAAATGCCCCTGCCCTTTGCGCGGCACCTCATAGGTAAAGGTCTGCCGGAGGCATGCGGGCCTGGTCGCACCGTCCGCTTTTAAGATATTGAGTGCGTATCCGTACTCGCCTTCGCGGATATGCGCGAGCCCGGAGATGCGCGGCGTAAAATTGGGGGCGTCCGGTTCGAACTCCCTTCTGCGCAGCGCCTTGTCAAACATATGGACGCTCTGGTGAAAAGAAAGCTGCTCGGCCTTCTGCGCCTGCCTCTTGACGATCTCCTTGTGAATCGTGTCGGTCTGGTCGCCGTTGCTGACGATCGTATCGCAGCCGATCGTGCGTACCGGCGTATAGATGATGAGACTCGGATCCTCGACCTTGTCCTGATCGTAGGGTCTTGTAAAGAGCTTCATCTCTTCCTCGACAAACACACGGTTACGGGAATTGTCGCTGCGCCCCATGATAAAATACATCAAAACCGCGTGCGTACCCTTTTCGTCGAGTCCGAGGACGATGCCCCTCCCCGGATAAGAACTTGCGGACAATGCTTCCCTGAGTGCCTTCATAGATGTACCCGTTCCTTTCCCCTGAAGAAAAACCCTGAACAGTGACCTGTCTATTGTACCATATCCGTACCGGATTGCAGATACCCGGAAAGAATCCTTTGCGCCTCATCTTTCTTCAACGGCTTGGCCAGATATCTGCTAAAAACAATGCTGCCCAAAGAAATCATGGACAACATTGATGAATGGTTTGCGCAAAGGAAATAAGCGCTGCCGATGATATGTAAAAAACACGGGGCACGCCTTCGTCAGGAGGCGTGCTTTTCGATCGTCTCTTTTAACAGTTCCTCGTCAAAGGGCTTGACGATGTAGTCGACGCATCCGTACTTGACCGCCTTGACCATCTTGTCATTGGTCCCCGCCGCGGTTATCATGATGACCTTGGCATCCGGATCCTTTTCCCTCAGACGGAAGAGGCACTCGAGGCCGTCCATGCCGGGCATCGTGATATCCATCGTCACGAGGTCCGGTTGCAGCTCCTCGTACATGCGCAGCGCCTCGTCCCCGTTGCCGGCTTCCCCGACGACCGTATGTCCCTGGAGCTCGAGTGAATTGCGCAGCACTCTTCTGGAGATCCTCGAATCATCCACAATCAGTATATTGGCCACTTTCTTATCCTCCTTATTCCCCCGCGATGCCGGCGCCGTATGCGATGCAAAAACGCACCGTCGCATCACAAAGCCGCATCGTAAGCACATAGATCTCGTCACCCGCCACAATCGAAGGTGTGTGACGGTAAAACGGCGGTTCGAGATCCTCGTCGTCGTCGATGATGCTGCGGGCAAATACGCCGTTTGCCGTATTGATCAGCTCGCACACAGCATCCAGCGCATCCTCGTCCGATTCGATGAACTGTGCGCCGACATATCCTTCCGCCACCTTACGTACATCCGACATCTCACCGCACACGATGGTGCATGCGTCGACCATGCCCTGTACCTTCTGCGAAGCACAGACATCCGCCCGCAACTCCTCCAGTTTTCCGGCATCGAGCACCTGCGCATGATCATCCACCAGCTGCCTGAGACTGTCAATGCCGGTCAGAAGCATCTGCATCGTGCGGTCATCGGCACCGGTCTGCCTGCGGATCATTTTTTCGGTTTCACCTGCGGACTGTACACTCATATGTACAATCATACCACAAATTACTGTCCCCTGCTATCCTTTCTATGGTAAAAATGACGGATTTTTGCAAACGGCCGCGCCTGCTGCCCGCGCCGGTTTGTGGTACAATATCCGTATGAAACGCGTGGATTTCGGAAGCGAAAGGGTCGCTTCCAATATCATGCAGACTGCCCTTCCGCTGTTGGTTGCACAGCTCCTTCAGCTGCTCTATAATATCGTCGACCGCGTCTATATCGGCCGGATCCCCGGTGAGGGGACGGATGCCCTGGGCGCAGTCGGGCTCGTGTTTCCGGTGATCATCATCATTACCGGTCTGACCAATCTGTTCGGCATGGGGGCTTCCCCGTTGTTTTCGATTGCGCTCGGTGCGGGGGATACCAAAAAAGCGGATGACATTCTGCATACGGCCTTCCGTCTCATGGTCTGTACGGCCGTGGTTGTATTTGTGTGCGGCGAATACCTGGCCGCACCGCTCCTTACACTCTTCGGGGCGGACGAAACGCTGCTTCCGATCGCGCTGCCCTATGCGCGTATCTATCTGTGCGGCACACTCTTTACGATGACCGCCTCGGGCTTAAATCCCTTTATCAACGCGCAGGGATTTCCGAGGATCGGGATGCTGACGATCGTGATCGGTGCCGTGACCAATCTGGTGCTCGATCCGGTTTTTATCTTTGTGCTGGGCCTCGGAGTCCGGGGTGCCGCCATCGCGACCGTCCTTGCGCAGTCGCTCTCCTTTTTCTTTGTATTGTCTTTTTTCCGCGGGAAAAAGACACAGTTCCGGCTGAAAATGCCCTGGTACGGCGGTGATGCCCTGAAAATGTTTCCCGTGTCCGCACGTTTTATCCATGCACGGGATATCGTGGGACTCGGTTTTGCGTCCTTTGTCATGCAGGCGACCAATTCTCTCGTGCAGATCGCCTGCAACAACGCACTTCTTGCGCACGGGGGCGCGATCTTTGTCTCCGTAATGACGGTTGTGGCGAGCGTGCGCAATATCCTCGATACGCCGCCGCTTGCCGTCGCCGACGGCACGGCACCGCTGATCGGCTTCAATTACGGTGCCCGGCACGGTATCCAGATCAAAAAAGCGGTCCGGCTCATGACACTCATCGGTGTTTCCTACACCTTTGCCGTCTGGCTTCTTGTGGAATGGCGCGCCGAAGCCTTTGTGCGGATCTTTACGGATGATACGACGCTCTTTGCGCCCGCCGCACACGCGATGCGTATCTATTTCCGCGCCTTTGTGTTCCAGGCGCTGCAGTACAGCGGACAGTCCGTCTTCAAGGCGCTGGGGTTTAAGAAACAGGCCATCTTCTTTTCCATCTTCCGCAAGGTCGTGCTGGTCGTTCCGCTGATCTATCTTCTGAGCGGTCCCCTGTCGATGGGCACCGACGGCGTGTTCCGCGCGGAACCTGTCAGCAATATCATCGGCGGAACGGCCTGTTTTGTGACGATGCTCTTTACACTGCGCCGCGTGCTCGCTGCCCTCTGAGCCCCGGGGAAGCGATGTCCCCGGCATGGCACGATCGTCCCCGGTCAAATGACACCGTTTATCCGTGGTTTTATGACGCTGTTTATCTGCGGCTACGTGACGCTTGCTTTTTCAACGTTGCTCATGTATAATGAGAAAGCATTTTTTGGGGGACGTCGTAGAGCACCACGTTAGACGAGTCGACGTCCGGGGGACGTCGGTCACGAGATGTGGGGGCCGCTGGTCCACATCAAATACAACTACATATCGGGGTGTGGCTCAGTTGGTAGAGCACCACGTTAGGGACGTGGGGGCCGCTGGTTCGAATCCAGTCACTCCGACGAGGCCGGAAAGCCAGTATCGATAAGGCTTTCCGGCTTTTTCTTTTCCGCGGAATCCGATGATGGAAAAACGCTTTTTTTCGCCTCGTTCTAACGAACGTTCTAACGAATCCGCAGTTATTCCCTTACGAAGAGCCGGCTCCTGGCTCCCCTGTCTTAATTCAATTTGCGGCTCAGTTCCTGCATGCGCTCATTCATCTTGGTGGCGAGCTTTTTGTTCCGCTGATACATAAAAAACCAGATCAGGAGTGCCGTTCCGACTTGGATTGCGATGACTGTCAGCACCACCGGCAGGCCTTTTTCTGCCGGAATCCAGCCGGCCACCCAGGACGCGATCATCATCACCGTACAGCCGATCAGAATATGGAGTACTGCACTCTGCAGCGTACTGCGCTTTTCCTCCTCATACAGAAATACAGGTGCACCCCATCCGATACCAATTGCAATACTCGCCAGAACCATTTTTGTGAAGAAGTATCCGCCGCTCTCCATTACTCCGCCATTTGAAACCTCATATAGAATGCTGCTGACAGATGCAATCACCGCCGCAATTCCGATTCCCCGTAAACAATTGTTGATAACACTTTTCATATTCATGATGATTCCTCCTATAATCCGAGATACTGTTTGAATGCAGGCAGATACCTGCGTGATACATAATCCTTCAGTCCGTTTTTCAGATGCAGCAGGAGTGTGCCGTTAAAACCGGCCTCCACACTCGACAGGCAGGAGCGGTTCACCAGTGCCGATTTGGAAATCTGCAGGAAATCCGCACCGATGCGGTCCCTGATCTCATACAGCCGTTTGTTGGAATAATAAACGTTTTTCTTTTGGTCATAGATCATTGTCTGACCGTTTTCCACGCGTACCATGCTAATCTCCGCGGGCTGCAGGATCACCATTCGTTCCCCCGCCTGTGCGGTTACCGGCGCAGAATCCCCATCCAGCAGATCCATCGCGCGCTGGACCTCGCTGTTGATCTCATCTGCGTAAATGATCGCATACGGCGGGTTATACTTCGGTGCAATTTCGACTGTGACTTTCATGGTTTTCTATCCTCCTGTCATCTGTATCAATCATAATCAAAAAGCGGCGGTCTGTCTCGCAATATACGGTAAGATGACAAAAAAGGGCGGTAAGATGCATGAATGCGGATCTTACCACCCTTTATGTGCGATTTAGTTTGACTGGCATTTATCTTGTCAATAGTTCCTCCGCCATGGAGAACAGTTCGTCCTCGGAAATCTCGTCCATGGTATTCAGGTTGTAACTGATACCGTCCTTTACAAACGATACACTCCGGAAGAAGTAGGTTTCCTGTTCTTCTCCGCCGTAACTGACAAAGAAGTGGTCGTCTGTCTCCATGCGGGCCTTGACCGCAGGATCAAGCTCCGTGTTTTCATCGGGAAGAAGCAGGTACTCGTCATAGTTATAAGCTACCGTCGTGCCCGCAATCTCGCGTGTCTCGGTCGGCGTTCTTCCATTGTCATCCGCAGGCTGCCCTGAAGCGGAGAGGCTGATGCTTGTTCCGTCCGCGTGTTGGTACTCGGCTCTTTGATCCGTCCATTTTCCAAGTGCATTGCCTGCATCGTCCTTGCCGCTTACATAGACATCATTGCCGCCGTCAAAAACATATCCCGCGCCAAGCGTTTCCGGGAAGACTGGTGCGCTTTTCTCCGTATTCATTTCCGCAGCGGACGTGTATTCATAGTGTGCAAGAGAACTTGCCTCGTAGGACAGGATTCTGGATGCCGCAAATGCAGTTCCGCCGGTTACCATGACACCTGCCAAAACGATCGCTGCCGCCTTCGGAATACTCTTTGTTTTCATTTTGATTACCTCACTTTTCGAATAGCTTGCGCCTGTCTGCGTAACTTTTTCCAGCAGGCGCTTCTTGTCATTGGATGAAAACACAAGCCCGTTCATGGCGCTTTGGAATTCTCTTTCAATATTTCTGGACATAGCACATCGCTCCTTCCGTATTTCTTTCCACATCGTTGTTTTCCAGTTCCGCCTTCAGCTTTTTTCTGCCGCGGGACAGATATGCCGAAACCGTATTTTCCGATTTGCCCAGCACAGCCGCGATATCCTGAACCGGATAACCTTCATAATAGTGCAGGTAGATACTGATCCGGTAGTTCTTTGGCAGCGCCATCACCTGATCCAACAGCTCCGATCTTGGCGCTTCATGCGCGGGTATTTCATTCGCCGTGTCCAAGGCAGTATGCCGGTTCCAAAACGCCGTTCGCAGATGGTCTTTGCAGGCATTGATCGTGGTACGTATGATCCAGGCTTTTTCATGCGTCAGATTCTCGAAATGTATGTCCCGTGTTAATAGCTTCAGGAACACTGTCTGGCAGATGTCCTCTGCGTCATGTGTCTGCCTCAGATACATAAAACTGATCCTGAGGATCATGTCTGCATATGTGTTTATCAAACGTTCTGCGTTACGGTTGTCCATGTATGGCATATGGCTTCATCCTTGTTTCGTTTTGAAGGGCCTTCACTTATTATACGATTGGGATGATAAAAACCTGACACCATAAAAAAATAACATGCGCTTTTATTTTGAGATAAAAACCGGCTTCTTTTCTGCGTCAGCAAAAAATGGTATAATTTGTTTGAAGAAAGTTTGGAGGGAACAATGGGGATTGAACTGAAAGACGAGGCCAGACAGCACGAGGAAGATCTGGAACGGATAGCCGATTTTAGGCTGATGGACGACGATTATATGACGGCATTTTTCAATGAATATCCGGAGGGTGTGGAGTTGATGCTTCGGATTATCATGAACAAGCCGCAGTTAATGGTAAAAGACGTTAAAACACAGAATGTGTTAAAAAATCTGCACGGCCGATCTATTACGTTGGATGTGGATGCATCCGATGCGGACGGCACAGAATATGATGTAGAGATTCAACGCGACGACGCAGGAACAAATCCAAGACGCGCAAGGTTCCACGGCGGATTAAAGGATATGAATGTCCTGCAACCAGGCGATGATTTCAGTGACTTGCCGGAAACATTCATCATTTTCATAACGGAAAACGACGTTTTTGGCGGTAATAAACCTTTGTATTCTTTTAATCGTTATTTGGATGGCACGGACAAACTGTTTGATGACGGGCTTCATATTCTGTATGTGAACAGCGAAGTCCAGGATGACACGGAATTAGGAAAGCTGATGCATGATTTTCACTGTAGGAAACCGGCAGATATGCATTTTAAGGAATTACGTGACAGGGCGCACTATTTCAAAGAAACCGAGGAAGGAGTGACGGCTATGTGTAAAGCTATGGAAGACATGCGAAACGAAACCGCGCATCAAACCATGGTGAAAAATGCGCTGGAGATGCTGAAGGACAATTTGCTGACACATGAGCAAATTGCTCGCTATTCCGGTCTTAAGCTTAATGAAGTCAAAGAACTTGCCGGCGAGAAATCCGCTTGATTTATCCACAAGAGTGCAGAACCGTGCCCCGGTTTGTTCTAACGAGCGTTCTAACAAATACGCATTGGAATCCACTCACTGTTTTTCGACACTTTCATTTTCGATGCGCTTGAAATGTTGAAATCACAGATTTTACAGGAACAAATGGGACTACAGGTACTCTTCTGTTCCCTTCCGGGAAAACAATTAGTCGCACGAGGTCCGGGGGACCTCGGTATTGCGGAATGTGGGCCGCCTTCGAATCCAGTCACTCCGATTCGGTAGATTTCCCTGAAAGTCGCTTGGATGGCGGCTTTCTGGGATTTCTTTTTGTTATGGGGAAATTCTTTTCAAAAATATAAAACCACTTACCGAAATGTATTGTCTTATATAGTGGAGAATAAAATAGATACGTTCCTCCGACAGAGTAACCCAAAAACCCTTCAAACAATATCAGAGCAGACCTGAAATACGGTCTGCTCTTTTTTTCGATCGATTGCTTGTTTTATGACCCTGCATAAAGCTCATTTTTCCGCTCTTCCCATATTCACCGTGATTGTGCCAACGGAAAGCCTCCGGATCAGATCCTCGTTCAGGATCACCGTATGCTGCGGCTTTATTACCTGCAAATAGTATGCACCGTCGTAGGACAATGCGCCTGACGCGGAATCTCCATATACGGTGACATCGTGGGAGGCCAGATAGTTGTCCGCATATCGTTCTCCGATCAGTTTATCACGTTCGATGTACAATATGTCCTCCCACGTCAATCCGGTCGCGTCCCTTTGCGCGGGCTCCATACCATCAAATACGTTACGCGACCGTTCAAGTGCCTGCTGCTCTTCTTCCGCGGAAAGCGCATATCCTTCCTCCCGCGCGCGCTGCGCATAAATCAAATCACGGATACATGTTTCCATCGCGATTTCCTTTGCATAGTCCCTCATAAAAACGGAATCCGCTCCCGCAGAAAAATGCACATTCCAGTATTGGACGGGATCATTTTTGTCATACAGCAAAGCCTGTTGCTGCACAAAATCCTCCACCTTGTAGATGTAATAGCCAAACCTGCGCAGCGTGACCGCCTCACCATCGATCTGTATCACCGCATCTTCAAGATGATCCTCATATGCAAACCGCTCTCTTTGATAACGCCGGTACATGCTGAAAACACTGAACACTGCGAGCAGAAGAAACAGTATAAAAAAGACTGCCAGTCCTTTTTTTACGTTCGCGCGATCTCCGTTTTTTTTACGCATCCTTAACAAACAGCTCCCGAAACTCTTTTCTTCCCGGAACCCATGCTTTTTCGTAAATGTGCGAGAAATGGTTTTTGACCGTTTGTTCCGATATGCCAAACATATATGCAATCCTTCGATTTGTAAAACCGGAAACCTTCAAAAAGCCCAACTCAAGCTCACGTTTCGTCAACCCGAACCTGCGGGCGACCCTGAGATACTTTTCTTTTGTGATCTCGGGCTCATTCATCCCCCAGATCCATCTCTTCATTCATCCTGCGTTCGGCATTCCACCTCAGCGGCAAAAGAAAGAACTCCACAACCACAGCATAAAGACCGGACAGAAAACACATTGCCAGCCTTGCGCCGATTAACGTATAATCATCCAATGCTCCCATAAGAAGCACCGCGGATGTGATGATACCGAACAGTGCGCCCAACACCGTCAGCTTCTGCGCCGCAACAACCGCCCCGACGATATTTTTTAGCTCCAGAAGCTTGTAATGCTTTACGCCGACAGAAAACGACTTCAGGAAATCCTTCCATGCTCCCATAATGATCAGCCCGGGAATCAACGCCAGTGCGATCAGTATCAGGGAAGGAAAATCGACAAACCATAACACGGAGGATATGGTTGCGTTTGAAAGCGCAAAAGCAAACAGTACGACAAACAGAATCAGTTCTCCAAACAGCACCATTCGTATGTTTTTCATGACGCTCACCTCTTAGCTTTAAACGATTGAATATCGGCTAATCAAACCTTACCACAGCCATGAGGAGAAAGATATAGTACCTTTTTTGCAGTGCCACGCCCGGACCGCTGCAGATCATGCGTTTGAAGCAATTATGAAATGAAAGGCGGGACGTCTCAAAACCTTCTCCAGCATTTTTCTTTTAAGAAACCCATAATCTCTCCATCATCATCGCCCTCATAGTACTTCACAAGCATTTTTTTGAACGTTGATACATACTTCTCAGGGATAACGATAAACCCGCCACCATGCGCAATCAGATACTGATTGGCAAAAATCACTGCAGCGCGCTTATTTCCGTCAAGAAAAACCTGCGTTTTCATGGTATACAGGCAGAGCGAGCATGCGATATCGATCGCGTCCTGATTGGATTTCAAAATAACGTTTATTTGCTCTTTTACAACAGATTCGATCGGTATGGGGGGCACATAAGAAGAACCCCCAATGGTGACAGGTACACCGCGAATGCGTCCGCCGTCCGAAAAGAATCCTTCATTCACCAGCTTTGCAATATGGCAAAGCATATCATAATTACTATCGGCCCGGACGATATCTGCATCCAAGATGAATTCCCATGCATGTTTCAGATTCAGAATTTTTTGCACGTCCGTCGCGGTCACGCCGTTCACTTTTCCGTTTTCGATGATTTCCTCTGTCTGCGGAAAGGATGTAGCAACACCTTCCAGAACAGCCTGATCGTAGATATTGCTCTTCATGTGTACTCTTGCAAAATCGATATTCTGAATCACACGCGGAGATAACTCCCCCTCCTGATAGCCCAATGCTGCAAGCGTCTTATCCGCCTTCCGGAGTTCTTTTCGAATCTCGCGCGCCTCCGCATGATTCCGAAGTAACAGACGGTGAAGCTCTTCCGAATACTTGCCCACATAGGTTGACGTCATGCGTCTCCCGACACGCTTGCGTATATATAAATACTTCTGCCCTTTTACGTCCTTTACCTCAGGTGTGCCATCATAAGGAAGTAGGCTTAATCGGGCATTTAAGTCTGCTTTTTTTTGCAAGTTTTCCCGGATCAAATCAAAATCCGACATGAAAACACTCCATTGTTTTGTTAGGGTTATTTTCGTCGCTCTATTATACCATAATGTTCCCTAACCGGAAAGTTTTTTTCAGGAATACGCACCCCATAAGATGCTATAATAAAAATAAACAGGCGAAACCCGCCCCTGTCAAAACCTTTTGACAGCCGAAAAAGAGCCATGTCAAAGACTTTTGATAGACGAAGGTGATTCCCGGTCTCTATGATGAGCAGGTAAACAACAATCCTTCAGGGAGAACGCAATGGAGCTTGCAGCACAAATCAAACAGCATCGTAACCGGCTGGGGTGGTCGCAGGAGGATCGTGAGATCCTCGCCTTTATGGAGGGCAAGCCCGTTGATGAAATACGGACGGAGCGGCAGCTAAAGAAAGAGCTTGTATTCATTTTTGCCTGATAATGCGCTAAAATATGGATATGGCCAACGCATAAAAAAAGAGTGGGAGGCTTTTATGAAGCAAAAGGTCATTATCATTCTCGGGATTCTGAGCAGCTTTACGGCTCTTGTCCTGTACCTTGTCAATTTGATTGTCGGAGAGCTTCCGAGAATCGCCTGGGGGATCACGGCACTTTGCATGCTGATATCCCTGCTTTGTATGATCTACAATTACAACTGTTCCCGTAAAGAAAAAGAGACGGAAGCGCACAGAGATCATTGACATCCGGAGGAGCACACATGGCAGAAGAAACCTTAAAGGAAATCCTGGAACAGACAAAAAAAGAAGCGCGCTTTTCGCGGCTCCTTGCCTTCATCATGGGCGGCATCCTCGCGGTTGTTTTGATTGCCGCGGTCATCCTGGTGCCGCAGCTTGTCGGGCTGATGACAAGAATCTCCCAGACAGCCGCCAACGCGCAGGAGCTGATGCAAAGCGCTTCCACCACGCTGACGGAGGTCTCCGGCGCACTCTCCGGCGTCAGCACGATGACGGAGTCCATCACCAAAACAAGCGGCACGCTCTTTGAAGGACTCACCGCCGTCGACTTCAACGCGCTCTCCACCGCCATCACGGACCTGCAGGCAGCGGTCGCGCCGCTCGCGGACTTATCACGCCTCCTGACGGGACAATAAAATGAGGAGGAAGACTTCCGGCTTCGCATGAATGTAATCTATACCGGCGACGTGCTGTACCTGTGTCAAGATTTAGCGCAAATTAAACTGGGGTAATCCTCCTTTACGCTGCCATTGTTCGTTCGTACTTCGACAAGAGTTTTTGATATTGCCGTTCGTACTCGTCCGGTGAAACATAACCACAGTGGCTGTGTGTAATGTTGCACATCCTCCCGAAAAAACGAAGCGTCAGTCCTCAAAATCCGGATGCGTTATGCGCTCCTGCGTTCCCGATCTCCTGCGGATGAGAGGGATTGCTGCTTTTGCTCTGATGATCTGTCGCCCGCGACCGTCTTGAGCGCAGCACCCGACTGGGCGCTCGAAAGCATCAGCTTGATGCGGTTGAGCTGATTGACCTCACTGGCGCCCGGATCATAATCGATGGCGACGATATTGGCGCCCGGATAGCGCTTGCGCAGCTCCTTGATGACGCCCTTGCCGACGACATGATTGGGCAGGCATCCGAAGGGTTGTGTGCACACGATATTGGGGGCACCCTCCCTGATCAGTTCGATCATCTCCGCAGTCAGAAACCAACCTTCTCCGGTCTGATTCCCGAGTGACACGATGTCCTTTGCATAAGATGCCAGTGTATAGATCGACGTCGGCGGATCGAAATGCACGCTTCTTTCAAGCGCTTTTCTCGCGGCCCCGCGGGCAAAATCGATCGCCCATATGCCAAAACGGGAAAGCAGCGCGGCGCGCATGGTTCCTCCGATCTCCTGCGCCTTATAGATCTGGTCATAAAAGCAATACTGCATAAAGTCGATCAGATCCGGCACCACGGCCTCCGCACCTTCTCTTTCGAGCAGCTCGACCAGATGATTATTGGCCGCCGGAGCAAATTTGACCAGAATCTCTCCGACCACACCAACGCGCGGCTTGTTGATATCAAGGATCTCTATTGCGTCAAAATCCTCCACAATGTCGCGGCACAGTTTTTTGAATGCTGCAAATCGCGGATGCTTCTGCATCAAAAACGCTTTTGCTCTTTCCTTCCACTTTTCGTGACAGGCATTGACACTGCCGGCTTCCTTTTCATACGGACGCATCCGGTACACGCAGCGCATAAACAGATCCCCGATGATCGCACCGTACGCCGCACGGATGAGCATCTTTGCATTGATATGAAAACCCGGATTGGATTCGAGCTTGGACAGATTGATCGACACAACCGGGATCTGCTCCATGTGTGCCTTTTTCAGCGCTCTTCGGATAAAGCCGACGTAATTGGTCGCACGGCATCCGCCGCCGGTCTGGCTCATCAGTACCGCCGTTTTATCGGGATCGTATTTGCCCGAGAGCAGCTCATCCATGATCTGTCCGACGACCCACAGTGACGGATAGCAGGCATCGTTATTGACATATTTGAGACCCATGTCGATCGCCGCACGGTTGTCGTTTTGCATGACGACGACATTGTAGCCGAGCGAACGGAAGGCCGGCTCGATCAGATCAAAATGAATCGGCGACATCTGCGGACACAGAATCGTATACTCCCTGCGCATCTCCTCCGTAAAGATCACGCGTTCATTGGCCGTCGAGAGAATCCTGCGGTTTTTCTTTTCCTCGTCGCGCACACGGATCGCGGCCAGGAGCGAGCGCACGCGGATCCTGGCGCTGCCGAGGTTGTTGACCTCGTCGATTTTCAGACAGGTATAGATCTTGTCGGAACCGTTCAGGATGTCCTGTACCTGATCGGTGGTCACGGCATCGAGGCCGCAGCCGAAGGAATTGAGCTGGATCAGGTCCAGATCGTCTCTGGTGCGCACAAAGGCGGCGGCCGCATAGAGCCTGGAATGATACATCCACTGATCGGAAACGATCAGCGGCCTCTCCGGTGTACCCAGATGCGACACACTGTCCTCCGTCAGTACCGCCACGTCATAGGACGCGATCATTTCCGGAATCCCGTGATGGATCTCCGGATCCACATGGTACGGGCGTCCCGCGAGGACGATACCGTGCTTACCGTTTTGCTCCATCCAAGCAAGCGCTTCCTCGCCCTTCTTTTTGACATCGGCCCTGGCCGTACTCATCTCGAGCCACCCGGCATAGGCGGCACGCATGACCTCGCGCGCAGGGATTTCCGCAAACTCACGGATCAGCGCATCGGTTGCCGTCTTCAGATCGGTAAACGCCAGGAACGGATTGCGGATCCTTGCCTTTCCTTCGGTAATCGCCTCGACATTGTTTTTGATATTTTCGGAATAAGATGTAACGATCGGACAGTTGTAATGATTGGTCGCACCCTCGACCTCCCTGCGCTCGTAAAAGAGACCGGGATAAAAAACAAAATCCACACCCTTCCGGATCAGCCACTCGACATGTCCGTGCGCGATCTTAGCGGGATAGCATTCCGACTCCGAGGGGATCGATTCGATCCCGAGCTCGTAGATCCTGCGCGTCGAAACAGGCGACAGGATCACACGGTATCCGAGCTTCGTGAAAAATGTATGCCAGAACGGATAATTCTCATACATGTTGAGCACACGCGGTATCCCGACCGTGCCGCGGTGCGCCGACTCGACGGGAAGCGGTTCGTAATCAAAGACCCTGCGGAATTTGTAGTCAAACAGATTGGGGACTTCCGTATGCTGTTTGGTGAGACCGAGGCCCCGTTCGCAACGGTTGCCGGAGATGTATTGACGTCCTCCCGTAAATTTGTTGACGGTTAATCGACATGCATTGGTGCAGCCCTTGCAGGTCGCCATGGTGGAGGTATACTGCAGATTGTTGATCTGATCCAATGTAAGCATGGAAGAGCCTTCCGATGTATCCCCCGCACGCTTTCTCGCAATCAGCGCGGCACCGTAAGCGCCCATGATGCCCGCGATATCGGGCCGGATTACCTCGTAATCGGACGCGGCGCCCTCCTTCTTTTCCGGGGCAATGGTTTTTTCAAAAGCTCTGAGTACCGCGTCATTATAGAAGGTGCCGCCCTGCACGACGATATGACGTCCGAGGCTCGTCGCATCGGACACCTTGATGACCTTGAACAGGGCATTCTTGATGACGGAATACGCAAGTCCCGCGGAGATGTCGGACACCGGTGCGCCTTCCTTCTGCGCCTGCTTGACATTGCTGTTCATAAATACCGTACAGCGCGTGCCCAGATCGATCGGGCTCTTTGCAAAGAGCGCTTCCTTTGCAAAATCCTGCACACTGTAGCCCAGGGACTTGGCAAAGGTCTCGATAAAGGAACCGCATCCCGAGGAACAAGCCTCGTTGAGCTGCACCGAATCGACCGCACCGTCGCGGATCCTGATGCACTTCATGTCCTGCCCGCCGATATCGAGAATGCAGTCAACCTCCGGGTCAAAATAAGCGGCCGCATTGTAATGCGCGATCGTCTCGACCTCTCCGTCATCGAGCATCAGCGCCGATTTCAAAAGCGCCTCCCCGTATCCCGTGGAGCAGGCCCTGCCGATGACGAGATCCGGCTTCAGCCGGTAGATCTCCTGAATCGCGCCGATCGCAGTCTTGAGAGGCGACCCTTCATTGCCCGCGTAAAAAGAATACAGCAGGTCACCGTTTTCCGCGATCAGTGCCAGCTTGGTCGTGGTGCTGCCGGCATCGATCCCGAGATACGCCCTGCCACTATATGTCGTTAAATCGGATGTTTTTACACGATATTCCGATTGCCTCTCGCGGAATGCCCGATACTCCTCCTCGCCGGTAAAGAGCGGTTCCATCCGGCTGATCTCGGAGGCGACACGGATCGGTGCGGAGAGCTTTTCGATCAGCTGCTGCGTGGTAACCACGACCCCCTCGCCGTCTCTTTTGGCACGCTGGTCCTCTCCCGCCGTCATCGCACTGCCGATTGCGGCAAAGAGGTGGCTCTTTTCCACGTCGACGGTATGCGCGTCGTCGAGACGCAGCGTCCGGATAAACGCCTTCTTCAGTTCCGTCAAAAAGTGCAGAGGGCCGCCGAGAAACGCGATGTGGCCGCGGATCGGCTTGCCGCAGGCAAGTCCCGAGATTGTCTGGTTGACCACCGCCTGAAAGATCGATGCCGCAAGGTCCTCGCGCGTCGCGCCCTCGTTGATGAGCGGCTGGATATCGGACTTGGCAAAGACACCGCAGCGTGCGGCGATGTTGTAGAGACTCTTATACTCCCTTGCATACTCGTTGAGTCCTGCGGCATCCGTCTGGAGGAGCGCCGCCATCTGGTCGATAAAAGAGCCCGTGCCGCCGGCGCAGATCCCGTTCATACGCTGCTCGACATTGCCGTGCTCAAAATAGATGATCTTTGCGTCCTCACCGCCCAGCTCGATCGCCACATCCGTCCTGGGTGCAAGCGTTTTTAACGCGGTAGACACCGCGATGACTTCCTGTGTAAAGGGGATGCCGAGCGCACCGGCCAGCGCCAGCCCGCCGGAGCCCGTGATGACGGGACGGATCGAAGCCCCTCTCTCTCCCATCTCTTCCACGAGTTCCAGAAGCGTCTCGCGGATATTGGCAAAATGGCGCCTGTAGTCGGAAAAAAGAATCCTGTCTTCGTCGTCCAGTAAAGCGATTTTAACGGTCGTCGAACCGATATCGACGCCGAGTCTGTACACTGCTGTTTCCATACCTCTCCCGGCTTTCGCACTGTTGCGTACGCAACTGATTGTGCAAAATCAAAAGCACCCTTCTATTTTACCACCCCTGAAATGCGTGTCAAGGGGACGCTCACGCGGGCTCCGTCACGGCATCGCGCGCCGTCTTTCGCTTGCCCTCCGTGAGGATCTGCCCCCACTGGTAGGGTGTCGCCTGATAGACATAATAATTGAGCCAGTTGGTATAGAGGGTATTACAATGGGCCCGCCACATCAGCGGCGGTTCCCTGGACGGATCATCCTCCGGATAATAGCCGACGGGCTTTTCGATCTCCATCCCCCGTCCGGTATCACGCAGATATTCCTCGTTGAGCGTCACGCGGTCATACTCGGCATGCGCCATGGAAAAAATACGCCGGCCGTCCCCGGACATGCACAGCATGATGCCCGCCTCGTCGGACTCCGCGAGCACCAGCAGATCCCCGCACGCATGGATCTCCTCCGCGGGCGTCTCCGTAAAACGGGAATGCGGCATCAGAAAGTCATCATCAAATCCGCGTACGAGCGGCACCTTCCGGTTGAGCACCCGGTTATGGTAGACCCCGGACAGCTTCTTTTTCAGCTCCCGCTTGTCGATTCCGTAATGGAAATACACGCCCGCCTGCGCGCCCCAGCAGATATGAAAGGTGCTCGTCACGTTTGTGTCCGTCCAACGGAACACGCGGCACAGCTCCTCCCAGTAATCCACCTCCTCAAAGGGCAGCATCTCGACCGGCGCACCGGTGATGATGAGCCCGTCATAGGTATTGTCCTTCAGTTCTTCAAACGTCCGGTAAAAATGCTGCAGATGACTCATCGACGTATGCGCTGCCTCGTGCGAGGACATGTACATAAAAGACACGTCGATCTGCAGCGGCGTATTGGACAAAGAGCGCAGAAGCTGCAGCTCCGTCGCTTCCTTGAGCGGCATCAGGTTGAGGATACACACCTCCAGCGGACGGATATCCTGATGGATCGCGCGGTCCTCGTCCACGACAAAGATGTTTTCCCTCTCCAGAATTTCCCTGACAGGTAAATCGTTCTTGATCTTGATCGGCATATTTGAGCATTCCCCCCGCAATATGATACAATAGGAGCATGAATTTTGCAAAAATGCAAGGCTGCGGCAACGATTATGTGTATATCTGGCTCGATGAGTCCGTGATCGCCGACGAGCGCACACCGGAGTGCATCCGTGCCCTCTGGAACGGTGTTCCCGATGATATCAATCCCGAACTGCGCACCCTCGTCACGACCCTGAGCAATCGCAACTTCGGTGTCGGCGCGGACGGTGTGATCTTTATCCGCCGCTTTCCCACGATCATCGCCGACTTTGAGATGATGATGTACAACGCCGACGGCTCCCGGGGAAAAATGTGCGGCAACGGGATGCGCTGCGTTGCCAAATACGTCCGCGACCACAGGCTCACGGGCAAGGACAGTTTTGACATCGTCAGCTGCCGCGTGCCGCATACGGTCCGTGTCAACGCGCCTTTGTCAGAGCCGGTGGAATCCGTCACCGTCAACATGGGTGCGCCTGTCCTGACGCTCGAGGACATTCCGGTGCAGATCCCCTCTGCTGTGGTCGAGGCAGCGTTCTGCGCGGTCACGCCCCGTCCCCCGCATCTGATCTACTGCCCTCTCGAGCTCGGGGACATGGTCTACTTTTTTACGCCCGTCTCCATGGGCAATCCGCACGCGGTGGTATTCCTGCCGCCGGAGACGGATCTCGACGCCTTTGACGTGGCCGGCGTCGGCAGCCGCTTTGCGCGGCACGCCTACTTTCCCGAAAGCGTAAACGTCGAATTTGCCATCGTCGATTCCTCCGCAAGCATCCGTATGCGTGTCTGGGAACGCGGCTCCGGCGAAACGCTCTGCTGCGGAACGGGCTGCTGTGCGGTTGCTGTCGCAGGCATGCTCACCGGCATGACGGGAGAAACGGTCACGGTGCATACGCGCGGCGGCGATGTGGAATGCACCTGGAAATACGCGGACAATGTTGTCTGCATGACCGGCCCCGCCGTCACCGTCTTTGAAGGCGAGCTCTTTCTGTAATATCTCTTATACGTTCAATGCCTCTGCTTCCTCGATCCATAGTCTGCCCGCCGCATCCGAAGGCAGCTTGGCTCCCTTTCTCGGAGACAACGACACACTGCCGGTCCCGGCCCCGTCCGGCATGGCGCTGCGTTTAAACTGCTGCGCAAAAAACCTCCGGTAAAACACGAGCATCCAGCGCTTTATCGTTGCCGCATCGTAATGCGGCGCGCCGTTCCGGCCGGAAAACGCACTCTTTGCCAGACGAAAGATCTTTTCCGGTGTAAAGGACAGGCGCAGCATGTGGTACAAAAAGAAATCATGCAGCTCGTACGGTCCGATGAGTTCCTCCGTCTTCTGCATCTGTCCTTCTGACTGCGGAACGAGCTCCGGCGACACCGGCGTATCGGCGATGTCCGTAAGAACCTCGCGCAGTTCCCGCGTGGCGGCATCCTTTGCACATACCGTCACAATCGCGCGCACGAGTGTCTTCGGAACGGAGGCATTGACCCCGTACATCGACATCTGGTCGCCGTTATAGGTGCACCATCCGAGTGCGAGTTCAGAGAGATCCCCCGTGCCGACGACAAGCGCCTGCTCCGCATTGGCCGTGTCCATCAGGATCTGCGTGCGTTCCCTGGCCTGCGCGTTTTCATATGTCGTATCATGCGTGTCGCCTGCATGTCCGATATCCTTGAGATGCGCATCTACCGCGTCCCGGATCGGAATCTCCCTGAACGTGACACCGCAGGCACAAGCGAGTCTTTGCGCATTGTCTTTTGTTCTTTGACTCGTTGCCTCCGCAGGCATCGAGATACAGAGGATGTCCGCCGGATCATACGAAAGCATCCGGTACGTCCGTAAGGTCACGAGCAGCGCCAGCGTCGAATCGAGCCCTCCGGAAAGACCGATGACGGCCTTTTTACAGCCGGTATGCTCCATACGTTTTTTGAGTCCGAGCGCCTGGATCTCCAGTACTCTCTCCGTGCGCTTCTTTAATTCTTCTTCGCCTTCGGGCAAAAAAACATGCGCGGGGATCTTTCTCGTCAGCTGCGTTTCCTCTCTTGCAAAAGAAATGATTGCGCGATGGTAGGTGTCATCCGCACAGGACAGACACTCATATCCCGTCATTCTCGCTCTTCCGTTGCGCAGACGCTCGATGTCGATCTCGCTGATCGTGATGCCGTTGCACAGGGTATCGCTTTCTTCAAGCATCACGCCGTTCTCCGCAATCATACGGTGTGCGGAAAAGATCTCGTCCGTCGTCGATTCGCCCTGCCCCGCGGACGTATAGATGTATCCCGCGATCAGACGGGCGCTGATGCTCTTTATGAGATCTCTCCGGTATTCGTTTTTGCCGGCCGCCTCCGGGGAGGCGCTCAGATTGACGATCACGGTGGCGCCGACTTTGGCCAGCGCAAGATGTGACCCCTCGGGCACCCATGCATCCTCGCAGATCTCACAGCCGATCATGAGTCCGGGAATCGTCGCGCTCGCATCGATGATGGTCCGCGTGCCGAAAGGCACCACATCGCCGCCGATCTCGACGGGCACCGGTGCGTCGTTGCCGCGGGTAAAATATCTGACTTCGTTGTGCTCCGCATAATCCGGAATCTGCTGCTTGGGAATCAGCCCGAGAAGCTTGCCGGACTGGATGGCCGCAGCGACATTATAGAGCTTGCCGTCCATCTCCATCGGCAGTCCCACAAAGACCACCGCGTCCGATCCGCTCTTTTCCAGAAAGCGCATGACGGCGATCAGTCCTTCCTCCGCCGCCTGCAAAAGCGTGTGCTGGAAAAAGAGATCGCCGCAGGTGTAACCCGTGATGCACAGTTCGGGAAACACGATGATCTTTGCTCCGAGTAAGGAGGCCTCGTCAATCCTGCGGATGATATGCTCCACGTTGTATGCCACATCCGCAACCCTTACATCCGGCGTCACAGCCGCCACTTTCAAGAATCCGTTATGCATAATCCTTCCTCCGGTGTTCGTTTCGCGTCCGTTCCCGTTCAGTCCCTCGTATATCCCATCAGAAAGAGCCCCTGCGGTTCCGCGGTTTTTCCTGCCGCCGCGCGGTCTTTGGCCTCCAGAATCATCCGCACGTCCTCCGGTGTATCCCTGCCCCGTCCGACATCGATGAGAGTGCCCGCGATGATGCGCACCATATGATATAAAAAGCCCGATCCCGTTACGCGGATCGTGACCAGATCCTCCTCCTTTGTCACGCCGATCTCATAGATCGTTCGCTCCCTCGTGGGCGAAAGCGCCTGTGCGGAACAAAAGGACGTAAAATCATGGGTCCCCCGCAGATGCCTCGCCGCCGCATCCATCGCCTCCACATCAAGCGGTGCGCGCATATGACAGGTGGTACGTCTGCGCACGGGATCCGGCCACGGCGTATTGAGGATGCGGTACTCATAGGTCTTTTTCCATCCCGTGCCGCGCGGATGAAACTGCACAGGCACCTCCTCGGCATGCACGATGCGCACATCCTCGGGCAGCGCACTGTTGAGCGCATACGGAAAGCGCTCCGCTTCGATCGATGTTTCCGTATCAAAGGTCGCGAGATTGCCGTACGCATGCACGCCGGTATCCGTTCTGGACGCGCCGATGATCTCCGGCGTCTCTCCGGTGATCGCTTTGACCGCATGCGCGATCTCGCCTTCCACGGTGCGTACGCCCTCCTGAAACGCAAAGCCGTGAAAATCCGTGCCGTCATAGGCAATCGTCAGCAGTATTCTTCTCATACCGTTCTCCTTATGATACGCGGTGCCGGTGCAGTCAGTGACTTTTGTCAGTTCTTTATCTCAAAACAGCACGATCAGTGCGATCATTCCGCCCAGAAACAGCAGCAGCACCAGACAGGCAGCGGCGTCCCGCATTTCGTATCTGAGCGGCTTCATGCGTGTGCGGCCTTCCCCTCCGTGATAACATCTGGCCTCCATCGCAAGCGCCAGATCCGACGCCCGCCGGAAGGAGGATACAAAGAGCGGCACCAGTACCGGAATCAGGCTCTTTGCACGACGGAAGATATTGCCTTCGTCAAAGGACGCCCCCCTTGCCATCTGCGCCTTCATGATCTTGTCTGTCTCCTCCGCAAGGATCGGGATAAAGCGCAGCGCAATCGACATCATCATGGCGATTGCATGCACCGGAACACGAAAGAGTTTCAGCGGTTTCATCACGTGCTCGATCGCGTCCGTGAGCTTCTGCGGCGTGGTTGTCAGGGTCAAAACGCTCGATGCCGCAACCAGCATGAAGAGCCGCATGGCCATCATCACGGCCATGTCGATGCCTTCCTTCGTGATTTTTAAAACAGAAAAGCGAAACACCTCTTCCCCCGGTGTCAGAAACAGATTGAAGAGCACCGTGATCAGCAAAAGCATCAGCACCGCACGCATCCCGCGCAGAATCATCCCCACGGGCACGGTAGAGAGGCCGATCATGGCAAACAGAAACCCGGCGGCCAGCGCATACGCGTAAAAGCTGTCCGCAAAAAACAAAATGATGATAAAAGCCAGCGTCCCCATCAGCTTGACCCGCGGGTCCAGCCGGTGCAGAACGGAGGATGCCTGATAATATTGTCCGATCGTAATCGCGTGCACCGGTCCTCTTCCTTATGCGGGTGAACGGTGAGCCAGCCCGGAAAGAATCGTCTCCAGCGCCTCTTCCACCGTTGTCACGTCCGTGCGGACATCCCACCCCTGTTCCTTTAACATGCGACAGATTTCCGTGACAGCAGGCGGTGCGAGTCCGATTTCTTTCAGCTCCGTCGCCCGCGAAAAAACCTCTGCCGGTGTTCCGTCCGCAAAGACACTTCCGTGATTCATCACGATGATCCGCTCCACAAACCGTGCCACATCCTCCATGCTGTGTGACACGAGGATGACGGTCATACCGCTTGCCTGATGGAGCGAGCGGATCAGTGAAAGGATCTCTTCCCGTCCCTGCGGGTCGAGCCCCGCCGTCGGTTCATCCAGTATCAGCACCCGCGGCTCCATCGCGATCACTCCGGCGATCGCGACACGTCTTTTTTGTCCGCCCGACAGGTCAAAGGGCGACTGCTCGTAAACGGTCTCATCGATGCCCACCAGCTCAAGCGCAGCTCCGGCGCGCCGCCTCGCCTCCTCTTTGTCGAGCCCGAGGTTCCTCGGGCCGAACATCACGTCGCTCAATACGTCCGCTTCAAAAAGCTGGTGCTCCGGATACTGGAAGACCAGGCCGACCTTTGCACGCAGCTCCCGCTTCCTGACGGCTGCATCGGCAATATCTCTCCCGTCGTACAATACGCGTCCCGAGGTCGGCACCAGCAGGCCGTTGAGCAGCTGCACGAGTGTCGACTTGCCGCTCCCCGTATGGCCGATGAGTCCCGCAAACGTTCCGTCCGCGATTTCGAGCGTGACGTCACGAAGTGCCTCATGTGCCATGGCGCTTCCCTTGTCATAGATATAGGATGCGTGCTCTAACGCAATCGACATAATGCCTCCACCAGCTGTGCGGGCTTCAATACCCGCGTGTCCAGCGCAACACCTCTTTCCTTAAGGGCTTCACCCAGCTCCGTCGCCTGCGGCAGGGACAGATGCAGCTCCTTCAGTTGACCGGGCCTGGAAAAAATCTCCTCCGGCGTGCCATCCATGGCAATGCGGCCTTTGTCCATGACAAAGATCCGGTCCGCATCCACCGTTTCTTCCATGTGGTGCGTGATCAGAATGATCGTGATCTGCTCCTTGCGGTTGAGCATATGCGCTGCCTTCAACACCTCCTCGCGCCCCTTCGGATCGAGCATCGCCGTCGGTTCATCGAGCACGATGCATTTCGGATGCATCGCGATCACGCCCGCGATCGACACGCGCTGCTTTTGTCCTCCGGAGAGCTTGTTGGGTGACGCTTCCCTTTTTTCATACATGCCGACCGTCCTGAGTGCGTCATCCACGCGTGCGCGGATCTCTTCCGTCGGCACGCCCATATTTTCCGGCCCGAAGGCCACATCCTCCTCGACCACCTGTCCGATGATCTGGTTGTCGGGGTTCTGGAACACCATACCGCAGGTCATGCGGATATCGAGGAGCTTTGACTCATCCCTCGTATCCATGCCGTCGATAAAGACAGTGCCCTCCGCCGGCGCGAGCAGCACATTGAGGAGCCTCGCAAAGGTGGACTTGCCGCTCCCGTTATGACCGACGATCGCGATGAACTGACCCTTCTTCACATGAAGCGAGAGCGCATCGACCGCCCGCACCGTTCCTTTCGGGTTGCCGTCCGCATCGCGCCGGATATATTCAAATGTCAGCTCCTTTGCCGTAACCATGTCACACCTGATAGAAAAAAAGGACGTATGATACATACGTCCTGTGTACTGCCTGGCAGCTGTATGATAAGGAAGCTATGCGCGTAACACCGGTCTCCGTATCATACCATCTCTAACTTTACCATCATCGCGGCATCACCCTTGCGCGGCCCGATCTTGGTCAGTCTCGTATAGCCGCCGCTGCGGTTTGCATACTTTTGCGCATATTCGTCAAAGATCTTGTCGGTCAGATCGATCTTTTTGGTCGCCTTCTTACGGCCCTTGAGTTCCGCGGGCACCTCGGTGACGGGATAGAGGAACTGGCGCATCTGCCTGCGTGCATGGAGTCTGCCCGGCAGATCCTTCGTCACTTCCTTTTCCACCGTTTCAAATACGCCGACCGTGATGCCGTTGGCAAGATCACCCTCTCTCTTGAAGGGCTTGCCGTCCTTGTCACGGGTGGTCTCGGAGAGCACCTTCGTGCGGTCGTTCTTGTCCACGATCTGTCTCACGCGCTTGCCCGAAGCGTCCTTCTTGGGCACCTTCACGGACACCGTAACCTTTTCGGTACTGTCCTTTTCACGAATGCCCAGCGTCACAAGATGCTCCGCGATTCTGCGCACTTCCTTGGCCCTCGTCTCCGTCGTCACGATCTCGCCGTGATACAACAGATGCGTGACCTGGTTTCTCAACAATGCCTTTCTCGGCTTACCTGCTTTTCCTAACTTCCTGTAAGATGCCATAATCCTTATCTTCCTTTCTTCGCATCGAATCGACCCGTAACGGCGTCGGCATGCGTCTTATGAGGGGGCTTTGGCTTATTCCCCCGCCCTGAGCGAAAGGCCCAGTTCCTTCAGTTTTTCGAGCACCTCTTCGAGGGATTTGCGCCCTAAGTTGCGTACCTTCATCATATCCTCGCTCGTCTTGCTGGTCAGCTCCTCGACGGTATTGATCCCCGCGCGCTTGAGGCAGTTGAAGGACCGTACCGATAGCTCCAGCTCGTCGATCGACATCTCGAGGACCTTTTCTTTTTCGTTGGACTCCTTCTCGATCATGACCTCCGCGGTCCTGGCGTTCTCGCTCAGATCGATAAAGAGGCTCAGATGCTCGCTCAGCACCTTTGCCGCAAGGCTCACCGCCTCGTCGGGGCTGAGTGCGCCGTTGGTGTAGACATCCATCGTCAGCTTGTCAAAGTCCGTGACCTGGCCGACACGGGTATCCTCGACCATGATGTTGACACGCTCCACCGGAGTGTAGATCGAGTCGATTGCGATCACGCCGATCGACATATCGTCGGTCTTGTTGCGGTCCGCGCTCACATAGCCTCTGCCCCCCGTAATCGTCAGTTCCATTCTGAGCTTGGCATTCTTGCCGGACAGGTTGGCGATGACGAGATCCGGATTGAGGATCTCGATATCCTGGTCCGCCTTGATATCGGACGCATGCACAACGCCCTCCCCGCTGTACTCGATAAATGCCGTTTTAATATCGCTGTCCGAAGAATTATTGCGGATGGCGAGATCCTTGATGTTCAGGATGATCTCCGTCACGTCCTCTTTGACGCCGGGAATCGAAGTGAATTCATGCTCCACCCCTTCGATCTTGACCTGGCTGACCGCACTTCCGGGCAGAGAGGACAGCATGATGCGGCGCAGGCTGTTGCCCAGCGTCGTACCATAACCGCGCTCTAAGGGCTCTACGATAAATCTGCCGTACTTCTTGTCTTCGGAAATCTCAGCAACTTCAATATTGGGTCTCTCAAAATCAAACACTCGGCTACCTCCCGGATTATTTGGAATATAACTCGACGATCAGCGTCTCGTTGACGGGAACATCAATCACCTCTCTCGAAGGGAATTCCCTGACCTGTCCCTTCCAGTTTTCCTTGTCGATGTCCAGCCACTCGGGAACCAGTCTTCCTCCTGCGGTTTCCGCAATATCCTTAAATCTCTGTGTGCTCTGTGCGTCCTCCTTGACCGCGATCTCGTCACCGACGCGGATCTGGTAAGAAGGAATGTTGACGGTTTTTCCGTTGACGGTGATAAATTTGTGCAGCACGACCTGACGCGCCTCGCGTCTTGTACGCGCAAAGCCGAGACGGAAGACCACGTTGTCGAGTCTTCTCTCCAACAGGACCATCAGATTTTCACCGGAGGGGCCCTTCATGCGGTCCGCGCGCTTGTAATAGTTGCGGAACGGCTTTTCCAGGACGCCGTAGATGAATTTGGCCTTTTGCTTTTCTCTTAACTGCAGACCGTACTCGCTCATCTTGCGGCCGGAACGGATCAGCTGACGTTTGCTTCTCTTGTCATATCCGAGAAACGTCGGGTCCAGATCCAGGGATCTGCATCTTTTTAAGACGGGTGTTCTGTTGACTGCCATGCTCTTGGATTCCTTTCTTTTATGAAATAAGGAAGTATCTGTACGGTTACAACCGCTTATACGCGGCGACGCTTGGGCGGACGGCATCCGTTATGCGGAACCGGTGTCACATCCGTGATGCTGATGACATTGAGTCCGCCTGCGGCAAGCGCGCGGATCGCCGCTTCCCTGCCGGTACCGGGTCCCTTGACAAATACGTCGACGCTTTTGAGGCCGTGCACCTTGGCTGCGTTGACCGCGGTCTCCGAGGCCATCTGTGCCGCATAGGGCGTGGACTTACGGCTGCCCTTGAATCCGAGGCCGCCCGCGCTTGCCCAGGAGAGTGCGTTGCCCGCACCGTCCGTCAGTGTCACGATCGTATTGTTAAAGGATGCCTGGATGTGCGCCTGGCCGTGTTCTACATTCTTCTTTACGCGGCGCTTACCCGTTGCTTTTTTGGATGATTTTTGCTGTTTCGCTGCTGCCATGTTGCTCCCTTCGGTCGCACCATCACGCGCTTCCTCCATGCAGAATCGCTCACCGCGATATCGGAAGCGCCGCCTGGCGCATTTTACTTGTTCTTACGGCGTCCCGCAGCAAGTGCGGCCGCCTGTTGCCTTATACTGATACCGTTGTCCGGTTGCTCTGCGTTACTTCTTTTTATTCGCGATGGTGCGCTTGGGTCCCTTGAGGGTACGCGCGTTGGTCTTGGTGCGCTGTCCGCGGCAAGGCAGTTTCTTGCGATGACGCATCCCGCGATATGAGCCGATCTCGGTCAGGCGCTTGATATTCATCGCCACTTCCCTGCGCAGCTCACCTTCCACCATGTAATGTGCGCCGACGACCTCGCTGATCTTTTTGACCTCCTCGTCCGTCAGATCACGCACACGCGTGTCGGGGCTGACCTTGGCTTCCGCAAGGATCTTGTTGGAGGTGGTCCTCCCGATCCCGTAGATATAGGTCAGACCGATCTCGATCCGTTTGTCTCTGGGTAAATCCACACCTGCGATACGTGCCATAAATACTCTCTCCTTCTTAACCCTGTCTCTGCTTATGTTTCGGATTGTCGCAAATAATACGGATCACGCCCTTGCGGCGGATGATCTTGCATTTTTCGCACATCGGTTTGACCGAAGATCTTACTTTCATTTTCTTTCCCTCTTTCTGTCCTTAAAAAACAAGCGCCAAATATTATACCACAAAACGGATGTACTTCCAAGATCCTATTTGTCTCTCCAGATGATCCTGCCCTTGGTCAGATCATACGGTGACAGTTCCATCGTCACCTTGTCGCCCGGCAGGATACGGATAAAATTCTGCCGGAGCTTGCCGCTGATATGCGCCAGGACCACATGTCCGTTTTCGAGCTCCACCCGGAACATCGTGTTGGGGAGCTTTTCGACCACCTTTCCTTCGATTTCGATCACATCGGCCTTGGACATTATTGTACCCCGTCTAAAATCGCAAAAATCGCTTCCGTCACGTCCTTCATCTCCTGTGTGCCGTCCACGTCCCTGAGCACCTCTTCTTTGCTGTAGTAATCGATGAGCGGTGCCGTCTGGTCGTGATAAACCTTGAGGCGGTTGCGCACGGTATCGGCCTCGTCGTCCTTTCTGGTCACGAGTGCTTCGCCGCAGACATCACACACGCCCTCTTTCCCGGGCGGATTGTAGACGATGTGATAGACGGCATTGCAGCCGGGGCAGGAACGTCTGCCCGACATGCGCGTAACGATCGCGTCATCCGGTACTTCGATATTGATCGCGTAGTCCAGTTTTTCGCCGCGCTTTGCGAGCGCGTCCTTGAGCACCTCCGCCTGCGGGATCGTCCGCGGAAAACCGTCGAGGACATAACCGTCCCTGCAGTCGTCCTTCGAAACACGGTCAAGCAGGATCTCCACCGTCAGGTCATCGGGGACGAGCTCTCCCTTATCCATATAGGCCTTGGCGCGCATCCCGAGTTCCGTGCCCTCTTTCAGATTGGCGCGGAAGATGTCGCCTGTGGAGATGTGCGGAATATGGTATTTTTCCGCAATCAGCGCTGCCTGTGTGCCTTTTCCCGCGCCCGGGGCGCCCAGCATAATCACCTTCATGGCCGCTTATCCCTCCAGGAATCCCTTGTAGTTACGTACCAGCATCTGCGACTCGATCTGCTTTAAGGTCTCGAGGATGACCGACACCACGATGATGAGGGATGTGCCGCCAAAGGACACATTGGCACCGAAGATTCCGTTAAAGATGAACGGCACCACACCGATGATGATCAGTCCGACCACGCCGATGAAGATCACGTATTTCAGGATCCCCTGCAGATAGTCACTGGTGGGCTTACCCGGACGGATGCCGGGGATAAATCCGCCCTGCTTCTTCATGTTGTCCGCGATCTCCAGGGGATTAAAGGTGATCGAGGTGTAGAAGTAAGCAAAGAAGATCATGAGCAGCATGTATGCAACCAGACCCAGCGTATAACGCCATCTGAGCGGATTGAACCAGTTGTTCTGGTTGAGGTAGGCGAGGATCTCCTGCCACCACAAAGGAGCCGAACCGGAATTGCCCGTCACGAAACTCGTGATGATGATCGGGAACTGGAACAGGCTCATCGCAAAGATGATCGGCATGACGCCGGCCGTGTTGACCTTCAGGGGGATCTCCGCGGTGTTACCGCCGAGCATTCTGCGTCCCTGCATCTTCTTGGCATACTGCACGGGGATCTTGCGCTCCGCACCGTTGAGCAGGATGACCAGCACCACCATCGCGATGATGATCGCAATGATCAGCACGGCGATCAGCACCTGCTGGATAATCGGCTTGTGAAATACAAACTGTTCAAACAGCGTCGCGATATCCGCCGGCATCCGGGAGATGATGTTGGCACCGAGCACGATGGAGATCCCGTTGCCCACGCCCTTTTCGGTGATGCGCTCGCCGACCCACATCAGGAAGGTCGAGCCCGCCGTCATCGCGGCGACGATCTGGACCACCAGAAGCGGAGACTGGGCAATGAGGAATCCCGGCGAGCGGTAAAAACCGAGCGCCATCAGGGAACTCTCGAGCACCGCCAGCGCCACCGTCAGATATCTCGTCCATTTGGTTATTTTTTTGCGTCCTTCCTCACCGTCTCTTTGCATCTCCTCGAGCGCGGGAATCGCGATCGTCAGCAGCTGCATGATAATCGAGGAAGTGATATACGGCGTGATATTCAGGGCAAAGACACTGAATTTCTCAAAGGAGCCGCCGGTAAACCGGTCAAGCAGGTCAAACAGATTGACGCCCTCGGAGCCGGAGGCCAGCCCCTCATACCACGACGAATAGTTGGCAAGATCCATCCCCGGCACCGGAATCGCGGTTCCGAGGCGGATGACCACGACCATGGCGAGGGTAAACAGGATCTTGACACGGATTTCTTTTGTCTTGAAAGCGTTTTTAATCGCTTCGAGCATTAGATCACCTCTGCAGTCCCACCGTTAGCTTCGATCTTTTCTTTGGCAGACGCCGAAAACGCATGTGCACTGACCGTAAGCTTTTTGGTGAATTCACCGTTACCGAGAATCTTCACGCCGTCATATACATGCTTGATGATACCCTTTTCCATCAACGTATCCACCGTGACCGCATCGCCGTTTTCAAAGCATCTCTCCAGATCCCTGAGATTGACGGTCACGATCTCTTTATGGTTGATGTTCTTGAAGCCGCGCTTGGGGATGCGTCTGAATAACGGCATCTGGCCGCCCTCAAATCCGGGGCGTGGTGCGCCGGAGCGGGCCTTCTGGCCCTTGTGGCCGTAGCCTGCGGTCTTTCCGTTGCCGGAAGCGTGGCCGCGTCCCCTTCTGTATTTATTGGCTGTCGAACCCTTGGCGGGTTTGAGATTTGCTAAATCCATCTTATACTTCCTCCACTTTGACCAGATGACTGATCTGCCGGATCTGGCCTCTTGTCGCCGCATTGTCCGGACGGATGACAAAACTGTTCAGCTTGTGAAAGCCCATGCTTGCGACGGTCTTTTTGTGCTTGGGTACCGCACCGATCGTCGACTTGACGAGTGTGATCTTGAGTTGCTTGTCCGCCATTATGCCATCACCTCCTGCACGCTTTTACCGCGCTTTGCGGCCACCTCCTGCGGTGTCTGGATCGCACGCAGACCGTTGATCGTCGCGATAACGACATTCTGCTTGTTGTTGGATCCGAGCGACTTGGTACGGATGTTGCGGATGCCGGCCAGCTCGCAGACACTGCGTGCGGGGCCTCCCGCGATGATGCCGGTACCTTCGGGGCTCTTCTTCAGAAGCACCTCCGCGCTGCCGAATTTGCCGATGTAGTCATGCGTGATGGAATTGTTTTCATCAAGCGCGACTTCGATCAGATTCTTGGTGGCATCCTCTTTGCCCTTGCGGATCGCGTCCGGGATTTCCGTCGCCTTCCCGAGTCCGGCGCCCACATGGCCCGCGCCGTCACCCACCACCACGAGTGCGGTAAATTTCATGTTGCGTCCGCCCTTCACGACCTTGGTAACGCGCTTGATCGCGACCACCTTGTCGGTCAGCTCCAGCTGGCTTGCGTCAACGATGTTTCGTTTCATGAAGCAATTCCTCCTTAGAATACGAGCCCGGCTTCCCTTGCGGCATCCGCAAGTGCTGCCACCTTGCCGTGGTAGATGTATCCGGCTCTGTCAAAGACGACTTCCTTGATTCCCTTTTCCACGGCACGCTTGCCGACGAGGTCGCCGACATAAGCAGCCGCTTCTTTATTGTCCGTCGCCTTCAGCGCGTTCTTTGCATCCTTCTCGACCGTCGAAGCCGCGACCAGGGTCCTGCCCGCCACGTCATCGATGATCTGCGCATACATATGGCTGTTGGAACGGAATACGGCCAGACGCGGTCTCTCCGCGGTGCCGCTTAAGTGCGTGCGCATGCGCGCATGCTTCTTTTCCCTTATTTTCTGTCTTGATGCTTTTTTTATCATGGCGCTGTCTCCTTCATTCTCCGGGCGCTTAAAACCGTCCCCGGACGGTTTTACTTACCGGCCTTTCCGACCTTGCGGCGGATCACTTCGTCCGCATATTTGATGCCCTTGCCCTTGTAGGGTTCCGGCGGTCTCTTCTCCCTGATGATGGCCGCGTGCTGTCCGACCTTTTCCTTGTCGATGCCGGACACCGTGATCACCTGTCCCTCGACCGAGGTCTCGATGCCTTCCGGATCCTCGAGCTCCACCGGATGCGAATATCCGAGGGTCAGCGTCAGCTTCTTGCCCTGCTTGGCCGCTCTGTAACCGACGCCGTTGACTTCCAGTTTTTTCTCGAAGCCCGTGTGGACGCCCGTCACCATGTTGTTAAGGAGACTTCTCGAGAGGCCGTGCAGCGCCTTCGAGCGCTTGGCGTCATCGGGTCTCTTCAGTTCGATCACGCCGTTGTCCTGCGTGACCTCGATCTCGTGCGGAAATGTCCGCTCCAGAGTGCCTTTCGGTCCCTTTACCGTCACATGATTATTTTCTGCCACCGACACGGTCACACCGTCCGGAATGGCGATCGGCATCTTTCCTACTCGTGACATGCCCGTTTACCTCCGTATCCTTACCAGACGAAAGCGAGAACCTCGCCCCCGACCTTCAACTCTCTTGCCTTCTTGTCCGTGATCACGCCCTGGTTGGTCGAGATGATCGCGACGCCCAGTCCTCCGAGCACGCGCGGCAGCTCCTCGGTGCCCGCGTATACACGCAGACCCGGCTTGGAGATGCGCTTGAGGCCGGAGATGACCTTGTCGTTTCTGTCCGCGCCGTACTTCAGCGTGATGTGCAGCGTCTTAAAGCCGCGCGCATCGTCCACGACATCGAGGCCGCGGATATAACCCTCATCCAGAAGGATGTCGGCAATGGCCTTCTTCATCTTTGAGGAAGGAACATCCACCGTATCATGTTTTGCCATATTCGCGTTGCGGATTCTGGTCAGCATATCCGCAATGGGATCATTGATAGCCATATTCTGTATCCTCCTACATTACCAGCTTGCTTTTCTCACGCCGGGAATCTGTCCCTTGTATGCCAGCTCGCGGAAGCAGATTCTGCAGATACCGTACTTTCTGAGGTAGGCGTGCGGCCGGCCGCAGATCTTGCAGCGGTTGTATCCGCGCACGGTATATTTGGGCTTCCTCTGCTGTTTTAACTTCATCGATAATTTGGCCATTCTTCCTCCTTCGCCGGCATCAGGGTGCCGGGGTCTTTTTATGCGGCAAACGGCATATTAAAGAGCCGCAGCAATTCTCTCGCTTCCTCGTCGGACTTGGCGGTCGTGGTGAAGACGATATCCATCCCCCTGACCTTGTCGATCTTGTCGTACTCTATCTCCGGGAAAATGAGCTGTTCACGCAAGCCCAGCGCGTAATTGCCCCTGCCGTCAAACGCGTTGGGATTGACGCCCCGGAAGTCACGCACGCGGGGGAGCGCCAGGTTGACGAGCCTGTCAAGGAACTCGTACATCTTCTCTCCGCGCAGCGTTACCTTGCAGCCGATCGGCATGCCTTCCCTGATCTTGAAGTTGGCAATGGACTTTTTCGCCTTGGTGTAGACCGCCTTCTGTCCCGTGATGATGGACAGGTCATTGGCCGCGTTCTCCAGCACTTTGACGTTTTCCTTTGCCTCGCCCACGCCGACGTTGACGACGATCTTCTCGAGCCTGGGCACTTCCATCACGTTCTTGTAGCTGAATTTTTCCGTCATTGCCGGAACGATCTCATTCCGGTACATATCCCTGTATCTGCTCACTTTGTTTTCTCCCGTTACTTTCTCTTCCCGTTACTTACTTTTCCCGTTACTTTCTCTTGGAAGATTTGACTTCGTCTATGATTTCCCCGCTGGCCTTGGCATAGCGGTATTTCTTTCCGTTTTCGATTTTGAAGCCGACCCTCGTGGGCTTGCCCTTGTGCACCAGCATGACATTCGAAATGTCGATCGGCGCTTCCACCTCGATACGGCCGCCGTTCTGGTTGCGCATCGAAGGCTTCTCGTGTTTGGTCACCTTGTGGATGCCCTCAACGGTCACCCTGCCTCTCTTGGCATCAACGCTGATGACCTTGCCCTCAGCGGCGGACTTGTCCTTTTCGCCTCTCACCCAGGTCGCGCTCTTTCCGGCGATGACCCTGACGGTGTCTCCTTTTCTGATCTTCTGTGCAGACATGTGTGATCTCCTCTGATAATATTTGCCAGCAATCAAAGTACTTCCGGCGCGAGTGACAGGATCTTCATGTATTTCTTTTCACGAAGCTCTCTCGCGACGGGTCCGAAAATACGCGTTCCCTTGGGCGTGCCGTCCTCGTTAATGACGACTGCCGCATTCTCGTCGAAACGGATGTAGGAACCGTCCCTGCGGCGCACCTCCTTGGCGCTCCTGACGACCACGGCCTTGACCACGTCGCCCTTCTTGACCACGCCGCCCGGCGTCGCTTCCTTGACGGTTGCCGTGATCGTGTCACCGATTCTCGCATAGCGGTGCATCGATCCGCCGTTGACGCGGATGACAAGCAATTCTCTTGCTCCGGTATTGTCCGCGACTCTTAATCTTGATTCCTGTTGTACCATGATACCTCTCCCTTAATCACTTACTTGGCGCGCTCGATGACGGATACCAGTCTCCAGCGTTTGTCCCTGGAAATCGGGCGCGTCTCCATGACCTTGACGGTGTCGCCGATATGGCACTCGTTTTTCTCGTCATGTGCCTTCAGTTTATAAGTCTTCTTCACGATCTTCTTATAGAGCGGATGCTTCACGTGATCCTCGATCGAGACCACGATTGTCTTGTCCATCTTGTCGCTCGTCACTTTGCCGATACGTGTTTTTCTCAGATTTCTTGCCTCTGCCATCCTTACGCCTCCTGTGCGGCCTTCATCTTGGCCGTGCGAACTGTCTGAATCCTCGCGATGTTTCTGCGTACCTCGCTGATTCTCGAGGTGTTGTCCAGCTGGTTGGTTGCGTGCTGGAACCGCAGATTGAACAGCTCTTTCTTGGCATTGACGAGCTCTTCCAGGAGCGCGTTCTCATCCTTTGCGTTCAGTTCTTTGATATATTCGTTTCTCTTCATTTTGCAGCACCGCCTTCCAAATCCGCTTTCGACACGATCTTGCACTTGCACGGGAGCTTGTGTGTCGCGAGCCTCAGTGCCTCCCTGGCTTGCGCCTCATCGACGCCGCCGATCTCAAACATGACACGGCCGGGTCTGACCACCGCCACCCAGTATTCCACCGTCCCTTTGCCGGAGCCCATACGGGTCTCTGCGGGCTTGGTGGTCACGGGCTTGTCCGGAAAGATCTGGATCCATACCTGTCCGCCGCGCTTGATAAAACGGGTCATGGCAACACGGGCGGCCTCGATCTGGTTGGATCTGATCCAGCAGGGCTCCGCGGCGACGATGCCGTACTCGCCGTGCGCGAGTGTCAGGCCCCTGCCCTCTTTGTGTGCCATCGTACCGCGAAACTGCTTACGATGCTTGACTCTCTTAGGCATTAACATGGGTTTATACCTCCATTAAAGCGTCTTCTTTTTCTTCTTCCTTCTTCGGCAGGATCTCACCCTTGTAGATCCATACCTTGACGCCGACCTTTCCGTAGGTGGTGTTCGCTTCGGCAAATCCGTAATCGATGTCCGCCCTCAGGGTCTGCAGCGGGATCGTGCCTTCCGAATAGAACTCTGTTCTTGCGATGTCCGCACCGCCGAGTCTGCCGCCGACGGCCGCCTTTATGCCCAGGGCATCCGTCTTCATCGTGCGGCTCATGCAGCTCTTCATGGCTCTGCGGAAGGAGATACGACGCTCAAGCTGCTCCGCGATGTTCTCCGCCACCAGCTGCGCATCCTTGTCGGGCTTTTTGATCTCCTTAATGTCGATCATGACGCGCTTGCCGGTCAGCTTGTCGAGCTGCGCTCTCGTGTGCTCGATTTCCTGCCCGCCCTTGCCGATCACGACACCGGGCTTGGCTGTATGTACAATCACCTTGACACGGTCGGAGGCTCTTTCGATCTCGATGCGGGAGATGCCCGCCGCGTACAGCTTCTTTTTCAGAAACTGACGGATCTTGTGATCCTCCACCAGCAGATCCGCGAAATTACCTTCCGCGTACCACCTGCTGTCCCAATCGGAGATGATACCGACTCTTAAACCGTGCGGATTGACTTTCTGTCCCATATGGTTATGCTCCCTTCTTCTCGTCCAAAATAATCGTCAGATGGCTCATGCGCTTGTTGATGCGGTAGGCTGAGCCGCGGGCTCTCGGCTGGATCCGCTTCATGATCGGGCCGTTCGACGCGTAGCATTCCGCGATATACATGTTGTCCTTGTTTAAGCCCTTGAATTCCGCATTGGCCGCGGCCGAGGAAAGGAGCTTATGGATGACCGACGCGGCATACTTGGGGCTGTAATTGAGAATCGCAAGTGCCGTGTTGACATCCTTGCCGCGGATGGCGTCCATCACGATGCAGGCCTTCTGTACGGGAATCCGTGCATAGGACAGCTTGGCGTGGGGACGCATTTCGCGATTTTCCGCGTTCCTTTCGTGTTTGTATTGGCTTCTGTGCTGTGTTGCCATGGGATAAAACCTCCGTTATCCGTGAATCGACGTGTTATGATTTGGACTTGCGTTCCGCGTTGTTGCCGGCGTGCCCCCTGTAGGTCCTGGTGGGAACGAATTCACCGAGCTTATGTCCGACCATATCTTCCGTCACGTACACGGGAATATGCTTTCTGCCGTCGTGTACCGCGATCGTATGTCCCACAAAAGAGGGAAAGATCGTGGAGCGGCGCGACCAGGTCTTGACGACCTGCTTCTGATTGGACGCATTCATCGCGTCGATCTTTTTCAGCAGGCTCTCGTCTGCAAAAGGTCCTTTTTTTAATGATCTCGACATATACTTACCTCTCCCTTTTACTTAATCGCGCGTCCGTCTCTTCTGCGGACGATCAGCTTGTTGGACTGCTTCTTGCGCTTACGTGTCTTATATCCGAGCGCGGGCTTGCCCCAGGGGGTGGAGGGGCCGGGTCTTCCGATCGGGCTGCGGCCCTCGCCGCCGCCGTGCGGATGATCGTTGGGGTTCATGACCGAGCCTCTGACCGTGGGACGGAATCCCATGTGACGTACACGCCCCGCCTTGCCGAGGTTGATCAGGTTGTGGTCGATGTTGCCGACCGTGCCGATCGTCGCCCTGCAGGCGATCGGTACCATGCGCATCTCGCCGGAGGGCAGACGCAGCGTTGCGTACTTGCCTTCCTTTGCCATGAGCTGCGCGACGTTACCTGCGCTACGCACGAGCTGTCCGCCCCTGCCGGGATAGAGCTCGACGTTGTGGACGCCCGTACCGACCGGGATCTCGGAGAGCGGCAGGCAGTTGCCGATACGCACTTCCGCATGCGGTCCGTTCATGACCTGCATCCCGACCTTTAAGCCTTCCGGTGCGAGGATGTAGCTCTTGACGCCGTCCTCATAGCAGATCAGCGCGATGTTGGCCGTGCGGTTCGGATCGTATTCGATGCCCAGCACCTTGGCGTGAATCCCGTCGCGATTGCGTTTGAAATCGACGAGACGGTATTTGCGGCGATTGCCGCCGCCGCGGTGACGCACCGTGATCTTACCCTGGGAATTGCGTCCCGCGTGCTTCTTGATCGGTGCAAGGAGCGATTTTTCCGGGCTCTTCTTGGTGATCTCGGAAAAATCGGAACCTGTCATCTGCCGTCTCGACGGTGTATACGGACCGTATTTTTTAATACCCATAATGTGCTGCTCCTTTCCGTCGCATCACAATCGCTTCCGGCATTCCGGACTGCGCTCTGCGCAATGCCTCCAGCGACTCTTGTCTGAATACTCTCTTTCTCACGCCCTCAGCGGCAAAACGCTTCGGGCTGACGGATCATACCGGTAGTTGAACGTCCCCCCCGGTCTTATAATCCCTGATAGATCTCTATGTCCTTGCTGTCTGCGGTGAGCTTGACGATCGCTTTCTTGCGCTGCGCCGTAAAGCCTTCCGAGCGGCCGCGTCTCTTTTTCTTGCCGCGGATGTTCATCGTGTTGACGCGCTCGACCTTTGCGCCCTCAAAGCACTTTTCCACCGCTTCCTTGATCATCGTCTTATTGGCATCGGGGTGCACATAAAACGTGTACTCCTTCTGCTCCATCATCGCCATGCTCTTTTCCGTGAGCACCGGCTTTAAAATCACGTCGTAATGCGTTAAGGCTGCCATTACACATACACCTCCTCAATCTTTGCGACCGCATCCTTTGTCAGCACCAGCGTCTGCGCGTTGCAGATGTCATAGACGTTGATCGCGTCCGACAGCGCGGTCTTGACCTTCTTCAGATTGCGGGCGGACAGGATGACGTTGGCGTCGTGCTCCGCGGTGACAAAGAGCGCCTTGTCTTCGATCTTTAAGGCATCCACGACCTTGACAAAATCCTTGGTCCTGATCTCTTCCATCTTGAGCTCGTCCAGGACGATCAGCTTGCCGCCCTGCGCCTTGTCGGTGAGCGCACCCTTTAAGGCGGCGCGCTTTTCTTTTTTATTCATCTTGAAGGAATAGTCGCGCGGAACGGGGGCAAATACCACGCCGCCGCCTCTCCACTGGGGCGAACGGATCGAGCCCTGACGCGCGTGGCCCGTGCCCTTCTGCCTCCAGGGCTTTCTGCCGCCGCCGGAGACCTCGGAACGGGTCTTGGCTTTCTGCGTGCCCTGCCTGCGTGCGGCAAGATGCTGCTTGACCGCCATATAGATCAGGTGCTCGTTGACCGTCGCGCCGAAGATCTCGTCATTCAGCTCGATGTCGCCGACTTCCTTGCCTTCCATGTTGTACATTGTTACCTTCATACGTCCTCCTTACGTCGGACAACGGAGTGCCTCCGACTGTCTTTTGTTTCTTTCCTTTATACGTCGGCCTTGGTCGTCTCTTTGATCGTGATCAGGCTCTTTCTGGGGCCGGGCACCGCGCCCTTGACGAGGATCAGATTCTTCTCCGCGTCGACCCTGACGATCTCAAGGTTGCGTACGGTCACGCGCTCGTGACCCATCTGGCCGGGCATGCCCTTTCCCTTGAAGACCCTGCTCGGATCGGAGGATGCGCCGTTTGAACCCTGGTGACGGTGAAACTTGGAACCGTGGGTCATGGGGCCTCTGTGCTGTCCGAGGCGCTTGACCGCGCCCTGGAAGCCCTTTCCCTTGGAGATGGCGGTCGCGTCGATGTGATCGCCCTTCTCAAAGATATCCGCCTTGATCTCGGCGCCAAGCTCGTATTCCGACGCGTTTTCGAAGCGGAACTCGCGGACAAAGCGCTTGCCGGAGACGCCCGCCTTGTCAAAGTGTCCCTTCAGGGGCTTGTTGATGCCGTGGATGAACTTGACGTGCTTCTTGCCGGCCTTGTCACGGTTTTGCTTGCGCTCGCCCTTGTCGACAAAGCCGACCTGCACGGCATTGTAGCCGTCCGTCTCTTCCGTTTTCACCTGCGTCACGACACAGGGACCCGCCTGCAGCACGGTCACCGGGATCTGCGCCCCGTCCTCTTCAAAGATCTGTGTCATGCCGATTTTGGTTGCGAGAATACCTTTTTTCATCCGTACTTACCTCATCTTAATCTTGATCTCGACACCGGCCGGCATTTCGAGACGCTGCAAGGCGTCGACGGTCTTGGGCGTCGGGGATACGATATCAATCAGCCGCTTGTGGGTCCGCTGCTCGAACTGCTCTCTGCTGTCCTTATATTTATGGACGGCGCGCAGGATCGTCACCACCTCTTTTCTGGTGGGAAGCGGCACGGGTCCGGAGACTTGGGAGCCGTTTCTGCGGACGGTCTCGATGATCTTCTTCGCGGAAGAATCGACCAGCTGGTGATCATACGCTTTGAGTGTGATTCTCATTACCTGATTAGCCATAAATACTGCATCTCCTTATGGTTTTACACGTTGCCGGGTGTTTCTTTTTCACCCGCAAAAAAAAGTACCTGAAACGTCACAGCATCCGATATCATATCGCATCCTGCCCTATGAAACAAGGATTTTTTTGGGAAAAATGACGTTTTTTCTAAACTGGGTAAATATCTCCCATAAACTTGATTTTTTTTATTGTGCCAAAGGGGACGGTTCTCATTGGCTTGTTTTCGGTCAAAGGGGACGGTTCTCATTGGCTTGTTTCCGGTCAAAGGGGACAGATCTCAGCCAAAGATGACGCGGCAGCATGCGCCGCAGGGAAGGATCAAACCCGGGGATGTGACGGGAAGACCGAGCTCTTCCGACAGAATCCGTACTTTTCCGGATACGGATTCTTGTTTTCCGGAAGGGTCGGGAAGAAGTCCGGCCTCCATGAAGGCGCGCTGTACGAGGAACGACAGCGTACCCGGCTGCAGGCCCGTCGTGTACATATTGAGAAAGAAAAAGAGCGGCGTGTCCGAAAGAAGTCTCGCACAATCCGCAAGCAGGGGATAAATCGCATCCTCGATCTTCCAGACCTCTCCGTTCGGGCCTCTGCCGTAGGAAGGCGGATCGAGAAGAATCGCATCGTACCGGTTGCCCCTGCGGAGTTCGCGGGCAACAAACCTGGCACAGTCATCGACAAGCCAGCGGACCGGACGCTCTGCGAGGCCGGAAAGCGCGGCATTTTCTTTGGCTACCTGCACCATCCCTTTGGAGGCATCGACATGGGTCACATGGGCGCCGGCATGCAGAAGCGCACAGGTCGCACCGCCCGTATACGCAAAGAGATTGAGCACTTTTACCGGACGATTTGCTTCTTTTATAATAGAAGACATCGCATCCCAGTTGGCGGCCTGTTCGGGAAAAATCCCCGTGTGTTTGAAGGAAAAGGGGCGGATATGAAAGAAAAGGGCACCGTAGGAGATCTGCCAGGCGTCCGGCATTCCGTGCCGGGTCCACTCGCCGCCGCCCTTACTGCTGCGCACATAAACGCCGTCTGCTTTTTCCCACTCCTTTTCGGACAGGGTTTTCGGCCACAGCACCTGCGGGTCCGGCCGGCTGAGGATGACGGTGCCCCAGCGCTCGAGCCTTGCGCCATCGCCCGCATCCATGATTTCATAGTCTTTCCACTGATCTGAGATCCACATATTTGATATGATTTAGGTGTCAAAATAATGGCTTCACTATTCTTGATATACGGATTGCTCCGTTTCTAAAGAAACTCCCGCAATCCTGCCGCCATTCGGAATCCGCTGCAATGCCTGAAATACAGGCATTTTGCTACTTCCTCATGTCGGGCGGTGTCATAAAGTCATTCCGCGATTGATGCAAGCATCATCGCGTTCATGACTTTTGACACCTATATCATATTATTCCACGTAGTCGATTTTTTCCCGGATCTGCGTCATGCGGTGGTCGAGCTGGTTGATGAGATCCGCCGCAAAGCGCATCTCTTCCGACACCGTTTCCGGGTTACGGATGTCCCTTTTATATTTCATCTTATGCTCGAGCGACGCCCAGAAATCCATGGCGATCGTGCGGAACTGCACCTCGACCGTCATGCTTTCCGTCTCGTCCGCAAGAAACACCGGGACCTTGATGATCAGGTGGAGCGAACGGTAGCCGTTGTCCTTGGGCTCCGCCAGATAGTCCTTTTTTTGCAGCACCGTCACGTCATCCTGTGCGGCCAGACAGTCCGCGAGCATGTAGATATCGTCGACAAAAGAGCAGATTACCCGGACCCCCGCGATGTCCGTAAGATTTTCGGCGATGGAATCGTAAGACACCTCAAGCCCCCTGCGCTTCATCTTGTCGTAGATGGATGTCGGGGTCTTCAGGCGCGATTTGATCGATTCAAAAGGATTGCGCTGATACTTGAGCGACATGTCGCGATTTAGGTTTTCGAGCTTGGTTCTGACCTCCGCGATTGCGCACTCGTACTTCATCATGAGCATGCGAAACCGCTGCAGGTCATCCGCCATATGCAGAACTTCCGCAATCTCCTGTTCGGAAATGCGGGTCATGCCATGCAAAATATTCCCGGAATTATACAGAGTATTGCTGTCGTGTGCCATGATTATGCTCCCCGCAACGTACAACGGCGGCGCATCCGTCTGATACGACTGCACCGCATTCACCCTTTTTAAGTATGCCATTATTTTACGGAAAATGGAAGATATAAAACCTTTTGAAAGTATAAACTTTTTTAATCGTCTATATAGAATCGGAATATCGTCTCGGCATGATACGTCTCATCCCTCCGCAACACCGGCTGCGGAAGGTCCGGATGATGCACCGCGTCCGGCGGATACTGCGTCTCGATGCAAAAGGCTTCCCTGATCCCGCGGTGACGCCCCTCCGTATCCCGGGGACAGTCAAAGAAATTGCCGCTGTAGAACTGAAAGCCCGGCAGCGTCGTCTTCACCTCCATCGCAATGCCCGTCTCTGCGCTCCTCACCACGGCACAACGCCTGAGCGTTCCGTCATACGCATCCGTCATAAAGCAATGATCATATCCGCCGGCAAGCAAAAGCTGCGCATCGTCCGCATCGATATCCCTGCCGATTTCTTTTTCCTCAAGAAAATCAAACGGGCTTCCCGCAACCGCCCTGCGCTCTCCCGTTACGATCATGCCCTCTCCGACCGGGAGATACGAGGACGCAAAAAAACGCGCGCGGTGTCCGTGAATCTCTCCTCCGCGTGCGCCGTCCAGATTGAAATACGTATGCTGTGTCGGATTGCACAGGGTCGTCTTGTCCGTCGTCGCGTCACAGATCATCCGCAACGCGTTGTCTCCGGTCAGCGAGTAGCTCACCGTAAAATCCCTGTTTCCGGGAAAACCGAGTTCCCCGTCCGGTGCATGCAATCGCAGGGTGACACTGTCTTTTGTAAGTGCCGACACCTCCCAGGTCTTTTTATGAAAGCCTTCGGCATCGTCACTGTGCAGATTGTTTTCGCCCTCGTTTTGCGGGATTCTGTACGTGATGCCGTCCAGCGTAAAAGCGGCCCGCGCGGTGCGGTTGCAGGCGGGCCCGATCAGTGCGCCCATAAAACATGGATTGTCCGTATACTCCCTCTCGTCGGCAAATCCGGTCACCACATTGGTCGGCCTGCCCGCACGGTCCGGCACAAGGAGTCTGCGGATGATACCTCCGAAATCGAGGATCTCCGCCACCGCTCCGTTATCATTGCAGATCGTCAGATGCCGCATCAGAACCATCCCCGCTGCTTATAACGAAAGGCCGCAGATACGTACGGGCAGTGCGCCCTCCGCCAGAGAACCGCGCGCCTTTTTGACCTCGTAGAGTGCCTTGTCCGCTTCCGCAAGATAATCCCAGATCTTGACCCTGTGCTCGGGAATCCCCGTGCAGTAGCCCTGTGTCACGGTCACATACGCCGAAGTACGCGAATGCGCATGCCGGATACGGCAGTCAAAGATCTCCTCATGCAGCGTCCGCGCGATCTCTTCGATCTTTTTTTTGCCGCCTTCCTCGAGCAGCAGCACAAATTCGTCCCCGCCGTAACGCGCGCAAAAAACACCCTTTTCTTTTCTTACGAGCGAGTGCAGAATCCCCGCGATCGCATTGAGACACACATCCCCCGCCTGATGGCCGTAGGTGTCGTTGTATTCTTTAAAATAATCCACGTCGAGGATGCCGATAACGAGTTCCTTTTGCCCCGCGAGCGCCCGGTCAAACGCCGCCTCAAGGCGGTCATTCATCGCGTAGCGGTTGGGCAGTCCGGTGAGCGCGTCGGTATCCGCCTGCTGCTGCAGAATCACATTTTCCTGCACGGTCTCCTTGTGACGCAGCCTCAGTTCCGCCATCATCGCGGACAACTCGATCGTCTGCAGCGTGCGCTCGTTCTGCTCCTCTTCCTGTCTGCAGATACGCGCATGCAGTTCCTTCATATCCTCAAGCACGCGCCTCTTGTGCCCCGCCGCTCTGTCGTACAAAAGCCTCATCTCGAAAAACAGACGCTCCGTATGCGTGATGCCGCAGTGCATGATGCGCTCTCCCGTCTCCGAAAGAATCCGGTCCGCACAGGTCAGTTCACCCCCGGCGATCAGCGGTTTGACAAGATATCCGATATCGCCGATCATATCATAGACCGGATAGAGCTGCCGCAAAACAGGCAAAATCTCCCCGATCATTTCCTCCAGCCGGTGCCGGTTTTTGCCTGCCAGCACAATCCGCACATGCAAAATGTTTAGCATCAGCCTGAGCAGAGGCTCCTCTTCCTCTGCGCAATCCGTCAGATACCGCTCGATCTGCACCAGATCCTCCAGGGCATCGCCCGGCTGGCCGAGGCTGACCTTGTTGATCCCGTTCAGATAACAGATCGTCGCCATATTACGGACATAGAGCATGCTGTTTTTGTAGGTCTTCATCTGCTGGAGGCTCTGCGCAAGATAGGCCTTGGCCGATTCATGATATTCGAGCTCCATCAGCAGTCTTCCGATATTGGCGCCGACGCTTGCGCGCAGGGCACTCTGCCTGGCGGTTTCCCCGATCTTGAGTGCGGTCAGATAGTACTGATAGGCGATCGCGTAGCTCCCCACGTTGTGTGCGTCGATGGCGACGAGATTATAGGCCTTGCCGAGTGTCTCCCTGTCTTCGGAATCCAGAAGACAGCGTACCGCGAGATTGAGATGTCTGCGAAATTTCTGATAATCGGGCGCCATAAAATAATAGCGGTCCGCATAATGATAATGCGCAAAGCCCGTCAGCGCATCGTCGCTTAGCGCCTTTGCCTCTTTTAACAGCGCCGCAAGTCTCTTTTCCTGCTTTTTATCCTGCTGCCTTGCGCCCGCCCGGATTTCCTCCATGAGCCGCAGGACGCGTTCGTCATAATGCGCCATATTTATCACGCTCCCCTGCGTCCCTCGCCCGGATCGAGCGGCATTTGACACCGTTCTTTATCTGTGACTTTTTGCCGCGCGCTTCCTTGACCTCATACAGCGCAACATCCGCGCCGGAGAGGAAATCCCAGACCTTGTGCTTGCGCGCGGGCACGCTCACGCACAGTCCCTGCGAAACCGTCACCACCTTGTCAATGGCGGACTTCGGATGCATGATGGCAAGCGCGCGGATATCGCGGTCGAGCCCCTTTGCCAGTGAAAGTATCTTTTCCCGCTCCATCCCTTCGTAGATCAGAACAAATTCATCGCCGCCGTAGCGTCCGGCGTAGACGGAAGCGCCTTCGGGCAGTTCCTTTTCGCACAACGCTTCGATTGCGGAGGCGACGGAGACAAGACACCTGTCTCCCGCGGGATGTCCGAAGGTATCGTTGTATTCCTTGAAATAGTCGATGTCAAGAATCGCGATGCCGAGGAGTGTCTCGTCTTTATGCGCGCGCTCAAACGACGCCTCAAGGAGTTTATTGAGCATATAGCGGTTGGCGATGCCGGTCAGCGCGTCGTGGTAGGCCTTTTTCTCCAGCTGCACATGCTCTTCTTTGGTATGGCGCCGCATGGTACGGATATCGTTGTCGAGACGCACGAGATCCATCGTGTACTTCCGCATGCGGTTGAGACTCTCGCGCTGCTTGTGCAAAAGAGCCTGCTGTTCCTCCAGGGCTTCGCGGACTTTCCTGTCATTGCCGCAGGCGGTGTAGTAATGGACCTTGAGCGTCGAAAAGCTGCGGATGGCATGTCCCGTATCGGAGGCGAGAATCTTTTGATTCACGGTGTCGATCAGACGCCCGGCGACCGCCGGATGTCCCCGCTCAATCAGCCATGTGCACAGACTCCTGATGTCACCGATATAGTCTGCGGGATACGGCTCTTCCCTGAAGCAATCGATCAAAAAGCGCTCCAGTCGCTGCACTTCTTTTGCGTTATTCTCCGCAAAAGCCAGACGCAGTGCGATGATCGCGCGGGAGATGCGCAGATCCTCGGCCTGCGTCGCATTCTCCGGAATGTACTTTTCCGCCTCCGTCAGTGCCCGCCTCGCCGCCTTCAGCCTGCCCTGTCCGACGGAGATCATCGCATCATCCACGTACGCCGCCATCAGAGAATAGCAGGCATTGGGATCATTGCGTGAGTCATAGAGCAGACGGATCGCGTTGCCGATGTAGTGCTTTGCTTTTTTATAATCGGCCAGTTCCATGAAGATCAGCGCCAGGTTGGTCTCGATGATGGCTACGGACAGCACATTGCCCATCGCCCTCGCCTCCTGCCGCGCATTCATGTAATAATTGTAGGCGACATCATAGGCACCGCAGGAAAAAGCGTCGATGGCGACCAGATTGAAGACGCGCGACAACAGCTCGTGGTCCTCCACGCGCATCAGATATCTGACCGCAAGCGACAGATCCTGCGTAAAATCCGCACGGTCCTTAACAAAATAATGCTTGGCATAGGCGTAATAATAGTAGGTGAACCCCAATAGATAGTCGTCATTCAAGGCCGTTGCCGTCTTCTCGAGCTGTGCCAGCTTGACAAGAACGCCTTCGTCCAACGAGTCATTCAGTTCCGTGATCTCTGCCATCAGGGCGCGGGTCTGACGATCGTAGCGCATGCGGCCTCCCGGTTCGGCTGCCTTGTGTGTCGATATTAACTATATCATCAGATACCCTGTCTTCGCAAGTGGACGGTCATCCTACAAATGTAGGATGCTATGGCGCGGGATATGCGATACTATTAGGGTATTCTCATCCGTACAGGAGGTAGCGATGAAACGCAAAACAACCTTGATGCAGTCTGCGGCAGCCGCCCTTGCGGCAGTCTTTCTCATTTCCGGTGTCGCGGGATGCGCAAAGACCGAAGAATCTCCCTCATCGGGGCGCGTCCGCACAAGGCGGGAGCGCCGGCAGGAGGCGTCGGAGCACGGACCGCTTACGGAGCTGATCTATTATCCCGGATACAGTGACATGCTTGGCGGCTTCCAGGAGGAAAGAATCACCCGGGACGAAAACGGCAATTATGTATACCGTGTCACCTCCAGGGAAAGACATGACACGCCGACGCAAACGACCGTGTACGCGTTTGACGGGGACGGCCTCGAGATCCTGGAGGAGATCATCGAACGCCATGACATCACCTCGTTTGCCACGCGCAGGGAGAGCGACGTTTTTGCTACCGATTACAGCCCCTGGTCGTATACGCTCATCTTTGACGATTCCGCTCTCGGCGGTTCCTCGCACGAAACCGTTTCCTTTGGCCAATATCGCAGGTATCGGGATGAGGATTATGAAGCGATGGACGAGCTGCTTGAGACGGCGCGCTCGCTCCGGGGAGAAGTCATCGCGGAGACAACGGACGGCGAAGAAGGTGGCGCTTTGTCGCAGGAGGGCGACCTGAATCTCGCTGCCGTCCGGTACGACGAGGTGCTGACCGAAATCTACCGGTTTATCGCGGCTAAGGATATGGAGGGACTGCAGGCACAGTACATTTCCACGGGGCTTATGGAGTATGTGATGTACGCGTCCGAGGAGGAGGCGTGGCAGACGGTCGGCTACGCCATCACGGATATCACCGGGGATTTTGTGCCCGAGCTTTTGATCGGCAAAATGGCTGCCGGCACTTTTGACGGGACGCAGTGCGATCTGTTCGCCTGTTATTCCGTAAAGGACGGCGAGCTCATCACCGTCTTTGAGGGATGGCAAAGAAGCCGCATGCGGTGGATCTCTGAAGCATCGTTCTTTTATACCGGGTCCGGAGGCGCTGCAAGAAGTGCTGTCGGAACGGTAAGCTTTGAGGGCGATGCGCCGTCGGATATGCTTTATGCGCATGACATCAACGCCCACTGGTCGGAGTTTTATTTCACGGAGGAAAATGACGCGAACGGTATTTCCTATTACCGCAACTACACCGGCGAGTGGGATCCGGCGGCGTCCAAGCTCCTTCATGACGACGGAGAATCATTTACGCAGTTTTATGAAACGCACGAGTCGATGTGCCGGGCGTTTCCCTTAAAGCCCGTCGCAAGCTATCTCAGCGAAAAAGCCATTCGTGAGGAACAGCTGCATGACTACAGTCCGCTTGTCGGACACTGGTATCTGCTGTCATACGTCAACCGCACGATCACGGGATATTATTTTCATCCGGACGGCACGTGGACGACGGAGGTCAATTGCTACGGCATCCTGTATCCGCACGAATACAGCGAGGAGGTTCCCGTGACGTTTTTGTACGGCACGTGGGAGGTCATGTATTCCGGTTCGGACACGCAGTATTTCCTGATGTATGCCGCCGAAGGAAATGAGCTGTATCAGATCCGTCTGATGCCTCTCGGGGATGACGATCCCGATCCGTCGGACGGGTTCTATGAAATGAAGCTGGAGTTTTCCAACGGGGATGTGTTTTACAAATCGGCACAAAATAACAATCCGGCCGGGGCGTTTGACTCCGAGGCTTTCTACGGGGAGTGGACGAACGCAGACGGTGCGGCGATCCTTGTTTATGACGATAACGGAACCCTCTGCTACGATTATTATCCCGCGCAGGGCTACCGGATGACGTATGGCGAGCTCACGCTGCGCACGGAGGATGTAAAATCCGCGACGTTCGACGCAAGCAACGGACGCGGCGGCGCACCCTTTGTGTTTGAGTTTGTGTATGACTACGAGGGCTTCCCGGTGCTCATGTGGGAGGGGGAGGTGTTTCACCGCAGTTACGGGTGAGCTGTGACGTGTCGCACGATCCTTGACATCTGTATCGCTGTAGCGATATAATTGTCCTGGAGGTGGGAACATGATTGTTTTTCACGGCTCGGATCATATTGTGGAGACGCCGGCATTTAACGGCAGCAAACGCACCAACGACTACGGATACGGGTTTTATTTGACGGAGCACGAGGCGCTTGCACGGGAGTGGGCTTGCGCAGACGGTAACGACGGCTTTGTCAACCGTTATGAGCTTGATGCGGAGGGGCTTCGTATTTTGCGCTTAAACGCCCCGGAATACACGCTGTTAAACTGGCTTGCCATTCTTGCACATCACAGAAGCTACTGGCAGAAAGGAAGCATTGCCGAAGAGGCAAAGCGGTATCTTCAGGAGCATTTTTTTATCGACCCGAAACCATACGATATCATCATCGGCTACCGCGCGGATGATTCCTACTTCACTTTTGCGCAGGACTTTGTCTCAAACGCAATCTCCTATCGTAAGTTGTCAAAGGCAATGCACCTTGGAACGCTCGGCGAACAGATCGTGCTGAAAAGCAAGCGTTCTTTCCGGCGCATCCGTTTCCTCGATGCGGAGATTGCAACGGCCGGTATCTACTACGAAAAAAAATCCGAACGCGACCGTCAGGCTCGTCGGGCTTACCGTGACATGAAAACAGATGCCGACAGTGCAGATGCCCTTTTTATGCTGGATATTATGCGGGAGGAAATCAAAAATGATGATCCGCGCTTACGATGAGCTGTATCTGGACAGTGCGCAAAACATCCTGGGGCACGCGTTTGATTTTGCCGTGATGACGCTTGATATTGCGCCTGATTTCTTTGCTTCGGTATTCGCGGCTTCGGATGCCGCAAAGCAGTTTGCCGCAGGTAATCCCGCCTACGTCGCGGGCATCAATGGTTGTGAACTCGCACGGCTTGTGCTGGAGCGGGCAAATGTTTCTTTTCCGGAGAAGGAGGATGTCATGTACCTCGACCGCTCGCCGGAATACTGGTCGGGATGGGCGCTCGCATTTTACCAATGGTATACCGGCTATTCCTTTTCGGAAATACTGACTGCCGCTCCGCTGACGGTTATCCTTCAAATGTACCCGCGTTTCCACGAGATGGACCTGCTGCAATTTGCGGATCGCATGACCGAACTCATGAAATCGTCATTTCCCGAAACACGGCTTAAGATGCATCGTGAAAACTGCGGTCTGTCACAATCCATGCTTGCAAAGAAGGCTCTCGTGCCGCTCCGTCAGATTCAGCTTTTTGAACAGCGGCAGCGCGATATCAATAAGACCTCCGCTCTGACGCTTCTTAAGCTCAGCCGCGCTTTGCGCTGCCGGATGGAGGATTTGACGGAGGCGGAGACGTGATACGATCTTTCTCTGTCATGGTCGGGGTTGTGATTGAGGGCGGATGTGCAGAAACGGGGTGGCTTTGCAGAAAATGCAGATTTGACAGAAATGACATAAAATACATAAATTACATATTTGACAGATTTGACAGATTTTGGGTATAATTACATAAATGACATATTTATGTGTTTCTTTTCTTTCACTTTTTTGCGAAAGCGGGGTTGCAGATGTTCAAGAATCCGTTCACTCCTATTTTCGGCGGAAAGCCCGGTGTTTTTTTCGGACGTAACGAAATCCTGAGGCGCTTTGAGCTCGCCATGGTCGATCAGGGGAGCGATGACCGCGCCCTGTTTTTTACCGGCACGCGCGGCTGCGGCAAAACGGCACTTCTGGAGCAGATTTCACTGAAGGCCTCCGCCGCAAAGAGACGCACGATTGATCTGGGGCCCGAGGATACCATCAGCCAGCTCATCCATGAACTGGCCGGTTTTGATGAAACCACGAGCACCATAAGTCCTTCGGCAAATGTAAATGTGCTTGGCGTCGGTGCCGGTGTCAGCACAGGGTCCGTGTCAAAGGTCAAACGCATAGGCAGGGACAGCCTGCAACCGCTGCTGCTCGACGCATGTGCGAAGGCAAAAAAAGGTCTTCTTGTCACGGTGGACGAGGTCCAGAAGGTCCCTGTAGAGGACATCTCCTCTCTTTGCAATGCCTTTCAGATGGCATCGCGAAAAGGTCTCGACATCATGCTGGCTGTTGCGGGGCTGCCTTACGCGCATGATACGATTACAAAAAACGAGGGCTGTACCTATCTGCGCAGAGCGTCTCACGAGGAAATCGGATTGTTTACATGGGACGAAGCCGCAGATGCATTTACCGGGATGTTTTCAGGCATCAAGGGGTTGAAAATCAGGCCGGATTATGTTGATCTGTTAAATACAACCAGCTACGGACATCCTTATCTGATGCAGCTTCTGGGATTTCATCTGATGACACTGGTCAATGAAAGTAATCCGGGCAAGACACATGATGTAAGTAAAAAAGAAATCGATGGCTGTATATCCAACGCATTGCTCGCCTATGACCGTCGCGCCCTGCAGCCGCTTCTTGACGAACTGCCGGACAATGACAAAAAGTATTTATCCGTGATGTCAGACTGTCTCAATCGTGACCGTCTTGCATCGACGGCGGACATCGCACAAAAAGCAGGTGTGCCCCAGAGCAAGCTGAGCAGAACCCGGGCGCACTTAATCGATCACGGTATCATTGCCTCTCCGGAGCGGGGTATGGTCATGTTTTGTGTACCATATCTTGCGGATTATATCAAGACATCCCCGCATGTGTCCGGTGCGGTGGAGGTGGCGAGGAAGAGGGGGGTGTAGGGGCTTGGTCAGTAGGCGTGATTCGCAATGAATGTTGTTATTTCAGCTATGGAAGAAACATCCGCAGACTCATAAGGACCAAAAAAATCAGTCCCTGCATAAATAGACCACGGGCTGTTTGCGCTCTTTGTAAGACCAAGTAATCCCCACTGCCGGTTTTCAAAATCATATGCCTGGATATAGATCTGATAATAATTCCCCTCCGGAATGGGTTGTGAGCAACTGAATCCATACTGCTCGCATGTTGCAACAATCTGATTACGAACCCACTGCACATCATTCATGTCATTTGTTGTCGTACCCCAATCGATCTGTTCCGAAACGATTCTTTCAAGCTCGGCACGGTTCGCATCCTCGGATGTCATTTGTGACGGCTGCTCTGCCTGAGGAACAGCCGGTGCGGACTGCACCGGCTGTGTGGGCTGTTGTTGGGTTTCTGCTTGCGCAACCAACTGCGTTTGAGGCGCTTCCGCAACCGCAATCGGTTGAAACTCCTCCGAAGAAAAGAGGTCTAACATATCGGTAACACGAATAAACTCATAATCATCCACGCTCTTACCGTCATCGCCGAAGAAGACTGCGCCTTCATCGATGGTAAAATCTATATCGCTATAGCTTTCATTCTTTCCTTTTGGCTCTTTTTCTATGGCAATCACCAGGCCATCGTAATCGGCGGGGATGGTCACCCGACGTACGCTTACACAGCTTTTTTTCCACCCCATCGTAACACTATTACCGCTGTATATGTTGTCATTGGTCCAGCCCCCATTCCATTGGCTTACGCTTTCATAGTGGACAGGAATCTCTTTATCATTCCACAATATCAACGTATCTGTTGCAAAACTGTCGTCTCCCATCATTTCTCGCGAGGCCAGCATCTGTCCGGTATAAGCGTCCATCAGCACCATATCCGGCGTGCTCACAAAATACCAGAAGTTTGTGTCTAACGGAAGCGTTACTCTTGTCTCCATCTGCTGCGTTGTTGTTATTTCAATTACGCGGAAGCCTTCCTGATCCGATTCCAGTTCTTTAATCTCATTGATCGTCCAAGTACCGGAGACTTTTTCTATGCTTGATCCCTCATATTCTTTCTTCTCATAGTTTTCATCAGTGAGCACATAATTAAAATCCATCTCCTTTTCTCTGACGGTTTCGAAAGACATGTGATCCACAACATAAAGCGGAATCAGCGTTTTCTTTTCTTCCAAAGCGGGGAAGTCATTTTCAACGGCCTTTTCAGTCAAGGCAAGGGCATCTTCATATGCCTTGTTTTCGATTAAATCGTCAACCATGTCGGACAGTTTTTCCTCGACAGAATCATGCACAACCTGTACTTCGCCCGTTTCCAGATGTGAATTCGCATGGTTGATCAATTCAAACAACCCTTCCGGGGTCTGTTCGCCACCTACCCATTCCCGGTATACCTCGTTTATTTCGTTCGCAGCAGTACTGTCAGGCAGTTTTTCTCTTAATTGCGAATAAACCTCAACCGCCTCAGGAAAAGAGCCTGCCGTTACAAGATCTGTCGCCCACGCACCATATCCGGTTTCCATCGCGCTGATAATATCAGCGTTGTCCTGAGCAAGTGCATAGGCCTCTTCCAAAACTGAAATACCTTCTTCGTATTGCTGCTGCGCGATTAATTCGGAACCCCTTTGTATCAATTCCTGAATCTGCTTTCCCGTATTGTTCCCGCATGCGGTCATAAGAAGCACAACCGTCATGAACGACATAATGATATACATGATTCTTCGCTTCATAAGCAACCTCCTACGCATCATCTTAACACAGGCGACGCTCCTACTTTATCATACTTTGTCCTATCCGGCAATATTTTCTCGCCTATCATGATATAGTATCGTAAAAGGATGGTGTACTCATGAAACCATTGAAATGCAAAGTGAGCGTTACGCTCGATGAAGATATTGTAAATCAGATCAAAGAACTGGCCGAGCAGGATGACCGCTCATTCAGTCAGTATGTAAATTTAGCATTGAAGGAACATATATCTAAAGCTCATGTCTCGAAAAACCACTCCCGATCAAAAACATCGTGATGTGGGGGTGTGGGTGACATCACCGGCAGGCTCGAAAGCGCTTCGCGCTTCCTCGCTGTCGTTTCTCGGAGAATACCTTGCAGACGGAACATAAGCGGGCACTTCGTGCCTAGCATATAATAAACACCATCCGCGACGTTCGACGCGAGCAACGAACGCGGCGGCGCACCCTTTGTGTTTGAGTTTGTGTATGACTACGAGGGCTTCCCGGTGCTCATGTGGGAGGGGGAGGTGTTTCACCGCAGTTACGGGTGAGTTGTCCGGCAGAATGGAGATGATACGGCAGGCAATGTAAAATACCTTAAAATGGAGTAAAGAAAGTGTCAGTTGAATAAAAAATAAAAGAAAGAGAGTATCTCACCTTTGGGTATAATGGTTTTGGGAAAAAAATACCTTTAAAAGGGGGATACTCTCATGGATTTTATTGTACCACTTCTTGAAGATT
>JAFSLV010000010.1 GCA_017448245.1 Lachnospiraceae bacterium | reverse complement strand
GAGAGTGACGTCAATAATAACGTGGGTAACCATGGCGATACGGCCGTAACGGGCGTCACCCTCCGTACACAGGCGGCAAGAGTCAGGGTGGGTGAGACCCTGCAGTTGAAGGAAACGATACTTCCTGCATCTGCAACCAACCAGAGAGTGACATGGACGAGTTCAAATACGGCGGTTGCCACCGTATCTGCAGAAGGTTTCGTGACCGGAAGAGCGGCTGGCAGCACGACCATTACGGTAACGACAAAGGAAGGAAGCCATCAGGCATCATGTAACGTGACCGTTCCGGTGCCGGCAAGCTCGGTTGTAATCAGTCAGCCAAGTGCGGAACTGTTCGTAGGAGAGACGCTGCAGTTGTCTTCATACGTGTTACCGGATAATGCAGAGGAGAAGGGGATATTATGGAGCAGTGATAATACTTCGATCGCCACGGTATCGCAAAACGGACTGGTAACCGCAAAGAAAGGCGGGACCACGAGAATCATTGCCACCTCCGAGGACGGGAAGGCAAGGGCTGCGTGCGATGTAACGGTGAAGAGCATCAATGGATTGTATAACGGCCCATATGGATGGCGCTATTATCGGAATAGTGTCATTGATTGGAATTATACTGGATTAGCGCTTGGCGGAGGAGAGACATGGTACCTCAGAAACGGAGCTGTAGACTACACATACACAGGCCTTGTTAATGGATCAATTGGGTGGAGATATGTTAAAAACGGAAAAGTGGATACAACATATACGGGAATGGTGCAGAACAGTAGCGGCTGGTGGTATGTGCAGAACGGGATTCTGGATTTCAGTTATACAGGCGTAGTAGAGGATGCCCGTGGAGTGTGGTATGTAAAGAAGAGTGCGCTGGATACATCCTATACAGGTTTGGTCGAATATAAAGGAGAAAAGTGTTATTTTACCGGAGGGAAGGTGAATACCGGCTATACGGGCCTGTTAAGCAGCAACGGGTGGTACTATCTGAAGAACGGCAAGGTGGATACAACCTATACGGGGATGGTGCAGAACAGCAGCGGCTGGTGGTATGTGCAGAACGGGATTCTGGATTTCAGTTATACAGGCGTAGTAGAGGATGCCCGTGGAGTGTGGTATGTAAAGAAGAGTGCGCTGGATACGTCGTATACAGGTCTTGTCGATTATAAAGGAGAAAAGTATTACTTCACCGGAGGAAAGGTGAATACCGGCTATACGGGCCTGTTAAGCAGCAACGGGTGGTACTATCTGAAGAACGGCAAGGTGGATACAACCTTTACCGGTTTGGTACAGAATAGCTCTGGTAGATGGTATGTAAAAGACGGCATGATCGATTTCACCATGAACGGACCGGTGGAATATGACGGAGAGTGGTGGATTATCAGAAACGGTCAAGTATACAGTAGATACACCGGACTTGCGGAAAAGAACAGTCAATACACGTATATAGTGGATGGTATACAGGATACTTCCACGACAGACAGAATCAACGGAAGCAGAATCGATGTAACTGCCTACGGCGCCACCCCCAACGACGATACCGACGACACCCTCGCCATCAACCGGGCCATCACAGCGGCCGATGCGATCGATGGAGGCGTCGTCTATATCCCTTCCGGGCGCTACAGGATCAACGGCGACGGGCCAAATAAATGGAGTGATCGCTGCTCCATCCGCCTGGACGGACAGGGGACGAACGGCGCGGGTGCGACCGATATCACCATCGTCATGGAGCCGGATACGATCCTCGAGGTGATTCCCAATGGTAATGAGGGCTACAGTGTGATCTTTGTCCGCCACGCGTCGGATATCACCATCATCGGCGGGCAGATCGTCGGCGACCGCCACAGCCACACCGGAACGGAAGGTGAGTTCGGACACGGCATCTCGGTCTACGCATCCGACAATGTCCGCATCATCGGCGTGACGATCAAGAACTGCTGGGGTGACGGGATCTATCTCGGGACATCCACGCAGACCGACAATGTCTGCAACGGTGTCGAGATCCGCGGCTGCAACCTCCTCGACAACCGCAGAAACAATGTGTCAATCGTCCACGCGGACAATGTGGTTGTCGACAGCTGCACAATCAGCAACGCCAATGGGAGGGAACCGCAGAGCGGGATCTGCATCGAGCCAAATCACATCAACCAGGTCTACCGGCCCAATCAGAATATCACGATCTCCAATACGACGATCACGCAGAGCATCCCCGGCGTCAGTGCGTTCCACCAGTTTGCGCTGATGACGGTCGGATTTGCCAATTATACGGATTCGGCGGTGATCGGACTCACGATTGCCAACTGCGTCTTTAACGGGGACCTCGGCAATCTCTCCGGGAAGAATACGGTGATCAGCGACTCCACCGTGAACGGGACGCTGTACTACCGCTTCAACCAGTCGCTGAGGAATGTCAGATACAGCAGGCTGCAGAAGTGGTGAGGAAGAAATCAAAAGTCAATATCCCTCAGTTACTCTCCCCCACCGGGTCCGTGCGCTGGTTTTGGAGATGGGTGAGCGGCAGGCCGTCGTGCCGCAGTGTCCCGTCGGAATAAGATAAAAAGATCTGTTCTGAGTTCTCGTCATTTAAGAGATTGACGATGACGTGCGCGTCATCGAGATCATAAGCGGCAAGGCGGTCATGGTAGCTCTTACTGATGCCTTCCGCTTTTTCTTTTCTTTCTTCCCACATGCGCATGATGGCGTCGTTGGTCGCGCCGCGTGAGAGACTCGCGATCAGGCCTTCCTCCGGATAGGAGATCGTAAAAGTCTTCGTATTCCGGTCATAATCGACCGTGACTTTTTCGCCGTTGATCGCACGCAGCTCCCGTTCGATCTGGTCGCGCAGGCCCTCGGCGCGCTGTGTGTACTCGTCTGTCTCGCCGGAGGTGTCGCCCGCGGAGCTTGCGCTACCGCCCGCGTTCCCCGAAGAACCCGCACCGCCGGACGTAGCGCCTGCGCCGTCGGATGCCCCCGCGCCGCCCGCAGTCGTGCCCGCGCCGGATGTATTGCCGGCACCCGTACCGGCATTGCCTGCGCCGCTTCCGGTGCCGTTACCCGACCCCGCACCGGTGCCCTCTCCTGCGTTTCGCGGATAGGGCAAAAGAGACAGCAGCGCATATGGCGTATCTCTCGTGACGGTGCGGTCATATCCTGCCGTCGCGCCCGTTCCGGTATCGGACACACCGTCCGTGCCGGCATCCGTCGTGATCTCGGTCGCCGTCTCTTCTTCCTCCGACGCTCTCGCAAAGATCCCGTAGCCCATGCCCGTCATCTCGAGCCATACGATCAGCAATGCGATAAACAGTGCGATGCCGCACACCGCGGCGATAAATCCTTTGAGAAAGGTCTTCATGCTTCGGCCCTCTGTTTGGCGGCAAATGCCGCACGCTTTCTGAGTGTCGCATCCAGTATGCGCTTACGCAGGCGCAACGACTGAGGCGTCACTTCCAGCAGCTCGTCGGTTTCCAGAAATTCCAGACACTGTTCGAGGCTCATCACCCTGGGCGGCACGAGGCGCAGCGCTTCGTCCGCCGAAGAGGAGCGTGTATTGGTGAGATGCTTGGTCTTGCAGACATTGATCTCGATGTCCTCGCTCTTGGCGCTCGCGCCGATGATCATGCCGGCATAGACTTTGGTTCCGGGCGCGATAAAGAGCGGTCCCCTGTCCTGTGCGTTGAACAGGCCGTACGTCACGGCTTCGCCCGTTTCAAAAGCGATCAGTGACCCCTGCACGCGATAGGCGATGTCGCCCTTATACGGCGCGTACTCTTCGAACACGGTATTCATGATACCGTTGCCCTTGGTGTCGGTCATAAATTCACCGCGGTAGCCGATGAGCCCGCGCGCGGGGATGACAAATTCGAGTCTCGTGTAGCCGCCGGAGGCCTCGCCCATGCTGATGAGCTCGCCCTTTCTCGTGCCGAGCTTTTGGATGACGCTCCCGGAAAATTCCTCCGGCACGTCGATGTAGCAGCGCTCCATCGGCTCGAGCTTTTTTCCGTTTTCGTCTTCCTTGTAGATGACCTCCGCCTTGCTGACGGCAAATTCGTATCCTTCGCGGCGCATGTTTTCGATCAGCACGGAAAGATGGAGCTCACCGCGCCCCGACACCTTGAAGGTCTCCGTCGAGTCGGTGTCCGTAACGCGCAGCGACACGTCCGTATGCAGCTCGCGGTAGAGGCGCTCACGCAGATGTCTGCTCGTGACGTACTTGCCCTCGAGTCCCGCAAAGGGAGAGTCGTTGACGGAAAAAAACATCGAGATCGTGGGCTCGGAGATCTTTTGAAAAGGAATCGCGCGCGGTCTTTCCACGCTGCAGAGCGTATCGCCGATCACCAGATCGGAGATGCCAGAGAGCGCAACGATCGATCCAAAGGACGCTTCTTTGATTTCTTTTTTTTCGAGGCCTTCAAATTCATAGAGCTTGGAGACTTTGGTTTTGATCGAGCGCGACTCGTCATGATGATTGACGATGAGGACCTCCTGCCCTTCCGCGAGGGATCCGTTGTCGATCTTGCCGACGCCGATGCGCCCGACATATTCATTGTAATCGATGGTCGAAATCAGCATCTGCGTGCCGGCGTCCGGATCGCCAACGGGCGCGGGGATGTAATTGATGATCGTATCGAGCAGGGGTTTTAAGTCCGTGCCCTGATCGTCCGCGTCGAGAGAGGAGATGCCGGCGCGCGCACTCGCAAAGACAAAGGGGCAGTCGAGCTGCTTGTCATCTGCACCGAGGTCGATCAGGAGCTCTAAGACCTCGTCGATCACCTCCTGGGGTCTCGCCTCGGGGCGGTCGATTTTGTTGATGCAAACGATGACGGGATGCCCCAGCTCCATCGCCTTTCGCAGCACAAATTTGGTCTGCGGCATCGGACCTTCAAACGCGTCGACGACCAGGATCACGCCGTTGACCATTTTGAGGACGCGTTCGACCTCGCCGCCGAAATCCGCGTGCCCCGGCGTGTCGACGATGTTGATCTTGACATCCTTGTACATGATGGCTGTGTTCTTGGAGAGAATCGTGATGCCGCGTTCGCGCTCGATGTCATTGGAATCCATCACGCGCTCGACCACTTCCTGATTGTCCCTGAAGATCCCGCTCTGTTTTAAAAGTCCGTCGACGAGTGTCGTCTTGCCGTGATCGACGTGGGCGATGATCGCGACATTACGGACGTCGTTTCTTGTTTGTTTCATTGAAAAAAACCTTCCCTGTGACGATGATCAGTGCGGTGACGGCACCGCATATCAGTATTATACCGTAATAGAGCAAATCATTGCTACCCATCACAGGGGTTTCGAGGGAGGTGACGGCGGCCGGTGCCGCGTTAGGCGCGCCGGTGCCCGGGGGAGTCTGTATCTGCGTCGAACTGCCGGTTCCCGCGGGCGGCTGTGTCTGCGTGGAGTTACCCGTGCCCACGGGAGAGGAACTGCCGGTTCCCTGCGCGACGTCGGTGGTGCGCGGCGTCTGCGTGGAGCTGCCGGTGCCCGCGGGCGTTCCGGTCGGGGAAGAAAGCAGGCTCGATGCGCCAAACATCGCCTGCGAGGACGAAGCCTGTGTCTGCGTCTGCTGCGACGCACGCTGCGAGGACCCCTGCGCTGCTGTGCCCGCCTGCGCCTGTGTATTGCCTGTCGCGGCGGAGGACGTGCCGGTGCCCGCCTGCGCCTGTGTCTGCTGCGATGCACGCTGCGAGGACTCCTGCGCTGCTGTGCCCGTCTGCGCGCTCTGTGTCTGAGCAGACGTGCCGGTGCCGGTCTGTGTATTGCCTGTCGCTGCGGAGGACGTGCCGGTGCCCGCCTGCGCCTGTGTCTGCTGCGATGCACGCTGCGAGGACCCCTGCGCCGCCGTGCCCGCCTGTGTCTGCCGTGACGGCTGCAGTGTCTGCGCCGCGCCGGCACTGGCGCCGGCTCCCTGCAGCACACTTCCGATCGTCACCGTGCGGTATCCCGGAGACACGGCATCCGCGGCATCGATCGGTTCGGTTTCCGTCTGCGACCTGCCGCCCGCAACGGGCAGAGTTCTTGTGATCGTGAGCCTTGTCTCGTCCGCGAGATACATCGCATGGTTGCCGCCGCTCAGGGAGATCGCGCCGCCCGTGACCGAAACGCTTCCTTCCGCGTGCAGCCCGTGGATTCCTCCTTCGGCGAGGACATTGCCGCCCTCGAGAAGAAACGCTTCCTCGGCACGCAGCGCGTCATTTTTGGCAGAAATCGCGATATCGCCGCCCGTAATACGGATGGTCGCGGCATAGACATAACTGCCGCCGAGCAAAATGCTGCCTTCCCGCAGCTCGAGCGTGCCGCCCGATACAAACACGCTCCCCTGCATCGACACGGTGGCCGTCGGCGCGACGTCGATGATGAGCGTCGTGTCCGTCATGCGCACGGTGCCGGTCACGGTGAGAGAACCGCGGCCGCTGATGGTGAGCGGGGCGCCGTTTCCGATGATCGAATCAACGGTGACATCCTTGTCATTCAGATCGAGTGTAGCTGCGCGGTCGGGAAGAGTCAGAGACATACGGTCGTAGGAGTCGTCGAGCTTATTAACCCCGGCGGTCAATATTTTGGTCATGCCGCCCGAAGCGGATACTTCCGCCGGCTGCATCAGAACGATGCACATCACGCCCAGCAGCACAAAGATCATCACACCCGCAATGATTTCTTTGAGACCGATCGCACAATCGGTGACCTTCATAGAACTTCCCCCACAACGAAATAATTGTTATTTCATTTATGAGTATACCAATATTTTGATAATATTTCAAGAAAAAATACGAGATATTGTGCTTTTTTTTACAATTTAACGAAAATCCGTTGATTTTGGGGTTTTCGGGCCCTACATGCAACCTTTTGCCCCGGTGCGGGACATTACCGGTGTGAGGGACTTTGAAGCCCCGTGCGGCGGGGATCCGACCGGGCGCGGGGGGGACAGGACCGGACAGGACAGAACAGGACCGGTCAGGACAGAACAGAACCGGACAGAACCGGACAGGACAGGACAGGACAGGACAGGAGGGAAAAACAATGGCAATCAATTTTTTACAACAGCTGGCAGAACAGACAGGCTTCCGTCTGGATGAACATACCGGGATGCTGCACGGCACGATGGGAGCGTATCCGATGATCGTGATGTACAGTGCAAACGACCGCCGCACGGCGATCCATGTATCGGTCAGCATGAACGGACAGGCGCCGGCTTCCGGGACACTCAAGCAGGCGGCCAAATCGATCCCCGGTGTCACCGGTGCGCGTGCGCGCGGCTTCCACGCGATCTTTCTCGTCAAGACCGCGATGGGCAGAGACAAACAGATCGCGCTGCACCTCGACGCGATGCGCGGCGTTGCGGAATATCTGCAGATGAACGGCTATGTCGCCTGCTGCGAGCACTGCGGACAGCCGGTCGAGACGATGAGCTACAATATAAAAGGAAACACCGCGTTTCTTTGCCAGCCCTGTTTTGCGGGTGTGAGCAACGAGATGGCGAGGGCCCAGTATCTGGAAGCCAATAAGAAAGAAAATGTCGTCGGCGGCATCGTGGGTGCGCTCTTCGGTGCGCTCGTCGGGGGGATTGCGATTGTGCTGATCGCAAAGCTCGGCTACGTCGCCTGGATCTCCGGCGCGATCATGGGCTTTTGCGGACTCTACGGCTACAAGCTCCTGGGCGGCAAGCTCACGTTAAAGGGCGTGATCATCTCCGTCGTGATGATGGTGCTGGTCGTGTATCTGGCCAACCGCGTCTACTACGCGATCGAGCTGCAGCAGGCGGTGGCAAGGGAGCTGGGAAAAAGCGCGGCCTCGCGTTTCGGATTCTTTGAAGCCTTCCGTACGATTCCGGAGCTCTTAAAAGAAGACCGCGATGTAAACAGTGCCTACATGCGCAACCTCATCATGTGCTATCTGTTCACGGCGCTCGGCGCGGTGCCGACCGTCATGCAGGTGATCAAAAATAAGAAGATGGAGCAGGTCGCGGAGCGCGTCGGGACGCAGTACTGAAAAAAGATCTGTCCGATACCGTTGAAAAATCGCCGTTCCGCACTAATGGGATGGCGGTTTTTCTCCGATATACCGAGCATGAAAGATATCGTTTACGGAGCTTTCGGAATATTTTTTGCACTGCTGATCTTTGCCGGCAGCGTGGTGGGATACAATATCTACATCACGATGCAGGCGCAGAAAGCCGCGGAGGAAATCGTAAACGAAATAACGGCCAATAATTAACACTGCAACGACTACACAAAAACCGCGGTACGGGTCGCGCAAGTTACCATCGCGCAAGCGGGAGTTTCTTTAGAAACGGAGCAATCCGTATATCATCCGCAGTGAAACAGTACTTTTGACACCCGAATCATTTTTATGCTATACTGTATTTAGATTATCTATATACGGTATAGCATTTTTTTTGCAGGGGAGTTTCATGGATCTTTCACCGATCGGTTCTGTCATCTCAAGCAGCCGCATGGGCACGCGCATCCCGGAGGAGATGCTCGGTCTTCCCGCACGCAACGCGCGCTACAGACGCGACTATCTCTCGATGGATCCGATCGAGCCGGTCTCGCGCCTTCGCGTGCAGGCGGATACCGCCACGCAGGAGACGGCAGGAAGCACGGATCTCCGTGCGCTTGCGGAAGACGAAGCGCTGCGCGGAATCGTCGCCCAATTGGCCGGAACGCTCCCCGGGACGGGAACAGACGCCGCGGCGCTTGCGGACCCGGATGCCTTCCGCACCATCCTTTCGCAGGCGATCGATGCGCAGACCGCACAGTCAGGCAGCAGTGCCGATACGCTGTTGTCCGACCCCGAGTATTACCGTAATCTCATGATGCTGTCCAATTTTTCTTCGGGTCTTTTGTCCAACTCTCTGACGGGCGGTCTGACGACGTTCTGACCGGTTTTTATCCGTGTTCGTCATAAGATGCCGGATTGTTCATGGATACACGTCCTGTGTAATCAGCGACGTTTTGTCAAGACTGTTTGTAAACAGTCCGCGTTTTTTTCCATAACCCGCCATTGTAGTAAGTTATGGAAAAAAACTTGTGCGGGCCTGAAATCTGCGGTATAATCATTGTAAATCTTCCATAACTATTGTCAAAAACCATGTTACGGAAAGGAAGTGTGTGCGATGATCGGGCGGATGCAGGAAAAAGAGCTGTTACAATCGCTTTTAGACGAAGAAGAGCCGCAGTTTGTTGCTGTCTTTGGCAGGCGACGGATTGGAAAGACTTTCCTCGTACGCGAAAGCTTTTCGCATTCCTTTACATTTGAACACACAGGCGTCAGCGCCCTTGATATCCGTACAGATTCCTTAAAACAGGCTCAGCTGGATAAATTTGCGGAATCACTAAAGAGCGCCGGATACAGCTGCCCTCATCGCTTAACCTCCTGGGATGAGGCTTTTTCAGCATTAAAGGAACTGATTTTAAAATCAGAAGAAAAAAAGAAGGTGATCTTTATCGATGAGCTCTCCTGGATGGACACAAAAGAAAGCGGTCTGATATCCGCCTTGGAAAGTTTCTGGAACGGATGGGCAACAGCCAGAAAGGAAAAGGATATTATCCTGATTGTATGTGCCTCTGCAACTTACTGGATGATTAACAATATCGTGAATGCAAGGGGAGGTCTGCACAACCGGTTGACGGGACAGATTTATTTAAGGCCGTTTACGCTGGGAGAATGTGAGGCTTATCTGCAATCCAGGAAAATTTCTTTTACACGACATCAGATTCTTCAATGCTATATGATTCTCGGCGGCGTTCCGTATTACTGGAGCCTTCTTAAAAAGGGATTAAGCCTCCCCCAGAATATTGATGCGCTCTTTTTTGCGGAAAACGCTTTATTGATGCATGAGTATGAGAATCTGTATCGTGCCCTGTTTAAAAGCCCGGATCAATATATAAAAATCGTCGCGGCTCTCAGTTCGGTGGGGCGGGGTATCTCACGCGATGAGATCATTCGTCGTTCGGGAATTGCCGGATCGGGTGACCTGACAAAGAAACTGACTGAATTGGAAAACTGTGGTTTTATCAGAAAGTATATCCCTTTTGGCTACAAACACAGAAACTGTATCTATCAGCTGATCGATAACTATACTCTGTTTTATCACAGGTTTCTCAAACAGCGGTCATATGATGAAAACTTCTGGCAAAACAAGAGTGACACCCCCGCATTAAACGCATGGAGCGGCGTTGCATTCGAGAGGGTATGTCTGGAACACATTCCGCAGATTAAAAGTGCGCTCGGGATTGCAGGTGTTTCCACGCAGGTAAATGCGTGGCAGTGCAAAAAGGACGAGGCCGCCGGTATCCACGGTTCGCAGATCGATCTTATGATTATCCGAAAAGATCAGATTATCAATCTGTGTGAGATGAAGTATGCCGTGGATTATTTTACCGCAGATGCTTCCTTCGACCGTTCTGTCCGCAGGAAAATCAGCGACTTGCAAACCGTAGCCGGTACAAAATATGCAATTCATTCAACGCTTATTACAACCTATGGTGTAACAAAAAACGCTTATGCCGATGAATTGCAGGCAACGATTACGGCAGACGAATTGTTTCGGTAATAGATTATTATTACATCCATCCCCTGCAACCCGTCCCCTCCTTCACATTCCGGCATTCCTCACATCCGTGTTCGTCATAAGATGCCGGAATGTTCATGGATACACGTCCTGTGTAATCCTTCACATACCGGCATTCCTCACATCCGTGTTCGTCATAAGATGCCGGAATGTTCATGGATACACGTCCTGTGTGATCATACACGTCCTGTGTAATCATACTGTTTGTAAACAGCCAAAAGAAACCCGCATAATCTGCTAAAGGCAACAACATCTCCGATCTTTAGCAACTTATGCACTGCGCTATAGGCCGGCAGGCTGAAAAAGATCGTTCGCAGTTACTACAGACTGAACATGTCCTGCATATTTACCACGCTCCAGACCATACGTTGTCACGACTGTAAGATGAACTGAGCTTTTTGTCCTCGTTACATTTTTGAAATCACTGATTTTTTCCTTCAGTTTCCTGTCATAGTCTTTCGTAATCCTGTAATACAGTTCAGAATACTTTATTTCACACAGATTCACAACTCTGTCATTTCTGTCAATCACCAGATCAATCTGTGAGCCATATATCCCCTTATCCGGATCTGATGCACATTGCCAGGCGCATTCATCTGTCAACACACCTGATATTCCGAGTTTTTTTCTTATCTGTTCCGAATGTTGCAGGCATACCCTTTCAAATGCCAGACCCATCCAGGCTCTCTTTGCCGGTGAGTCAATTGTTTTCTCCCAATACTTCGGGTCTGTCGGAGTTTTTTCCAAAAACTTAAAATAGAACAGTGTATAGTTATCAATCAATTGGATCACTGCTCCCATATTCTTTTTCCCGAATTCATGGTATTTTCGGACAAAACCGCAGCTCTCCAATTCTTCCAGTCTTTTTGAGAACGCTCCATTACAAGACAGTCCCGTCTCACGGGAGATCTCCTCTCTCCTCATTCCGACCTTTTTCTTCCCCAGTGCTTTAATGATCCTGATATATTCTTCCGGTCTCCTGAAAATGGAAGCATACAGATAATCAAATTCCCCCTTAAGCTGCGCGTCCTTCTCAAAAAAAATCGTATCGATATTCTGCGTCATGCTTTTATCACTCTGCACAAAGTCCCAATAGTACGGGACTCCGCCCATTGCCATATAGCCCTCCAGGATATCGTAGCGGTCCATCACGATTCCCTTGCTTTCCAGAAACTTTTCGCACTCATAAAGATTGAATGGCTGCAAAGGAAGCTTATCCGTGACTCTGTTATGAAGACCTCCTTTATCATGGATTACGTTTTTCAGTATCCATGAAGTTGCAGACGTACATATAATCAGCACAATGTCTTTTCTTGCGGAAGCAAATCCGTTCCAGAAGTTTTCCAATGCCATCATCAGATCCGACCGTGGCGTATCCATCCACGACAGTTCATCTATGAAGATCACTTTTCTTGCATCGCCGGACTTAACGATCAGATCTTTCAACTGTCTGAAGGCGTCCATCCAGTTCTTCGGAGCTGCCCCGTTAGCTGCGCCGGCTTCCCTGAGAGAATCAGCAAAAGCATTCAATTGATCCCGGTATTTTCCTTTTGCAAGACCGGCGTGCTGAAATGTAAACGTATAGTCAAAGGTTTCCCTTATCAGAAATGTTTTACCAACGCGCCGCCTTCCATATACGGCAATAAATCTGGAGCGGTCTGCCCGAAAAGCCCGGCGCAGAAGATTCTTTTCATTCTCTCTTCCGATCAGCATATAATTCTCTTTCTTCCCATAACTTGCTAAAGGTCGTTAAAACAATTGGCTTTAGCACATTATAATATATAACGGTGTAAATCACAACCCCGGGATCTTTTGAGAATACGCAGGGGCATGGATTGTACTGTAAGCATTTATCCCCTGCAATCTGTCCCCTCCTTCACATTCCGGCATTCCTCACATCCGTGTTCGTCATAAGATGCCGGAATGTTCATGGATACACGTCCTGTGTGATCCTTCACATTCCGGCATTTGTTTTAACCGGAATTGCAGAGGCAGATGTCGACAACACGCGGGGGGCGTTTCCGGGCATAATGACCGTGGCGCAACAGGGAATCATTGCTGTTTAGCATCCGAAAATCCGTCTAAGAAGAAACGAAATCTTATAAAAAACACAACATCTTGTAGGTTGTTACGGAGCCTGACACAATTTTAAAAAAATCTTTGAAATATCCGTAATTTTCTTGTAAACTATAGGGGCGAAGATGCCGATATACCGGATGGAGTACGTGTATGCGTATGCGGTTTTCTTTGTGTGTATTATGAAAAAGTAGTCAGCGGTGTATGGATTTGTTGGGATTCTAACGGAGAAAAAATCATGAAAACAAAACAGAAGAGAAGGAACTTCGGGATCGTCATGCCCGTCATCGTCACGATGCTGCTCATGGCTGTGGGTAGTGCCGTGATCCGGCCGGCGGTAGCGGAGGCGGAACAAAAACCGGTGTACACAGACGATACGAACTGGAGCACTTCCAATGCCACCAGTGCAGCGGAGATTATAGAAGGAGATGGAACAAATACGTTCAGTAATGACGGAACGGTTATTCTTACTCTGACCGGAAATACAACAATAAACTTGGATAAAGACCTTCAGTTGGCACAGATAACCGGTACTGCAGATCTTACGATCACGGGAAGCGGTACGCTGACGGTTGGTGGAGTTGAGACTTATCGTGGAGATAATGCACTAAACGTAAAAGCGCTTACGATTCAAGGCGGAACAGTTAAGGCGACCGGAAAGGAAAATGGAATTCTGTCAACCGGCATTACCGTTTCAGGTGGAACAGTTGAAGCGATTGGTGGAAGCGTTGCGGATAAGTCCGGTATTTTTGTAAATGGTGAGTTAACGATTACCGGAGGCAGTGTTACCGCAACAGGTTATGCGGGTGTTCGGGCTACAACGATTAACGTGAGCGGTGGAAGCGCATCTGCAACCGGCAGTACAGAGAATGCTTTTTCTGCAAATAAAATATATGCTTCTGTTACCACACCGTCAGACGGTTTAATAAAAAAGATAACCATTGCATATTCGGTTTGCGATAAGAATGGAAACGGACAAACACAAGCAACAATTGGCCCGATGACCGATCCGGGCTTTTCGGTATCACCGGCATCTGTAACGGGTAAGACAAATAAGGTATATGATGTGTCATCACCGCTGGCAACAGTTACGTTGACAAATACCGGCGGCATGCCGTTGACGGTCGAGGTATCTGGTTTACCGTCTGGGCTTACATTTGATAATACAACAGGAAAGATTATCGGTACGGCAAGCGCTACGGCTAATACTAACGCAACGGTGACAATAAAAAATGATTATGGTGAGTCTGTTAAAAATGATAGTTTTGCAGTTGAAATCACGGCAGCGCCGGCTACCGTAACTGATGTAAATATCAAAGACGGCGTAACGGTGATTAATAATAATACCATCAAATTGGAGAAGGATAATAAAAAACAGCTGACCGCAGAGATACTTCCTACGGAGGCTACGGCGACAGTTACATGGGATTCAAGTAATAAAACGGTTGCAACAATTTCAGCCACCGGTGAGATTACAGCGCTGAATGAGGGATCGACAACCATAACTGCCACAGCCGGCGGAAAAAGCGCAAACATTACCTTGACGGTTACGAAGAAGATTGTGCCGGCAACAAAACTTGAATTACTCGCAGATATGACAATTGCTGTGGGAGAGACAGTGACAATCAAACCGACGTTAACACCTGCTGAGGCAAATGGAGAGATTACCTGGTCTTCTGACAATACAGCGGTAACTGTGGACAAAGGTACAATTAAGGGGACATCGGCAGGATCGGCAACAATTACGGCAACGATCACAACTGATAACAATGGCGGCTCTGCTTCGGTTACGGATAAAATGACCATCACCGTCTCCGCGGACAAGCCGCTCATAAAGGATCCCACGCTCCCGACGTCGCTGACATTGAATCAGAAGATGACGGACATCCAACTGACGGCAACCGGTCCCGCCGCTGCGGATATCAAGTGGACATGGAAATATGCCGGTTCCTCGACGGAACTGCCTCCGGGACTCGCGCTTTCGGAGGCCGGCGTGATCAGCGGCACACCGACGAAGGCCGGTACCTATACGGTGGCAGTCACCGCAACACACAAAAATCAGACCACCTTATCCGACACCAAAGAGTTCACCCTCGTCGTCGGTGAGGGCGGTGTAGTGTTTGATAAGAACGGCGTTACGGACAGCGGCATCAATAGTGCGGCTGCGCCCAATCTCTTCGCCGTGCAGCCGACGGGAAAGACCTTCCTGATGACGATCAAGGTTTTGAAGGGCGCCGATACGCCGACCGGCAAATCGGAGACGGTTGCCGATATCAACAAGCTCTTCCGCGGAGTCAATAATTCCAATCTCCGCATGCGCATGCTCGACATCACGGTGCGCAATACGACCGACAACCAGGCGGTCTCCAAAACGACCAATCCGGTGGAGATCGTACTGGATGTTTCAACCGATTATACCAAGTACACGCTGGTGCCCTTCCGGTATCACAATGAGGTCGTGACGATCTTTACCAAGCTGGACAAGCGCCCGACAAACACGGCGGATTACAAGGACGGTACCTTCTATTATGATAAGAACGGGAACCAGATCTATCTCTATACGAACAGCTTCTCGCTCTATACGCTGGTCTATACGACCGTCGACACCTACACGGTGACCTTTAACTCCAACGGGGGTACCGCGGTCATGGATGCCATCGTGCAGCAGGGTGCGACGATCACGGCACCGACGGCGCCGACCAAAACCGGCTTTACCTTCGGCGGCTGGTACACGGACGCGGGTCTCACCACCGAGTGGGACAGAACACAGCCGATCAACGGCAACATGACGCTCTACGCGTCGTGGACGCAGGCGGCCACAAACCCCGGCTCCGACGGTGATCTGCGCGGCGCCAACGCTCCGCAGACCTCCGACTATATGGCCATGGTCTACGTGATGATTGCGCTGCTTGCGGCACTGGCGGCCGGCTACGCGGTTTACGGCATCAGCAAGAGAAATGAAGAATCCTAAGAAAAAAGTCTTATCCTATCTGACACTGCTGATTTGCGCGATGTTCAGCCTGGGTGCGGTGGTACTCCACCTCCGCATCCAGCGCTTCACCGCGCAGGCGGCGTTTGAAGAGCTCCGGCACGAGGTCGTGACGGCGCGCGGACCCATGATCGGCGGTGAGGATACGGAAGCGGAAAAAGAAGAAGAGGAAGCGGAAGACCCCGACGGCTGGGACGGTACGGGGGCGGAACTGACGGTCGATTTTGACAGGCTCCTTGCGGAAAATGACGATACGATCGGCTGGCTCCATGTGCCCGCGGTCGACGTCAGTTATCCGCTGCTCTACTATCCGGAAAATAACGACTACTACCTCAACCGCTCTTTTGACCGGACCTACAGCGGCGCGGGCGTCATCTATCTCGAGTGCACCAACGACCCGGAGCTTATGGATCCCAATTCGCTCATCTACGGCCATAACATGGCCGACGGCACGATGTTCGGGGATCTGCATCATCTGATGTCGGACGAGACGCTTGCGGAGGAGGAGCCGTATTTTTACATCTACAAAAAAGACGGGACGGTCAACCGCTACCGCATCTTTTCCTACTACCAGACCAATGCCGGCTCGACGACATATTCGCTGATCGAATCGGACAGGGGCTATGAGATCTATACGAGCATGGCCAGGGAGCTCTCCGTGATCGACGTCGAGACCTCCTTTGAGGACAGTCCGGAGATCGTGACGCTCTCGACCTGCCACGGCGGCGCGGGCACCACGAGGCGCTTTGTCGTGCACGGCGTGCATATGGGGAGCGCGCGGATGGCGGATCTGCCAAAGACGACGGTGGATACGGCGGGACGCGACTGAAGGGACACAACATCTCGTCAGGCAGCAGGTTAGCGCAGCTCCATCCGGATGGCGTTATTTGCGATGCGGCAAAATCTCTTCCGGATATTCCCAGGCATCGAGCTCATCTCGTGTAAAGGCCGCAGGCTCCTTCCCCTGCGAGATCTGCAGCGCGTGCATATAGACCGTTGCAAATTCCTCGATATAGTGCGCCGCAAGAAGCGCCTCTTCCGCGCTTTTTCCGACGGCGATCGCACCGTGCCTCGCCATCAGCGCGAGGTCGTTTTCTTTGATGACACCGGCGACCGCGTCCGCAAGCTCTTTGGTCCCCGGCCGTGCAAAGGGGGCAACGGGAATGCAGCCGTCTGCGGTATGAAAGAGAAACATCTCGTAGACGATGGCGGGAACCGGTCTTTCGCAGACCGCAAAGGCCGTCGCGACGGGCGAGTGTGTATGGACGATCGCACGGATGTCCTCCCGCACCCGGTAGCAGGCGGCATGCATGAGCGTCTCGCTCGAGGGCTTTTCCCCTTCGATGAGCGCGAGGTCTTCAAGGCGCACCACACTGATGTCCCGGATCTGCAGCGCCTCCCGGTCGATGCCGGAGGGCGTGATGACGATGAGGCCCTTCTCCTTATCCAGGGCCGAGACATTGCCCGACCGGTGGCGCATGAGGCCCGTGCGCTGCGCTTCCTGCGCGGTGACGATGATTTCACTCTTCAGATCTTCCAACATATCACTATTGTAACATATGCCACAGAGAACCGTCCCCTCTGACCGAAAACAAGCCACTGAGAACCGTCCCCTTTGGCACATTTTGTGGTATAATAGTTGCCATGGGGAAATGGGAGAGAAAATTCGGCAAATATGCGATTCCGCGTCTGACGATGGTGCTGCTCGTCATCAACGCGCTGGGGTATCTGTTTCTTCTGACGGGCAGGGAAATGACGCTGTATTTTGCGTGCACGCTCAACCCGGGGCTTGTCCTGCAGGGACAGGTCTGGAGGCTGGTTACGTGGCTGATGATTCCCTACAGTCCGGATCTCTTCCGTTTTGCGCTGATCGCGGTACTCTTTTATCTCCCGATCGGCACGCAGATGGAAAATGTCTGGGGCAGGTTCCGCTACAACGTCTATATCTTCAGCGGGCTGCTCTTTACGGTCATCGGCGCGTTTCTCCTCTACGGCTATCTGACGCTTGCGGGGGGCATGCAGGCCGCGACGGACAACATGGCGCTGCTTGCGATCACGATCTCTCCGTATTTCGTGATGCTCTCGATCTTTTTCGCCTTTGCGGTGACCTATCCCGACAACATGGTGCTCTTCATGTTCCTGATTCCGCTCAAGATGAAATGGCTGGGCCTGGCTTACGGCGCGATGATCCTGTGGGAGATCATCAACGGCAACATCGCGAGCCGCACCGTCATCATCGCGTCGCTCCTCAATTTTGCGCTCTTTTACATGGTCAGCATGCGCGACAGGACGGCGAGGAAGCGCTTTGGCAATCAGGAGATCCGGAGGCAGCAGGCCTTTCATCAGCAGTCCAAAATGGCGCAGCGCACGGCCGCAATGCACCGCTGTGCGATCTGCGGCGCGACACCCGAAACACATCCGGACTATGAATTCCGTTACTGCTCCAAATGCAACGGCGCCTATGAATACTGCCAGGAGCATCTTTTTACGCATACGCACATCCAATAGGGGCAGACGGCACGCAGGTTGCGCCCCCGCACGCAGCAGCATAAAGGAGATACCCGATGGACAGAGAAAAACTATTTGCCGCCACCTTAAAAGACCTGCTTCTCCTGTGCCGCAGGCAGAATAACCGCGTCACGAGGGAGCAGATCACGGACGCCTTCCGCGTGCTGTCTTTTAACGAGGCGCAGCTCCTCGAAATCGAAAATTACCTCGCGGAGCGCAAGATCAGCGTCTACGAGGATACGCTTCCGGAAAAGCCGGAGGAGGAAGAGGCGGGGCACGCGTCCCGCACGGAGGCCGCGTCGCTGCGCGATTACCGGAACGTGCTCGCCCGCAGAAGAAATCTGTCGGACGAGGAAAAGGAGTCGCTTTTCAGGCTGGTCAAAGAGGGCGACGGCGCCGCAAAATCCAGACTCATCGAGTGTTATCTGCCGATGGTCGACGACATCTCGCGCCTCTATGAGGGACAGGGTGTCTTTGCGGAGGATCTCGTGGGCGAGGGCAATGTCGCGCTGGTCGCGGCAACCGGGCTCCTCGGCGCGGTCGAGACGGTCGCCGAGGCGGAGCAGGCGATCAGCTCCATGATCATGAACGCGATGGAGGAGCTCATCGACCGGACGGAAAAAGAGCGCGCGGACGACGAGAAGACCCTGAACCGCGTGCGCGAGGTCGCCGAAAAGACGGCGTCGCTGAAGGAAGAATACCGCAGAAACGTCACGGTGGACGAACTGCTCGAGGAGACCGGATGGACGCCCGACCGGATCCACGCGATTCTGCGTCTGACGGGCGGAGAAATGGAAGGCCTCGACACGGCAGGTGCGGAACCGCACACGGGGGAATGAGACGATGGCGATAATGACGGTCAGTCAGTTAAGAGAGGGCATGGTTCTGATCGAAGACGCTTATACCGCAAGCGGCTCCCAGATGATCCTGCCCAGGGGAACACGCCTCGACGCACAGCGCATCGCGCGCCTTGCGTTCTACGGCGTCAAACAGGTCAACGCGATCGCGGAACAGGAAGCCGCCGCGCAGGGCATCGAGAGCCCGGACGTGACGCCCGTGAGTGCACTGCCCGCGGCACCCGCCATCGCAAGGCCCGGCGCGCCGGAGCCCTCCTTCGGGGACCGCGTCAAGGCCTCGCCGGAATTCAAAAAATTTAAAATGGATTTCGAGGACGCCTTTATCTCGTACCAGCGCAACATCAACGAGGTGATCCGCACGGGTAAGCCGCTCGACATGCACGCGATGACGGAGCCGGTCTACGATCTGATCCATTCCTGCTACGGCCCCTCCAACGTCTTTGACATGCTGCACCAGCTGCGCGATTACGACGACGCGACCTATGCGCATTCGATCAACGTCGCGCTGATCGCGCACAACATCGGCGAATGGATGCATCTCGAGGAGGACGATCTGGAGCTGTTGACGCAGGCGGGTCTGCTGCACGACATCGGCAAGGTGACGCTGCCGCACGAGCTGCTCAACAAACAGGGCGACCTCACCAATGAGGAAAAGACCAGGATCCGCATGCATCCGCAGTTCGGCTACAAGGCGATCGAAAACCAGAAGATCAACCAGCACGTCAAAAACACCGTCCTCATGCACCATGAGCGCAACGACGGCTCGGGATACCCCAGGCACCTCAAGATGGACCAGATCGATCCGGTCGCCAAGATCGTCGCGATCGCGGACGTCTACGACGCGATGACCTCGACGCGCTCGTACCGCAAGGCGCTCTCGCCGTTTTTCGTCATCGAATACATCGAGGAGGACGCGCTGCAAAAGTATGACGCGCAGGCCGTCCTGACGTTTCTTGAAAATATCTCCGGCGCCTATGTCGGCAACCGCGTGCGCTTAAGCGACGGCACGGAGGGTGAGATCATCTACGTCAACAAAAACCGCTTCTCCTGCCCGACGATCAGGAGCGGTGCGGAATTCATCGACCTCGACAAGCGCAGGGAGCTGAAAATAGAAGCACTGATATGATATACAGGTGTCAAAAGTCATGAACGCGATGATGCTTGCATCAATCGCGGAATGACTTTTGACGCCGCCCGACATGAGGAAGTAGCAAAATGCCCGTTTTTTGGGCATTGCAGCGGATTCCGAATGGCGGCAGGATTGCGGGAGTTTCGAAGAAACGGAGCAATCCGTATATCAGGAATAGTGAAGCAATACTTTTTGCCCCCCGGGCAAAACAAAAAATTAATAAATTATAAACCAAAGCTTGACAAACAATAAAATATACAATATGATGGTCCGGGAAACGCAAAAGGGCTTGACAAAACACGAACGCCTGTACTATATTAAGAACAGGCGTTCCAAACTTTAGTTTGAAGGAGAGGATATACATGGAAAGAGAAGACAAATTAAAAGCACTCGAAGCGGCGCTCGGACAGATCGAGAAACAGTTTGGCAAAGGCGCCGTGATGAAGCTCGGGGACGAGGGGACCCGGATGAATGTCGAGACGATTCCGACGGGATCGCTCTCTCTGGATATCGCACTCGGGCTCGGCGGCATTCCCCGTGGGAGGGTCGTCGAGATCTACGGACCGGAGTCTTCCGGTAAGACGACGGTGACCCTGCATATGATCGCGGAGGTACAGAAGCGCGGCGGCATCGCCGGCTTTATCGACGCGGAACACGCACTCGATCCGGTCTATGCGCGGGCGATCGGCGTCGATATCGACAATCTCTATATCTCACAGCCCGACAGCGGCGAGCAGGCACTCGAGATCACGGAGACGATGGTGCGCTCCGGGGCGGTCGACATCGTGGTCGTCGACTCGGTGGCGGCGCTCGTGCCGCGGGCGGAGATCGACGGCGACATGGGCGATTCGCATGTCGGACTGCAGGCGCGTCTCATGAGCCAGGCGCTGCGCAAGCTCACGGCCGTTATCTCCAAGTCCAACTGCACGGTCGTCTTTATCAACCAGCTGCGCGAAAAGGTCGGCATCATGTTCGGCAATCCGGAGACGACGACGGGCGGCAGGGCGCTCAAGTTTTACTCCTCCGTGCGCATGGACGTGCGCCGGATCGAGGCGATCAAGCAGGGCGGCGAGAATATCGGCAACCGCACCCGCGTCAAGGTCGTCAAGAACAAGATCGCACCGCCCTTCCGCGAAGCGGAATTTGACATCATGTTCGGCAAGGGGATCTCCGTGAGCGGAGACGTGCTCGACCTTGCGGCCAAGTGCGACGTCATCGTCAAGAGCGGCGCGTGGTACCAGTATGGTCCGGACAAGATCGGACAGGGCAGGGAAAATGCCAAGCTCTTCCTCGAGGAGCATCCCGAGATCATGGAGGAGGTCACGCGCAAGGTCCGCGTGCACTACGGTCTCGACCAGGCACAGGATGCGCCTGCGGACACGGCGTCCGAAGAGGAGTCCGGCGCGGAAGAGATCCCTGCGGATGTCGCGGCGGACAGCGAAAAGAGCGCGGGCAGAAAGAGAAAGTAAGCCGGCAGGGCCATGCGGATCACGCGGATAGAGCAGATTCAGGGCGGACGCGGACGCGCGAGGATCTTCCTCGACGATGCGTTCGCCTTTGTGCTGTACAAAAAAGAATGTAAGGAATACGGCATCACGGAGGGAGGAGAGCTCTCCGGTGAGGCGTATGCGTCGATCGTGGAAGAGCTCCTCCCGAAGCGTGCGCGATTACGCGCGATGCATCTGCTCGAAAAGCGCCCCTATACGGAGAAGGGCCTCAGGGACAAGCTCTCGGACGGGGAATATCCGGAAGAGACCGTCTCGTCCGCCATCGACTATGTCCGGTCCTACGGCTACATCGACGATCTGCGCTATGCAAGGGACCACATCGCCTATCACCTGCAGGACCGCAACCGCGCCCGGCTCGAGCGGGACCTGATGACGAAGGGGGTCGGCCGCGACGTGATCGCACAGGCCTTCCGCGAGGTGCTTGCGGAGGAGGGATACGGCGATGCGCAGGATGCGCGCAGCCTCGAGGCGGACATGATCCGTAAGGAATTGCGGAAAAAGCATTTTGACGGGGAACAGGCTTCGTACGAGGAGCGGATGAAGATCCTCGCACAGCTCTCCCGGAAGGGCTACAGCGCGGAGGCGCTCAGGGAGGCGCTCGGGAGCCCACACAGCAGTTCCTCTTGACAGATTACATAATAATAGTGTACAAATGAAATCTGTTGAGAAAGGTGCGGGTGATCCTTATTTGACGCCTGTGCCGTGAAAGATCCGGATGCGGGAAGGGAGTTTTTTAGAGATGAAAAAGTTTTTTTACCGGAAGCGGACGGCGCTTCTTCTTGCGCTGATGTTTGTGCTCGGCGCGTGCAGCATCAACCGGACCGGCACGCAGGCCCCGGCCGTGGGCACCTCCTATGAGGTCGTGCAGGAGGAGGAAGAGACACCGGAAGAGGAGTCTTCCGCCGCAGAGAGGCAGGAGGAGGAGGTACCGGAAGACGAAGCGGACATCCGCTACACGATCACGGTGCTTTCCGACGGATATGAGGACATCCGCGGGCTGATCGGGACGGAGCTCTTTGCGTTTATGGACGGCGGCAAGTGGGGCGTCATCAACAGCGAGGGCGAGGTGGTCTACCCCGCGGAGTATGACTACTTTACGACGGACGGTGTACAGTTTTTTACCCTGTCGAACGATGAGGGCGGCTACTACGACGCGCATCTGTATCGTCACGACTCCCGTTCGGGAGAAACACAGGAAGTCTTTGACAATTTCGATATCTCGGAGTACGACTTTGTGGAGATCGGTCCCGAAGCGATCCGCATGTCGACGAGATCGGCGGACGGGACCCCCGATGTGCTGCCGGCACTCTATGTCGGATATGAGGAGTATGACACCTTTGATTTTGATTTCTACACGCTGACCTATCTGACGGCCAACAATGTCAACCAGGGCGGCTTTGACTCCGCCGCAATCGCGGCATTGAGCGCCTATACGTCCGATGCGGATGTCGAGGGCGGTGCCTTTGTGCAGTATACGACGCCCTTCCTCGAGCCGGCGACCGGTGCCTGGTACAATGTCTATGCGGTCTCCATGTACAATGAGATGCTCTTTACGCAGGACATGGGCTCCGAGACGATCGAGATGCTGCCGTATCTGCCGACGGAGGAGGGCTTCTTTGTCTGTTATCTGGTCGACGGGGAGAGCGGTGAGAGGCAGCTCGCCTTTGGCAATATCGACGATACGGATTTTACGGCGCGGTCGATGACGTCTTTCCCCGAAGAAGCGGCTGAAATGCGGCCCTTTTATGCAAGCGGCAGGGACGGAGAGGGCACGGCGTACGCGGGCTGCGGCAATCTCGTGATTTTGTGTAATGAAGACGGCGAAGAAGCTGTCTATGATATGGAGAAGGAAGCCTACGTGGTGAGTTATGCCGATGCGCAGTTTTTCCTGCCGTCGTCCGATGTCCTGCCGGTGCGTGTCGCACAGGAGGGCAAGGAAGGCTATGTCCGGCCAAAGGCGGAGGAGGCGGACGATGCGCCGCCGATGTCGATCGTACTGTATGAGCGGGCGAGCGACTATTGTGAGACGGAGCAGATTGCGCTTGTGTGTGCCGCGGCGGGGCAGGCAGGCGCCGGTCAGATCTTTCTCGTGGATCAGACGGGAATGAGAGTGTCGGAAGCGCTTACCTCTTCCTATGACGGCGCACTGGAACGCGTGGGCTACGGAGACGGCTGCGCCTTTACCCTCGGGGATAAGGGGCGCGTATATCTGGCGATTGCAAGGAGCAGCAGATGATGAAAAAGAGACGGACGGCACTGACAGCGGTATTGATGATGAGCCTTGCTCTTGCGGCCTGCGGTTCAAACCGCGCGGGAAGCGCGGACACGGGGGCGACCTCCGCACCGGCCGCCGCCTCCGGAGAGGAGACAGCGGCGGAGGAAGCGGCAACGGATGCCGGAAGCGGAGAGACGGAGAGCCCCGCGGAGACGGCGAACAGCTTCTCCGCGGAGGGATTTGTCCGCGGGGTGATCACGGAGACGAGCTATGAGAGCTCCATGCTCGGGATCCGCTATGACGCGCCGGAGGACTATATGATCCTCGATGAGGAGATGATGCAGCAGGTGATGCAGATCGCAACGGCGATGAGCTCGGAGGAGACGGCGGAGCTTCTGGCACAGGGTCAGGCGGTGGTCGATTTTTATACGATGAACGCGCAAAACGGCTGGAACGCCTCGATTGCCTTTGAGAGCCTCGATGTGATGAACCAGTCGCTCGTGATGGCGGGCGCCGTGTCCATCGAGGATATCATGGATGCCAATCTCGCCTCCTACCGTCAGATCTTTGAGTCGCAGGGCGCGACCGGGGTCGAGGTCGTACGTACGGAGACCTCCTTCCTCGGGCAGCCGACCCCCTGCGTGCAGGCGTCGATGACGGTCAACAACGTACTGCTGTTCCAGAAGCTGATCTATATCGTGTCCCGGGACGGCGCGTATCTGGGCGCTTTGACCGTGACGACCAACGGCGAGGACGCGACACAGACGATTCTCGACTGCTTTACGGCGATTCCGTAAGGCTGTGCGGCACACACGGCAAGGCTTTGAGGCGTTATACACACACGGCAAGGCTTTGAGGCGTTTCCTTGACATTGCATCGTGCGTGGCGTAAAATTGAAATGTTGTAGATATTGCGTCTTTTTTATATAAATTAAAGAAGAAACAATTTCATAACAAAAGATAAACGTTACACATCGCACAATGAAAATTGAATAAGGAGGTGCTCCTGTAATGGACGTAGTAATTGCAGTGGTAGTCACCCTTGTCATTTCCGTTGTATTGACCCTGCTCGGCGCCAACGCCTACAACAAAAACCAGGCCAGGCAAAAGGTGCAGGGGGCACAGGAACAGGCAAGGCAGATCATTGACGACGCGCTGAAAAGTGCGGAGGAGACCAAGCGGGAAAAGCTTCTCGAAGCCAAGGAAGAGTCCCTGAAGACCAAAAACGAGCTCGAGAAGGAAGTCAGGGACCGCAGATCGGAAGTCCAGCGGGCCGAGCGCAGGATCCAGCAAAAGGAGGAGACGCTCGACAAACGGACGGAAGCCGTAGAGAAGAAGGAACAGAGCCTCAATCAGAGAGAATCCAGACTCCAGAAGCAGAGCGCGGAGATTGCAAAACTCAATGAGCAGAGAGTACAGGAACTTGAGAGAATCTCAGGTCTTACCTCCGAACAGGCAAAGGAACAACTCCTCGACGCGGTCAAGGACGAGCTTTCCCATGACACGGCTGTCATGATCAAAAACATGGAAGCCGAGGCCAAGGAAACGGCGGACAAGAAGGCCAAGGAGATCATCGTCGGCGCGATCCAGCGCTGTGCGGCGGATCATGTGTCGGAGACCACGATCAGCGTGGTCCAGCTCCCTTCCGATGAGATGAAGGGCAGGATCATCGGCCGCGAAGGCCGCAACATCCGGACGCTGGAGACGATGACGGGTGTCGACCTGATCATCGACGATACGCCCGAAGCGGTCGTCATCTCCGGTTTTGATCCGATCCGCAGGGAAGTGGCGCGTATCGCGCTCGAAAAACTGATCGTCGACGGCCGGATCCATCCGGCGAGGATCGAGGAGATGGTGGAAAAGGCACAGAAGGAAGTCCAGAACAAGATCAAGGAAGAGGGCGAAAATGCCGCGCTCGAAGCGGGCGTCCACGGCCTGCATCCCGAGATCATCAAGCTGATGGGCCGCATGCGGTACCGTACGAGCTACGGACAGAATGCCTTGAAGCACAGTATCGAGGTCGCACAGCTCACGGGTCTGATGGCCTCCGAGCTCGGACTCGACGTGCGCATGGCCAAGCGCGCGGGATTCCTGCATGACATCGGCAAAGCCGTCGATCATGAGCAGGAAGGCTCGCACATCCAGCTGGGCGCGGAGATCTGTCGCAGATACAAGGAAGGGCCGATCGTCATCAACGCGGTCGAATCCCACCACGGAGACGTGGAGGCGACATCGCTGATCTCGGTGCTGGTCGCTGCCGCGGATGCGATTTCCGCCGCAAGACCCGGTGCGCGCAGAGAGACACTCGAGACGTATACGTCGAGACTCAAGCAGCTTGAAGAAATCACCGATTCCTTCAAGGGCGTGCAGCAATCCTTTGCCATTCAGGCGGGACGCGAGGTTCGCGTGATGGTAGTTCCTGAACAGATCTCGGATGCGGATATGGTCATCATGGCCAGGGATATCGCCAAGAGGATCGAAGGGGAGATGGAATACCCCGGACAGATCAAAGTCAATGTCATCAGAGAATCCAGAGCGACGGAGTATGCCAAATAAAACGTCGCGGTGCACACGAAAAAAAGACCCCCGGAAGGCTTGCCTTGCGGGGGCTTTTTTTGTTGACAAACAGAGGTATAAACTCTATGATACACATGTAACGCGGCTTCTTTCTGTGAGGTGCTTATGGGTCTGATATTTGGCAGGGCTACCTGCGTACGGTGCGGAAAAAAAGTCTCCACAGACTATGGCAAGTCCTTCCAACTGACGGATGGAGGTTATATCTGCAAGGAATGCAGGGAGCTGTTTTCGTCCGAAGCGCCGGTATATTACTGGTCATATCCCGAGTTTGAATCGATGCTCAAATACAAGGAGTATTCCGAAAAAATGCTGGAGCCGGAATTCAGGGAAACATACAGTCTGCTGCAGGCGGATGGCTCCTCGAGTGCACAGCTCGATGAAGAACACGGTATGTTCCGGCATTACGGTTTATTATTTGAAATGAGCAAGGTGGATTCGTTTGATATCCAGATGTTAAGACACGAAGTCGAACCGTATTTTCGTTATGTGTATAGCGGGATGAACGAAACCGGCTTTTGTGTCGGACAGATAAGCTATAACAAGTATTCTCCCCCGGAGGAGCAATATCTGATCTTCGGTACGTATCGCTGGAAGGATCAGAACGCGACACAGACAGGCGAAAATCTGCGGCGGTTGATGGGCTTTTGTCACCGGTTCGGAAAATACTCCGGGGATGAAAAGATACGTATGGCGCGCGCCGCCTTTTTGTTGGGTGACGCACAAAACGTGACGGTGGAGATGCTGGATCAGATCAGGGCGAGGCTGGAAGAGCAGCTGGATGCGCATCAGATGTCCGGGCGCAAGAGATTTTTACAGTACAGGTATGATATTCTGACGAAATCGTAACGTCGTTTTGATTCACACAGAGGTGCAGACATGGGATTATTCGGCTTTGGAAAAAATCCGGACGATAAAAGTGACAAAAGGATCATCTGCGATCTGTGTCATGAAGAAAAGAGCAAGTTCTTTTCCACGACACTGATTGACGGGCACCGGCTCTGCAAGGACTGCTACAGCGCCCGCTCTTTTGCCAAAGACATCTCTTACCAGGAGTGTGAATGGAACAACTGGAGAAACTGGTCTCTTGTCGAATTTACGGATTGTGCGGCCTATGAAGCATATATGCAGAACACGCTGGTGCAGATGTTTGAAGAAACGCATACGTTCGGACATATGGCAATCGACGCCAATCACGGGCTGTTCCGCAGGACCGGACGATTCAGGTCCAAAACGAGCGAAAAGGACCGTATATACTCTTTTGCATGCATGCAGGATTATGAATTCGGTCTGTTCCATACGGTGTCGACAACCAGTTACAGTGACGGCAGCAGGGATGTGTACGAAGATCCCATGAGCACGCCCGTGCTGGTCATCCGGATGTGGTGTCCGCATCTGGAAATTGTTTTCGAAGGAGAACCGATGCTGACCGAGGCCTGGTCCGAGGAATACAAGGATTTTAAGGCGTTCCGCCAATTCTTTTCCGATGCGTTCCGTTATTATACCGGGCGTATGGAGAGTACGGGCAGCTGCGAAAATAACGGCGCATCGCAGTATACTTTCTCACAGGAGCATGTCGAGCAGATCTCCGCGCAGTATGAGCGTGCGAGGAATCTCTTTTTGATCTCCGATATGAGCGAAGTAACGGAGGAATATCTTGACCGGATGTATCAGGTATTGCAGGAGGCCTACCGGCAGGAGAATCCCTTCGGCTTTCGTACGAAAAACGCATATGAGATCGATGAAGCGTACAGGGCGTTAAAAGCTCTTTTTATCCGTCAGCCGGCAGAATAAAGTATAGCATCATATTGCCCCCGCAATCAGTATAGAGTGGATACGAAATGGAGTAAAGAAAGTGTCAGTTGAATAAAAAATAAAAGAAAGAGAGTATCTCACCTTTGGGTATAATGGTTTTGGGAAAAAAATACCTTTAAAAGGGGGATACTCTCATGGATTTTATTGTACCACTTCTTGAAGATT
>JAFSLV010000009.1 GCA_017448245.1 Lachnospiraceae bacterium | reverse complement strand
TAGCTTACATCAGAATGAGGCATAAATAATCCGCCTTCGGGAAAAGGCGGGTTTTTCTCAGATGACCGATTCCCGATCGTCGTACAACAGTGTGTCGCGTTGTATGAAAACAGTGCGTCGTGCCGATTTGATTGTGTCGTTTTTGGCTTCATCTTGTAGTAAAACAATTCGTCGTTGTCACCGCCCAGAATTCGTCGCGCAACAGTTTGACCGGCATTCTTTAAGCGTCATCGCTCCACCGGCACACTGGAATAATACAAGTCGTCCGGGCAGACGTCCTGACCGCCTGCCCACTCGACAGAAAGACCCGCCACATGTACCGTTTTAAAAAAGGACGGATCTCTCAACCGGCCAAACCATTCGCCGGTAATCAAAGGCTCAGCATTATATAGCCTTACCTCCTCATTATCAAACGTGATCAGCAATTTGTAATTATCAAGCGGAACAACCTTTACTGCTTTTGGTCTTATCATAGCGGCCTCACTGAAGCGGGGAGATCTTGAAATCAAATATCGCTGGATGAATCATTTATGCTTGATTATATCATGTCTTTTCATATCCGTATATCAACCTATAAAAGGAGTCTACTCTACCACCTTGTTCAGCCACCCAACCATGTCAAATTGATCATATATTCTCTTGACGGGAAATCTATCGTTTTCGAAATCAGATAGCACTCCCACTTTATTGTCGTTTTCGTATCCTTTTATATAAAAGGATGACTTTATCTCTGGATGAGGAACATGTGTGAATACCACCTTGTTTTGATATGGAAGGCTATCAAAATCCTCCAGATCCTTCTGCGTGCAGCCCGACCTGTCGGTGAACATAATAAAAAGGTTATCCCAATTTATTCGTTTCGCGCGCCTGTTCCATGCATCCCTTGCTTCACTTTCTGAAGCGAAATGCATAAAGTAGATCTTAACATCTCTCAAATATGCTGTCGGATAGGAAAGATTCCCATATACAGGATCGCACTCCGTGACAAACATCAATTCTTCCTTCAGATAGCCCTTTAAATCACTCAACATTTTTATATAGTCAGACGCTTTTATAAAGAGATTTACAAACGGCGACCTGAACTCTATCTCCATGTCGGATAAAAATACCCCCGCGTTACAATTAGATGCGACTATTGACATATCCTTATTCTTTAATCTCTCTCTCTGCATGTGTAACCAATGCTGTCTTCTTCTCTCAGCAATTATTTTAGATCCTGATATGACAAATCTTTTTAAAATCCCCTTCGCGGGAATACCAATATAACGACGACCTGCCCACACCAATCTTTCATATCGATATTCCTTATATGTCAATGGCCCCTTTCCATATTCCTTTGCACCAACCTGATATCTGTGCACCTTCTCGTATGTCGATTTACGAAACTCGATTGGTATTTCCCTTTCCCTCAACATGAAATCCGCGCACAATTTCGCATCCACAATATCTTTCTTCTCTCCACGACATTTTTTCATATCAGACAGACGGTTCAAAGAAAGAAACTTCATACCATGATAACAAAAGTAGTTCTCCGGATTATACAACATATCACGCACAGCTATAGCATGGTACTGCAACTGGTCTTTATGATTCGACGGGATCTCTCCCATGTTCGTATTCCAGTCACAAAAAACTTTATCTATTTCCGCTTCTGAGTAATCTGTTAAATAATCAAAATCTCTCGCGGCACGTATCCCGCACGCCTCCAACACTCCACTCGAATCGACTATAAATCGACCGATGTCAAGATGATTGTCCTGTATACGAGTCTTCAATTCGCTTACTTGTCGATATACCATCTTATAATTAAAGGGTTTCGCAAAATTCAAAAACATCACACTATTTGGATTATACATGAGCTCAGTCAAAGACCTGGTTTCGTCATCATTATCGGAAATGTGTATGGAATGATTATCAATCTTATACAAATCCCTAATGACTTCTTTTACAGACAGAACTTTTTCAATCGATTCAACTTCCATTAGGTATGTGCGAACAGGGATACCCTTGCGATAGCAAAGCTTAACCTTGGCATCGACTCCGGCATAATTGTCTTCCGGCGATCCCGTCCATGACTGATGTCCATATGTCTGGATCATCAGATTACGTATACCATTATGTGTCAGATATACTTCACGACCATATATAATTTTCCCGTTCTGTCGTAGTATTTCCTCTGCCTGGCAAATCATTGACGCGTTAGCTGCAGGCCATATGCATACAAAAAAACAATGCTCACGTAACTTTGCGTATTGGGCTGCCATATATCCCATGTTGGTATCACTCATAAGATTCTTGCGAAAATATTGATAATCATATGTATTATATGGCTTCACGTCATCGAATCTTATTATTCCAATCTGTTTATTGTAATAGGCTGCAATAGCAACACGATGCGAGCCATCAAATATAGTTCCATTCGCCCCGACTGGAACTACGGACTTTTCGAAATCAAATCCCTCATGCTTGATTTCTTCTATAAGAACATCAAAATCGTCTTTGTATCGTTTAAACGTATTCTTTTGCGGAGAACCCGGCTCTGTAAATGATCCACAGGAAAAAGAATTAATGTTGTCTCTATATATATCAGTAGCCCAACTCATATTCATGCCTGTTTCTTTGGAATAAATATATATCCACTTTGCCATTAAGTCGAACCGGTTAGCGCAAATAAGACTCCTTGCAGGCACAATCTCAAGTTCGCGAGGTACAGAAACATCAATGTGGTACTGTGTTAAGAAATAATCTGTCAATAGGTTATAGGGATGTTCTGTCATGGTATTTCAAATATCCAGCACGTGATTGTGTCATTTTTTTCTAAATCGACCAACAAATCCACCGGCCTTCTTTTTATCTCCGGATGTCCCCTTCATGGCGATTTCATGCATCTGTGAATACCATACGCCTGATGTCCTTCGTCTCGCAGTGGATAATGGTTGATCAAAAATAGACTCTATAAATCCAGACAGTTCTTCTATTGTGTTAGAAATGTAGTTTTTATCAATAAGAGCAGGCTCTGAAATATACCGCCTGTACAATTCCTCATCCTCATCAATGTGTATGATTTCCGCAACGACGTCATCTAATGATGCATAGTCCATCACATTAATAAATGACTTGGTGTTAAAATATTTACCAACGTCAGGATCGCCCCAATATATCGGGATACATCCCGCAGCAAATGCTTCTATCAGTTTTTCAGTAGTATATCCTGGATGTGACGTATTCTCTATGGCAAGTGCAAACTTATACTGTTTCTGAAACTCAAGTTTGTCTTTGCATGTGTTTCCTATTCCTCTTCCTATATTGTTCCTGTACCCACCTCCAAAATCTACACTTTTGTATTGTGAAATAACATCCGGGATTTCATCGCGCATAGTAGCGCCATTGCCGTTACTAACTATATACGAGCAAAACCCATCTCGATCACTCTCAATCCTATATAAGTGTTTGTTTTGCATCCTATCCAGCGCTTCTTCATATTTCAGGTTCAGAATATAATTAGGTACACGCAGATATCGATCACCAAAAGACAATTCATCGAATCCAATACAGTAATCGAACAAATTAAAATCCGGAACCATATTCTCCGGTGTGATGAATATTTTTACATCCGCTTCTTCGCAGACACTTCTATGATAATTAAAAAGGCTGCAGATCAAATATTGCGGCCTGTTAGTGATCTCAACATCATACCTGTCATGGATGATTTTGCTTATGCGGTATTTTGTTGAATCAAAACCGTCCCAAAATCCAATATAATTAACAGATACTGTTTTTCTCTGCGACAATAACATAACTGTTTAAATCATAAATCCTCTTCCTCAATCACTTATCATCCGTGGTTTTATTAAAAAATCTTGTATAGTCAATGTAGACTATATTCTTTTTCGGAATTACATCTTTTGCACCGGTAGCAGATGTCCATTCTGGTTGCCGTTCGATCGCGCTCTTGCTTGGATCCCACGATGTCAGCTTTCTTCTACATCGTGGACATGTTCTGGCAGATTGTGCGGAAGGCGCTATATTGCAATAAGTACACGTCCAGATAGTATTATCGTTCATCTGTTGTAATTATCCTCGTTTAATTCACAAAGCCTTTCCGACCAGTTCTTTTTAACATCAATATTTCAATTACTTAATAAGTGCCCTTATCAATGAATATAGTCTCCTTTTCATCACTTGACATCAGATAGGCGACTACTGATCCGCTTGTCCGCCCCATTATTCTTTGTCTACACTCTGATAATACATAAATTGAAGCCAAATAATAGATGCCATTCATAATGGGAATGCCTGACTGGGTAATCAAATTAGATAAATATGTTTTGTCTGTCATCTTATATCTTTTCGTATTTATATACAACAAATCCTCCTGAAACTCTGATTTAAACCGATCTAAGACATCTTCGTCTTCTGTTGCAATGAATATCTTTTTCGAACCCTTGTGCCAGCCATTTTTTTTAATTATTTCAACAGTTTCTTCTACATTTGGTTGTATTGGATGGCTCTTTGGTCTTAGTAGACTATAATCTGTTCCGCGACACAACACACCTGTAATATCATTATAGTTCACCGCCCCACATGCATCAAAACAAATCTCACTAATAATTTTTTCAATATTAGTCTGAAATACAACGTGTCTTTTGAATATATTCCTCCACTGTTCAACCTTCATATTGTCACCCAGAAAGTCCATTGACAGATTGGGCCTATCATAGTTTGTGCCATCAACAACTTTTGATGTTATTCTCGCATCATCAAGTGTATAACCAGCAGGTTGTCTAAAAAATAATTCCCATGCATTTACATGTCCAACATCTTCTTTTTTTAGATACATGTTCTTATGTGACTGCATGTCTATGATTGGTATATAACCATTATCGACACAATACTTTATCCCACCTAATGAGGAAATGATAAATGAACCTATTCCCGCATCAGGAGCATTCCTGCGTATAATACACATTCTTTTATTTATATTTAACAGCGACATTAAGTATCTGTTCTTGAAGTCGAACGAGTGAATGATTGTAACTAAATCTGTTTTGATATTTAATCTTGTTCTTCCCATTATTAATTATATTCGAGTAATCACCCCTTGCAATACGGAGCATAACCTCTGCAAGCTTTTGCTTATCGTTTGGCGGTATAATCACCCCTTCATCCCCATCCACTACAATATCGTCTTTCGGGGCAACAGTTTCAGTAATCACTAGAAAGCATCCATTGTACATAGCTTCCATTACAACTGTTGGAAACGCTTCACCTTTTGAAGGAAGTATGAAAACACCCGCTCTTTTGTAATACTCATATAGTTCCCGTTTTCCGACAATGTTCCCGGTCATTATAATTCTACGTTCAAGTTTCGGATGATCTTTAAAAATGTCTTTTATTCTTCTTAATACATTATTCTCACATGGGCCAACTAATACTAAATTCCAATTACACTTTTCATAAATCATAGCGAATGCTTCAACGAGCAAATCGCTCCCCTTCCACTCACTGAGATTAGCAACAGTTAAAAATAGGTTTTCTCTGTGTTCATTTATAGTTACTGATTTAAGCTCGTAACATCCATTGGGAAGATAGAGTGGTTCTTTATCAAATATCTCACGAATACCGGTAATAAACTTTCTAGACTCTACACTTACTATGTCTATATATTGACGTAGTAAATGCAACCTAATTCTATAACGTATATGTTTAAATCCCCTTTCATTATATCTTTCCAAGCACGCACGATATGTGTTCTCTCCTAAGTCCAGTTTTAGACATAGTACACCCTTTTTATTATATTTCTTATAGAGGCGCGATAATAATCCGACAAATTCATCATGAACATGATATACTTGTAGCACGTCAATAGTCATTGCATTTTTCTTGATAAATTCCGCGACATAGAGATAATCCATATAATTAGAGCCTAATACAAACCTATAAAAAAGCTTCTCTATTACATTAACTGTTTTGGATCGCTCGATTGTCCAAATTGAAAGTCCGGGCGTCTGATCAATAGTTGGAAACTCATTTTGCCTTCCGTAACAAGCAATAGACGGTTCATATCCATATTTAACATGCATGTAATAAGGAATTAAACCGATTTCTTTTGTAACATGTACACTCTTTGCAATTGGAAATAAAGCAACAAACTTTTTCATACTTTACCTTGCCTGTTCTTTACTATAAATAGTTAATAAAACTCACTTTTGTCATCTTTCTTAGACATTTTAAATCTAATAAACGGATTTGATAACAATTTCCGGCAATACTATATGGCCCCATACACTATGTCCCCATTCAAATCCATGATTGAACTCTTTTTCTTCCTCAACAACAAACTTAATCTCACTTTTTACCGCATCATACCTTATGTGTGCTGCACTGTCATTAAACTCCCACAATATAATATCTGCATAATATCTGCCTGGTGCCAATATGCTTGTATCTACGCAAAATGCGACGGTTATTTCTATATTTTTTCTTACTTCTATACATCCGGAAGTATAACAGGTGCTTACAGGAGTATTGTCTTCATAAAAAATAGTCATTCTTATGCTCAAATTCGTTGTGTCTATAAAGCTTTTTATCTTAACCTCGGCGCTGAGCCTCTCTCCATATGTAAAAAAGGGTTTAGTCCTATCCTTAAAACGAAAACTCTTCAATAGGATCTTCTGGTTTTCTTGAGCAGTCCTTTTGATGCTTGAAAAGTCAAATTCATTACGAAAAATCGATATATTGTCCAGATATCTTGAGATTGCATCATCTACTGCACCATCAAAAGTAACTTGTCCTTCCTTTAGCACAATACACCTGGTACACAACCCTCGCACTGTTGCCATATTATGACTGACATACAACACCGTCTTACCTTCACTCTGCGAAGCATCACCCATTTTACCCAGACACTTTTGTTGAAACTTAATATCACCAACAGCCAGGACTTCATCCATGATCATAATTTCCGCATCGAGATGTGCCGCAACTGCAAAAGCCAACTTAACATACATACCGCTACTGTATCTTTTAACCGGAGTGTCGATGAACTGGCGACACTCTGAAAACTCTATAATGTCCTCCATCTTCTGATCTACTTCCTTCTTGGTCATTCCAAGAATAGCTCCATTCATATAGATATTTTCGCGTCCGGTAAGTTCTCCGTGAAATCCGGTTCCCACTTCTAACATACTGGATACTCGTCCATCAATCCAAATATCACCTTCCGTCGGGGCGGTAACCCTTGACAAAATCTTAAGCAATGTGGATTTTCCCGCCCCATTTGCGCCAATAATCCCAATTGCTTCTCCTTTCTTGATTTCCAAATTAATTCCTTTCAAGGCCCAAAAGGTTTCATTCGCTGCATGTGCGCTCTTCCCTATTTGCAGATTTGGATCTTCCTTACCGCGTTTCCTTGCCCACCATGATTGCAATTCGGCATTAAGTGTCCGTCCCCCGATCGCACCGAGATGGTATTGCTTTTTCAAATTTTCGATTTTGATCGCAATGTCGCTCATACGGTATCCATAAAAGTTTTTTCGACCCGGTTAAACATGATTACGCCCGCAAATAATATAAGCACAGTTATAACCCAACTAATTCCCCAATATCCAATAGGCAATTCTCCTGTCCCGATAATAACATTTCTCCAACAGGTTATAATCGGCGCCATCGGATTAAACATATAGATATTCCTATATTGTTCAGGCATTGCACTCGTCGTATATACAACAGGACTTGCATACATCCACAGTTGTACGCCAAAACTGACCAGCACCGCAAGATCACGATATTTTGTCGTCATCGCCGCAATGATTATTCCGCAACCAAGTCCTAACATGCCTGTTTGGAGGACCAGAGGAAACACCAGTAGCAGTTGAGGCCCGATCCGGAATGTGTTACCTGATAATGTATATCCAATCATAATCACGATAAGCATCATTACCTGAATCACCAGATCAATCATACCGGTCAAAACAGATGAAATCGGCATTACGAGGCGTGGAAAATATACTTTTCCCATCAGGGCTGCATTTGTGGTAAATGTTCCTGCTGTTTGCGTCAGGCTTGTTGCAAAGAAAGTCCAGATTGCATTACTGCAAAGGTAAAACACCAACCGTGGCGCACCGTCTGTAGAGAGTCCCGCTATATTTCCAAAGACTAATGAGTATAATAGAACCGTAATTAACGGATTAAAAATTAGCCATAGCGGTCCGAGAATGGTTTGTTTGTAACGCGTAACGTAGTTGCGCTTGAAAAATAAAAAAATGAGATCTTTATATCTGAAAATCTCACCCAAGTCCACCTCAAACCATTCTGTTTGCGGCCTTATATGTGTTTTAAAGTGGTTTCTCTCACCCATTTATCGCACTTTTCAGCTTCATATATACTCTATAGCACCATGGACTAAATGCAAATAGTTTATACCTTCCGCCTACAGTCTTTTTATATCCCTTTACCAACTCTTTAACACGCGAACGGTTTTCACACATTCTGGATAACGTATGATCTATAGAACTGTTTTTCATATAGAAGTACGTTTCTACAAGATATGACAAATATAACTGTAACGTATGTGCTAACACTTCATCCCAATTATTATCAATTATAAACTGTATCCTGCTTTCATATGCATTACATGCGTCAATCATCCGTTTTTCACTCATGCAACTCGTAATAGATTCTTCACGTTTTCGATAATAATATAGCTTTTCCTCTGTATAAACGACCTTACTACATCTCCATAATAATTCATGATAAACATACTCATCCTCATGCAAAACGCCCAAAGGATATCTTATTGTATTAAACAAGTCTTTTTTATACAGCTTGTTCCAAGCCGCTATATATATGCGCCCATAGTTGATAGCCTCTTCTTTACTGATTGCAGTATAATGAACATCGTCTTTATAATCCTTTATTGACCAAGCTGCATCTTGTGAGTATCCGCATGCAGCAATCTGTGCATCACTAATGCGAATCATCCTGTACAATATCTCGTACATCTGCTTATGTATACAATCATCTCCGTCAACGAATCCCAAGTATGAGCCACACGAAATATCTATTCCACTGTTTCTCGCGCTTGATAGTCCTCCGTTTTCTTTATGTATTACACGTATTCTGTTATCTGTCTCTGCATATCTGTCACATATTATGCCCGACTGATCGGTTGATCCATCATCAACTAGTATTATTTCCAATTCACGGTATGTTTGTTCTAGTATGGATTCAATACATTCCGGCAAATATCTCTCTATGTTATAAACCGGGACAATCACACTTATCACGTCACTATTATCCATTCTTGTTTCGACCATGGTTTACAAATATGCTAAAGTCTTCTCAAAGCCTTTTTTACTAGCCTGGGATACTTGAGCAACTTCTTTCCAAACTGGTAATCCCTGTTGCTATACAAAGACTCCGTGGTGCTTTCAATCAACAATCTTACTGCTTGTTCGCTACTTTTATCGATCACTATGCCATCATCGAGCACTTTGCCATCTTCAAAGTGCTCGAAAATTCGACTCCATTCTTTCTCCGCACTCAATTTCTTTATTTTTTCAAAGCTTTGTGCAGCCTCCTTCGCTTTTATTCTTCTAACATCACTATTATTCATAAGACTAATAACAAGCTCTGACATTCTATTTATATCGCCAAGAGTGGCCTTTAGCACACCCAAGTCGTCCATAGTCAATGACAAGTACGGTAAATCATACATTACTAATGGTACGCCATATGCTTTACTTTCAAGTATCACATATCCATAACCCTCCGTCTCTGAAGTCAATAAAACACATGTGGCTTTCTTATAATATTCTTCAATACTATCACCGTTCTTAAAACCATGAAAAATTACACGATCCGTTAGATTATTCATCTTCACATATTTATGCATTTCTGATACCAACTCATCATCACCGTCTCCCACAATATCAAGATATACGTCCTTTGCAATACTATGAACATTATTAAATATCTTCAACGCATCCATGGGACGTTTTTCTCCGGATATTCGTCCAATCATAAGAATTCTGTTTGTAGGAGCTTCATGTTTAACTTTTGTCGTTAATAGTTCGTCCGGGATCGGATTCTGTACTAAATAGGTATTACAACCCAAAGACCGATAAAACATTACATTTACTTCTGCAAGCGTCAGGACAAGATCTGATATCCTATAAAGATCGAATCTACTCATATTTGATTCTGTTGAAAACAAGCCATACGTAAACAGACCGTGTGTATAATATATGTATGGAATTTGTAACATTCTAAAAAGAAGTAATTCCCATAACGTTTCCGTACTGCTCCAATAATGGTTGATGAACAAATCCACCCCATGTTCTTCACACGCAGTCTGTAACAACTTAAGTCTCTCACATATATTTGACAATCCCGGAACAATAATACGCTCTACTTCTACCGGAGAATTATAATCATCTTTTGTAGGCTCCTCCTCCGTAAAGAAAATCACTTTGTATCCCATCTTTGAAAACATGCTCATCAATGTGGCGTTGGATCTTTCTATCCCGCCATTATATGATCTATAATACGATGTCGCGATCGTCTGTATGCAGCTATGTGTTTCAATTACCCTGCTGCTTTTTTTCGCAAATATCATTGCCTTGTCGAACCCCCACATGCTTGATAACTCACACAAAACATCAGAATAACGGTACCCTTCCTGTATGAGTTTGTTTATTTCATTGTAATCTTCTTGATAGGCCGCATCAGGATAATCCATTGATTTTGTAAGATTCAATGCTTTACATTTTCTTCTTAATATAGTTTTATTGTGCGCTTCTATCATCAGGCACTATGAATTCCATATCGTATCATTGCTACAGATGCCAATACTAAAGTCTTCACTCTATGCATCGACACATATTTCATAAACAAAATTAAATATGCACTTCTGTTCATTCTAATATCAACCAACAGATTGCCCCACTTCTTATTATCCAACGAGCGATATACCTCAGATATGCATTCAAGAGACAACCTGGTTATGGCATATCCAAGTTCTCTTTTTTCTTTTTTATCCAGCGCAAAGTCTTTAAGAATATGTTTGCAAGCCACTGTATATTTCAAGCGATCTTCACAGTCAAATAACCCCGATACACATCTGGTTGCGCTGAACGGATTTGGATTATACGTATACAACGGCTTAAGATATAGCGCACACCTTGCTTCCTTATTTGTTGACAATACCTGTATGTTAAAATATGTATCTTCACAATGCGACAATCCTTCATTAAACAGCACATCTTTTATGACTTCTCTTCTATAGAACTTATTACACACGCTACCCATTACATTGTCATCATTCAATACATGAGGAATTAATTCATCACCACTAACGATTTTTATTCTTCTCGTATTGCCGCGATTTTTGCTATTTTCCTTTTCGATGCCAACAACAATAGTATCTGCTGATAGTTTGTTGTATATGTGAATAACCTTTCGGAATGCATCATCCTTAAAATAGTCATCTGCATCACAAAAGCCAATCAGATCGCCTTTGGCGTGGCGTAATCCAACATTTCTGGCACAAGATACTCCGACGTTCTCACTCTTATATAGAAAAACATTATCATATCTATCTGAAATCGATTTGCCTAGTTCATACGACCCATCTGTAGATCCATTTTCAACCATAATTACTTCTACATCGTGGCTGTTTATCTTTTGTTGCACCAGACTATTAATGCATTTGCTCAATGTATTCTTGTTATTATGTACCGGAACAATAATTGAAAGAAGCATATTCGGCCTGGTCATCTCTTATCGTGTTTGAAATCAAACATCTGTCGTATTCCCACTCTGTAATACCTTGACAACATGCGCATCCATAATCGATTTGCCGCATCATTTCCATGTTTTCTCAATGTGCTCTGATACAGTTTGAATGCCCTTCTTTGATTTTCTGTCTTCCAACTCGCCGTAAAATGGTGGATTGTATACGTATTATCGGTAATGTTTACCGTTCCGGACGCATCCATCGGACAAAAGTATTCCGATGGATATAGTGCAAATCCGTCAATCTCCTGATACGTATTATTCTGAATTAACCCCCGCTCCATGCATTCTTTTGTGATTCTCACAACATTTGTTGTTTCATCATATTTTCCATTTTTTAATATAAACATTGCTCGATCATACTCATCCAGAAACGATGTAAACAAAGGAAAACCTTTTTCGCATGCCATTATACCCGTGGATACACTTGTATCTGATTCAAAACCGGAAAAAGCGCGATGCTGCAGAAACCTGTCCAGCGGCTTTATTACTTCAACATCCGTATCCATATAGATTCCGCCTTGATGCAATACCGCCCATAATCGTACGTAGTCTGATACAAATGCCCATTTTTTGGCATTATACGCCTCTCTGACATATCTGTTTTCTGATATATCAAAGTTACTCTCATCCCATCTTATAATCTCATATTCATTACAATACTTCTTCCAGCTATCTATACATGCGCATTCCATTTCTGGCATGTCATTCTTTCCAAACCAGCAATAATGTATACGCTTAGGTATCAACTGCAATTCTCCATACTGGCATATGATTCGACTCTCTTTTTAGGGGTTGAAGAATCATAATCAGAATAATTGCCATGGCAACAGCGGTACTATTTGTGAAATATGTCTCTGTAACTGATGCCATCACTGCATATATCCAAATCAAAAGCACCCCTTTGACGGTTATCTCCTTGGCAATTGCAAGATCACATAAACACATTCGTGCAAGAAGGATCAGATATATTAGTAATCCGAGAAATCCGAACTGTCCTATAATCCCGGCATACAACGCATCTCCCGCATATTCATGGGCATCAGGCCTCAGACCTGCGATCCAATCCAGATTTTCTCTATGGTATATATTAGAGTAATACTCACCTGATAAGTATGTTCCAAACGTTCCAAACCCGGTGCCAAAAGGAAAATATCTTATCGCAAGATTAATTCCGGTCACATACAACGCGACCCTAGCGGCACTCATGCCGGCCTCTCTGTATGATTGAAACTTCCCTTGTAGCATAGCATATGTCATTCCACCGGTCAGCAAAAGAAAGAGCGCAGCATATATAATTCCTCCTCGTTTCATGTTTCCGATCGGGAGAATCCCTTGTATCCAGCTTTCCTTCATTATGACTAATAATACGATAATAAGAATCGCAACGTATCCTTTTGCTCTTTGACTCATAAAAAGCAGAATGCATCCCAAAAACAGAAAACAGTTTTTGCCTTTTCTATCCGATGTGAGGATTATTCCCATGCTGAAAACTGTTGACGCAACAAGGACGGTGGGGTGATCAAACACAAACTGATATGGATTCACCAATCTGTAGTCTCCTGTGTAATACGGAAGCTTAAACAGCCATCCCAACAATGCACCTGTTATGGCCAACACTATAAATACCCTTGCAGCAACATCCATAGCATATAGCTCATCCCTCTTAGTCTCTGGGTATGTATAATGCCTCACCGATAAATGATTAATCAATATCCAGACGGCCGGGAACTTAATAAAAGCAATCATATCCTTTATAATTGCTATTTTATAAGGCTGTAGTGTGTAAAGCGTTATTGTACCGACAGTCCCGACTGCAATTAATAACGTCAGCAGATTCAGCAAAGTGTATGTGTTTCTGCTAACATTATATCTTAACCTTTTTGAAACTACCGCAAGGAACAACAATAGAACTATCGTTTCATCCCAATAACGCAAGATATCTATTCTCTGAAAAACGTTATCGAAAAGCAATAGCATTGTGAGCAGGAAATATTTCAGTTGGCGTGATTTTACTTTCACAAACCAACAACCTTTTCATATTTTGGGAGAATACTCTCTCCCAAAAACTTATTTGCACTGTTCTTTATGTCCACCGAATCCCATTCCTTATCAAGTGCCTTTTGCATACATTCCGCAAGATTGTTTATATCCAAGTATTTTGCAAGATACCCATTTATTCCGTCTTCTATAATATCCGCCGGCCCTCCCGGCAAATCAAAAGAAACCACGGGAGTACCGCACGCAATTGATTCAATCAAAACATTTGGCATGCCCTCGTAATAAGAGCACAAAACCGTAGCTTTTGCGTTTTTGTATTCATCCTCAATATTATCAGTAAAAGGAACAAATGTGACCCTTTTTCCAATTCTTAATTTGCTGCTTAGTTTTAATAAATCCTCTTTCTGATCCCCGTCACCAACAATTCTCAGTTCTGTAGTTTCATTTTTTCGGCATAATATTTCAAACGCATATAGAAGCAAATCGATTGCCTTCTCTTTTCCTAAACGGCCCACAAACAATAAAACATCTGCTTTTTCAACATTTTTTTCTTTTTCTTTATTCTGCTGTATTTGCTCAAATCGTTTTGCTAAAGGATTATGAATCACAACCAGTTTATCCTTTGGAATATCAAAGTATTCTTCGAGATCCTTCATCATCAGATTAGTCTGTGCAACAATAGTATCCGCCTTTTTATAAAATGCCTTCACGCCTATTCTTGTTATATTGCGCCTGAAGAAAGTGCCTGCGTATTTATATTCATATGATAATGTTGATGTGCAGTAACTGATAATTTTAAAGTCTTCATTGAGCAGACGTCTTGCAATGATGGCATTTACAGTGTTTTCCGGCCCAATCACAAATAGCCTTTTTGTCCTGTTCGCTTTCAGATAACGAGTTATTCTTGAAATGGCTTTTTTTGATGAGGTAACACCCAGGATATGCACAGGTATACTCTCCCTTAGTCCGTTTCTCCTGCTACAATCACCATATCCAATAACTACACGCAGGCTATAGCCCATGTCCTCAAAATGATTCATCAGTGTAACGAAAACCCTCTCTGCCCCGCCACCGATTAGCGTCCCTATATACCCTGTAATATCTATTTCGGTTCCCGTGTTTCTCAATTATTGGTTTTCCATACAGTTGGCTTGCTGCGTATCGCAGCTACAAGTATTACGCCGCCGGGAATGCAGACAAAAACTCCGAAGCCATTGACTCTATGTTATAACGCTTCACTGTTTTCTCAATTGCAGTTTCAACTTCTGCCCGGTTTTTATGATATAAGAACTCCTCTATACTCAACGCCAACGCCTTTACGTTATTCTGCTCCACCATAGCACCGTTATCTCCATCTATCAGATCATACGCCGCACCCTCGCATGTTGTTGCCACTACGGGCGTCCCATAATACAACGACTCATTGATCGGGAGTCCCCAACCGTCTATCATTCCCTTATAATACTTGCTCGGCAACACAAACAGGTCTGATTGCCTGTAGTATTCTCTTCTTAATTCCGGTGGTATGTGCCCTGCAAAAACCACATTATCCAAATCATTATCTTTTACAATTGATTGCAATTCCTTCTTTAGCGGTCCATCGCCGCCAAGCAGTAGCACAAAATCATTGTGTTTTTTTCGCAATTGAGCTACCGCATGGATTAACACGTCTATTCCTTTTCTCGGGATCATCCTTGCCAAACAAAATACAATCTTTTTATTACTCTCTATACAATGTTGTCTTCTAACATTTATGCCCTTAGAAGCATTGGCCGCCGGCAAGCTGCTCATGTATGACACTACTATCCTCTTCTCTTCAACACCAATCTGTTGCAAGTACTCCTTTGCCTTGGTTCCAAAAACAATACACTTATCGCATGACTTTGTATAATAGTGATAAACCATTCTGTGTATGTTGTTTTTCAGCCGCTTAACCATCGGTTGTTCGTTTCGTGGTGCTTCCCATTTTTCGGTCCAGGTATACAGCTTAAGTCCGTTTCTTTTTGCGACCCATAGAGTAAACAGCCCTTCTGCTATCTCCACAGGAGAGTCTGCGGGAGGGAGAATCAAATGCGTCCCCTTACTCAATTCTATTTCTTTCTTTATTTTTTTTAAGCGTTGCGGTAATTTGCCATATACAAAACATATATCAAGTTCATTATGTTCTGTCCCGTCATCGCCATAAACACTTCTTGCCAAATCCGGATGCGTTATAATAAATCTAACGTCTACTCTTTTTGAAATGGACTCAAAAAACGCCACCCTGAATTCCGGCAGCGTATTGTGAACAAATAACAGCTTCATGCTATTTTACGTTCATAGAATAAAAGATAATCGTTTTTGAACCTTTCATAGGAATATCCCTCACAATAAGTTTCATATGCCCGGGCTTCCATGTCATGCAACATCTTGTCATCACTTAGCAGTAGTTCTATTGTATCTGCCATCCCCTTTATATCATTGGCTTCTACGAGCATCCCGTTATAATTGTGCTGAACAATCTCGTTTGTACCGTCAATATTGGTCCCAATGACTGTTTTTCCGACAGAAAATGCCTCAATCGGAACCAACGGTAGTCCTTCAATAAATGAGCTTATCACGATAAAGTCCATTTGTTGCATGATGTTTTGTACATCTTTCCGGAACCCCAAGAAAAGAACCCTGTCAAATATGTCACATTTCTTTGCCATGCTTTCCAACTGTTCCCTTTCCTCGCCATCTCCCACTATTACATACTTGACATTGTTGTGTCCTTTTATTTGCGAGACTGCTTTTATAAAAACATCAACCCCCTTTTCTTTCGTTAGCCTTGCAAAATTCCCAACCAGACGGTGGCCAGATTCCCTTAATTTTATTAACAGGGCGTCAGGTTCTTCTGTACCGAAATATGGCCTCACAGCATTGTGGATAACGGTAATGCTATTTTTTTCAATTCCATAACGCGTTACAATATTGTTCTTAACAGCCTCTCCGCAAGCGATAACCCCCGATCTTTTCAGTGCATATCTATATATCATTTTTTTGTCTTGAAATGAATTGTGTGCAGTATAAAACAACAAAAACGGTATGGTCCGTTGTAATAATGTCGCATAAATCAATGCCATTCTGTGGTGTGCATGTACTATCGTTATTTCATCTTCCTGTATTATCTTTCTTAATGTCCTAAGCACAACCATGCTTGTGCCGATCCTCTTAATAGTAATATCCGGAATCTCGACGTATTTAATGTCGCTCTCGCTAATCTTGGATCTGTCAAACCCATTGGCACCACATATTACTATTTTTCTTACGTGTGGCTTTAGTGCTTCGCACAATTGCACCACAACATTTTCGGTCCCCCCGTGTTGAGGTGCACGTAAAAAAAACAATATTCCCTGATCTCTTAATCGCGGCATATGGATATTGTTACCTGGAATACTTTAGCACCAAAGGAAAAATGCTTATATCGTTGATAAGATATCTCTTCAGCATCCTCCCTGGTTCTTGAAGGATGCGATAAAGCCACTCAAGACCGCGTAGCTGCATCCACTTTGGAGCTCTTGTTACTGTTCCCGCCTCAAAATCCAGACTTGCGCCTAATCCCAAAGAAAGCGGCACATTCAGCCGCTTTCTATACTTGTGTATAAAGTTTTCCTGTTTGGGACACCCCAGTGCCACGATAAGAATATCCGGATCGGTTTCTTTTATGCGCTCTATGATCTGATCACATTGAACGGGATCCTTTTCAAACCCCTGCGGCGGAGAGTATGTGCCGCAGATCTTCAATCCCTTATTCTTCCGCATTAAGTTTTCCGCTGCCAGATCGGCCACACCTTCTGCCGCCCCGAGAAAATACATCCTGTATCCTCTCCTTGCCGCCAATCGGCACAGTACCGGAAACAGGTCGGAGCCTGATACTTTTTCTTTTATCGGATTACCATACAGCCTGGATATCCACAGGAGCGGTTTTCCGTCGGTCAGGATGAGATCGGCTTCACGATATGCATTTTGCAACCCTGCGTCCTTTTCCAGCCGCACGATATGGTCCACATTCGGTGTGACAACATAGTGTGACCCGCCGTCTTTGATCATCCGGTCCATCTCACGTATGGCTTCTCTCATCGTGAGATTATCGATCTCGGTATTCATGAACCTGATGCGGTTTGGCATTATCTATATGGCGCCGTTTTTTCGCAATAGTAAAGCCCCCTTACGGGGGCCTGATATCGCGACTTCTCTGTTCGTAACCATCTTTTTAAGACCTGATCTCCAAATCACTCAATACACCTTGCATAAGTTTAAAGTGATGATCATTCGTCCATACTGCGATCCGGTTCCTGACGGCTACTGTTGCTATGATCGCATCCGCAAGCGGAACCGTTACGCCATGTGTGCGAAGCTTGTACAGATTCTCTCCCAATAGTTGCCAATCTTCCTCTTCCGGATTTATCGCCTCGAATGCATCAAGCATTGCCTCCATACTCTTTAAGTGCTTGTCTGAAACCGCACCGTGTAAAAGCTCCGCTTTGACCGCACCACAAACAACAATCTCTTCCTCTGTGAAAATATTTTCCAGTTCGTCAGCGATTCCGTTCCGGTCTTCCCAATAGTCTATAAAAATATTCGTATCCGGCAAGACTCTCACAGCACACTCCTTTTACGAAGCTCATCAATTGCTCTTACATCTATGTGCATATTGCCGCGCGAACGCAAAAAAAGCGTCTTTTTTTCTTCCTTGGACATCGTTTTTAAAGCATTTTCATCGATCGTATCAACAATATCACCGGTTGCTGCCGGTTTATCCTGCGTTTTCATCTCTGTATTAAAATCCGAAACAGTCATCGACTGCATTTTGTCGATAAGATCCAGAATCATTCGAATCGCATCATCGGACATTTTGTCTATTTTTTTATATGCTTCCTGTTGAAGTGTCATTTGTGTTTTTCCTTCTTTTCCATAGCTATAACAATCCTTATCGTCAATTTCGCTTCCTCTGCCGTTTATTATACCCTTTTGACATATTCATGTCAATCATTTTTCGATCACATGTTCGTATTCCGTGTCCCCGGAGCACTTTCCTTCTACCCCGTCACCACCGTCCCGACAACCGTCTTTTTCCAGTCATGCAGCGTCTGCATCATGCGGTCGAGGTCGGTATATTTGGAAGACAGGACCTTGGCGGTGAGGATGATGTTCTCCGCGTTCTTAAGCATCTCCAGCGAAGCGGCATTCTCGTTGATATGCGCTGCGACGGACCATTGCACCTCAGGGATCCGTGCGGACAACGCCTTGCGGATCTCTTCCATCTCCGCTACGGGCATCTCTCCGACGAGCAGCGCCTCTTTGATGTCCGGTGCATAGACGCTGAGATTGGCTTTGGCGACCTGCAGCCGCTCCTCCCCAGCCATCCGGTGGTAGACGGCATCGGCGCCGATCCTCTGCAGGGTGCCGCTCACGCCTGTGGTATGCCGCTCATCCGGGAGCACCGTCAGCGCACGCAGACGGTATCTGCGATTCATCTCGTCCGCGGACAGGATCCGGTTGGACAACACATAGTACATCGCAAGGAGGAAGAGCCCGAGGAACAGACCGCCGACGCAGCCGATCACGCCGTAGCGGATCACGGAACGCGCACCGCCCGCTGACGGTGCCTCCGGAGCCGTGAGCTTACCTCTTGCGGTTTTGGCTGTCTCGATTCTTGCCAGTAGCTGCAGTGCCGTATCCGCTTCCTCTATGGCGCTCCTGCCCTCCGCAAGCGGTTCGGGCATCCCTTCCGCAAGCACCTCCTGCGCCTCACGGATCCACTGCTCATAGAGCGCGTCCATCGTCTCGTAGTAGGCCTCATCCTCCCAGTAGGTGAGTTCCGGTACGGGCGCTTCCTGCGACACGGTTGATTGCGTCCGCTGCAGCGCGCTGTACGCCGCCCCCGCCGCCGCACCGCACAGTGCGAGGATGAGGATGAGCTGCCACCGTGCAAGTACCGTGAGCAGCAGCTGTTTCAGGTCGATTTCTCTTTCTTCGTATGGTTCCATTTTTTTTCCAATGCTTCGCCATTCTGCCCGCATCGTTGCGCGCAGACGGTGAGCCTCCTTCTGACCCCTGCGTGACATGCCGCGCAATGCAACGTCAACATGCACCCGCAGGTTCTTTTATCTCGACAGTGCCGCCATTTCGTCCCGGCGCCTGCCCTTGCGGACGAGCTCCTCCGCTTCGGATCTGCTGCGGAGCACCCGAAAACCAAACCAGACAGGATGCGGCTCGCCGAGGAGCGATACCTCGATCTGTGCGATCCTCTTGTGCCGGTCCAGCTTGAGGATCCTGCCCTTAACGGCGCTCAGAGGACCGACCACGACGCCGATCTCGTCGCCCTCCTTAAAGCCTATGGAGATATCGACGATGTGGTCTTTTCCGCCGATGACGGTCAAAAACTCTTTCTCTTCCGGCAGGATCGGCGTGATCTGCCGGTTGGTCTTGAGCAAAAAACCAAACAGAGGGAGCTTTTTCAGAATCTCATTCATGCCCGCCGCATCCGGCGTGACGAAAAAGATATATCCGGGAAAGGCCGCCTTACACACGATCCTGTGCTCTCCGCGGTAATGCACGTCCTTTTCCTTTTTCATGGTAAAGACTTCTTCCCCGAGTTCCGTACGCATCATGGGACGAAGGACGCTGATCATCTCGTCCTCATGGCCGGAGCGCACGCGTATCACGTACCAGTCACAGCCCGAAGCCTCCGGTGATACCGCCTCCTGCGGCGGCGCATCGGACACGGCCGCGTCCCGGCTCTGCTCCTCCATCATACGGCGAGCGATTTCTCCGTGATCTCGAGGCTCACACGCGCCTTTTTCTCGCCGTCCGGCATATGCACGCGGATCTCGCAAAAGCGCTTGTGGCGGTCGATATAGACGATCTTGTCGCCGTGTCCCGTCAAAGGACCCTCGTCCACCTCCACCACCCCGTTCAGAATCCTGCCCTTCGACGGCTGCACGATGTGGTCGTCATCCATCAGACGCAAAAGAAACGTCTGTTCCTCCCGGCGGACCGGTGTAAAATCCTCCCCCGTACAGACCGGAACGGCGATCCCCGGTATCTCCCGCATGACCGCCGCTATCTCCTCCGGGGTCTTGCTGTCCACGAAGAGATAACCAGGAAACAGCACCCGCAGATCCCTCTCAAAGACGCCGTGTACCTTGCGTTCGCGCACATAGCGCGGTAAAAAGACGGCATCCGCAGCCGCGGGCACGAGCGCCTTCCTGCACTTGTCGAGGGCGCTTTCTTCGGTATGCGTTTTGGTCTGCAATACGTACCACATAGAGTCCTCCGGATACCTGTACATTATATAACAACCTTTCGTTGTTTTCAATAACGACGATTCGGTTTTATCGTAATCCTTGTTTTCTTTACAATATAAGACATATAAAAAAAACAACCTTCCGGTGTTGACTGGTTGTTTTGATCATATGTTCTGTTTGGGGGTATGTTATGGAAAATCTGAAGATCCTGCGCAAAAAAAGAAACTTAAGCCAGCTGCGACTCGCGATGGAGCTGGGGCTTTCCCAGCAGTCGATCCATAAATACGAAACCGGCAAGGCTGAGCCGGATATCCGTACCCTCATCGAGCTGTCACGTTTTTTCCACGTCAGCGTGGATTATCTCATCGGAAACAGCGAGACCTTCGACCCGGTCACGCAAAAAAAGAAAAAGGCGCAGAGAGAGCCTGATATCTCCCTGCACCTGACACCTGCAGAATACCACTATCTGTCACTGTATCGTCTGCTGTCGCCCAAAGTCCGCTCCGGGATCAATCTCATCCTGGAAGAGATGACAGCGGCTTAATCCGTCGCTTCCTCCTCCTCCATCCGGTACTCCTGATACAACCGCCTTCTGACCTCCGCATCCGAGCTGGCGGCCTTGACATCGTCCAGGCGATTGTCAGCCATCAGTGCCTGTATCAGGCGGCCCAGGTGATCCTCGCCCTGTTGCAGTCCTTCTTTCCTGCCTGGTTTCCTTCCTTCTTTCCTGCCTTCTTCCCTGCCTTCTTCCCTGCCGTTCTCAAAATGAATTTCAGCGATCTCTTCTTCCGTTAATTCTCTCGTCAGCATTCCGATCACCTCCGCTCTGTGACTGATCAAATAGTCCTTTAAAATCAGCGCCCGCATTTCCGCAGGCGCTGTCGCTTTCCCTTTTGTATTCCGCTGACTCTCCGCTCAATACTTATTGGCCACCACGTGGACACCCGGTCCCATGGTCGTCGCGAGCGTGATGCTCTTTAAGTACTGTCCCTTGACGGAAGCGGGGCGCGCCTTGGCGATGGCATCCAGCAGTGCGTCAAAGTTCTGCTGCAGCTGCTCCTCGGAGAAGGAGGCCTTGCCGACCGGACAGTGGATGATGTTGGCCTTGTCGAGACGATACTCGATCTTACCGGCCTTGATCTCCTCGATTGCCTTGGCGACATCCATCGTGACGGTGCCGGCCTTGGGGTTGGGCATGAGCCCCTTGGGACCTAAGACCTTACCGAGTCGTCCCACGACACCCATCATGTCGGGCGTTGCGACGACGACGTCAAAATCAAGCCATCCTTCATTCTGGATCTTGGGCACGAGCTCCTGTCCGCCGACATGATCGGCGCCTGCCGCCTGCGCCTCATCGAGCTTGGCGTCCTTGGCAAAGACCAGCACGCGCACCTTCTTGCCGGTGCCGTTGGGGAGCACCACCGCGCCCCTGATCTGCTGCTCCGCGTGACGGGAGTCGCAGTTGGTGCGGATATGCACCTCGACCGTTTCGTCAAATTTGGCGGATGCGCTCTTCTTGACCAGCGCAATCGCCTCGTTGGATTCATAGAGTTTGGTTCTGTCGATCAGCTTGGCAGCCTCGTTATATTTCTTTCCGTGTCTCATCTCTCATCACCTCCCCTTCAGTCTTCCACCACGATGCCCATGGAGCGCGCGGTTCCCGCGACCATCGACATGGCGGCCTCGATGTCATTGGCGTTTAAGTCGGGCATCTTGATCTCGGCGATCTCGCGGATCTTGTCCTTGCTGATCGTCGCGACCTTTTCCCGGTTGGGAACGCCCGATGCCTTCTGCAGGTTGCATGCCTTCTTGAGCAGCACCGCGGCCGGCGGGGTCTTGGTGATAAAAGTAAAGGAACGGTCGGCATAGACCGTGATGATGACGGGGATGATCGTATCGCCCTTATCCGCCGTCTGCGCGTTGAATGCCTTGGTAAACTCGACGATGTTGACGCCGTGCTGACCGAGAGCGGGACCTACCGGCGGTGCGGGCGTTGCCTTGCCTGCCGGGATCTGCAGCTTGATGTAGCCTTCGATTTTCTTTGCCATTTCGGGTGCCTCCTTTGGTCATAACGGGCTGTTCGCCCTCCCAGTGTTACCTTGTATTATCTGAATTTCCGGTCCAGTCTCCTCACTTCCGCAAAAGAAATCTCGACCGGCGTATCCCTTCCGAAGAGCTCGACGTTGATCGTCGCCGTCTGCTTGCTCATATCCATCCTCTGCACGACGCCCGTCGTATCCTTCCAGACGCCGGCAATGACGGCGATGAGATCTCCGACCTTGAAGTCGACTGTGACATTTTCCGTCTTGATGCCGAGCGGTTTGATCTCCGCGTCTGACAGCGGCACGGGCTTCGAGCCCGGTCCGACAAAGCCGGTGACGCCGCGCGTATTGCGCACGACATACCAGGTGTCGTCGTTCATGTCCATATTGACGAGCACATAGCCCGGGAACATCTTGCGCTGCACGGGCTTGCGCTTGCCGTTCTTGACCTCGATCACGTCCTGCATCGGGATGCGGACCTCCAGAATCTGGTCCTCGAGATGTCTGTTTTCGATGGCCTTTTCGAGATTGGCCTTGACCTTGTTCTCGTAACCGGAGTAGGTATGCACGACATACCAGTGTGCCTTCTTGGCCTCTCCCTCCGGGGCGGCTTCGCCTTCCGGGGACGCTTCGTTCTGTGCGGTTTCGCCTTCTGCCTGCTCTTCTTCCGCTGCAGAAGCGCCCTGTGCGGATTCCTGCGCAACGCTCTCTTGTGCGACTTCCTGCGCAGAATCCTCCTGTACGGCTTCCCGCGCTTCCGCCGCAGTCTCCGCGGCTTCCCGCGAAACGGTCTCTTCCGCCCGGGTTTCCTCCGTTGTCATCTGATTCATTTCTTCCATAATGCGTATACCCTCAGCTGATACCCGCGAGCAGATTGATCAGCGTCGAAAAACCAAAATCCAGAGCCGAGATCACAACGCCCAGCAGTACGCTCAGCAGCACAACCGCAAAGGTCTGCTTGACGATATCCTCGCGTGACGGCCACATGATCCTCGAAAATTCGCGGCGCACGCCCTTAAAAAAGCCGCCCGCGGCACTTGTGCCTCTGTCTTCGCCCTTGACTCTCTTTGCTTCGTCAGCCATTATTTGGTCTCCTTATGAAGCGTGTGCTTTTTGCAGAAAGGACAGTACTTGTTAAATTCCATCCGGTCGGGATGCGTCTTCTTGTCCTTGGATGTGTCGTAATTGCGGCGTTTGCACTCCGTGCAGGCCAGTGTGATTTTGGTTCGCATAAAAACCTCTTTCCTATTTCCTCTTATCCACTAAAAAAAGAGGGATGCCCCTCAAGTCCTAAAGAATATATCACACCCTTACGTGCGTGTCAAGGCATTTCACGCAGTTCTTCATAATTATAGTGCAGATAGAGATCGGAAAGCGACCGTATGTACGCCTCCGCGTTTTGCGCGGTGATCCGGTACGCCGCATCATCCGTGGCCATGGCCTCGAGGATCCGTGTATTAATCCGCGGTCCGTAATGCCCCATGTCCTTGTAATTGGCAAGGTCGCAGGTGATCCGCGCATCCGCCGCAAAGGAATAGAGCCGGATATTGTCTTCGCCAAGCAGCATCCTGACGGCCTCCTCCTCCGCCTCAATCTGTTTGACGAGCTCCCCCCTGCCATACTGCATCCCGCGGTAGATCACACTGTAGGGAGGGATAAAATAATAAAACGTCGTCTCCGGATGCGCGCGCGCCACCGCAAGAAGATTCTGCTCCACGTTGTCCCGCACGGTCTGCCGTTCTTCTTCGGTGAGCGCTTCCTGCGGCACATCGTTTTGCAAAAAGGACAGATCGGAAAAAGCTTCCCTCCCGTACACGTCGTCTTCTTTTGCCCAGGCGCCGTACCCGTCAAACGGCGTGATGCCGCCCGCGCCTCCCTCCACGCGTCGTGCGATCATCGGCACCACGTACTGTGCGAGCACGTCACGATTGAGCAGATATTTCACGTCATCGAGCGGATTGTCATTATAGAGATAGGCCGGATAATCAAAGCCCTCCTGCAGATAATCCTTGTCCTGCAAAAAAGACCCGGACACGTCATACGCGTCACTGATCACGAGACGGACCTCACCTTCATCGAGCGCAAGCCGCAAAAGATCCGCGCGTTCCTTAAAGGTCGCGCCGGAAAAGCTCACCTTGACAAAGCTGCCTCCAAAGAGTGCCTCCGCCTCTCCCGTGCGGAAATTCTGCGTCATGCTCGTCCCCGTGATCAGCGCGTCGTATGAAAAATGACGCACGATCCCCGCGTTCTGCGCGCGCTCGTTGGAGAGCGTATAATAGAAGTCCTTGCGCGGCGCACGGTAGACGAAAAAAGGATCGAGCGCGGCTGTCAAAAGCGCCGTCAGCAAAAACGCCCCGCCCGTCAGAAGAAGAAATATGGTCATCCACTTCTTTGCCTTCATCCCTGCTCCGAAAACTCCTTTACCGATCGTCAAAAATTAAAATACAAAAACACCGACACCCGCCCGAGCGAGATCACGCATACATAGAGCAACAGCGCGGTCGCAACGAGCGATCGTACATCATACCGGTAGGACGCGTGATAATTGTTCCTGCACTTCCATACGATGAACAGCGCAAGCGCAAAAAGCAGCACGGCCGAAAAGATAAAGACCGCCATGTCCGTATAGGGGATGTGCAGCATCGTCAGCGCATAACGCAGATACGGAATGCGCAGCGTCGCAAGGAACTCTTCGCTGACGGACAGGTCCGAGAGCGTAAAGAGCTTTTTGCAGATGACAAGAAACTGCGAAACGCTCGTCGCGCGAAAGAGTCCCCAGCAGAAGTTGACAAATAAAAACGTGCAGCACTTCCGCAAAAGCGCGGGCAGCCTCTCCGTATAACGCGCGCACAGCCGGTCCGCGCATACGGCAAGCCCGTGCAGAATTCCCCAGAGCACAAAGGTAAAATTGGCGCCGTGCCAGAGCCCCGACACCGCAAAGACGATCATCGTATTGAGCAGCACGCGCGAGGTCTTTTCCCCGCGGCTTCCGCCGAGCGGGATATAGAGATATCTCGTCAGAAACCGTCCGAGCGTCATGTGCCATCTGCGCCAGAATTCGGCAACACCGAGTGACTGGTAGGGCGAGTCAAAATTGCAGGGAAGCGTCAGATTGCACATGCTGCCGAGCCCCACCGCCATGTCGGAATAGCCGCTGAAATCAAAATAGATCTGGAACGTATAGGCAAACATCGCAAGGATGAACTCCGCGCTGCTGCCCTGCGTCCCCGCAAAGACCGGATCGACCGCCCCCGCAAAAAAGTCGGCGATCAGCACCTTTTTGGCAAGACCTCTCGTGAACATCATCAGGCCCTTTGCGCAGTTTTCCGGTGAAAACTTTTTTCTCTCCGGATCGGCAAACTGCGGAATCAGCTCCTCGTGCAGCACGATCGGCCCCGCCACGAGCTGCGGGAAAAAGGTCACGAAGAGCGCGTATTCCGCAAAGCGGTACTGTCTTGTCTTACCGCGGTACGAATCGACGATAAAGGAGATCTGCTGCAGGGTAAAGAAGCTGATACCGAGCGGCAGCGCAAGATGCAGAAACGCAAAATCCGTCCGGAACAGGGCATTGATATTGCCGATAAAGAAATCGTAGTACTTAAAAAAGAAGATCAGGGCGATATTGGCCGTGACGGCCAGGATCATCAGCGCCTTTTTTGCCGCAAATCCCTCTTTTGCAAGGAAGCGGGAACAGATATAATTGAAGAGAACCGAGCCCCCGATCAGAAGCAGGTATACGGGGTTATAATAACCGTAAAACCACAGCGACATCGCAAGGAGCCACAAAAGGCCCGCCCGAACATTCCTTCGGTTCAGACCGTAATACCCGAGGAGTGTCAGCGGCAAAAAGAGCAATATGAATAGGTAGGAATTGAACAGCATGTGACAAGTATACCACAAAATCCGCGATTTCTTCCCTTCGAATGGGAAATCCTCAAAAAATCGCATCTTTTTATCATAAAACTGTTATTTTTTCGTTTTGTTATGCCGATAAAGATAGCGAAGAACTATATACTCATATGCAGAATCATGCGACAATAAAATTTCTATAAATTTGATTATTTTATTGTCACCCTCTGTGATATATGTTATGATAGTTCTACAAAAAAATATCTTTGAAAGCCCAGCGGTTTGCCAGGGAGAGGCTGTCAAGTGCCGCGATTTCAAGGAAGAAAGGAGGGCGATCGGGGATGGCAGGCGTCATTATGAACGGCGTATACAATCATTATCTGACGACGTATGCGCCAAAAGAGGCAAAGCAGACCGACACGCACAAGCGTGACGATCTGCGCAATATCTACAAATCCATTGTCAAGTCCAATCAGAAGAACCCCTTATATCTGTTGGATTCGGATGATCATGCCGAGGCGGATGCAATCGATCTGAAAGAGCATGCGCGTGCATTGCAGCGCACGCTGTCGACGTTATCCGACATCGGGCAGGAAAAACCGCTCGGTTCCCGTGCGGCCTTCTCTTCCAATGACGATATCGTGGACGCGACCTACATCGGCGAGGGTGATGACGAGCCCCCGACCTTTGCTGTGCGCGTCGAACAGCTGGCACAAAACCAGGTAAATACCGGCAAGATGATGCCAAACGGCGTGGTACGTCTCGCGCCCGGCGGCTATGCCTTCAATATCCGCATGAACGAGCAGACCTACGAGCTGCAATACAGCGTCAAACCCGGCGACAGCAACCGCGACGTGCAGGAACGTCTCGCCCGCCTCATCAACAAGGCCTCGATCGGACTCAGCGCCGATATCGAGGAAGGGCCGGGCGGCGCGACGGCACTGCGTCTTGCGTCAAAGACCACCGGTCTTTCGCCGGACCGTCATTCCCAATTCGAGATCACGGAGGAAACGGACTCGGGCGCCAAGGGCACCGTGCCGTATTTCGGACTGTCGCAGGTAACGCAGGAAGCGTCGGACGCGCGCTTCAAGATCAACGGTGCGACACATACCTCCTCCTCCAACCACTTTACGGTATCGCGCACCTACGAGCTCAATTTAAAACGGGTCAGTGCCATCGACGAAGAATCGGTCATCGGCGTGAAAACGCAGCAGGAGTCGATGATCGATCACGTGCATGCGCTGGTCGATTCGTATAACGGCTTCCTCGATGATGTCGGAGGGATCAATTCGCAGGCCTTCCGCACCGGCAAGATCGTCGCGGAGACGGTGCGTGTCGCGAGGGATTCGCTGATCGGCGAAGAGGTCTCCTCCGTCGGTATCTCCCTCGGAGACGACGGCAGACTCCATGTCGATGAGGACAAGCTCCATGCCGCCGCGGAGATCGAGGACGATCAGCTCGATGAAAAGATGAAACCGGTGAGGGATTTTGCCAAGTCCCTGTATTCGATGTCGATGAATGTGTCACTCGACCCGATGCAGTATATCACGAGGCCCGTCGTCGCGTACAAAAACCATGAGCACGCGGCACCGCCCAACCCCTACATCACGAGCGAATACTCGGGTATGCTGTTCAACAACTACTGTTAAGGCCAAAGGGGACGGTTCTCATTGGCTTGTTTCCGGTCAAAGGGGACAGATCTCACCCGCCTGCTTTCACGTCATCCAGCGCCGTGCGGATGACCTGGTCCATATTATAGTAGCGGTAGCGGCCGAGCCGCCCGCCGAAAAGAATGTCGGGACAGATCTCACATGCCAGCTCCTCATAACGCGCGTACAGCGCGTTATTTTTTTCGTCATTGACCGGATAGTACGGCTCTTTTCCTTCCTCGTACGTGTCGGGATACTCCCGCGTGATGACGGTACCCTCTCCCGCTCCGAATAAAAAATGCTTGTGCTCGATGATGCGCGTATAGGGCACCTCACGCTCCGTATAATTGACGACGGCATTGCCCTGATAATTGTCGACGTGCGGAAGGTCCTCCTCTTCAAACCGGAGCGAGCGGTATTCGGGTGCACCGAGCCTCTCTGCAAAAAACGCGTCGATCCGTCCGGTATATACGATGCGTAAGACCGTATCGCCCGTAACGGTCCGGTACACGCCCGCGCACGGTCTGCGCGCCTGCGTCCCGTCATCCGCAAAACGCACCGGCAGCCCGTCCTTCATCACCACAAAATCCTCGAACGCCGTCCGCAGCCTGACATCGATCCGGCCGGATACAGCCTCCCTTCCCGCGCCCGGGGACTCCTCCTGTCCGAGGAGACGCGCACACAGCGCGGTATAACCGTCCACGGGAATCCCCTGGTACGGATCGTTAAAATAATTATTGTCATACGTGAACCGGAACGGAAGGCGGTTGATGATAAAAGCGGGCAGCTCCGCACAGGGACGTCCCCACTGCTTTTCGGTATACCCGCGGATGAGCCTGTCAAAGATGTCGCGGCCCGCAAGGAGGAGACCCTGTTCTTCGAGGTTGCGCGCTAAACCGTCCCCCGCTGCCGCCTGCAGCTGCGAGGCCGCCTCCGCACGCTGTTCATCAATCACGGCCTTTGCCTCCGCGGGCGTCTTTGTGCCCCACATCCGGTAAAAGGTATTCATGTTGAACGGCAGATTGTAGAGCTCGTCCCGGTAGATAGCGACCGGCGAATTGATATAATGGTTGAAGCGCGCAAAGCGCTGTACGTACTCCCACACCTGTCTGTCCGACGTATGAAAAATATGCGCGCCGTACCGGTGCACGTGGATGCCGCGCACCTCCTTCGTATAACAGTTGCCCGCAATGTGATCTCTTTTGTCGATGACCAGCACGCGCTTCCCCATGGCAGCGGCCTCGTGTGCGTATACACAGCCGTACAGTCCCGCGCCCGCGATCAATACATCATAGTCCATTCCGTTTTCCTCTGTGCGTCATGCCGCCGCAAAAAAAAGGAGGGACGAATCCCTCCTGCCCCCGCAATCAAAACATCTTTCCGTTTCATGAAAGATACTTGTCAATCAAAACCAGATCCGCCATATATTCCAGCGTCTTCTTGCGTCCGACCTTGTTGAGACGCACGTACTCCTGCATCACGCGGTTCTCGACGATCTTGCCGCCGAGATTGGCGCCCTCTTCGAGCGGCGTAAAATCCACCGGATTGAGGTTGAGACGGTCGCACATCATGATGACGGTACCGTAAGCCATGCCTTCAATACCGCGGTCGAGCGCGGTGACCAGTGTCGAATAAGGAATTTTCATTTCCATGGCGAACTGCCGGATACTTTTGTATTGCCGTAAAATTTCGGTCTTGAGAATTTCCGCTTTGTTCATGTATACTCCGTTATCAAAATATCGTCATTGTTTTTTAGATCTTTAGACAAAGAGTAGTATAATACATGAACGGTTTTACGTCAATATATTTTTTATATACAGTATATGCCGATTTAATATTTGCTTGACACAACATCTAGTATTTCGCGCAAACGATGGGAAAACGTATGCGCGGCGCACACTTTTTCATACGCGCGCGCGGCGATTTTTTTGCGTTCACTGTCATGCGTCAAATAGTATTCGGTTTTTTCGATCAGATCCTCCCTGCTTTCGTAATACACAAAGTCCTCTCCCTGTGTAAAAAACATCGTGAGGTCCGGCTGGAAATTGGTCAGCACAAAACCGCCCGCACCCATGATGTCAAAGACGCGCAAAGGAATCCCCGCGGTGATCGAACGCAGCGTGATATTGAGATTGATGTCCGTGCAGCGGAAGACATACGGCATCATGTCATAGTAATCGATCTCTCCCTTTGTCGTCACGCCTTCCGCGTGAAACGACTTGTCCATCGTATAGAGCGTCACCGGAAAGTGCGCGCCGATCTCCCGTAAGATCTCGCTGCGCTCCGTCTGCGTGATCTTGCGGTTGATAAAATACTGCGCGTAGAGGTAGGCCGCACTCTCGACGCCGTCCGCGTTGGGACGCACCTCCTCCGCCTTCTGCATGAGGGCGACCACTTCGGGCGTCAGCGTCTGCTCGACAAAGTTGATGCCGTCGATCTTCATCTGCGCGCGCATCACGCCCTCGAGATATCCCTTCGCATAAGGATCGAGCCTGTCCTCCATCCGGTCGTAAAAGGTGTGCGCCTCCGTATAGAGCGCACCGACAAAGGCGATCCGCGCATTGTATTTTTTCCATATCTCCGGCGTGATCTCCCGCGCGGTGAGTCTTGCGGGATTGGCCGCAAGCGGCAGATAGTGCACCGTTTCGATCCCCTGCGACGCAAAGGTCTTGTACTGCGCGGAGTCAAAGAGAAAGACGTCGTTACGTTCAAAGATCAGTGTATAGGAAAAAAGCGACACATGCGGACTGTCATAGACCCACGACACATAGCGCGTATGCACACGGTCCTTCACGCCGTTGACCGCCTCCGCGATCAGCGGATAGTAATTAAAAGAAAAAACAATATCCGCCTGCTCTTCGACGATTTTTTTTCCGAGCGCCTCTTCAAATTGCGCGTCGCGTCTGTCCGCCGTATTTTGAAAGGGATACCGGACGACCGCAAGACGCTCTCCCCCTTCGTCATAACGCGCCATCGCATCGAGCATGTCGACATTGCCGAAACCCTTTTCGTTTTCCATGAAGATGATTTTCATATCGTGTCCTTCTTTTTTCAGACCGTACCGCCTGCTGCCTCACATCTTTCCGAGATAACGGAAGACCTCGTCCTGCCCCGCAAAGAAGGGATAGTCGTGCGTCGATGCTTCTCTTCTCGGCGTCATGTAGCCCTGACCGAACCTCTCCTTCAGTACCGCCGTATAGCAGGCGGGCGCCCGCATGGAGCTCATCTCAAAGGGAAGCTCCACGCTGTGTTCGTACCACGCGATGTCCCGGAGCATCGGCGCATGGCGGTAGGCAACGTGCGCATAGTGGTCCATGAAGCGCGCGTCCTTCCTTTCGCAGTGCGAAGCGACCGCGTCCGCCGCACGGCACAGTGCGTTGCGCAGAGGCCTCCTCTCATCGAGCGCGATCTCTCCCGGATAAAAGCGCTGCAGATACTCTTTGAAGAGCGCAAGGTCCTTTTCAAAATCCGCCGTCTCCGCTTCCGGCACCGTCTGTCCCTTTTCCCGCATCGTTTCGATCCTGACGCACTGCTGCACGAGCTTGTAGCCGATCGTATAGATGATGCGCTGCACCTTGTCGCGCGTCCCGTCCGTCGGAAAATAATCGAGCGGAAAGATATCGAGATCGACGATAAAGGGACAGCCGTAAAAGATCCGCATCCGTTCGTCATCCCAGGCAAGCTGCGTGTCCCTTGTATTTTTCAGGATCGCATGAAAATTGGAAAAGGTATCGGAATGATAAAAGCTCAGGATCCGGAACGGCGCGGGCAGCTCGTCCGCACACGCAAGAAGCCGCATATAGTCTTCCCGAGGCATCGTGATGTCGATGTCGTCATCCCAGGGAATGAAGCCGCCGTGCCGGACGGCGCCGAGGAGTGTGCCGTAATCGGCATACCACCGAAGCCCCCTCTCCGCGAGAAAGTCCGCCAGCACGTCGAGCATGATCAGCTCCGCCGCCCATACGCGCTTCATCATGCCGGAGACATAGAATCCCTCGCGCACCTCATCCAGAAAATACTCATCGGGTATCGGTATCATACATTCACGTCCATCTGCATCACCGGCAGTTTTCTCTCCCTGCAGGCGCGCATCGCTTCCGAAGGGTCTCCGTAAAAGGCATGACACGCCGCAGCCGTCTCATATACGTCCGGCGACACATCGCTCTCGCCAAGACGCTCCCTCTCAAACCGCTCCTCCAGCGCGCGGTAGGACGCATAGAGCGTTGCGTCCCACGAAGGCAGATGCGCCCCGATCAGAGGATCCGCTCTCCATACAAAGGTGACGCGCGATTCATACTCCCGCATGATGTTCAGCACGGCGCCGAGTTTTTTGACCGCACGCTCACCGTATTCGAGAAGCGTAGAGAGCGTGATCGTAAAAAGAACACGCCGCTTTTCGGACGCCGCCTCCCGCTGTGCATCCTCTGTTTCTTTCCGCGCGGATCCGTTTTCCGTCTCCTCTCCGCACGCGCGCACGACGATCTGCCTTTCCCAGCGTGCCCTCGTCTCTTCACCCGCATACGCGCTCAGCGCATCGATATAGGTCTGCCGGATCCCTTCGTCGGGAACGAGGGTCTCGTCCGCAGCGAATACGCCCGGCACCGTCACAAAATACTGCAGCGTCTGGTATCCTCTCGCGTCTCCCGCTTCCGGCGGCGTGATCCGTGCGTACGGCACGCAGACAAGATGCTCCGTATACTTGCGCAGTTCCTCCGCGTAAAAGGCGGGATGCACGCTCATCGTATCATGCCAGGCATCATAAGGATGCTGGATGATGATCGTATCCGGCCTGAGCGTTGAAAAATCATAATGCTCATAATGGGTAACGGGAATATCCGCGGGAAAAAGGTCCGCTTCATAATGCATCTCAAGAAGCGTACCGTCCGCCGCCTTTTCAAACCAGGGCAGAACGACCAGGCAGACCGCCGTATGATCATCCGCCGCATACCGCGCAAAAAGACCCGCAAGCCGGTCCCAGTAACGCGCCATGCAGGGACAAAAGACGACCTCCTTTACAGGCCCAGACGCACCAGATTCCATACCACTTCTCTCTTTGTAAAGCCGCAGGTCGATGCCACATGCCGCATCAGATCGCTCATGCGCTCATCCTCCGGCGCGGTATGCACGATGACGCCGTCCTCTTTGAGATACGATTTGAGCTTGTTCAAAAGCGCTACCGGATCCGCCGCACGCTCGAGCGCATCGGACGCAAGGATATAATCAAAGGACGCTTCGGGCCACGGGAACTGCACGGTCTCCGGCATCCCGCCGATGATGTCTCCCATCGTGCGTCCGAGTCCCGCGATCTGCGCATAAGGCTCGACGCCCGCCACAAACGCGTGCGGATGGCGGTACCGGATGGCGGAGAGATTGACGCCCATGCCGCAAAAGAGCTCGAGCACGCGGACGGGCCTGTCTCTCTCCGCATCCACGCTGTCGACGAGTTCGTCCCATGTCTCCGTATAGGCCCAGATGTCAAAGCCCCACTTTTCCATAAAAGTATCGCGCGATCTCGTGAGCGATTCCTGTTTGGCAAGTGACATAAAGCCGTCACCGCCCCGGTGATACAAAAAGGCGTTATGGCAAAGAAGCTGCCGGAATCCCGCGAGCGCAACGCGCATGCCGAGATCGTCGTCTTCGAAATAGGCGGGCGAAAACGCGGGATCGAGAAGATCCTTTTTCTCCGTGACCGCGTCGACCGCCTCCCTCTTAAGGAGGATCGCAAAGCCCGTAAAGCGGCAGCGTGTCTCGTACGGAAAACGCATCGGGATATTTTTCTTTTCGCCGTAGGTCATGCACGCTTCGATCGAAGAAGGCGCATCCGGATCGGTCTGTGCGGACGCGTTGTTGGAGATACCGGATACCGCACCGACGTTTCTGTCCTCATAGAGTCCCATGCGCAGCCAGAAGACCGCGTTGGTTGCGGGGATGCAGTCGTTGTTGATCAGGAAGATATCGTTCCTCTCCCGTGCGGCACGCACGCCGATATTGGCGGCGACGGGAAAGCCGACATTTTCCCCGTTTTCGATGAGACGCAGATCGGACTGGAGACGCAGCCATTTTTCCACACCGTCGTCCGAGTGATTGTCGACGACGATGATCTCGTACGCGTCCTTTGGCATGTCCGTACGGAAGGTCGTGATGTTTTTTTGCAACAGCTCCCGGTCGTTATAGGAAACGATGACGACGGAGACGGGACGCACGCTTAGGGAGGGCTGCTTTTTGAGCTCCGCAAGCCGTGCGGTGATCTCCTTTTTGTCCTCCGCGTCACTGCAGTAATGCAGCGCCTGTTCAAAGCACAGGTATGCCTGGTTGAGATTGGTGTGAATGAGGATCAGACCCAGCATATAGAAGAGCTCGTGATTGCGCGGATCGCACCGCATGCCCTCGGCGATGGAGGCTTTTTCCGATTCGATATCGCCGGTCGCCTCGCAGATCGTCGCGTCCATGATCCAGGCACGCACATCCGACGGATCCTCCTGCTTGAGGATCGAGACGCGCTCCGCCGCTTCCTCGGTGTTGCCGTTGCTGATCAGATTGACGATGCCCCTGATGTCCATATGTCCTCCTTTTCCCGAAGGAGATGTTTTGGGACGGGAGTCAGAATGACAGCGCAGCGCTCGGCAGATGTCTGTCTGCGACCATCAGTCTGAAGTCCGATGCGTGATACGGCGTATCTCCCATCTCGACCTCGAGCCGTACCGTCTCATAGGCCAGCTCCTGCAGATTGTTGCGTTCGCTCAAATGTCCGAGCATCACGGCCTTGAGCCCGTCATGCAAAACGCGTGAGAGCAGTGCGCCGGACGCGTCGTTGGAAAGATGTCCTTTGTCTCCGAGGATCCGCTGCTTGAGCGGATACGGATAGGGGCCCGTCTGCAGCATGCGGATGTCATGGTTGGCTTCGAGCAGCAGTACGTCCGCTCCCGTCAGATGCGCGATCGTATTCTCGTCGTAGCAGCCTAAGTCCGTCGCCATCGCAAAGACGGCGCCGTCGTCCGCGGTGATGCGGTAACAGACGGGTTCTGCGGCGTCATGGGAGATCGCAAAGGGTTGTGCGGTCAGATCGCCGATGGCAAAGCTCTCGCCTGCCGCTATCGTATACCGCGTCTGCTGCCCCGCGTCATCCCGCGTCAGCGCCGCGAGCGTCCCGGAGGTCGCATAGAGCGGTACGTCGCAATGCTTCATCAGTGTCCTGAGGCCCGCCACGTGGTCGCTGTGTTCATGGGTCAGGAGGATTGCGCTGATGTCATCGAGCGCAAGTCCCAGACCGCCGAGTCCTTCCACGATTTTTTTCTTACTGCATCCCGCGTCGATCAGGAGATGCGTGTGGTCCGTTCCGGCGTAGATACAGTTGCCGGAGGAACCGCTTGCGATACTGCATACTCTCATTTCTGCCAGTAAACCTCTATCTTGTCATTTGCGTTAAGCTTTTGCATATAGTCCGTCGACTGTCCGTTGACGAGCGTGACCACTGCCTTGCCCTGCGGCCTGGAGAGATCAAAGTCGATATAGTCAAAGATGTCGACAAAGACATATTCCGCCTTGCCGGTGAGGATGATCGGCTGGTTATTGACCGTGACATGCAGCGGCCTCGAGACCTCTTTTTTGGCAAAGCCCTCGCCCGGTCCGCGGTAGCCACCGCGTGCGGGACGCTCCTCAGGCTCCTCCTCGTAGTCCTCTTCCTCCTCCTCGTCCGCATAGAGCGAGGCGTAGGTGTCTCCGCGGTACGTCCCCTCGTCGATCTGCTGCTGCACTTCCTCCGCGTCCGGAAAATCCTCATACGATTCCATCAGCACTTCCTCGGGGCTCTTGAACTCGACTTTGAAATTTTCATACACGGGCGTGTCGGGGGTCGCCTTTTCGTTGTTGACGTAGATGACCGTATCCTGCGTGAGCTCGATGTCGAGGAGCTGTGCGATCTGCTGCGCGGTATCGTAGTCGAGCACCTTGACGTCGTCGCCCGGCTTGATCTCATAGTAGGCGGTCTGCGGTTCCCCGCCGACCGTCGCAAAGCGCGAGACCGCGACGTTTTTGCCGTTGACATTGACATTGAACTGCGAGACGTATTCCGCAAGCGAGGAGATCTGTGCCTTGCCGGGATCGCCCGTCGTCGAGGGCTCGACCTCGATGATGTCGTTGCCGTGGATCCGCGAGTGGATGTCCGCCGGCTTGCCGTTTAAGCGGATGACGGCCGCCTCGCCGGGCGTGCCGCGCACCGTGCGCCTCTCGCCGTTGACGGTAAAGGAGAGCTCCTTGCCCCGCTTGGGGAAGAGATCCTCGTTGGGGAAGGCCGCCTGCATCGCCGCGTCGACGATCGCAAGGCGTCCGTTATCGTAGATCTTGGTCTGCGTGCCGTTAAAGGACACAAAGACAAAGTTGTTGGACTCGGCATAGTAGCTTAAGCAGATACCGATCGGGGTCACGATCAGCGAATCATGCTCGATCTCGTCATCCTGCGGGAAGACGATGTTTTTCATCACCTCCTCGCCGCGCAGCGCGACGCGCTCATCCGCGATCTCCAAGCGCTTTGCGATCGCGTCGGTATACCCGGGGATGCGTCCGCCGCCGCCGACGACAAAGACCGCCTGCACGCCGTTTCCGCCGTTTAACTCTTTGATCATCTCCGTCACATGATCCGCCATCGCCTCGACCTGCGGACGAAGGAGCTCCTGTACCTCCTTGTCGGAGATCTTCTTCTCGAGTCCCATGATGTCGTAATAGGTCACGGTCTTCATGCGCGACGCGTCGATCTTGATCTGGTCCGCGGTATTAAAATCAACGAGGCATTTCTGCGCGATCGTCTCCGTCAGATGGTCGCCCGCCTCCGGGATCATGCCGTAGGCGATGATCGTGCCCTCGTCGGTCACGCAGATATCGGAGGTACCGGCGCCCACGTCGATGAGGGCGAGATTGAGCATGCGGTAATTTTCCGGAATTGCGACACGGATCGCCGCGATCGGCTCGAGCGTCAGATTGGCAACGGTGAGCCCCGCGCGTTCACAGGCGCGGTAGAGGCCGTCGACGACATCCTGCGGCAGAAACGTCGCGATCAGGTCGAGCGCCACCTTCTCGACGGTATGTCCCTCGAGGTTGGCGATCTTGTATCCGTTCATGTAATAGTGCTTGACGGTATAGCCGACGAGGAAAAATTTGACGTCCGCCTTGCCGGAGGTGAGAAACTCGCCGTAGGCTTTTTCCACCGCCTTTGACTCGATGTTGTAGATGTCTTCCTCGGTGATGTTTTTTTCTTCGTCATATTCCTCTTCGTAGGAGGTCTGCACGGTGCGCAGCACGCGTCCCGCCGCGGCGATACAGACATCCGTCAGATCGATGCCGGTCTCCTGCTCGAGCTCCTGCTTGATCGCGCGGATCGTCGATGCGACCTTGCCGATGTCGTGGATCTGTCCGTCGAGCATCGCGCGCGTCTCATGCGCCCGGACCTTTTGCGCGACGACATAGAACTTGTCCTCCATCATGTAGCCGACGGTGCCGACGACCGAGCGCGTACCGATGTCCAGACCGAATACGACATTCTCTTCCCGTTGTGTGCGTCTCATATCCCACTCCTGCCAGTTGGCCTTATGCAAGGCATCCGTTGTCCCCGATCATTCCTCATCCGGGCCGAGGTATGCAATCATCTGCTCTATCGCCGCTTCCTGTGTTCCGCCGTTATCGATCACGCGGTCCGCGTGTGCGAGAAACTGCTCCTGCGTCAGCTGCGACGAAAAGATGTCCCTGATCTTTTCTTCGCTGTATCCGCGCGCCTCCTTCAGGCGCCGGATGCGTATGTCTTCCGGTGCGGTCACGACCCACATCTCGTCGACGATCTCTTCATATCCCGCCTCGATGAGGAGCGCGGCTTCGATAAACAGCGCACGAAGCCTCCCGTTCTTTCTTTCCTCTTCGATCGCATGGCGCACCGTCCCGCGCACGGCCGGATGCAGGATCGCGTTGACCCGCGCAAGCAGTGCCCTGTCGGAAAAAATCATCCGTGCCATTTTGTTCCTGTCGACCGGATACAGGGGCCTTCCTTCCGCGTCACGCACGGGAGCTTCGGCCTCCCTGTCCAGCACGTCTTCCCCGAGCAATGACACGATTTCATTATAACACATCCCGCCCGGCGCTTTCACCTCGTTTGCGACATCATCGGCATGGATCACGCGGATGCGTGCGCCGTATCTTTGGCAAAGCCCCGAAAGGAGCGCGCTCTTTCCGCTTCCGACGCCGCCCGTGATGCCGATCACTTGCATGAAAACCAGTCCTCTCCCGCGTGGGCGTCGACCTCCAGCGGCACCGACAGCGTACAGGCGGCGCGCATCTCTTCTTCCAGGAGCGTCTGCACGCGCTCCCGTTCGCAGACGGGTGCCTCGACCAGCAGCTCGTCATGGATCTGCAAAAGCATCCGGGCCTTCAGTCCCTGTCTTTTCATGCTCCGCCATACGCGGAGCATCGCGATCTTCATGATGTCCGCGGCCGTTCCCTGGATCGGCGCGTTCATCGCGACTCTTTCTCCGAAGGATCGCTGCATATAGTTGCCGCTTTTTAATTCGGGGATCGGACGTCTGCGGCCGTAGAGCGTTACGGAATAGCCTTTTTCTTTGGCCTCGGCGACCGCCTCTTCCTGATAACGCTTCACGCCCGGATAGGTCTCGAAATACTGCTGCATGTACCGCGCCGCCTCCTCGCGCGTGATCGAAAGATCCTGCCCCAGCCCAAAGGCGGAGATGCCGTAGACGATTCCGAAATTGACGGCCTTGGCGTTGCGGCGCATCAGCGGCGTCACCTCCTCAAAGGGCACGTGAAACACTTTGGCCGCCGTGATCGCATGGATGTCCTTGCCCGTATGGTAGGCTTCGATCAGTCCCTCGTCCCCCGACATGTGCGCAAGAATCCTCAGCTCGATCTGCGAATAGTCGGCATCGACAAAAACGCATCCTTCCTCCGGCACAAAGACCTTGCGGATCTCGCGCCCCAGATCCGTGCGCATCGGGATGTTCTGCAGATTGGGGTCGGAGGAGGAGAGCCTTCCCGTCGCCGTTACCTTCTGATGAAAGACCGTATGGATCCTTCCGTCCTCGCGGATGTAAGAAGCAAGCGCATCCGCGTAGGTCGATTTGAGTTTGGCGAGTCCCCGGTATTCCAGAACGTCCCGCACCATCGGGACATCGGGGGCCAGCTTTTCGAGCACGTCCGCGGCCGTGGAATAGCCGGTCTTTGTCTTCTTGCCGCCCGGGATCCCCATTTTTTCAAAGAGGATCTCTCCCAGCTGCTTGGGCGAATTGATATTAAAATCCTCTCCCGCCGCCGCATGGATCTCATCCTCGAGCTGCGCAATGCGTCCCGCGAGGCGCTCGCCGTATTCCGCCAGAGCTTCGCGTTTTGCGGATATGCCGATGCGCTCCATCTCATACAAAAGATACGTCAGCGGCATCTCCACGGTCTCAAAGAGCGCGAGCATGCCGCTGTCCGAAAGCGCCTCCTTCAGCTCCGGATACCGCATGTAGGAATCATGCGCGACATGCGCAGGCGCTTCGCTTTCCTGCAGCGGGTTTAGCAGATACGCCGCAATCATCGTGTCGAAGAGATGTGTCACCGCCGCGTTTTCGTCCGTCCGCAGGAGCTGCGGCGGCACGAAATGACGAAAGCTGTCCTTGACATCGCAGCTCACCAGCACCGTCTGTCCGGCCAGCGTTTCCATGCGGCGCTTCAGCTCACGTTCATCCGCGTTTTCCACCACAAAAACAATCTCCGCGTCACCGCAGAGCGAAACGGAATCCGCGGACAAAAAGCGGTAGCCCACGCGGTCGCTTTCCGCAAGCCGCAAAAAGAGTTCGTCCGTTTCCTGTCCGCTTTGGACACGCTGCGTCTGAACGGTCCGCGCCTGCTCCCTGTCGTCCGCAAACCGCTTTAACAGCTGCTTAAAGCCGAGCTCCGTAAAGAGATCGTGAGCCTCCTTTGTAAAGATGCGCTCATATCCCGCGCCGCCTTCTTCATGCAGCGCCGCCTTTGTCAGGTCAAAGGGCACGTCACTGTCCGTGCGGATCGTCGCGAGGTCTCTGGAGAGATCGCAGAGCGCACGGTTTTCCGCAAGGGAAGTACGGATGGATTTTTTGGTGATGTCTTCGAGATGTGCGTAGATGGCTTCGATGGAGCCGTAGGTTTCCATGAGCTCCCTGGCGGTCTTTTCGCCGACCCTCGGCACGCCCGGGATATTGTCGGAGGAGTCCCCCTGCAACGCCTTGAGCTCCACAAACTGACGGGGCGTCACGCCGTAGGTCTCCTTGACATGCGCGGGCGTAAAGCGCTCGACGGTGGTCTGTCCGCCCTTTGTGTGCGGAAGCAGCACCGTCACCCTTTCCCTCACCACCTGCAGGAGGTCACGGTCGCCGGAGACGATCAGCGCCTCGCCGCCCTCGTCCGATATACGATGCGCGATCGTGCCGAGGATGTCATCCGCTTCGAGACCCGCACACTCCACGCGCACAATGCCCATCGCGTCGAGCACCTCCTTGATGAGCGGCACCTGCTCTCTCAGCTCGTCCGGCATGGGCTTTCTCGTACCCTTATAGGCCTCATACATCTCATGGCGGAAGGTCGGCGCATGCACGTCAAAAGCCACCGCCAGCGCGTCCGGTGTTTCGCTGTCCAGGAGTTTCAGAAGAATATTGACAAAACCGTAGACGGCCCCCGTATGCTGCCCCTTCGCATTGGTCAGGTCCGGCAGACCGTAAAACGCACGGTGAAGCATACTGTGCCCGTCGATGAGCAGTATTCTCCCCTTCACATCATCTTGTTTCATAACCTTATTATTATATCAATATCTTGTGGCTGATGCAAGAGGCACAAGGGGACGGTTCTGCTTAAAAAGCCGCAAGGACGGACAACGCAAAAAGGGAAGCGGATCTCCGCTTCCCCCGGATGACTATACCCTGAACCGCGCTGTCTTACAGACCGAAATCGCCGCTCTCTTCACCGTTGATGACGTAATAGACCTTGTCCTCTTCGGGCTTGACATAGAGCTCCATCGAATGAATCTCGGAGATCTTCTTCCCGTAGTCATAGGTCCACTTGTTTTTCATGTTCTGGACGATCTCGTCATACGTGACCGTCTTGTCACCATACTGCAGCGTGATTTTCGTGTCGGACTTTTTCGCCGCCATCTCAAAAACCTCCCTTTACAACACCGGAAACCGATAACAACAAATGTATTCTACATATATTTATGTGAAAAGTCAATCCGTTTGATACAATTTATTTTTCACAATCGTTGCGCTTTGTCTGCGTCAGTGGTTGACCTCCGTATAACCGAAGCCGTTGCAGACCGCGTCGATCGGGATGCCCTCCCCGCACATGCGGCACTCCGCCGCGGGATAATTTTCGTAGGCCTCGACCTCGTTGCCGGAAAAGAGCGCGTGCACCTTGATGTCGCCGACTTCCCTGAGCGTGGAAAAGATCGCCGCGACGGCCACCACACTGCCGCCGTGGTACTGGATCGCGTCCACCGCGCGGCTTAAGGTCTTTCCGGTCGTTGTCGATGCGAGCAACAGCATGATGCGCTTGTCCTGCATCATGATGCGCATGTTGTCGCGGAAGATCATCTGCCCGTAGGTGTCATATTCCGGTGTGCAGACGTATTTGGTGCGGTGCAGGTTTTCGTTGCCGATCCCCGCCTTCTCGAGCTCCTCCGCAAGAAACGCGCCGATCACCTCGGTATTGTCCATGCAGACGATGGTGTCCACCACGAGTCCCGGCGCAAAGCCGCCCGCAAGCGCCCTGGCCGATGCCCGCGCCTCCGACTGTCTCGTCTTCATCGTCGTCATGTCGATGTAGGCGTTGATGTGGGAATTGGGCGTAACAAAATGTCCGCGGATGACCTTGAGTGTCACGTCCTCGTGATGGGGGGATGCGATTTTCGTGTAAGTGTTCATGGCGTGAATCCTTTCAAAAAAATTACTGTAAAGATTATACCATAAATCCACTCGTCGTGCCGACGCGTAAATCGGGATATTCTTACGGTTCCACTCGTCGTGCGTACGAGCAAATCCAGACTCGGAAAATGCTTCCGCATTTCCCTCGTTGGATTTATGACTCCGAACCCACTCGTCGTTCCGACGCGTAAATCCAGACTCGGAAAATGCTTCCGCATTTCCCTCGTTGGATTTACTCGTCCCATGAATCGCCAAAAAAAGCCCCCCTTGTGAGCGAGCTCACAGGGGGGCGTTTTTTTACCGATTCGCACGACTCGTTTAATAACCAAACTCCTGCGCCCAGTACCAGTTGTTTCCGCTCTGGTAGATCGCCATGCCGAGCGTCCGGAATTCCGCGTCGAGAATGTTCTGTGCGTGTGTCGGGGATGCCATCCACGCGGCAACCACCGAATCGGCCGAGTTGTAGAGCTTGGCCAGGTTCTCGCCGTACTGGATGTCCGAGTTGACGGTCCACCACTCCGCGCCCGAAGGTCTCGTGTGGGAGAAGTATCCGACGATTTCCTGTGCACGCACTCTCGCGCAATCCTCCAGTGCCTGTGAACGTGTCAGCGCTGCCGCACCCGCATTGGCTCTATGTGCATTGACCAGATCATATGCGGTCTGCAGCGCCACTTCCATTGTGTTGGTCACCGTTGCGCGGCTCGCAAGAGCAATCGCCTCGTCGTCGATGATGACCCCTTCCACAACATCCGTTTCAGACCTCACCGCTGCCGTATCCGTCAGCATTCCCTGCTGTGCGGCACCGCATGCTATGACAAGACCCATCATCGCTGTCAACAGTAACCCTGAGATGATTTTCTTTCCTCTGATTTTCATAGCTGGTCACTCCTTCCTTACATCCTTGTTGGAATCATATTATCACATTTATTTTCAAAAAGCAAGCGCTTTTATGATTTTATTGAATTTTTACTTTTCTTCCGCGGCGGTCAGCGTGATGCGGCTCTGATCCCCGAAATCCGAACATGTGGACAGAGTCATCAGCTGCGGTCTCTCCTCAAAATCGATATCGTCCGCCCCGGGAAGCAGGGTGTGGTTTTCCTTTAAATGCTCGACCACCAGGTCGTAATAGCCCTCATTGTCCTCCACGATGGCGTATACATCGTCATCCGACGTCGTCTCCGCGTAGGCGAAAACCCGGTACTTGCGTACGCCCGAGGACGTATATATGTAGAAATACGGGTTTTCCTTCAGGAGATCCTCTCCGCCGTTGTCAAGTAGCCTGCCGAAGGCGCCGAACATCGCACCGTCTCTCATGTAATGCCCGTAGATCAGGTCGCTCATGCCCGCGAGCTCACTGTCGCTCGAAAGATCCGTAAACAGTGTGCCGACAGCGTCCGTATCCCCGAAAAAGTTGGTGCTCAGATACTGGTTTTTCTCCGTCTCACGCACCACCGGGTAGGAAATCTCCAGGGCCGGAAAGTACAGCCAGCCCACCGTGTCGGGATTGATTTCCTTACATTTGGACAAATCAACCGTCTCTAATATATCGGAAGAATCGGCGGATTCCTGAACCTTTACCACCTCATCGGCCAGCGCGTGATACCGCTCGTTGGTCGTCTCCTCTTCGCCCTCTCCCGTATACCATTCATAATCCTTGACGCCCGTGACCACAAAGCGCAGCGGGCCGTAGTCGGAGCAGGTCGAAAGGGAAAGAATCTCCGGCCGCTCGCTGAAATCATACGTATCCGGGCAGTCGTACTGGTTGTTTTCCTCGATATAGGCGATGACATCGTCGTATTTGGACACGTCCTCGCCGACATTGACATAGACGGGGCCGCCCTCCGCGCAGTTGTAATAGGCAAAGGCACGGTAGCGGTAGACATTGGTCCTGGTATAGACATAGAAATACGGTTCGTCATTGAGCAGATTTTCGTTGCCCTCGACGTTTAAGAGCGTGAGCGATCCGAACATCGAGCGGTTCATCATGTTATGTCCGAAGATAAAATTGGACAGTCCCTCAAACCGCACGCTCGACCACAGATCCAGGTAGATCGCGCCGGCGCCGTTGCTCTGCCGCTGGAAGGTCTTGTAGAGGTATTCGTCCTTGGTCTGCTCCTTGACCACCGGATAGGAGGTGTCGACCGCGGGAAAATACAGCCACCCGACAAAGTCCGGATTGATCTCCGCGAGCTTGTCAAAATCGATCTGCAGATTGGGATAGTACTGCGGATTTTCGGCATCCTCTCCCGTACCGCTGCCGGGCTCCTCGAGCACGGTCACCGTCTCGTCAAAGAGCGAGGCATATTCGTCAAGGGCCCGCTTATTTTCGAGGCGGTTGGACAGGATCTGCCACCCCTCGTAGACGACGACCAGCGCACAGACCGCGATCGCCACATATCTGAGGATTCCGAGGATCGAGCGCCCCTGCGTTCCGATGCGCTTTGCGGATTTCTTTTTTCCCGCGTCCTTTGCCCCGGCCTCCGCTTCCGCCGCCGTTTCCGCTTCCGCGGCTGTTTCCGCTGTTTCCGCTGTTTCCGCTTCCGCGGCGGTTTCCGTTTCCGCGGCCGCTTCCGCCGTTTCCGTTTCTTTCATTTCTTCCGTCTCTTTGATTTCTTCCGTGACTTTCGTTTCTTCCGTCATGTCTCCCCGGCCTCCGTGCATGGTTTCAGGTAACGATACATTTTTTAGTATTTCGGCGGATTCGCGACTTTTCAACAGACTTTTTTCCGCATTTATGCTATACTTTTACAGATAAAAAGGAGGGATTTTCATGCTGACCTGCGGATTTGCGGGATTCGGTCTGATCGGCGGTTCGATCGCACGTTCCTTAAAACGCAAGGACAAGGCGCATATCATTGTACAGGACCCGGACGAGCAGGTGCGCGTCCTGGCCAAAAAAGCGCGCGTCGCGGACCGCGTGACGGAGAAAATAGACGCTTCCTTTGCGGACTGTGACATTGTTTTTCTCAGCGCGCCCGCCTCGCACAATCTCTTCAACCTGCGCATCGTCATGCCGTATCTCAGACCCGACGCCGTACTGACGGACGTCTCGAGCGTCAAGGAGCCGATCCACCGCCTGAGCGCGGAGCTCGGCATCGAGAGCCGTTTTGTCGGCGGACATCCCATGTGCGGCAGCGAAAAATCGGGCTTTGAAGCATCGAGCGCACGCTTCGTCACGGATGCCTGCTATATCCTGACCAAAACGGAGGGCACGGACCTGTCGCGTCTTGCCCGCATGGAGAACTTTGTCCGCACGATCGGCGCAAGACCGCTCATCATGACGGCCGCCGACCATGATGCCTGTGCCGGTGCCGTTTCGCATCTGCCGCATGTCGCGGCAAGCGCCCTGGTGTCGCTCGTCGCCAAAAAGGACGATCCCGCGCATACGATGCAGCAGATCGCCGCGGGCGGCTTCAAGGACCTGACACGCATCGCCTCCTCCTCTCCCGAGATGTGGCGGCAGATTCTTCTGCTCAACGGCCCGAAGGTCTCCGCACTGATCGACGATTATATCGCGCAACTCAAAGACCTGCGCAAAATGATCGACAAGGGCGATACCGAAGCGATCCGCGCGTTTTTCGAACATGCCAAAGAATACAGGGAACAGATACAGGGAGACTGACCTTTGCTGACACTGCACCCGGCGGAACGGCCGCTTTCCGGAACCATACGGATTCCCGGCGACAAATCCATATCCCACCGCAGCATCATCCTGGGCGCGATCGCCAAGGGCGATACCGAGGTCACGGGCTTTCTGGAAAGCGCGGACTCCCGCGCCACGATCAGCGCTTTTGAAAAGATGGGCGTCCGGATCGAAGGCTCTCTCGACAAGCACGCAAGACCGCATCTGAGAGTGCACGGCAAGGGACTCTACGGGCTTTCGCAGCCCTCCTCCGCCATCGACGCGCTCAATTCCGGCACAACCGCAAGACTCCTTGCGGGCCTTTTGAGCGCACAGGCCTTTACCTCCTCAATCACGGGAGACGAGTCGTTGCGCAGACGCCCGATGAAGCGCGTCATCACACCGCTCACGCAGATGGGCGCACAGATCGAGACGCTTGCGAGACCGGACTGCCTGCCCATGCGCATCCACGGGGCGAGGCTTACGGGGATCGATTACACCTCGCCGCAGGCCAGCGCCCAGGTCAAAAGCGCGCTGCTCCTTGCGGGCCTCTATGCGGATACACCGACCGTGATCCGCGAGCCTTTTTTGTCACGCAACCATTCCGAGATTATGCTGCGCTCCTTCGGCGCGGATGTCACGGGCGATATCGAAGCGATCGACGCTTATGACACGCCCGATGTCTTTGCGGGTGCCGTGATCACACTGCGTCCGGGTACGCAGCTCAAGGCACAGGAGGTCTATGTGCCGGGCGACATCTCCTCCGCCGCCTTTTTTATCGCGGCAGCCCTGCTTCTGGAAGGCAGCGAGATCCTGCTCAAAAATGTGGGCGTCAATCCCTCGCGCGCGGGCTTCCTCAAGGTGCTTAGCCGCATGGGCGCGGACATCGAGGCCGTCGAAGTCTATGAGGAATCGGCCGAGCCCTGTGCGGACCTTCTGGTGCGTCACGCGCCGCTCTCGATTCCCGGCGACATGCTCATCGTCGGCGGCGAGGATATCCCGACGCTCATCGACGAGCTGCCGATGCTCGCCATCCTCAGTGCCTTTGTCGAGGGCACCTGTGTGATCAAGGACGCGCAGGAGCTCAAGGTCAAGGAATCGGACCGCATCCGCATCGTCGTCGACAACTTGCGCGCGATGGGTGCGGACGTCACCGAAACGGAGGACGGCATGATCATCCGCGGCGGCGCCCCCCTGCACGGCGCACAGATAAAAACCCACGGCGATCACAGAATCGCCATGGGTTTTGCCATTGCTTCGCTTGCCGTTTCCGGAGAGACGATCATCGACGATGCCGAATGCATCAATGTCTCCTATCCCGGATTCTTCAGGGATTTGAGTAAAATCGCTTAGTCGGTAAAATCCTGCACCGTTTCGTAGACGCTGATCCGCTGACGTTCCGCCTCCGGCATGCCGATAAAGACGCTGCCGTAAGAGAACAGGTCGTCGGCCTTTTTTTCGCCGCGCACGATCTGTAAAAAGACATGCAGTACTTCCTTGGTCCAGATCGTGAGATAGGCTTCGTAATTGTCGCCGATCGTCAGATGCCTGTCACTCGAAAATCCGAGGCCGTGACGGGAACAGTCCACCACCGTGATCGTGACAGATTCCGGGTTGTCCTTGGATGCCCCGAGCGGACGGATGATCAGTTTGCTGGTGAGTTCGAGCCGTTTGCTTTTGCGTCTTTCCTCGTTTGCCATAGTCATACCCTGCTTTCTGTCTGCAGCCGCATACATACTAGAAACAGATGATTTAGGTGTCGCATCATCGCGTTCATGACTTTTGACACCTATACCATAACTATACAGAATCCCCCTTCATAAGTCAATCAGCTCAGACGCTTATAGAGATGGTTGCCGAGCATCTGCACGAGCTGCACAAAGATGATGAGGAGCACGCTGCTGACAACGAGATAATCCGTACGGTACTGCATGTAGCCGTACTGGATGGCGATATTGCCGATGCCTCCGCCGCCGACGGTGCCGGCCATGGCGGAATAACCGATCAGGGAGATCACGAGCAGGATGATGCCGTTCAAGAGCCTCGGCACCGATTCCTTGACATAGACGCGCATGAGGATCTGCAGGTCGGTGGCGCCAAAGGCTCTGGCCGCCTCGATGACGCCGGGGTCGGTCTCTCTCAGCGATGTCTCAAAGACGCGCGCCACATAGGGAATCGCGCTCACGGTGAGCGGAACGATCATCGCGGTCGTGCCGATCGATTTGCCGACGATCATGCGCGTAAACGGGATGATCAGCACGAGCAGAATGATAAAAGGAAACGACCGGAAGACATTGACGATAAAGCTCAGTGTCTCATAGATCACCTTTTGCGGATGCAGTCCGTCCGGTGCCGTCAGCGTCAAAACGATCGCCGGAATAAATCCGAGCACGACGGAGATCAGGGTCGACCAGAATACCATGTAGAGGGTCTGCCACATCGCGTTCAGGATGATGTCGGTCATGGCGCTCGATGACAATACACCCATTCAGAGTACCTCCCATAAGACGTTTTGCGCCTTCAGATAATCGATGACCCGATCCCGGTCCCGCTCTTCGACATTGACGATGATCGTGCCGTATCTGCGGTCGCGGAAGTCCTCGACCTTGGCCCACATGATGCTGATGTTGATACCCAGCTCCGTTGCCGCACGCGTGATCAGCGGCTCGTCCGCACTGTCGTCGTTGAAAAAGAGCTGTATGTTGACACCGCTTTTTGGCAGCGTGTCCGACCCCTCATGCAGGAAGGATTTGATCTCCGCATGCGGCGGCCTGACAAAGAGGGCTTCCGGACTGCCTTCCGCAAGGACCCTGCCGTCCTTTAAAAAAGCGACGCGCTCGCAGATCTGCTTGACGACCTCCATCTGATGTGTCACGACGACGATCGTGATGCCCATTTTTTTGTTGATGTCCTGCAACAGCGCAAGGATCCCCTTTGTGATCTTGGGGTCGAGCGCGCTCGTCGCCTCGTCGCAGAGGAGATACTGCGGGTCGAGCACCAGCGCCCGTGCGATCGCGACGCGCTGCTTTTGTCCGCCGGAGAGCTCCCTGGGTCTTTGGTGCATCTTGTCCTCGAGTCCGACCATGCGCAAAAGAGACGTGATCTTTTCCTTTGCTTCGGGGCTCTTCGGATGCATTCCCCAAAAGCGCATGGGAAGCGCGACATTGTCATAGACGTCGAGGCGGTTTAAGAGATGAAAGTTCTGGAAGATCATGCCCATCCTGCGCTGGATCTTGCGGAGGGCGGCCTTGTCCCTGACAAAGACCTTTTCCCCGTCAACGGCGATTGCGCCGCCCTCATACGGGACGAGCCCGTTGATGCAGCGCAAAAGCGTCGACTTACCGGCACCGGACTGGCCGATGATGCCGTAGATCTCACCGTCCCCGACCCTCAGCGACACGTCGCTTAAGACCGTGGTGTTCTGAAAAGATTTGGATACGTTTTCTAACGTGATCATGCGGGGATGTCGTTCCTTTTCCTCACGGTGCGTCGATGAAGGAAGGAATCACCGCGCCCTTGTAGGTCTCCTCGATAAAAGCGCGCACCTCTTCGGACTGCACGGCCTTCACGAGCGCCTGAATCTTTTCGGACGACTCGTCCCCTTCGTTGCAGACGATGAAATTGGTGCGTTTGATCGCGGCCTCGTCGTCAAATTCCTCGATGTCGAGCGCCGGATACTTGTCGGGCAACCCAGCGCCCAGTGCGTAGTTGCCGTTGATCGCCGCACAGTCGAGATCGGGCAGCGCATTCGGCAGGTTGGCGGCCTCGAGCGGCGTGATGACAAAGCCTCTCGGATTGGCCTGCGCATCTCCCGTAAGGGACTCAAAGGTGACGGCCGCATCCGTTCCGTAGCCGCCCTTGGAGACAAGAAGACCCTTTTGCACGAGCAGATCGAGCGCCCGCTCGCCGTTATCCGGATCATTGGGGATGCCGATCGAGGCACCGTCCGGGAGTTCCTCCAGCGACGCGTGCTTTTCGCTGTAGATGCCCATCGGCTCGATATGCACGCCGCAGACCGCCTTGAGATGATATCCCACGTCCGCGTTCTGCTGGTCCATGTAGCCGAGCGTCTGGAAATAGTTGGCATCCAGCTCGCCCTCGTTGAGCGTCTGGTTGGGCAGTACATAGTCCGTAAAGACGACGATCTCGAGTTCGTAGCCGTCCTTTGCGAGCACGTCCTTTACGACCTCGCTCAGGATGATCTCGTGCGGGACGGGATTGACGCCGACCGTGATTGTGCCGGCGGACTCTCCCTGTGCCGTTTCCTGTGCTCCTTGTGCGGGTGCCGCGTCCGTGCCCTGCGCCGGCGCGCCGCCGCCCGAAGAGCATGCGCACAGTGCAAGCATCCCCGCCGCGAGTAACGCTGCTGTCAGTTTCTTTTTCATAGTTTTATCCTCCTGTAAAAAAACTTGCTCCTACCACTATACGGCGCGCGCCGATACTTGTCAAAGAACATTTTCCTATTGTATATTATTAGTATGTTATATAACATTCATTATGATGTCTGCGCGATGGTCATCTTCGCGTTCATACTGCTGTTGATCTATACCAGGAAAGATAATTCCAAGGCTTCCAACTGGCTGTTTTTTATTTTTGTCTCGCTGGGCATGCTGTCCGCCGTCTCGGACATCATCAGCTCGTATTATATCTCGTATCCGGAACGCACGACGCATTTCATGCTGGATTTCTGGAATTACTTTTTCCTGAGCGTTCACAACCTCATGTCCTATGTGTGCGTGATCTATGTGATCTTCCTGATCGGACTCGAGCAGCGCATGCGGCCGTATTCCTGGGTGCTGGTCTCCCTTCCCGGCGCGGCGTCACTCCTTCTGATCTTTGGCAATCCGTTCACGCAGCAGCTCTTCTATTACAGGGAGGGGCATCTCTATACGCACGGTCCTTTGTTTTTCCATCTATATGCGCTGTCCTTTTTCAATCTGGCCTTAAGCATCTTTCTGGTGCTGCGCTTCAAAAAGGCGCTGCCGCTGCCCAAGGTATTGTCGCTCGTCATATGTGTGCTCTTTTGCGTCATCCCGATCACGATCCAGATGTTTCGTCCCTATCTTCTGATCGAACTCTTCTTTGAATCGATCGGTCTGATGAGTATTCTGTTTGCGATCGAAAACGAGGATGAGATCAGGGACACGATCACCGGCGCCTACAACCGTTTTGCGTTTATCCGGGACATGGAGCTGGCGATCCATACGCGCACACCGCTGACGTTTGTCACCGTCAAGCTCTTTAATTTTACCTACTCCAATACGACCTTCGGCGTGCAGTACATGAACCACGTGCTCAGGGACATGACGGTCTGGCTCAAATCCCAGGGGCGCAGGACCTCCTGCTATGTGTTTTCCGGCGGACGCTTTGCCATCGTACAGCGGGGTGCGGACAAGGAGCAGATGGCCGGTTTGGCCGAGCGCATCCGGGAACGCTTCGATCTCGAGTGGGCGTATGCTTCTCTCTCCGTTGTCTTTCCCGCACAGATCTGTCTCGTCGCCATGCCGGACGAGGTCTCTACCATGGACCAGCTCATGCTCACGATCGAGACACCGGTCGGGGAGACGCAGTCGCATTCCGAGATCGTCACCTCCGATACGCTGCACTCTTATCAGCGCGAGGTGCTCATCCAGCAAAAGATGAAGGAGGCGCTCGAAAATCACGCCTTTGAAGTCTATTACCAGCCGATCTGGGACAAGGGCAGCGGCAGGATCCTCTGCGCGGAGGCGCTGGTAAGGCTCTTCGACGAGGAGCTGGGCGCCATCCCTCCGGACGAATTCATCCCGATCGCCGAGCGTAACGGCATGATCATGGACATCGGCTCCTTTGTCATCGAGGAGGCCTGCCGTTTTTACGCGGACAATCATCTGGAGCGGTTCGGCATCGATTATCTCGAGGTCAATCTCAGCGTCGTGCAGTGCATGAACCATCATCTGCCGGGCCTCATCCGGGAGATCCTTGCCAAAAAGGGCCTCAAGCCGCAGCAGCTCAATCTCGAAATCACGGAATCGGCCGCCGCCGGCAACAAGGCCGCACTCGAAAAGACCGTGCGGGAGCTTGCGGGATACGGTTTTACGCTCTCGCTCGACGATTACGGCACGGGCTATTCCAACTACTCTTATATGTTTGCGCTGCCTTTCAAGATCATCAAGATCGACAAATCGATCCTCTGGAGTGCGCTCGATTGTGACAATCAGCGCGGCGAGTTCAGCTCGATGATTCTTCTGGAAAATACCGTGCGGATGCTCCGGCAGATGCAGTACCGCGTGGTGGCCGAGGGCGTCGAGACCGTGCAGCAAAAGGCGCTGCTCGAGAGCCTCGGATGTGATTATATGCAGGGATATCTGTTCTCAAAGCCTCTGCCTTCGGGGGCGTTTCTGGAATTCGTGCGGACGTTTGGGAAGTAAGGGCGATTTCCTCCCCCTGCGGATTATCTGCGGAATCTGCAGGACTCGAAAATCGCACTCCGCTTATCTGCGGAAGTTACGGCCGGAAGAAAAGCCGAATCGCTTCGCTTATCTGCGGAAGTTACGGCCGGAATCTTGCCGAATCGCTTCGCGATTCGCCAAGCCCGTCCGTGACTTCCTATGGAAGCGCAGCCAACAAAAAAGGCACATCCGCAAGCAAGCTTGCATGTGCCTTTTCGTTGACTGCGCTTCCGCAGATAAGCTCATCTCTTCGAGAACTGCGGAGCTTTTCTCGCCTTCTTGAGGCCGTACTTTTTACGTTCTTTCATGCGGGCGTCTCTCGTAAGGAAGCCTTCCTTTTTGAGGATCGGGCGGTAGGTCTCTTCGTCGGCGGCCACCAGGGCTCTCGCGATGCCGTGGCGGATGGCGCCGGCCTGGCCGGTTGTACCGCCGCCCTTGACGATGACCTTGACATCAAACTTGCCGAGCGTGTCCGTCGCGACCAGCGGCTGTCTGACGATGACCTTGAGCGTCTCAAGACCAAAGTACTCGTCCATCGGCTTTTTATTGATCGTGACCTCTCCTTTGCCGCTCGTCAGATATACGCGTGCAATGGAAGTCTTTCTTCTGCCTGTGCCGTAATAACTACTCGTCTTTGCCATACTCTGTTATACCTCCAGTGCTTCCGGCTTCTGCGCTTCGTGCGGATGCGTCTCGCCGGCGTATACATGCAGTTTGCGGTACATCTGTCTGCCGAGCGGTCCCTTCGGCAGCATTCCCCGGACGGCGTGCTCAACAACGCGCTCGGGATGGGTCTGCAAAAGACGCTTGAGCGACACTCTCTTCTGTCCGCCGATCCAGCCGGTGTGATGCCAGTAGATCTTTTCCTCGAGCTTCTTGCCGGTGACGTGCACCTTTTCCGCGTTGACGACGATCACATAATCGCCCGTGTCAAGGTACGGGGTATAGATCGGCTTGTGCTTGCCGCGCAGGACTCTTGCGACCTCCGTGGCCAGCCGTCCCAATGTTTTATCCGTCGCGTCGACGACATACCACTTCCGCTCGATCGTCTGCGCGCCGGGCATATAAGTCTTCATATACAATTGCCCTCCGAATACGGTTGATAGTGATGGGTGTGCCATGGTCCGGACCCTTCACCTGATCCGCACGAACCGCGCCCGCTACTTACCGGGATACCGGGTGCCGTTCACACACGCCAAAATATTATATAAAAGCCTGCGGGACGTGTCAAGTATGCCGCCAACCGCCTGTATAACAGTGCAGACAACCGCTAAATAAAGATATTCTCCATGGCGTCATCGATCGCTTCGGCGCTCTTTGCCTTGTCGAAGCCGGGTTTTCCGCTTGATTTCGATTGTTTTTCTACGTTATTTCGTGCATCCATCCAGGAAAGCAGATCCTCATATACCTGCTGCCGGTCCGTCTCGTTGAGGATCTCATGCCGGTCATCCGGATAGAGCCTGCAGGTCAGGTCGCGGATCCCCGCGTGCATCATCATCTCCTGCACCTTGCGTACGCCGACACTCAGGTCCCCGACCGGATCCTCCGCACCGCTTGCCAGCAGCACCGGCAGATCCTTCGGGATGAGGCGGACATGTTCCTCGCTGCAGGCATACTGCACCGCCTCCAGCAGGGCCTGATAGCCGTTCAGCGTAAAGAGAAAGGTGCAGCGCGGCTCCTCATAGTAGGCCTTGACGATCGCGCGGTCCTTGGTCAGCCAGCTGTTGCCCTGGTCGTGCCCGATCACGTCATACTGTTTGTAGGATTTGGAATAGGACATGTTGCGCATCAGCTCGCTGCGGTAACGCTTGCCCTTAAAGAGAGAGATCAGGGAGATCAGGCTCAGTCCCAGCAGCGACGTCCCCTGGCTCACATGTCCCGTGCCCATCACGATCGCGCCGTTTAAGCCCTCCCCGTGCAGGGCGAGATACTCCCTGAGCAGATACGAACCAAAGCTGTGCCCCAGGATGAAAAAGGGTTTGTCGGTATACTCCGTCTGCAGGATCGTGCGCAGCGCATGCATGTCCTCGACGAGGACGCGGTCGGGGCGGGAGACATCCGCGATATAGCCCCAGTCGTCCCTGCTGCGTACCGAATCGCCGTGGCCGAGATGGTCATGCCCGCTCACGAGATATCCGTGTCCCGCAAGAAACGTGGCAAATTCATCATAGCGGTCGATGTATTCGACCATCCCGTGCGCGATCTGCAGCACCGCCCGGATCTCTCCCTCCGGCTGCCAGCGGATCGCATGGATCGTTGTTTTTTTGTCAGCGGATAAAAACGTAAATGCGGATTTGGTCATTTGCTCCTCCACGCGTCCCGTGCAGTCCTTACCTGTTACCACCATTATACACCATCCGGAATCATCTCATCCGCCGCCCAAAAGAAAAAGCTCCGCCACGTACGCCGCGGCGCTCGCAAGAACAGCCACCGCGGGAATCGGAATCCCTGAAAACGCGGCGATGAGCGCGCACACAAAAGCGATCCCTCCGACCGCGGCGTTTCCCGGCGCCGTAAGAATCGCGGGAAATGTCATTGCCGCGAGACAGACGTAGGGCACATAGTACAAAAAGGAGGTCATGAAGGCACCGCGGATCTCTCTTTTGAAGAGTACAAAGGGCAGCACGCGGATCAGATAGGTGGTCAGCGCCATGATGAAAACATAGAGATAAAATCTGTCCATTCAGCGCTCCTTTCCGTCCCGCGGCACTTCTTTTGTCACCGCCGCCATGCCGGCCGCCACGATCACCGTCACCAGTATGATGCGAAAGCCCGCGGAGATCTGTCTCAGCAGCGGCGCGTACGTGCATACCGCGGATAACCCCATCGCGATCACGATCGCGCACAGGACCTTCCTGTCCTTTTTGGCGGGCGGAATGATGATCGCAAGGAACATCCCGTAGAGCGCAACGGACAGCGCGCGCAACAGCGCATCCGGCAGCACGTTGCCGAGGAGTCCCCCGCTCAGCGTGCCGAGCACCCAGCCGGGGATCGCGACACTCATCGCGCCAAAGGAAAAGAAGGGACTCAGCGCTCCCTCTCTTGCGGCGCTCACCGCAAAGATCTCGTCGGTCACGCCGAAGGCGACGATGAGCCGCTGAAGGAGCGACGCTTTCTTTTCGAGCTTTTGCGAAAGCGAAAAGCTCATCAGCAGATAGCGCAGGTTGATGACGACCTGTGTCAGAAAGATCTCCGTCAGCGCGCCGGAGAAAAGGATCACGGTCAGTCCCGCAAACTGCCCGGCGCTGGTCAGGCACAGCAAAGAAATCAGCGCCGCATGCGCGGCACTCATCCCGCCCTCCGAGGCGCTGAGTCCGAACGCAAACGACACCGCAAAATACGCAAGTCCGATGGGAATGGCCGCTCGCATCCCCGCAAGGAATGCCTCCCGGCGTGTTTCCTGTGTTATAATCATATGAGTACTATAGCACGGAGGTTTTTGATGCACAATCGCAAAATCTTTTTCTCGGATCTGGACGGTACGCTTCTGACCGGCGATAAAAAGATCTCGCCCGCCACCATGCGGGCCCTGCGGCACTTTACGGAGCAGGGACATCTCTTTGTCATCTGCACCGGGAGGCCGCTCCCCTCCGCCATGAAGGTTGCGGAAGAATACGGACTGACGGCACTCCGAAACCTCTATGTCGTCGCCTTTAACGGCGCAGAGATCTGTGACCCCGCATCAGGGAAGGTCCTTCACCGCGTACCTCTCCCGGTCAGGACCGCACAGTTCATCTATGATGAGGCGAGGGACTGGGGACTCTATTGCCAGACCTATGCCGCGGACCATATCGTGACGCGCGCCGATCACGAAAACCTGCGCTTTAACCAGCGCATCGCCAGGATGCCCGCGCAGTTTACGGACGATCTTTTGTCGCATCTGAGGGAGGACCCATGTAAGTGCCTCGTGGTCGAGCAAAAGGACTTTGATCTGCTCGAGCGCTTCCGCGTCCACATGCGTGAGCGGCTCGACGATTCCTATGAACTCATCTACTCCGCTCCCTGGTATCTCGAGATCTTTTCCGCTGCCGCCGGCAAGGGGCATGCCGTGCGCTGGCTCTGCGACCATCTGCAGATCCCCGTATCCTCCTCCCTCGCCGCGGGAGACGAGGAAAACGATATTTCCATGATCCGGGCCGCGGGCCTTGGCATCGCAATGAAAAATGCCACGGAACGGGTGCGGGAGGCCGCCGATGTCGTCACCGAAGAAGACAACGATCACGACGGTCTCGTGCCTTTTTTCAGCTAAAATCCCATATTATAAGTAAAAACAGGCTCTTTCTGACACTTTTGTCAGACAATTTCCGGCAAAAATATGATGATTGACCCAGACAGTACTTTTCTTCGGGGTCCATAAACGCAATTCCGATCAACGGATTTTCGTGTGCTGAAAATCACTCTATATCTGGACTTCGCGTCAACTGCAACGTAAAATCCACGTTCTCCACGAAGTTATCCACAATGACGTTCTTGTCATAATCGGAATTTTGTAACATTTTCGAAGGGGCCGATTGGTGAATTTTATCAAAAACTCGTACAATTTAGTGGGATTCTTTCGTTCCTGTCCAAAAATCCGTTAAGTGCTGTCTGACTTTGTCAGTCCCCAGCACCGACACCTGCCCCCATTCCCGCGGAAACAGGCTCCTGTAGCCGCTCCAGGCAAAGCGGTCGTCGAGCAGGGCGATCACGCCGGTATCGTCCGATGTCCGGATGACGCGGCCCGCGGCCTGCAGCACGCGGTTCATGCCGGGAAAGCGGTAGGCATAATCAAAGCCGTTTTCATCCGCCCCGTCAAAATAGCCGCGGATTACGCCGCGCGCGGCGCTTAAGAGCGGCAGCCCCGTCCCCACGATCACGGCACCGATCAGGCGTCTCCCCGTCAGGTCGATTCCCTCCGCAAAGATCCCGCCGAGCACACAAAAGCCGCATACCGCCCCCTCCTCCGTGAAGGAATCGAGAAAGACCTCCCGCTCCTCCTCTCCCATCTCCGGGCGCTGGATCCTCAGCGACGCCGCCTCCTCCGGAAAGAGCGCCTCAAAATGCGCAAGCACCTCCCCCAAAAAGGCAAACGACGGGAAAAAGACGAGATAGTTGCCCTTCCTCGCACCGGTCACCTCATGCACTGCCCTTGCGATCTTTTGGTAGGTTCCGGACGTACGCGCGGTATAGCGGCTCGTCACGTCATTGACGATCACCTGGGCACAGTTTTCTGGCAAAAACGACGTCTGCGCGTAGATCTCGTAATCGGAAGGGGCTCCTCCGAGCAGGTGCTTGTAATACTGTACGGGCAGCATCGTCGCGGAAAAAAGAACCGACGCGACGCCCTTTGCCATGCATCCCGCAAGCCTTGCCGAAGGGTCCACACAGAAAAGATGCAGCACAAAGGAGGCCGCTTTTCCCCTTGGCCGCTCGTAATCCCCGTAGATCACGTAACGGTGGTCCGTTTCGTCCGCAATCGTGCGGAAGCGGTAGAGCGCAAAATACAGCGCCAGCATCTCCTCCCTGCGCGGCAGCGTCTTTGCGCGGCTGTCGAGATAATCGGACAGCACGCGGTTGAGCCTTCTGAGCGCCTCCGTGAGCCGTTCGATGTCATCGATCACGCAGTAGTCGTCTGCGTTTCTTTTCCCCGGAGCGTCCTCCTCCCACGCGCCGTGCAGCCCGGCAAGGCGTTCGAGCTCGCGCACGACCTGTTCGAGTTTTTCACGTACGGGATCAAGACGTTTGACCCTGGTACAGACGGACAGGTACGAGGCCATCTCCGAAACGGACAGCGACGCGCTGTACATCTCCCTGCCCCGGTCGATCAGATTGTGCGCCTCGTCCACGAGGAAGAGATGATCCCTTTCCTCGCCCTCCGCAAAGAAACGCCGCAGATAGACAAACGGATCAAAGAGATAATTGTAATCACAGATCACGATGTCCGCAAACCCGCTTAAGTCCAGCGCGTATTCAAAGGGACAGACCGCGTGCTTTTTCGCGTACGCCGTGATCGTCTCCCGGTCGCACGCCTCCTCTTTGGAGAGGATGTCCAGGAGTGCGTCGTTGACGCGGTCAAAATGTCCCTTCGCAAAGGGACAGCTGTCCGGATTGCAGTCGCATACCTCATTCGTGCAGATCTTTTCCTTTGCGGTCAGCGTTACCGTCAGCACCTTCAGTGCACCGTGCGCACGCATCAGGCGCACGGCTTCCTGCGGCGCCCTTCTCGCGATCGTGCGTGCCGTCATGTAAAAGATGCGCTCCGCCTTTTCCTCACCGATTGCCTTGATCGCGGGAAACAGCGTGGCGAGCGTTTTGCCGGAGCCCGTCGGCGCCTCGAGAAAGAGCTTTCTTTCATGCACGATCGTGCGGTAGACGCCCTCCGCGAGATCCTTCTGTCCCCTGCGGTACGCATAAGGAAAGGTGAGTTTCCGGATCGAAGCGTTTCGCTCTTCCCGGTGGTCGAAACGAAAATCCGACCAGACGATGTAGCGCCTGATCAGCTCCTCCACGCAGTCCGCAAGCTCCCGCGCCGTACGGAGCGAGGGGAATTCCTTTTTTTCCTCCGTGTCGAGATTGACATAGGTCAGCACGACGCGGATGCGCGGAACATTTTCCTGTATGCAGTAAAAATGCGCATAGCAAAGCGCCTGCGCCAGATGCACGGGCACGGGCGCTTCCATTTTGGTGACGTTCCGGTACGTTCCCTTGATTTCCTCGATGAGCGGGATATCCTGTGCGTCCTCTTTGTCCGGCTCTTTGTCAAACAGCGTCATCTGGGCATCGTCCCGCGCAGACGCCGCTTCAAACGCGCCGTGATCCATCACGCCGTCGGCCCTGCCTTCGATGCGCAGCTCATAACGCCCCGTATCGTACGTATATGAAAGCGGTACCTCCGCACGATACAGGGGACCCCGCATCTTCTGGATTTTTTTGTGGATTCTCACCCCTTCGCGCATCGCCTTTTCGCTCGATGCGCGCAGACGGTTGTCGATGTCGCCTTCCCTCAAAAGAAATTCCACGAAGGCACGGACGGAGATTCTTTCTGTCATATACGATTCAGCCGGTGACCGCCCCCAGTGCGCCAAAGACACCGGCGCTCACAAGCAGCATGATGACGCCGGCGATCAGTACGCCGAGCATGGCAGCCAGCGCACTCCTCTTAAATCCCATGTTCAGGATGCTTGCGGCCAGCGTCCCCGTCCATGCGCCCGTTCCGGGCAAAGGAATCGCCACAAACAGCATCAGCGCGACAAACAGCCCGCGCCCCGCTTTTTCCTGCAGCTTTTGTCCGCCCTTTTCCCCCTTGTTCAGACAAAAGGTAAAGAAGGGACCGATCAGCTTTTTATCCTTTCCCCACTCCAGCACCCTTCTGGCAAAGAGATAGATGAAGGGCACCGGTACCATGTTGCCGATGATGCAGATGATATAGGACGAGACCTTGGGGAGGCCGAGCGCCACGGCGATGGGAAGGGCGCCGCGCAGCTCGATGAGCGGTACCATCGATACCAGAAAGATAAAGACCTGCGGCGGCATAAAAGAGCCCAGTGTATTCTGATAGAATTGTAAGATTGCTTCCATCGTATTATCGTCCTTTGAGATACTCCGTCAGAAATTTCAAAAGCACATCCGTCTCCTCGTCGGTGCCGACGGTGATGCGCAGATAGTCGCGCGTCCTCTCCGCATCGAAATGACGCACGTAGATCTTTTTCTCGAGCAGTGCCCCGTACAAAACGGCCGCGTCGATGCGCGGATGCCTGACAAATAAAAAGTTGGCCTGTGACTGCGGAAACTCAAATTCCAGCGCGGCAAGCGCACGCTCCATCCGCTCTCTTGTATGGATGATTTTTTCCCTCGTCTCCTCGAAATACGCGTGGTCTTTGACCGCGGCGCAGCCGACGTCGATCGAGACACGGCTCATCGTATAGGAATTAAAGGAATATTTGACATCCTTTAGTCTTTCGATCAGGCCCTTTGCGCCCGCGGCAAAACCGATGCGCATGCCGGCGAGCGAGCGCGATTTGGAAAAGGTCTGAACGACCAGCAGATTGTCATACTTTCCGATCAGCGAGATCGCGCTCTTTCCCCCGAAATCGATATAGGCTTCGTCGACGATCACGCAGACGTCGCGGTTGGCCGTAAGGATCTCCTCGATAAAGGAGAGCGGTTCGCAGATCCCGGTCGGCGCATTGGGATTGGGAAAGACGATGCCGCCGGGCGCGCCCGCATAATCGGAAGCGACCATGCGCAGATCGTCACCGAGTCTCTTTTTTTCAAAAGGAATACTGAACAGATCCGCCCATACCTCATAGAAGGAATAGGTCACGTCCGGAAAATAAACAGGCTTGCCGTCCGCGAAAAACGCAAGAAACGCAAGCGCGAGCACCTCGTCCGAGCCGTTACCGGTAAAGATCTGCGAAGAAGAAAGACCGAAGTGCGCGCCGATCGTCTCACCCAGGGGCTCCGCCTCCGGCGAGGGATAGAGCCTCAGGCGCTCCGCCGATGTCCGTGACAGCGCTTCCTTCACCGCGGGCGACGGAGGATAGGGATTTTCGTTGGTGTTGAGTTTGATCAGATCGGGGGACGGCGCGGGCTGTATGCCCGGCACATACGGTGTCACCTGTCTGAAGTGGCTGCTCAGTTCAGGCATAGTGCTGTTGTTCTCTTTCCTTTGCTTCCGCTTCGTAACGCGCGGCACCCTCGTCATCTCCGAGAGCCCTCGCACAGGCGGCGAGCTCCGTCAGCGGACGGATGCTGCCGCGGTGGACATCGAGCAGCGGCGTCGTCTCGTAGGCCGCGTTGTAAAACCAGATCATGGCTTCGTGAATGTCTCCTTCGTCGCGGTAGAAGACGCCCAGTTCAAAACACATCTCGGCGCTCGCTTCCGACGCGACATCGCGGAGCGCATAACGCATCAGCGACTTTTCGTCTCCCGCGATCATGGCGGCGCGCGCAAGGATGTAAAACGACTGCTTCACGCCTTCTCCGGAAAGCTCCGCATCCTCCGCCGCACGCACAAAGTATTCCCTTGCGATCTGGAAATCCTCGTCCCTGCCCGCCTTGCACAGCTCCCGCGCATACATGTCATGCAGCCGCTCCGGCAGGGTCTCCCCGTTTTCCGTCATCTTGCGGAAATACTCGAGGTCGCGTGCGCTGTGATCGGACGAGGGATGGTGGTCGATCTCGATATCCGAATCAAATACAACGGGATGAACGCGCACCTGCTCGTGCACCGCCCCCTCCCAGATAAAGCTTCTGACGCGCTTGAAGAGCTTGGCGCGCAGCTCCTTGTCATAATTGTAGACAGTGTCATACTCGAGCTGGTTGCGGTACCACATCTGCACGATGTCGATCTGTTTGTCCAGGTACTCTTTTAAAAGAAGAAACCGTTTGCGATTGTCCTCATCGAGCGTCTCGTCGGCATCCGCCGAGTAGATATATTCGCAGGTCGCGTGCGAAAAAGCAAAGTTTCTCGCATCGGCAAAATCCTCCTGCCAAACGTAATCAAAGACCCTGGCACCGAGCCGCCCCGCAATCTCCTTGGTCGCGTCCGTCGAACCCGTGTCCACGATGATCAGCTCGTCGTAGAGCCCCTTCAGGGAATCGACACACCGCTGCAAATGCGCCTCTTCGTTCCGGACAATCATGCATACAGAGATCGTAATCATGGCTTTTTCCTCCGATGTCCCAACCGGTCAATCTTTAGTATACCAAAAAAATACGAAAAAAGAAACAAAAAAGTTCAATATCTTGTTAATTATTTTCCGGAAACGTCCGATATATGGTATGTGGGAAGGAAGCTGTTTGACTTATACAGTCAAAATTGCTTCCGGAGAGGGGAATTCAGATATTTGATACAGGAAACGGGGTAGTCTCACAAATCGGTAGATCTGCAGGGTAATGGGGAACGGAGGAAGAAACATTAACTACCCGTCAGATACCGGAAGACAAGGGCGCGGAAGCGAAAACGTTACGCTTCCGCGTCCTCGTTCTGTACGGGCTTTGCGCCCGTGGCTTTCCATTTGAGATAGGCATTGATAAAGGGATCCAGATCGCCGTCGAGAACCCCCTGGGCGTTGGAGGATTTAAATCCGGAGCGTAAGTCATTGACCATCGTATAGGGCTGCAGGACGTAGGAGCGGATCTGCGAGCCAAAGGCGATGTCCTTGACCTCGCCGCGGATATCGTCGAGCAACGCCTGGTTTTCCTCCTGTTTTAAGAGAAAGAGCCTGGCCTTGAGCATCTGCATGGCCTTATCCTTGTTCTGGAACTGGCTGCGCTCGTTCTGGCAGGTCACGACGATGCCGGTCGGCAGATGCGTGATGCGGATGGCGGACGAGGTTTTGTTGATATGCTGTCCGCCGGCACCCGAAGAGCGGTAGGTATCGATCCTGAGGTCGTCCGGATTGATCTCGATGTCCACATCCTCCTCGATGTCCGGCATCACGTCGAGCGACACAAAGGAGGTCTGACGCTTGCCCTGCGCGTTGAAGGGCGAGATGCGCACGAGACGGTGCACGCCCTTTTCCGCCTTGAGATACCCGTAGGCATTTTCGCCGTCGATCTGAAAGGTGATCGATTTGATGCCGGCCTCGTCTCCCTCGAGCTCGTCGAGTACGCTGATCGCATATCCCTTGCGCTCCGCCCAGTGCGTGTACATGCGGTAGAGCATCTGCGCAAAATCACACGATTCCGTCCCGCCGGCCCCCGCCGCGAGCTTGAGGATGGCATTGCAGTTGTCGTACTCGCCGTTTAAGAGATTGGCAAGACGGATACTCTCTAACTCATTCAAAAAACTGTCCAGATCCTCGCGGATCCCGTTGGCAAGTTCTTTGTCTTCTTCGCCCTCTTCATTACCCATCTCGATCAGACCCAGTATGTCCTCATATTGTGTGTTCAGATGAGTGATCTTTTCGACCGTATCCTGCAGGGTCTTGAGTTCCTTGGTCTTGATATTGGCTTTTTCCGGATTGTCCCAGAAATTCGGCTCTTCCATCTCCCGGGACAATTCCTCCATACGCCTCTTCTTTTCTTCCACACCAAGAGATGCCGTCACTTCCTGCAGCATTTCTTTTTGTGCGGTCAATTCACTTTTCATCTGATCCAGTGCCAACATCTTCTTTTCCTCTTCTCCTGTATCTCCCTCTCCGTCCCTGTATGGAACTGCCTGACTCCGCGGACATTTATCTTTGATCCGTGAGCGAAGATTGTTTCATAACCGGGCCGGGCGATTTTGCGCCATGGAGATGAGACCGCACGCGGCCACTCAGGCGCGCCCGTGACACTGCTTGTATTTCTTGCCCGAACCGCAGGGACACGGATCGTTGGGACGCGGCTCGATCTTCTTTTTGACGACGGGATCGCGCTTGCTCGTCGTATCCTTGTTGGTGCCGACGACCTTTGCGACCTGCTTGCGCTCGACCTTTTCCTCGATGTGCACGCGATACAGAAGACGCATCGTATCTTCCTTGATCGAGCGTGTCATCTCATCAAACATCTCATAGCCCGTCATCTTGTATTCGACGAGCGGATCGTGCTGACCGTAGGCCTGCAGACCGATCCCCTGCCGGAGCTGGTCCATGTCGTCGATATGATCCATCCACTTGCGGTCGATGACGCGCAACAGGATCACGCGCTCGATCTCGCGGATCGCTTCCGCCTCGGGAAACTCCGCTTCCTTGGCCTCGTAGAGCCTGACCGCCTCCTCCTTGAGCTGCTGCTCGAGCGCGTCGGGTGTACGCTGCCGGATGCGGTCACTCGTGATGACCTGTAAGGGGATGACCGGCAGGATCAGCTCGTTGAGCTCGCCGATATCCCAGTCGGAGGGCTGCGCCTCCGCCGTTACTGTCTTGACCTTTTCTTCGATGAAATCGGTGATCATCTTGTAGACGGTATCGCGCATGCTCTCTCCGTCGAGCACGCGCTTTCTCTCCGCATAGATGATCTCGCGCTGCTCGTTGTTGACCTGGTCGTACTCGAGCAGGTTTTTGCGGATACCAAAGTTATTTTCCTCGATCTTTTTCTGTGCGTTTTCGATCGCCTTGGTCAGCAGCTTGTGCTCGATCTCCTGCCCCTCGTCGATGCCGAGTGCGTTGAACATGCCGATCAGACGCTCCTGTCCGAACAGGCGCATCAGATCGTCCTCGAGCGCGATATAAAATTTGGATTCGCCGGGATCCCCCTGACGGCCCGAACGTCCGCGCAGCTGGTTGTCGATGCGTCTGGATTCGTGGCGTTCCGTGCCGATGATCTTGAGTCCTCCGGCGTCCTTGGCCAGATCGTCGAGCACGATATCGGTACCGCGGCCGGCCATGTTGGTCGCAATGGTGATTGCGCCGTGCTCGCCGGCATGGGAGACGATCTCCGCCTCCTGTTCGTGGAACTTGGCATTGAGCACGTTGTGCGAGAGTCCCGCTTTTTTGAAGAGCTGCGACAACAGCTCCGAGGTCTCGATCGTGATCGTACCGACCAGCACGGGCTGTCCGATCTCGTGCGAAGCCTTGACGGCTTCGACGATCGCCTGGTATTTTTCTTTTTTGGTCTTGTAGACCGCGTCCTGCAAGTCCTTGCGGATCATCGGGCGGTTGGTCGGGATCTCGATGACGTCCATGCCGTAGATATCGCGGAACTCCTGCTCCTCCGTGAGCGCGGTACCCGTCATGCCGCATTTTTTCTCGTACTTGTTAAAGAAGTTCTGGAACGTGATCGTCGCGAGCGTCTTGGATTCTCTTTTGACGTTGACATGTTCCTTGGCCTCGATCGCCTGGTGCAGGCCGTCGGAGTAACGTCTGCCGGGCATCACGCGTCCGGTAAATTCATCGACGATCAGCACCTCGTCGTCACGCACGATATAATCATGATCGCGGTGCATGAGGTTGTTGGCGCGCAGCGCCAGGATGATGTTGTGCTGGATCTCGAGATTCTCCGGGTCTGCGAGATTGTCGATATGGAAAAAGTTTTCGACCTTTGCCACACCCTGTGCGGTCAGATTGACGAGCTTGTCCTTTTCGTTGACGATAAAGTCGCCGTCCTCTTCCTCGGTGACGCCCATGATCGCGTCCATCTTGGAAAATTCCCCTTTGCCGGCACCGCGCTGCATCTGCTTGGCGAGAATGTCGCAGGCCTCGTAGAGTTTGGTGGACTTGTCGCTCTGACCGGAGATGATGAGCGGCGTTCTGGCTTCGTCGATCAGGATCGAGTCGACCTCGTCGATGATCGCGTAGTGCAGTCCGCGCTGCACGAGCTGTCTCTTGTAGATCGCCATGTTGTCGCGCAGATAATCAAAGCCGAGCTCGTTGTTCGTGACATAGGTGATGTCGCAGCCGTAGGCCGCGCGCCGCTCGTCCGGATTCATGCCGTTTAAGATCACACCGACCGTCAGTCCCAAAAAGCGGTGGATCCTTCCCATCCACTGCGCGTCACGCTTGGCCAGATAATCGTTGACCGTCACGACGTGCACGCCCTTTCCCTCGAGTGCGTCGAGATACGAGGGGAGGGTGGCGACCAGCGTCTTTCCTTCACCGGTACGCATCTCCGCGATACGTCCCTGATGCAGCACCACGCCGCCGATGAGCTGCACACGGAAATGCTCCATGCCGTGCGCTTCGAGATCATAATCGTAGGCCTCTCTTTTTCCGTAGGCCGGATCGTTTTCCTCCGCGTCGTCCGCAAGCTGGAACACGCGCCTGGCCGCCTCGCGCACCGTCGCGTACGCATCCGTCAGGATATCGTCGAGCGTCTCGCCGTTTTGCAGCCTGTCTTTGAGCTGATCGGTTCTCGCCCTCAGCTCCGCATCGGACAGCTGCACCATCTCGTCACGTTTGTCTTCGATTGCCCGGACGGTGGCCTCGATTTTTTTGAGCTCACGCTCCGAATGCGAGCCTACGATTTTGTCCAGAATACCCATGTCCTGTCCTCCGTTATACCAGCCGGTAGAGCTCTTCGAGCTCTTCGCTGGTTACTTCCCTGCAATCGCCGGGGCGCATCCCGGCCGCGGTGATATTGAGAATCCTGATCCGCTCGATCCGTTTGGCCGTGACACCGAGTGTCGCGCACATACGGCGGATCTGACGGTTGAGTCCCTGCGTCAGAATGATGGTAAAAGCATGGTCATCCGACCGCTCCGGCAGCACGATGCAGGGTTTCGTCGTGATGTCGAGATCCTCAAGATAGAGTCCCGCACTCATCTCGCGGATAAAACCGTCCGTGACCTTGCGGTCGATCGTGACGACGTATTCTTTTTCATGTTCATTGGCGCCGCGCATCAGCGACTGTGACAACACGCCGTCATTGGTCAGCAGCAACAGGCCTTCCGAATCCATGTCGAGTCTGCCCGCGTAAAAGACACGAAGCGGTAATTTGAGCTGATGCTCGATCACGTAAGAGAGCGTCTGCTGGTAGGGAATGTGCGGATCCGCACTCGTACAGGCGATTCCGCGCGGCTTGTAATACGCAAAGACCGCCATCCGCTCCGGCAGCGTGATTTTGACACCGCCCACACGGACCTCGTCGAGCGGATAGACCTGCCGGCCGACCGCCGCCTTTTCCCCGTTCACGGAAACGGCCCCCGCCTCCACGAGGCGGTCCGCCTTTCTTCGGGAACAGACACCGGAAAGCGCGATATATTGGTTGATACGCATCGGGAAAGTATATTGCATATTCAGAGAGCAGAAAGACGCTCCATCGCCTCGTCACGGATGATCAAATCCATATTTTCCTGCATGTGCAGAACGTATCTGCGCTCCACGCTGACAAACGAGCCGTACTCGCTCGCGTGGATAAAGAGCGAGGCATATGCCGCCGCCTCTTCATGCACATCAGCAAAGGATTTGGCGCCCTTGGGCGCAAGATGCAGATAATAGACACCGTCGCCGTCCTTGTAGAGAGAGCTCACTAACGGCGGCATCCCCTGCATGGTGGCGGCAAAACGCGCCGCCGTCGCGATCGAATCAAACGAAAAGACATACTCGCTGTAGCGCAGAAGGGGCAACAGCCTGTTGGCCTGCGCATCCTCCTCGCCGACGCGCACGTCGATGTGCGTGCCCGTCTCATCGTGCGATACGCTGTGTGTCGCCTCGAGACCCGTCCTCTCCGTGATATCCTCAAGGAACTGTCGCAGACGATCCGCGAGTCCTTTGAGCATATCCGCAATGGCGAGATTGGGATTCTCGGAGAGTGTCAGCGAGATCGACTGGTCGGGCAGCACAGCAATCTGCATGGGCAAAAACGTGCTGCTCGGACGGTAATCCACCTCCTCCGCGGCACGCGCAAGAATCTCCTGCAGAAAAGCCATCGACTCATCGCTCTTGGAAAAGATATCCTCGATCGACAGCCCCTGCTCGTCCATATCGTCGGCCGTGATGATGCAGTTGACCGTATGTTCGTTGATTCTTGTGAATTTCATGCCTCAATTATACCACATTATGTGGAGGATTGTCTCACGTTTCCCAAAAGTTTATAAAGCAGGTCATAGAGCGTGCGGATCTCCTCAGGAGACAGATTCATGCAGGCGCCCATCTGTACGGGGAGCCTGAGTGCCCGGTCCTTCAGCTGTTCCCCGGCCTCCGTGATCCGTACCATCAGATTACGCTCGTCCTTTTCGGAGCGCGTACGCATGATATATCCCTTGGATTCGAGTTTTTTGAGCACCGGAGTCAATGTCCCGGAATCCAGAAGCAATGCCTCCCCGAGTGTCTTGACATTGACCTGCCCCTTTTCCCACAGTACCATCATTGCGATATACTGCGTATAGGTCAGATCAAATTCTTCCAGCAGCGGCTTGTAGGCTCTGGTGATCTCCTTGGCACAGGCATACACCGGAAAGCACAGCTGGTTACAGAGCCTGATGGAATCGTACTTTTCTTCCATGATACATGTCCTCCGTTCTTACTGCGGCGCCGCAAAACGGCGGTCCGCCTTTTTTCTTCCCGTCAAAACCCCCTCCAACTTGCCGAACGCGAGCGTCAGATACCTCATCATCGGCTCCGTGGCAATCGCAAATACCACAAACAGCATCATGCAGCGCTTCGAAATCATCGACACCGCATAGAGATCGCTGAGTACATAAGAAAACAGCATGATCCCGACCAGGCACCCCGCGATTACGATCACACGGTAGCGGTTGAGCGGCCTCGAGATCCTGATCAGGATCATAAAACCGACAATCGCAAGCAGATACGTCGATGCCACGCCGATCTCATCCCTCGGCACGAGGAAGACCTCGCCGAATACGACCATCGCGGCGATCGCCGCAAAATCCGTCAGGGCCGCCGGCATCGCCTTTAACAGGACGCGCATCATAAAGTGCCCCGTAATCCTGCGGTGATTGGGCTCCATTGCCAGGAAAAACGCGGGCGCACCGATATTAAACATGCTGATCAGGGAGATCTGTGTCGGCTGCAGCGGATACGTCCGCACACTGATGATCGTATAGACCGACAGCAGCAGGCTGAAGAGATTCTTGACGAGGAAGAGCGTCGCGCTCCGCTCGACATTGTTGATGTCCCTTCTGCCCTCCGCCACGATGTGCGGCATCCTGGAAAAATCGGAATCCAGCAATACGACCTGTGCCGCCTGCACCGCGGCATCCGATCCGGCCGCCATCGCAATCGAACAGTCCGCGTCCTTCATGGCCAGAATATCGTTGACACCGTCTCCGGTCATGGCCACGGTCCTGCCCTGCGCCTGTAAGGTTTTGATGATGATCTGCTTCATCTCGGGTGTCACGCGGCCAAAGACGATGTTATCCTCAACCGCCTGCCGCACCGCGGCTTCATCCTGCAAAAGCGACGTATCGACATAACGCTCCGCACCGGGGATCCCTGCACGCAGCGCGACCTCCGATACCGTCACCGGATTGTCTCCGGAGATCACTCGGATCTCCACGCCCTGCTTTTCAAAATACCGGAAGGTCTCCTCCGCTCCCTGACGCAGGGGATTCTGCAGCGTCAAAAAGACAACGGGCGTCAGTGAAAAGAGCTCCGGCCCCGTCACCTCCGAAGCCTTTGGCACACCGCCCTCTTTCTTTTGCACGCCGCACAGCGCGATCACGCGCAATCCGCTTGCGGCATGACGTTCGATCTGTGCGCGGTAGGTCTCGTATTGTGCGCGGAGCAGGATCTCCGGTGCCCCCATCACAAAACAGGCGCCCTCAAAGCTCACCGCGGAATACTTTCTTTTGGATGAAAAAGGAAGCTTGTCCGTCGCACGGGTGCGCACGCCGTTTGCAAAGTGTTCCCTGAGCGCGCGCATCGTCGCGTTATCGTCGGGGAGCGCCGCCAGATAACCGGGCAGCACCGAGGAGGCAAGATTCTTTTGTGCGTTTTCCTCCGTCCCTTCCGGCACGATGACATCCGTCAGAACCATGCGGTTTTCCGTGATGGTGCCGGTCTTGTCGACGCACAGCGTGTCGACCCTCGCCAGTGTCTCCGTGCTCTTCATGTCATGCAGCATGACCTGATTCCGCGCAAGGCGCACCGCACTCAACACCAGTGTGATCGAGACCAGCAGATAGAGTCCTTCGGGAATCATGCCGATGACGGCGGCGACCATGCTCACGACCGATTCGCTGAAAGAAAAGCCTCTCGTGATGCTCTGGAAGAAGAGCGCACAGCCGATCGGGATGATCGCAATGCCCGCCATGATGACAAAGCGGTTGATGCTTTTGACCATCTCCGACTGTTCGTGCGACTTCATTTCTTTGGCCTTCATGCTCAGCCGGTTGATATAGGAATCGGCCCCGACATGCGTCAGCTGCGCCGTACACGCGCCGTTGACGACAAAGGAGCCGCTCATGAGCTGAGCGCCCTGCTTTTTTTCGATCTCGTCCGCCTCGCCCGTCAAAAGCGCCTCGTTGACCGCCACCTCTCCGTCGATCACCTGCGCGTCGGCGGGGATCTGCGATCCTTCCTTCAGGACGATCACGTCATGTAAGACGAGTGCGTTCGTGGGCAGGGTGACCTGCTGCCCGTCGCGATAGGCGATACAGGTCGGCTGATTGAGCACCGCCAGCCTGTCGAGCGTCTTTTTGGCGCGCAGCTGCTGGATGATACCGATCAGGGTATTGGCGATGACGACGGGCAAAAACGTCAGGGAACGAAACGACCCGGCTACAATCAGCAGGATCGCGAGAATCAGAAAGATTCCGTTGAAATACGTCAACACATTGTCGCGGATGATCTGTGCGGTCGTCCTCGCCGTATTGTCGACACTGATATTTGCATAGCCCAGGCGCATGTTTTCCTGCGCCTGGGCGGTGGTAAGACCTGTCATACGTGTTTATTTGAGTCCGGCCTGTTTTGCTACCTCTTCCGCAAAGTTTTCTTCCTTCTTTTCGATCCCCTCGCCGGTCTCGAAACGGACGAAACGCCTGACGGAGAGCGCAGCGCCCTCTTCCTTTGCGACCTGCGCCAGATACTGCGCCACGGTCTGTTTGCCGTCCTCGGCCCTGACATAGACCTGCTCGTTCAGGCACATCTCTTTGAGTTCCTTGTTGAGACGGCCGATGAGCATCTTTTCGATGATCTCCTTGGGCTTTTTCTTTCCTTCCGGCGCGTCGTCATTTTCCTTTATCGCCTGCGCAAGGAGGATCTCTTTTTCATGTTCCTTGAATTCCTCCGGCACATCGGAGAGATTGACATAGCGCGCGTTCATCGCGGCGACCTGCATCGCGACGTTTTTGAGCGCCTCTTTGATATTGTCCGTGACCTTGTCCGTCACCGCGTCGATGATGACGCTGATGCGGCCGCCGCCGTGCACGTAAGGCACCACGACGCCGTCCGGCTCCGTCACCTTTTCAAATCTGCGGATGTCGATTTTTTCGCTGATGACCGCGGTGATCTCGACCAGCGCATCCTTGACGCTCTTTGACGTGTCCTCGTTCCATTTTTCCGCAAGGAAGGCGTCGAGATCCTTGGCGTCCGAATCCGCCGCCTGTCTGGCGACCGCTTCGACAAACGCCTGGAACTTTTCGTTCTTGGCGACAAAGTCGGTCTCCGAGTTGACCTCGACGACCGCCGCCGTATGATCGTCCTTCATGCAGATGCCGGTCAGGCCTTCCGCGGCGATGCGGCTCGCCTTCTTCTCCGCCTTGGCCTGTCCGTTCTTGCGCAGAAACTCCATCGCCTCGTCCATATTGCCCTGTGTCTCTTCCAGGGCCTTTTTACACTCCATCATCCCCGCACCGGAGATCTCGCGGAGCTCTTTTACCATTGCGGCTGTTATACTCATGTCTGCTCCTTTCAGTCGCAGCCACTCATCGCATCTCGCATGCAAATCGCCTGCGGCGATGACTCGATGCGACACTCGGCTGTTCTTCGTGTTCTCACGGGCTCAGCAGCAAGTGCTTCGCCCTGTACTATATAAAAAAGATTACTCCTCCGCGACGACTTCCTCAATGTCTTCGGGAGCCTTGTCCTCTTCTGCGGCCGCCTGCTGTTCGGCGGATGCGGTGAGCGCCTCCTCGCCCTGGTTGGCCTCGATGACGGCGTCCGCCATCTTGCCGCACAGGAGCTTTACCGCACGGATCGCATCATCATTGCCGGGGATGATAAAGTCAAGATCCTCCGGATCGCAGTTGGTATCGCCGATACCGACCAGCGTGATGCCCAGCGTATGAGCTTCCTTGACGCAGATGTGCTCCTTCTTCGGATCGATGACAAAGATCGCATCGGGAATGCGGCGCATGTCACGGATACCGCCGAGGTTCTTCTCGAGCTTTTCGTGTTCCTTATTTAACTGTGCGACTTCCTTTTTGGGAAGCAGATCAAAGGTACCGTCCTCCTGCATGCGCTCGATCGCCTTCATGCGGTCGATGCGGGACTGGATCGTGCGGAAGTTGGTGAGCATGCCGCCGAGCCACCGCTCGTTGACATAGAACATGCCGCAACGCTCCGCTTCATTTTTGACCGCGTCCTGCGCCTGCTTTTTGGTGCCGACAAAGAGAATCGTGCCGCCCTGCGAGGCGATCTCAAAAATCGCCTTGTAGGCTTCGTCTACCTTGCCGACCGTCTTCTGTAAATCGATGATGTGGATGCCGTTGCGCTCCGTAAAGATATACGGGGCCATTTTGGGATTCCAGCGGCGGGTCTGGTGTCCAAAATGAACACCTGCTTCCAGCAGCTGCTTCATGGATACTACGCTCATTATTCAGTTCCTCCTTTGGTTGGTCGTCCGCACGGCCTGTGCCGCCTGAGCCTGACGGCTGCCCCTGCCATCCGCGTTTTGCGGACACCCGCAAGGGGTTTTGGTCTGTGCGTGTGTATTTGGGTGTCTTATGACACAGCCATGATATCTTATCACAATCGGAAAAAAAAGACAAGCACGAAGGAAATTCGGGGCAAATCCGTACGAAGGAAATCCGGGGCACATCCGTGTTCGTACAAAAACGCCGGAATGCGCATGGATACACATCCCGTGTAACCCGCCACATTCCGGCATTCCTCTCCCCGTGTTTTTCCTGATCAGTTTTTTCCTGATCAGTTAAAGTTGTACTCCGTCAGGATCTTCGTCCGCTTCGTCGTCTGATCGCGGAAGTACTCGTAATTGCAGATCCCCAGATACGAGCCGGAGATATTGTAGACCTGGTCGTATCCGTTGGCCTGCAGCGCAAGGATCGCGTTATACGAGCGCTGCGAGCTTCTGCAGTGCAGATAGACCGGCTTGTTCTTCGGGATCTCCTTCATGCGTTTTCTCAGCTCGCTCAGCGGGATGTTTTTGGCGCCCTTGAGATGACCGAGCTTGTATTCGCCGGGCTCCCTGACATCGATGATACAGGCCTTGCCTGTCACCAGCTTGCGCACGGAGGACACCGGCACCTGCTTAAAGCGGCCGTAGAGGAGATTCAGACCGACGAGCGCCGCATGGTTGACGACATCCTTGGCCGTGGAGTACGCGGGAGAATAGCACAGCTCCAGTTCCTTTAAGTCTTCGAGCGTTCCGCCCATCTGGATCATGGTCGCGATTACGTCGATCCGCTTGTCGGTCGTTCCCTTGCCAATCGCCTGTGCGCCGAGGATCCTGCCGGTCGGATATTCAAAGAGCATCTTGAAATGCATCGGATTGCTGCCGGGCATCAGCCCCACCTTGTCTCCCGGAATCACATAGACAAAATCATAGCGGATGCCCGCCGCCCTGCACGCTTTTTCGTTGAGTCCCGTGCAGGCCGCGTTCATGTCAAAGACGCGGATGCAGGAGCTTCCGACGACCCCGTTGTTATTGTGCGGGATGCCGTACATGTGATCCGCCGCCGCGCGCGCCTGGCGCTGTGCGGGACCCGCCATCGTGAGACGTGCGGGCTTGTGCGTCAGACGGTGATATACCTCGATCGCGTCACCGACCGCATAGATATCGGGATCGGAGGTCTGATAATTGTGATCGACCCGGATCGCTCCCGTTTCACCCAGCTCCAGTCCCGCTTTTTCGGCAAGCTCCGTCTCCGGACGGACACCGATCGCAAGCACCACTGCCTGCGCCTTTACCTTTTTGCCGTTTGCGAGCGTCACTTCCGAAGCGGAGATCGACCTGACGCCGCTGCCCAGCATCAGCTGCACGCCGTGGTCATGCATCTCCTTGTGCAGGATCTGCACCATGTCCTCGTCAAACGGCGTCATGACCTGATCGAGCGCCTCGATGAGCGTCACGTGGAAGCCGCCCTCACGCAGGTTTTCCGCCGCCTCCATGCCGATAAAGCCGCCGCCGATCACCGCGATGTCCTTGACCTTGTGCTTGCGGATATAGCTGTCGAGCGCCGCGATATCCACGACATTGCGGATCGTGAAGACATGTTTGCCGTTCACGCCGGCGATGGATTTCGGCTTTACGGGTGCCGCACCCGGAGAAAGAAACAGCTTGTCGTATGCTTCCTCCGTCTTTTTTCCGGTCCTGACGTTTTTCACCGTGACGGTCTTTTTCTTGCGGTTGATCGCGGTGACCTCGTATCCCACGCGCGCGTCGATGTTGTACTGGTTTTTGAACTGCGCGGGATCCATCAGCACCAGATCCGTGGAATGCGCCACCGTTCTGGAGAGATAAAACGGCAGACAGCAGTTGGAGAAGGACACGTTCGGTCCGCGTTCAAACATGATGATCTTTGCATCCTCGTCGATACGTCTGGCCCTGGCCGCAACCGACGCGCCGCCCGCAACACCGCCGACAATCAAAATACGTTTACTCATAAGACACCCCTTTCTTTTGGTCCGTCCCCGGGACCGTTATCGTATCTTTATGATGCTTCCTTTGCATCATCTGATTCCCGTTTTTTTGTATACCCGGTTGCCCAGAATGCCGCCCAGCACCATGAACGGCAAGAACACCCAGCCCGACAGCGAAAACGCCGCGATCGGGGAATACAGGGCCCCCGCGTTGCAGCCCTGTGCGAGCCTCGTGCCGAATCCCATCGTAAATCCGCCGACGATATACCAGAAGGCTTCCTTTCCGGTGATCGACAGCGCCTCTTTGACGGAGTCGATAAAATCACCGGTCAGCAGCATATAGATCACGGCCCCGAGGCAGATGCCGATATCCTGCACGGACACCGCCTGCTCCAGAAACGGTGTTTCAAAAGCGCCTCCCATCGTGGTATTGGCAAAGACCATGATCTTTTCCGGATCGACGCCAAACGTGATCAGCACGCGCGCCACCCACAATCCGTACGGCGTGGACGCACCCCATTCGGATTTGAACAGCGCAAGCAGCAGCGTGAAGAGGATCGTCAGACCGACCGCGCCTTCCTTTAAGGTAAAAGGCTTGACAAAGAAATGATAGTACGTGTCCTTCGAGAAAAACTTTACCTTTGTAATATCATACTCATAGGCGGACGCCTGCAGCGCCTCCGTTCCGACGCCCGTGTACCTGCCGGATGCCTTCTGCTTTGTCTCATACCACATGCTCACCTTATATACAACCAGACACAGGATTCCTGTCAGCACAATCGCACCGAGGTATCCGTTAAAGCCGTCCCACCGGAAGAGATCCGGGAAAAAGACGCCGCCTCCTTTTTGCAGGCCGCGCTCCGTCGATACGACGGATTTCTCGATCCATGCCTGCGAGTATTGCAGAGGAAAACCGACAAACACGCCGATGCCGAAAAAGATCAGCGTCAGGATCGCGCGCGGCGACGCCGTTGCCAGATCCTGCATCACGCCGGACGCGCAGCAGGAAGACAGGCTCATCCCGAAGCCGAAGATCGCGGCACCGAGAATCAGTCCCAGGTTCACCGGATTGATCCACAGATCCAGCTGCTCAAAACTCTCGTCGCGGTACGCAAAGCCCGCAACGACGATCGACGTGATAAAAAACATAAAGGCCAGCGTGCGCATCAGCTGCGTGCTGCCGGTACGGCAGGCACGGTTGACACTGCCCGCAAATCCGGTGATCGCGCGCGAGAGCACATAACCGAACGAGAGCCCGATCACGAGCCTGAGCGCGATGTTCGGCTTCAGGAACATGACGCCGCCCGCGACAAGCACGATCAGCAACACAACGCCGGCGACCGCCTGACCCGGTTTGAATTTTTCTTTGTAGGTCTGATTATCCATAGTCCCCCCTTTGTGAAGAATGATTGGTGACTGCCGTCATGATGCGCCTGTGCAGCGCCGTCATGTCCGATCTCTCTATGATTTCACTGCGCCGGTCCCGAAAAACCGTGCCATGCAGATCCATCTCGTCAATCACGCGTCCCGGCCTCGCGGACAAAACAAGAATCCGGTCCGCCAGAAACAGTGCTTCGTTGACATCGTGTGTCACGAGCAGCACCGTACAGCGGTTATCGTCCCGCAGCGTGACCAGAAGATCCTGCATCTCCTGCCTCGTCGCGGGATCCAGTGCGGAAAAAGGTTCGTCCATCAGCAGCACCCGCGGGCCGCCCACCAGCACGCGCGAAAGCGCCACGCGCTGCTTCATGCCGCCGGACAGCTCGTACGGCGGAAAGTGCTCAAAACCGGACAGCCCCGTCAGCTCCACAAAACGCGCCGTTTTTTCTTTGATTTCAGCAACCGGCAGACCGCGCATCTTCAGTCCGAAGGCGATATTGCCGCTCACGTCGAGCCAGTTGTAGAGCGCAGGCTCCTGAAATACCATGCCGCGCTCCGGTCCCGGTCCCTGCACATCGGTGCCGTCCACCGTCACACGGCCTTCGGTCGGTCTCAAAAAACCGGCGACCAGATTGAGCAGCGTCGACTTGCCGCAGCCGGACGGCCCAAGAATGCATACGCATTCGCCGTCCGCCACCGTGAGGTTGATATCGGAAAGCGCCTGCAGCCCTTTGTCCTCCGCCGTTTGCCCGTAATACACCGACACGTGGTCAAATTGCAACAGTGCTTCATTCATCGGCAAGGACGGCCTCGACATGCCGGGGATCTACAAAAGCGCGCATGTATGAATCATCCGGCTCTTCCTTGAGACTGTTCAGGCTGTATAAAAAGTCGGCCGTATCCACAACGGAATCCGCATAGGCGCCGGGCGACTCCGTGGTACCCATGTATTCCGGAAGGAGCTGTTCCTCCGCGGACAGCCAGACGGAACCCCTCATCTGCACCAGCGCCTCTTGTGCGGTGATGCCGATGTAGTCTCCGACAAGCGCCGCCGCGGCATCCGGGTCCGCCCTGAAATCCGCGCACGCACGATCGACCGCGCGGATGTAGGCTTGGACCATCTCCGGATACTGCGCCGCAAATTCATTGCGTACCATCTCGACATTGGCGGTAAGGATCCCTTCCTTTGCCAGCTCCTCGCTCGTAATGACCGTGCGCCCCGTCTCCAGCAGCCTTGACACACCCGGCTCCCAGACATAGGCGGCGTCCAGATTGCCCCTGTCCCACGCAGCGATGATATCCGGCTGCTGCATATCCAGAATCGTCAGCTCCGTCTCCTCCATGCCGTACAGTTCCAGTGCATTCAATAACGAGTAATGCGCCGTCGACGTAAAAGCCGCCGCGACGGTCCGCCCGCGCAGATCCTCCATGGTCCGGATGTCCGAATCCTCATGCGCGACCAGCTGCTCGGAGGTGCCGATGATCTCGTGGATCCACACAAGCGACACGTCCATGCCGTTGGCCCTGCCAAGGATCGCGGAGGAGGAACCGAGCATGGCAAAATCAATGTCTCCCGCCATCATCGCATTGCGGATATCCCCCGCTTCAAAATTGATGACATGGACGGGTACGCCCATCTCCTCTTCGTAATATCCTTTGATGATCGCAATCATTTCGTCATTGGGGAGCTGCTGCGTGCCGATATTGACCTGCGCGGGCCGGTCCCCCTGCGGTGCGGGCTCCGTGCCGCCCGTGCCGCATGCCGCAAGCACACATGCCGTTATGACACACATGCCCGCGCTGATGATCCTTTTGAACATACCTCTGTTTCCTTTCCCCGAAACGACCTCAGATCCTGCCTGCCCAGGGTACCAGCTTTTTTTCCAGCGCCCTAAGTCCGCGGTCCATCAGGATTCCCGTAAAGCCCATGATGAATATACCGACAAAGATCACGTCGTTACGCATATTGCGCTGCGCGTCCAGCACCATCCATCCCAGTCCCGAAACCGCGGCGACCATCTCCGCGGAGATCAGCGTCGTATAGCCGACACCGAAGGCGGTCCGCATCCCCGTCAGTGTTTCGGGCAGACAGTAGAAAAAAACTACGTGGAAAAAAATCTGCCGCCTCGACGCGCCGAGACTCAATGCGCTGTTCATGTAGTCTTCCGGCACGCGCCTTGTGGCCGCCGCACACGCGACAAAGATCGGCGGCAGACACGCAAACAGCAAAAGAACGATCTTGGATTCGTTGCCGATGCCCAGCCACAGCACAAGGAGCACATAGTACGCAAGCGGCGGCAGCGGACGGAAAAACTCCACGAGAGGCTCCATCACGGCGCCGGCCTTCGGATGAAAACCGCACAGCAACCCCGTGGTCACCCCGACCACGGAGGCCGCGGCAAACGCCGCGATCAGTCTTGAGAGCGATGCCGCAAGATGCGCAATGAGCGTATGATTCTTATAGCCGTTTTTGAGGATCTGCAGAAACGCATTCCATACGGCGACGGGCCGCGGGACGATCCGCGTATTGACCAGATTCCATTCCGTCGCGCCCCACCAGATGAGAAGCACCGCCAGAATGGTCACCGCCGTAATCAGACGGAGGGTGCGTTTTTCGTTTTTCTCCTGCAAAAAGAACCTCCCTGCACAACTGTCACTGTAAAACATCATTATATCCAATCCGTATGAAAAAAGCAATGAACGTGCCGGTTGCAAAACGCATGTCTTATGCTATGATAAGACATGTCAGACTGAAGACAAAGTCCGAGGAAAAGCACCTCGGACTTTATCTTTGAATCCAGTCTGCGACGCTTGTATTATCAAGAATCAGTGTTATACCTCTCGCGCCCCTGACATGCAGCATTCCGCTCTTGTTCCGGCTTCGT